>DATBRV010000001.1:0-15327 GCA_036560145.1 Myxococcota bacterium
AGCCTGTACCGCGAGTACGGCAACCCGCGCTACGCGCCCTGCCTCGAGATCAAGAAGCGGGTCGAGACCGGCTGGCTCGGCCGCAAGACCGGACGCGGCTTCTACGACTACGGGAAGTGACGTGCCGGGCTCCGGGCCCGCGGTGCTCGTCTACGAAGTCGGACCCCGCGACGGCCTCCAGAACGAGCCCGACCCCGTCCCCACCGCCAGCAAGCGCGAGCTGGTGACGCGGCTCGGCCTGGCCGGCCTGCGCCGGATCGAGGTCACCTCCTTCGTCTCCCCGAAGTGGATCCCGCAGCTGGCCGACGCCGACGAGCTGGCGGCGACGCTTCCGATCCTCCCGGACGTGATCTACAGCGCGCTGGTGCCGAACGAGCGCGGCTATCAGCGCTTTCGCGCCGCGGGCGGGGTGCAGGTGGCGGCGCTCTTCCTGTCGGCGAGCGAGACGCACAACCGCAAGAACCTGAACCGCGGGATCATTGAGCAGCTGGAAGAAGCGCGCGCGGTGGTGGAGTGCGCCGGCGCGGACGGGGTTCCGGTGCGCGCCTACCTCTCGACCGTGTGCGGTTGCCCGTACGAGGGCGAGGTGAAGATCGCCGCGGTGGCGGGGCTCGTGCGCCGCCTCTTCGCGCTGGGCGTCGCCGAGATCTCGCTCGGCGACACGATCGGCGTCGGCCATCCCAGCCAGGTGCGCGAGCTGGTGGCGGCGGTGGCCGGGGAGGGGCCGCTCGCCCGGATCGCCCTGCACCTGCACGACACCTACGGGCGCGCGCTCGCCAACCTCCAGGCGGGCTACGAAGCCGGGGTGCGCACCTTCGACGCCGCGCTCGGCGGCCTCGGCGGCTGCCCCTACGCGCCGGGAGCCTCGGGCAACGTGGCCACCGAGGACGTCTGCGACCTCTTCGCGCGCGAGGGAATCGCGACCGGCGTCGATCTCGACCGGCTGGTCGACGCCTGCGCGTGGCTGGAGCGCGACGTGCTCGGGCGCGCGCTGCCCGGCCGCGTCTATCGGGCCCGCAAGGGAGCGCGCGAGCGCGCGCAGGCCGCCGAGGCGCGCGCGTGAAGCAAAGCGAAGAGCTGCGCGCACGCCTCGAACGCATCCGCGCGGGGGGCGAGCCGAAATACCACGAAAAGGCCCGCGGCGAAGGCAAGCTCTTCTGCCGGGATCGCCTGGCCCTGCTGCTCGACCCGGGCTCCTTCGTCGAGGACGCCGCGCTCGCCAACAGCACCGCGCTGGATCTGCCGGCCGACGGCGTCGTCACCGGGACCGGCAGCGTGCGGGGCCGCCCGGTCTGCGTGATGGCGAACGATTCGACGGTGAAGGCGGGATCCTGGGGAGCGCGCACGGTCGAGAAGATCCTGCGCATCCAGGAGCGCGCGGAGCGGCTGCGCGTCCCGCTGGTCTACCTGGTCGATTCCGCCGGCGCGCGCATCACGGACCAGATCCAGATGTTCCCGGGGCGCCGCGGCGCCGGGCGGATCTTCCACAACCAGGTGCGGATGTCGGGATTCCTGCCCCAGGTCTGCCTGCTCTTCGGTCCCTCGGCGGCAGGCGGCGCCTACATCCCCGCCTTCTGCGATGTGGTGTTCATGGTGGAAGGCAACGCGAGCATGTACCTGGGCTCGCCGCGGATGGCCGAGATGGTGATCGGGCAGACCACCACGCTCGAGGAGATGGGCGGGGCCCGCATGCACTGCTCGGTGTCGGGTTGCGGAGATCTGCTGGCGAAGACGGAGGCCGACGCGATCGCGGCGGCGCAGGCCTATCTCGCGTACCTGCCTTCGCATGCCGAGGGTCCCCTGCCGGTGCTGCCGGCGCAGGCGCCGGCCGCGGGCTGCGGCGACCTCGAGGCGCTGATCCCGGCGGAGGAGAACAAGCCCTTCGACATGCGCCTGGTGATCGAGCGTCTGATCGACGCCGGCTCCTTCTTCGAGATCAAGAAACTGTTTGCGGGCGAGCTGCTGACGGGCTTCGCGCGGATCGAGGGGCATCCGGTCGGGATCGTCGCGAACCAGCCGAAGGTCAAGGGCGGCGTGCTCTTCGTCGACTCCGCCGACAAGGCGGCCCGCTTCATCTGGCTGTGCGACGCCTTCGGGCTTCCGCTGCTCTTCCTCGCCGACGTGCCGGGCTTCATGATCGGCAAGCAGGTCGAGCGCGAGGGCATCATCCGGGCCGGGGCGAAGATGATCATGGCGGTCTCCGAGGCGACCGTGCCGCGGCTGTCGGTGATCGTGCGCAAGGCCTACGGCGCGGGTCTCTACGCGATGAGCGGGCCGGGCTTCGACCCGGAGGCGTGTCTGGCGCTGCCCTCCGCGATGATCGCGGTGATGGGGCCGGAAGCCGCCGTGAACGCCGTCTACTACAACAAGCTCCAGGGCCTCTCGGACGCGGAGCGCAGCGCCGAGGAGGCGAAGCTGCGCCAGGAGTACCGCGAGGACATCGACATCGAGCGGCTCGCGAGCGAACTCGTGGTGGACGCCGTGGTGCCTCCGGAGTCGCTGTGCGACGAGGTGGCCGCGCGTCTGCGCAGCGCCCGCGGCCGCCGCGACCGGCCGCCCGCGAAGCGCCGCAGCGTCACGCCCGTCTAGCGGACGGAATCAGCGCGGTCGCCCAGGCCACGAAGAGCGCGCTCGCCAGGCTGATGCCGGTGAAGACCTCGTCCCATCCCCGGCCCGATCCTGCGATCCACCAGCCCAGCGCCGAGAGGCCGCAGAGCGCGATTCCGATGCTGGGACGGCGGGTCCAGAGCAGGCCGAAGGCGAGCAGCCCGGCGCTGTAGTAGCAGGTGAGCTCGGCCGCCATCAGCACGAGACCCAGCCCGAGCACGCCGGCCACCCAGTCCTCGCTGCGGGCCGCGGCGCGCGCGAGCAGCGCCAGGTAGCCGCCCAGCAGCGCGAGGAAGATCCAGCGGCGCTCGCCCGCCGCGCTGCGCCGGGCCTCCTTCCAGGCCGCGTAGGGGTCGTCCTGGGAGCGGTCGAGGGTCTGCGCGGAGCTCGCGGCCGGGTCGTAGGAGACCACCGTCGCGAGACCCATGTAGTTGCGCAGCGGCGTCGCCAGATGCGCCCGGCTGTCCTCGATGAACTCGCCCCAGGCGCCCGCGCCCCCGCCCGCGACGAGCGAGATCGCGAAGAGCGCGGCGCCGGCGGCGAGCGCACCGGCCAGCAGGCGTCGGTGATCCGGGAAGAGCCGGAAGCGCCGCTGCTGGAGCATCCCGACCGCCGCCTTCACGACGAGCGCCGCCGCGACGAAGATCGGAAAGATCCGCAGCGCGATGGCGAGCGCGAGCAGCGCGCCCGCCGCTGCGGGCCGGTTGCGCCGCAGCGCGCAGAGGGCCGTCACGCTCGCCACCAGCCAGCCCTGGCGCAGGAAGCTGCCGCCGGTCCAGCCATACTGAGCGGGGTAGTTCGTGCCCCAGTAGAGCGCGGCGACGCAGGCGGCGCGCCAGCCGAACGCGAGCGCGACGGCAATCCACATTCCGGCGAGCAGCAACGGGTCGATCAGCCGCAGCGCGAGCATGCTGCGGTCGCTGGCGGGGGCGAGGTTCGCGAGCGATCCGCCGAGGGCCGTCCAGACGGGAGTCGCGTTGTAGCCGTGGTCGGTCTGGATCGCCTGCCAGCGCCGCGGGGGAACGCGGTCGCGAAACCAGGCGATGTCGCGCTGGAACGCCGCCCAGCGTTCGGGAGAGAAGCTCGCGGTGCACGCCTCCGGGCGCTCCAGCGCAGTGGACGCGCGGACCAGCTGGTTGCTGGCGAGATCCCGCAGGTAGCGGCCCTCGACCTGCTCCCGCAGGCCGGCCTCGAGATCGGCGACGGCGGCGCACAGGTAGATCCGCTGGTAGCCGAGCTCGGGGAAGTATTTCGAGCCGACGTAGTAGTGGAAGGTGTCGGAGGGATGTCCGAAGCCCGGGTGATGGAAGGCCGAGAAGTTCCACCAGCCGAGACCCGCCGAGAGGCCGAGGCCGAGCAGCAGCCCATCGCGCAGCTGCCGGCGCCGGCGCGAGTCCTGCTCGGGTCGCACGGCTGCGCCCCAGGCGAGCAGGGCGGCGCCCGCGAGCGCGATCCCGGCCTTCAGGTTTCCGACACGGCGCGGCGTCAGCAGCGGACGCTCGTCCAGGCTGGGCTGCGGAGCTCCGGGCGCGACCTCGGCGAGGGCCGGCGCCGCGCCAGCGAGGCTGAGCAGGAGCAGCAGCGGGGCCAGGGCGCGCATGGCGGGGTCGATCCTATCGCTTCCGGCTCGATGGACTCCGCTCGCCTGCGGCTCACTGCGCGCTTCGCTTGCGGACCGGTTCCGCCGGCCACTTGACCTCCGGCCCGGAGTCGTGCTAGCCAGTTGACGTGAGCTGGCAAACGGAATCCGTCTCCGAGCTGCATTCGATCGCGCAAGTGCGCGAGAAGACGGGCGTCTCGGCCCGCACACTGCGCTACTACGAAGAGCTCGGCCTGCTCCCGGGCGTGCGCCGGCGGGCCGGGGGCCGGCGGGTCTATGGAAGCGACGAGCTCGAGCGGCTGCGCTTCATCCAGCGCCTCAAGGCGCTCGGACTCACGCTGGCGGAGATCAAGCAGCTGAACGCCGTCTACGCGATCGGGGGCTCGACCCTCGCGCTGCTCGAGAAGCTCGACGAGCTGCTCGGGCGCCACCAGGGCGAGCTCGACGCGCGGATCGGGGATCTGATGGCGCTGCGCGACGAGATCGGAAAGTACCGCGACCACGTGCGCAGCCGGATCGACGCCGGCGCACCGCGCCGGCGCCCGGCCCGGGGCGCGCCGTGAGCTCCGCCGCCGCGCCGGAGCTGCGGCCCGCGGAGCGCCCCGGAGAGCGCCTGCGGATCGTGACCGCGGCGAGCCTGTTCGACGGCCACGATGCCGCCATCAACATCATGCGCCGGCTGCTCCAAGCCGGCGGCGCCGAGGTGATCCATCTCGGCCACGACCGCTCGGTCGAGGAGATCGTCGAGGCCGCGGTCCAGGAAGACGCGCACGCGGTCGCGATCTCCTCGTACCAGGGCGGCCACCTCGAGTTCTTCCGCTTCCTGATCGATCGCCTGCGCGAATCGGGCGCGCGGCACGTGCGCGTGTATGGCGGCGGCGGGGGAACCATCACCGCGGACGAGGCCGCCGAGCTGCACGCCTACGGCGTGGCGCGGATCTTCCGCCCCGAGGACGGCCGCGACCTCGGCCTCGAGGGGATGATCCGCTGGCTGCTGGACGACGTCGCGGGCCACCCGCGCCCCGGCGCGGAGGGGGCGCTGGCGCGTCTCGGCGTCGGCGATCCGCTCGCGGTGGCGCGGCTGATCAGCCAGCTCGAGGAGGAGGGCGAGCCCGCCAGCCCCGCGAGCGAGCGCCTGCGGCGCGAGCTCGACGCCCGGCGGGCGCGGCCGCGGGCGCCGGTGGTGGGCTTCACCGGAACCGGCGGCTCGGGCAAGTCGAGCGTCGTCGACGAGATCGTCTGCCGCTTCCGGCTCGAGCACCCGGAGCGCAGCATCGGCCTCTTGCTGGTCGATCCCTCGCGCCGCCGCTCGGGGGGAGCCCTGCTGGGGGATCGGATCCGCATGAACGCGATCCACGGCAAGTTCATTTTTGCGCGCTCGCTCGCCACGCGGCGCGCCCACCTGGCGCTCTCGCGTGCGGTCGCGGACGCCGTGCGCGTGCTCCAGGCCGCCGATTTCGACCTGATCCTGGTCGAGACGGCGGGGATCGGGCAGAGCGACTCCGAGGTGATCGACCTCGCCGACACCTCCGTGTACGTGATGACGCCCGAGTACGGCGCGCCCTCGCAGCTCGAGAAGATCGACATGCTCGAGCTGGCCGACACGATCGTGCTGAACAAGGCCGACCGGAGGGGAGCCGCCGACGCGCTGCGCGACGTGCGCAAGCAGTGGCGCCGCAATCATGCGAACCCGGCGGCGAGCGATGCCGAGCTGCCGGTCTTCCCGACCGTGGCGCGCCGCTGGAACGACCCCGGGCTCGACCGGCTCTACCAGGCGCTGCGCCCGCGGCTGGGCGCGGGTGCGGCCGGGCAGGCGGTCGTCCGCGGCCTCCACCCGGCGGCGGAGGCTCCGCCCGCCGTCAGCGAGCTGATCCCCGGCGCGCGCAGCCGCTATCTCGCCGAGATCGCCGAGAGTGTGCGCGGCTTCCACGCCGAGACCGACCGGCAGGCCGAGCGCGCCGCCGATGCCTGGGCCTGCCAGCGCGCCCTGGCCGCCATCTCCGATCCGGCCGCGGCGCCGGCGCTGCGCGCCGCCGGCGACGCCGCGCTCGCCGAGCTCGATCCCGGGCTGCGCAGCGCGCTGCTCGCGTGGCCGCAGACGCGCGCCCGCTACCAGGGCGACACGCAGACCTACCAGGTGCGCGGCCAATCGATCCGGGTCTCGAACCGCACCGAGACCCTCGCGAAGACGTCGCTTCCGAAAGTGGCGCTGCCGCGCGGCGAGAGCTGGGGGGAGCTCGCGCGCTATCTGCGCCGCGAGAACCTCCCGGGTCACTTCCCGTTCACGGGCGGCGTGTTTCCGTTCAAGCGCGAGAACGAGGATCCGGCGCGCATGTTCGCCGGGGAGGGGACGCCGGAGCGCACCAACCGACGCTTCCACCTCTTGTCGGCCGGACAGCCGGCCGTGCGCCTCTCGACCGCCTTCGACAGCCCGACGCTCTACGGCCGCGATCCCGAGCCGCGGCTCGACGTCTGGGGCAAGGTCGGGAACTCGGGCGTCTCCGTCTGCACCGTCGACGACGCCAAGAAGCTCTACTCGGGCTTCGACCTCTGCGACCCCAAGACCTCCGTCTCGATGACGATCAACGGGCCGGCGCCCGTCCTGCTCGCCTGCTTCCTGAACGCCGCGATCGACCAGGGCGTCGAGAAGCACCTGCGCGAGACCGGCGGCCTCGAGCGCGCGCTGCGCGGGCTCGCGCCCGGCGAGCGCGCCGCCTACGGCGGCGACCTCCCGCCCGGCCACGGCGGCCTCGGGCTCGCGCTGCTCGGCGTCGCGGGCGACGAGGTGGTGGCGCCCGAGGTGTACGCGCGGATCCGGAGCGAGGTGCTGGCGAGCGTGCGCGGCACCGTCCAGGCCGACATCCTCAAGGAGGATCAGGCCCAGAACACCTGCATCTTCTCCACCGACTTCGCCCTGCGCCTGATGGGCGACGTACAGGAGTGGTCGATCCAGAACCGGCTGCGGAACTTCTACACGGTCTCGATCTCCGGCTACCACATCGCCGAGGCGGGAGCGAACCCGATCACGCAGCTCGCCTTCACGCTCGCCAACGGCTTCACCTACTGCGAGTACTACCGCGCGCGCGGCCTCGCGATCGACGACTTCGCACCGAACTTCTCGTTCTTCTTCAGCAACGGCCTGGATGCCGAGTACACCGTGATCGGACGCGTCGCGCGCCGGATCTGGGCGGTGGCGATGCGCGAGCTCTACGGAGCGTCGGAGCGCAGCCAGAAGCTCAAGTATCACGTGCAGACCTCGGGGCGCTCGCTGCACGCGCAGGAGATGGCCTTCAACGACATCCGCACGACGCTCCAGGCGCTCACCGCGCTCCAGGACCACTGCAACAGCCTGCACACCAACGCCTACGACGAGGCCGTCACCACCCCCACCGAGGAATCCGTCCGGCGCGCCCTCGCCATCCAGCTGATCATCAACCGCGAGCTGGGGCTCGCGAAGAACGAGAACCCGCTCCAGGGCGCCTACCTGATCGAGGAGCTGACCGACCTCGTCGAGGCCGCGGTGCTGGAGGAGTTCGAGCGGCTCTCGGAGCGGGGCGGCGTGCTGGGCGCCATGGAGACGCTCTACCAGCGCGGCCGGATCCAGGACGAGAGCCTCGTCTACGAGACGCTCAAGCACTCGGGGGCGCTTCCGATCATCGGCGTCAACCAGTTCGAGAATCCGCACCCCGAGCCGAGCGGCGCGCCGCGCGAGCTGGCCCGCTCCTCCGAGGCCGAGAAGCGCGCGCAGGTCGCGAACCTGCACGCCTTCCAGGCGCGCCACGCCGCCCGCTCTGAGCCGGCGCTGCGCCAGCTGCAAGACGTGGCGCGCGCCGGCGGCAACGTGTTCGCCGAGCTGATGCAGACCGTGAAGTGCGCGAGCCTCGGGCAGATCTGCGACGCGCTCTTCGAGGTGGGAGGCCGCTACCGCCGCTCGATGTAGCGGCGGTGCTCGCGGCCGGCGCGGCGGCTATCGTCCGCGCCTCGGAAAGGAACCGCTGGATGAGCGATCGAGACGGAAGGCGAGCCGATCTGGAGGGCTGGCGCGCGCTCGCGCGCGAGGACCTGCGCGGCAAGGATGCGGAGACGCTGGTGCGCGAGACGCCCGAGGGCCTCCGCGTGAAGCCGCTCTACACCGCGGCCGACCTCGAGGCGCTCGAGGCCGTCGACAGCATCCCCGGCGCCCCCCCCTACCTGCGCGGGCCCCGCGCCACCATGTACGCGAACCGTCCCTGGACGATCCGGCAGTACGCCGGCTACTCGACCGCCGAGGAATCGAACGCCTTCTACCGGCGCAACCTGGCGGCCGGGCAGAAGGGCCTCTCGGTCGCCTTCGACCTCGCCACCCACCGCGGCTACGACTCCGACCATCCGCGCGTGATGGGCGACGTCGGCAAGGCCGGCGTCGCGATCGACTCCGTCGAGGACATGAAGATCCTCTTCGACGGCATCCCGCTCGAGCAGATGTCGGTCTCGATGACCATGAACGGCGCGGTGCTGCCGGTGCTGGCCTGCTTCATCGTCGCGGGCGAGGAGCAGGGCTGCCCGCAGGAGAAGCTCACCGGGACCATCCAGAACGACATCCTCAAGGAGTTCATGGTCCGCAACACGTACATCTATCCGCCCGAGCCGAGCATGCGGATCGTGGCCGACATCATCGAGTACACCAGCCGGCACATGCCGAAGTTCAACTCGATCTCGATCAGCGGCTACCACATGCAGGAGGCCGGGGCGACCACCACGCTCGAGCTGGCCTTCACGCTGGCGGACGGGATCGAATACGTGCGGGCCGCGCTCTCCAAGGGCCTCGCGATCGACGCCTTCGCCTCGCGGCTCTCGTTCTTCTGGGCGATCGGCATGAACTTCTACTTCGAGATCGCGAAGATGCGCGCGGCGCGCGTGCTCTGGCACGAGCTGATGGCGCAGTTCCAGCCCCAGAAGCTGGAGTCCTCGGTGCTGCGCACGCACTGCCAGACCTCGGGCGCGAGCCTGACCGAGCAGGATCCGCTCAACAACGTGATCCGCACCACGATCGAGGCGATGGCCGCGGTCTTCGGCGGCACGCAGTCGCTGCACACGAACGCCTACGACGAGGCGCTGGGCCTGCCCACCGACAACACCGCGCGGATCGCGCGCAACACGCAGCTGATCCTCCAGGAGGAGACCGGCATCCCCGGCGTGATCGATCCCTGGGGCGGCTCCTATTTCATGGAGTCGCTGACCGCGAGCGTCGCGAACGAGGCGCGCCGGATCATCCGCGAGGTCGAGGACCTGGGCGGGATGACCCGCGCCATCGTGGCCGGCATGCCCAAGCTGCGGATCGAGGAGTGCGCGGCGCGGCGCCAGGCGCGGGTCGACCGTGGCGACGACGTGATCGTGGGCGTCAACAAGTACCGGCTTTCGCAGCAGGACGAGATCGACGTGCTGGACGTCGACAACGCCGCCGTGCGCAGCTCCCAGATCGCGCGGCTCGCGCAGGTGCGCGCGCGCCGAGACGCCGGCGCGGTGGAACGCGTGCTGGCGCAGCTCCAGGCGGTGGCGCGCAGCGGGAAGGGGAACCTGCTGGAAGCCGGGGTCGCCGCGGCGCGCGCCCGCGCGACGGTGGGGGAGATCTCCTCGGCGCTCGAACAGGTCTTCACGCGCTATCGTGCCGACGTGCGTTCGGTGTCGGGAGTCTATCGCGCGGTGTACGAGGGCGATCCCGAGTTCGAGTCCGTGCGCCGCGAGGTCGAGGAGTTCGCCCGCGTCGAGGGCCGTCGCCCGCGCATGCTGGTGGTCAAGTTGGGTCAGGACGGCCACGACCGGGGCATGAAAGTCATTGCCACGGCCTTCGCCGACCTCGGCTTCGACGTCGACGTGGGACCGCTCTTCCAGGTTCCCGCCGAGGCGGCCCGCCAGGCGATCGAGAACGACGTGCACGTGGTGGGCGTCTCCAGCCAGGCGGCCGGCCACAAGGTGCTGGTGCCGCAGCTGGTGGAAGAGCTCGCGGCGCAGGGGGCGGGAAACATCGCGGTGGTGGTGGGCGGGATCGTCCCGCCCAAGGACTACCCCTTCCTCCGCGAGCATGGCGTGGGCGCGATCTTCGGACCCGGAACCGCGGTGCCGGGCGCGGCCCGCGAGGTGCTCCAGGTGATCCGCGCCCGTCGCCGATGAGCCCGGACGCGGAATCGGCTCCGGCCTTCCGCGACGCGATCCGGCGGGGCGATCGTCGCGCGATCGCGCGCACCATCACGCTGCTCGAGAGCACGCGCCCGGACCAGGCGGCGCTCGGCCAGGAGATCCTCGACGCGCTGGTGCCCGACACCGGCGGCGCGATCCGCGTCGGCGTCACCGGCCCGCCCGGGGTCGGCAAGAGCACCTTCATCGAGGCGCTCGGCCTCCACCTGCTGGCCAGGGATCATCGGGTGGCGGTGCTCGCGGTCGATCCCAGCAGCCCGGTCTCCGGCGGCAGCATCCTGGGCGACAAGACGCGCATGGACCGGCTCGCTCAAGATGACCGTGCCTTCATCCGGCCCTCTCCCTCGGGCGGATCCCTGGGCGGCGTGGCCCAGCGCACCCGCGAAGCGATGCTGGTGTGCGAGGCGGCCGGCTACGACGTGGTGCTGGTCGAGACCGTCGGGATCGGGCAGTCCGAGATCGCGGTCCACGCGATGGTGGATTTCTTCCTGGTGCTCGTGCAGCCGGGGGCGGGCGACGATCTGCAGGGGATCAAGAAGGGCGTGCTCGAGCTCGCCGACGCGCTGGTCGTCACCAAAGCGGACGGCGAGCAGCGCGCCAGCGCCGAGCGCGCTCGGGGCGAGCACGCCCGTGCGCTCGAGATCCTGCGCGCGCCCTCGCCGAGCTGGAAGCCCCGGGTGCTGGTCGCGAGCGCCTCCGCGGGGGAGGGCGTCCCGGAGGTCTGGGCCATGATCGAGGAGCACCAGGCGGCCGTTGCGGCCAGCGGGGAGCGCGAGGCGCGGCGCCGCGATCAGGCCCGCTCCTGGATGTGGAGCCTGGTCGATCAGGGCCTGCGCGACGCCTTCCGCAGCCACCCCGAGGTCGCCCGCCGGGCGGCCGCCCTCGAACGGGACGTGGAGGCCTCCCGGGCCACGCCGGCGGCCGCCGCCCGGGTCCTGCTGGAGGCCTTCCGGAAGGGCTGAGCCCCGCCTTCACCCCGATCCCCGTCGTGCCGATGCAGGAGGGGCCCAGGAGCCCCAGACGGCTCCCGGGGAGGGCGAGGCGCGCGCGCGATGGTCCAGATCAACATGGCGGAGCGGGAGATCACCGTGAAGGTGGTCTACTACGGGCCGGCCCTGTCCGGGAAGACGACCAACCTGCAGCAGCTCCACGCCCTGGTCGACAAGGACGCGAGGGGCAAGATGCTGACCCTCGACACGGCCGACGACCGGACTCTCTACTTCGACTTCCTTCCGATCCAGTTCGGCACCGCGAACGGGTTCTCGGTGAAGATCAAGCTCTTCACGGTTCCCGGGCAGGTGATGCACCGATCGACCCGCAAGGTGGTGCTGGCGGGCGCCGACGCGGTCGTCTTCGTCGCCGACTCGCAGCGAGCCTCGGCCTCCGCCAACGCCTACTCGTGGCGCGACATGGAGGCGAACCTGAAGTCGAACGGCATCGACTTCGAGCAGATCCCGAAGGTCGTGCAGTTCAACAAGCGCGATCTGCCCGACGTGAAGCCGCTCGGCGAGATCAAGCAGGCGTGGGGCGACTTCCCGACCTTCCCGGCAGCGGCGATCCGCGGCGAGGGCGTGATCGAGACCTTCCGCGAGCTGCTGCGGCGGCTCTACCGGAACATCGACGAGCGCCACGATTTCGGCGGAAAGTTCGGGGTCTCCGAAGAGGACTTCCTGAAGGGCGTCTTCGCCAGCTTCTCGGAGCGTCCGGCCTGAAACCGGTTTGGCCTGGGTGAACTCCGCTCGCCTCCGGCTCGCTGCGCGCTCCGCTCGCTAAGACCCCGGTTTGACACGCCAATCAACGGTTGTTAGTGTGGATTGGCGCTCACCCTGGGGTGGGACGCCGCGCCCGCCGGAACCGCCAGCGCGGTCCGTACGGGAGGTTCTAGCCACCGATGCCCCTCATGCCCAGGAAGATCCTCGCGCCGCGGACCCCGGCCGAGATCCACAGCGCCGTCGCCTCCGTCGAGGCGGCCATCGAAGACATCCGGGCCGGCAAGCTCGTGATCCTGGTCGACGACGAGGACCGCGAGAACGAGGGCGATCTCTGCCTGGCCGCCGAGAAGGTGACCCCGGCGGCGATCAACTTCATGGCCAAGCATGCCCGCGGCCTGATCTGCCTCTCGCTCACCGAGGAGCGCCTCGATCAGCTGCGCCTCTCGATGATGGTCCCCGACTACGAGAACAACTCCGGCTTCGGGACCGCCTTCACGGTCTCGATCGAGGCGCGCCACGGCGTCACCACCGGGATCTCGGCGGCGGACCGCGCCACCACGATCCTGGCCGCGATCGCCGACGAGGCCAAGCCGACCGATATCGTGCGCCCCGGCCACGTGTTCCCGCTGCGCGCCCGCGAGGGCGGCGTGCTGCGGCGCGCGGGGCAGACCGAGGGCTCCGTGGATCTCGCGCGCCTCGCCGGCCTGCGGCCCGCCGGCGTGATCTGCGAGATCATGAACGACGACGGAACCATGGCGCGGCTGCAGGACCTGGTGGAGTTCTCGCGGACCCACGAGATCAAGATCGTCACGATCGCCGACCTGATCCAGTACCGCCTGCGCAACGAGAAGCTGGTGCGCCGCGCGGCCGAGTCGACCATGCCCACGGCCTACGCGGGCGACTTCCGCGCCATCGTGTACGAGAACGGCATCGACCACGTCGACCACATGGCCCTGGTCAAGGGGGAGATCCATCCGGACCGGGCGGTGCTGGTGCGGGTCCACAGCGAGTGCCTGACGGGCGACGCCTTCGGCTCCCAGCGCTGCGACTGCGGCGAGCAGCTCCAGGCCGCCATGAAGATGATCGACGGCGAGGGCTGCGGCGTGCTGCTCTACATGCGCCAGGAAGGCCGCGGCATCGGGCTCAAGAACAAGATCCGGGCGTACGGGCTCCAGGACAAGGAGGGGCTCGACACGGTGCAGGCGAACGAGCGCCTCGGCTTCCCGCCCGACATGCGGGACTACGGTGTGGGCGCCCAGATCCTGGCCGACCTCGGGGTGCGCAAGCTGCGGCTGATCACCAACAACCCGGGCAAGCGGGCCGGCATCGAGGGCTACGGCCTCACGATCGTCGACCGCGTGCCGCTCGAAATCCAACCCAACGAGAAGAACCTCGAATACCTTCGCACGAAGAAGGAAAAGCTCGGGCACGTTCTTCATCTGATGAGCTAGGTGCGAAGGGGACCGTATGTTTGATTCCGTGGCGCTGGTCGAGGAGCGACTGCGCGATCAGGGCTACATCTGCGACCGCAAGATCGCGACCGTCGTCTTCCTGGCGCACAAGCTGGAGAAGCCGGTGCTGGTCGAGGGCCCCGCCGGGGTGGGCAAGACCGAGCTGGCGAAGGTGGTGGCGCTGGCGACCGGCCGCAATCTGATCCGGCTCCAGTGCTACGAGGGCCTCGACGAGGCCAAGGCGCTCTACGAATGGGAGTACTCGAAGCAGCTCCTCTACACCCAGATCCTGAAGGAGCGCTTCAGCGACGTGATGAAGGGCGCCAAGACTCTACGTGACGCCGCCGAGCGCGTCGGGCGCGAGGACAGCGTCTTCTTCTCGGAGCACTTCGTGGTGGCCCGCCCGCTGATGCGCGCGATCACGGCGGAGGAGCCGCAGCTGCTCCTGGTCGACGAGGTCGACAAATCGGATCCCGAGTTCGAAGCGTTCCTGCTGGAGGTGCTCTCGGACTTCCAGGTCACGGTCCCCGAGATCGGGACCATCACCGCCAAGCGGCGGCCGCTGGTCTTCCTGACCTCGAACAACGCCCGCGAGATGAGCGACGCGCTCAAGCGCCGCTGCCTGCACCTCTACATCGATTATCCGAGCCAGGAGCTCGAGCAGCGGATCCTCGAGACCAAGGTTCCGGAGGCCAGCAAGAAGCTGGTCGAGGATCTGGTCACGATGATGCACAAGCTGCGCCAGCTCGACCTGAAGAAGACGCCGTCGATCTCCGAGACCCTCGACTGGGCGCGCGCGCTGCTCGCGCTCAACGCGACCGATCTCGACCAGGATCTCGTGAACCAGACCTTCAACGTGATCCTCAAGTACGAGGGCGACGTGCGGAAGGCCCAGGCGGAGCTCTCGAAGCTGCTGGCCAAGAAGGAAGGCGAGACACGCGCCGCGGCCCCCGTGGCCGCGGCAGCCACCGGCGCGCCCCCCGATCCTGCCGCGACCAAGAAGGGCGTGCTTCACTAGAGCAAGCGAAGCGCGCAGCGAGGCGTAGCCGAGCGGAGTACATCAAGGCCGGGCGTGCAGAAGAAGATCCTCGAGTTCACCAACATCCTGCGCAAGAGCGGGATCCGCGTCTCGACGGCCGAGGCGATCGACGCCTTCCAGGCGCTCGACGAGCTCTCGATCGAGGACCGGGAGATCTTCCGGGACGCGCTGCGCACGACCATGGTCAAGCGCGGCGAGGAGGTCCCGACCTACGACGAGCTCTTCGAGCTCTACTGGTCGGGCTTCTACGACAACCTGCGCGAGACCTTCGGCGACGCCGCCAACTCCTTGTCGGGCCTCGGGATCGATCTCGAGGAGCTGCTCAAGCGGATCGCCGAGCAGATCCAGAACATGCAGGGGGATCCCAGCGAGCTCTCCGAGCTGGCGCGGGCCATGCTCACGGCCGACCTCTCCGTGCTCGAGCAGCTGATCCGCGCGGCGGCCGAGCAGGCCGGATCGGGGCGCATCGAGAACTTCCTCCAGCTCGGCTTCTTCAGCCGCCGCACGCTCGAGCAGATGAACGCCGAGGGGGCTGTGCAGGAGCTGCGCGACCTCGCCGCGCGCCTGGAAGCCGCCGGCATGTCGCCCGAAGAGGTGGGCGCGCTGCGCCGCCTGATCGACGCGCTGATGGAGGCCGCCCGCCGCGCCGTGCGCGCCTTCACCGAGCGCGAGCTCCAGAAGCAGAACCACGACTACATGGAGAAGTTCCGGCGCGAGACGCTGCTGGAGAAGAGCTTCTACCAC
>DATBRV010000002.1:0-53306 GCA_036560145.1 Myxococcota bacterium
CGCGGCGGTCGACGTTGCGCAGGGTCGGCGTCTTGAACGCGAACTGGAGCACCTCGATGTCCGCGAGCACGGCGCCGCGCCCGCGGTCCTCCCCTCCGACCCCGATGTCGTGGAAGCTGTCGTCGGTGAAGCGCCAGCCGCCGTGGCAGGTCGAGCAGCGCGCCTTCTCGTTGAAGAGCACGAAGCCGCGCTTCGCCGCCTCGGAGATGGCATCCTCGTCGCCCTCGAGCCAGGCGTCGAAGGGCGCGCGCCCCGAGACGACGGTGCGCTCGAAGCTGGCGATCGCCTTGGAGATCGTGTCCGTCGAGATGCCCTCGCCCGGGTACGCTTCCTCGAAGCGCGGCGCGTACTCCGGAATCGCGCGGAGCTTCGGCACCAGCGCCTCGAGGGGCAGGTTCATCTCGTCGGGCGAGGCGATCGGGCCGAGCGCCTGCTCCTCGAGACTCGCGGCACGGCCGTCCCAGAAGAAGAGCTCCGACCACGCCACGTTCAGCAGGGTCGGGGTGCGGCGCCCCAGCGTCTTCATCCCGTGGCCGACGCCCTTGGGCAATCCGTCGCCCCAGGAGAGACCCGGGTTGTGGCAGGTGCCGCACGACATCACGCCCGACGCGGAAAGCCTCGGATCGAAGAAGAGCGTCTTTCCGAGCCGCTCGCGCTCGGGAGTCGACCGGTTGGTCGCGGGGACGGGAGCTCCGGCTCCCCGGCGGTAGCCGACCATGAACTCCTGGTAGCCGCCGGGGGTCAAGGCCTCCGAGCGCGCGGGTGAATTCGTCCAGGCCAGCGAGAGGCACGCCGCGGCGAGCCAGGGAAGCGTTCTGATCGCGCCAGTTCGCTTGGCCGCGCGAATCGATCGGTACATGGTTCCCTGGTCCCCTCCGGAATGCTGCGAGCCCGCGCGTCGGTCTCTCCCGACGACGTGCCCTCGCTTGGATCGGATCGACGACCTGCGGCCTTGAGTCCGACGACGATCGCGCAGCTCGGGGTCTCAACCCCTCGTGTCCGGGGACCGATGAATGGGCGTCGGAATCCTGCCGGGGCCCCATCGCTCCGCCGGTCCGCACCTGGAGAGGCATCACAATGGACGGCACCGGGAAGAAGCGCGTGCTGCTGGTCGACGACTCGAGCACGGCGCTGCTGATGGAGCGAATGATCCTCGACCGCGGACGCTACGAGGTCGTCACGGCGCGCAACGGCGCCGAGGCGGTCGAGAAGGCGCTCGCGCTCCGGCCGGACGTGATCGTGATGGACGTCATGATGCCGGAAATGACCGGCATCGAGGCTTGCCGCACGATCCGTGCGAACCGGGAGATCCGACACACTCCCGTCATCCTCGTCACCACGCGAGGCGAACCGGAACACGTCGAAGCCGGCTTTGCGAGCGGCTGCAACGAGTACGTCACCAAGCCCGTCGACGCGGTAGAGCTCCTCTCGAAGATGCAAAGCGTGCTGGGAACGGTTCTCTGATGCGCAGCCGCGAGCTCGACGCACAGGCCGCTTCGGATCTGCAAGCGCGAGTCCTCACGCTCGAGACCGAGAAGCGAGCGCTCGAAGAAGAGTACGGCGAGATGTCGCGGCGCTTCATCGAGCTCGAGCGCCAGAATGCGCACCTCGCGAGCCTCTTCGTGGCTTGCCATGAACTCCTCGCGAGCGCCGGTCGCGAAGACGTGCTCACGACGATCCTGGAGATCGTCACGAACCTGATCGGTTCGGAAGAGGTGGCGATCTTCGAATGCGATCCCCCGACCGGACAGCTCGTGCTGGCAGCCTGCCGCGGCATGGTCGATGACCGATATCAGCGCATTCCCATCGGCTCCGGTGCGATCGGGCGGGTCGCCGCGTCCGGCAGGCCCTATCTGGCGGCGGAATCGGGTGAGCCGGCGGCGGCGAGCGAGAATCCCGAGCTGACCGCCTGCATCCCGCTCCGCGTCCAGGAGCGGGTGATCGGCGTGGTCGCGATCTTCCGGCTGCTCCCCCAGAAGAACGGCTTCACGCGCGTCGACGAGGAGCTCTTCGAGCTGCTGGGCGCGCAGGCCGCCACCGCGCTGCTCTCCTCGATGGAGCGCTCGCGCCATGGAGCCTGGACTCGGCCGTGAAGGCCCGCCTGGCGGAGGCGAGCGAGACTCCCGACTCGAATGCCGCGGCGCGAGTCGACCTCTACCTCCAGCCGGGGCGCGTCTTCGTGTCGGCGCAGGCCGTCACGGTGCGCACGATCCTCGGATCCTGCGTCTCGGTGTGCCTGTTCGATCGGGAGCTGCGCGCCGGCGGTATGAACCACTATCTGCTCCCGAATCGAATCGGCAGCGCCGCCACACCGACCCGCTTCGGTCCGGCGGCACTGGAACGACTCGTCGCCGCGATGATCGAGATCGGCGGCCGCAAGAGCTGCATGCAGGCGAAGGTTTTCGGCGGCGCGCGGCTGCTTCAGCCGCCCGGCGCTGCCGGCGCCAGCGATCTCGGGTCCAAGAACGTCGCCCTCGCGTTCGACGTGCTCGCCGCCGAGCGGATTCCGGTGGTGGCGCACGACGTGGGCGGGTCCCGTGGCCGCCAGCTGCTGTTCCAGACGGACGACGGCGCCGCGTTCGTCCGACGTCTGTGAGGACCGAAAGCATGGACTCCGAGCAGGAGGAGGTTCTCAAGACCTTCGCCACCGAGTGCGAGGAGAGCTTCCTCGCGACCGAGAGCGCGCTGGTTGCCCTCGAGGCCGCGCCGGCCGACTCCGAGCTGGTGGAGACCATCTTTCGAGCGATGCACACGCTCAAGGGAAATGCCTATTCCCTGGGATTCGCGGCCGTCTCCGAGTTCGCGCACGGGGTCGAGGACGTGCTCGAGCTGATCCGCGCGCGCTCGCTCGAGGTCACCAGCGGCGTCGTCACGCTGCTGCTGGGAGCCGTCGACGCCCTTCGCGAGCTGGTCCCCGAGGCGATCGCCGAGGGCGACGCGCCGAGCGCACGCGAGCACGAGATCCTGGCCGCGCTGCGGCGGGTTTCCTCGCAGGGACCCGAGGCGGCCGCCGCAGCCCCCTCGCGCGAGCCCCAGAAGACCGGGCGGGAGCGCCGCAGCCGTCCCTTCGGGCGCCGTCGCGAGGACTTCGAGCTGTGGTCCGGGCGGTCCCACGCGCTGCGGATCGACACCCGGAAGCTCGATGGCATGCTCGATCTGACCGGCGAGATGACGATCGCGCTCGGGCGGCTGCGGCGAGGCCTCGAGCAGCAGCACGGGCCCGAGCGGGGCGAGCTGCTCGCGCTGCAAGATCATGCCGAGCGCCTCCATCTCTCACTCCAGGAGGCGGTGACGAAGGTGCGCATGGTTGCGATCGGGCCGACCTTCGCGCAGTTCGTGCGCGTGGTCCGGGACGCTGCCGCCGCCACCGGCAAGCTCGCGTGTCTGGAGATCGAGGGCGAGGAGGTGGAGGTCGACGTGACGGTGATCGAACAGCTGCGCGATCCGCTCGTGCATCTGGTCCGCAACGCCGTCGACCACGGGATCGAGGGCTCCGAGCAGCGCCGAGGCGCCGGCAAGGACCCGACCGGACGCGTGACCCTACGCGCCTTCCACGATGCGGGATCCATCGTCGTCCAGATCGAAGACGACGGAGCGGGCTACCGCGTCGAGCGCATCGCCGAACGCGCGCGCGAGCGCGGCCTCGCCGCCGAGCCCGAGCGGATGTCGAGCCAGGAGCTGATCGAGCTGGCCTTCGCGCCCGGATTCTCGACGGCGGACCGCGTCGGCGACCTCTCGGGACGCGGCGTCGGGCTCGACGTGGTGAAGCGAAGCGTCGAACGGCTTCACGGATCCGTGCAGGTGGGCAACCGGCCGGGCCTGGGCTCGACCGTGTCCCTCCGGCTGCCGCTCACGGTCGCGATCATCGACGGGCTCGGGATCGGGGCCGGCGGGGAGGCCTTCATGCTGCCGCTCGATGCCGTGATCGAGTGCATCGACCTCCCGCGGGACCTGCACGCGAGCAGCGCCGCGCGCGGGGTGCTGAACCTGCGCGGCGAGGTGGTCCCGTACTTCCGGCTGTCCGATGCGCTGGGACTGCCGCGCCTCCCGAGCGCGAGAGAGAACGTGGTGGTGGTGCGACACAACGAAGGCAAGGCCGGCATGGCCGTCGATTCGCTGGAAGGCGAGAGCCGCACCGTGATCAAGCCGATGGGCAAGCTGCTCCAGGGCATCCCGGGGATCGCCGGATCCGCGGTGCTCGCCACCGGCCGCGTCGCGCTGATCCTCGACGTTCCCGATCTGCTGCGGAAGGTGGCGGCGTCGCCGCCCGCGCCGCTGCCGAACTAGACGATCGCTCGACGCGCCTTCGCAGGGTGCGGTCGACAGCCGAAGGGGAGACAGAATGGGTTTTCGAGATCTGAAGGTCGGTGTGAAGCTGGCTGCCATCTCCGTCTCGTTCGGTCTCCCGATCACCGTGTTGATCGTGATGGTCACCATCCTCTACAGCTCCGACATCGAGTTCACCGACCTGGAACGGCGCGGGATCGAGTACCAGCGGCCGCTCGTACAGCTGCTCGTGCACTTGACGCAGCACGGTCAGATCGCCGGGAGGCTCGCCGGCAGGGACGGGCTCGTGCATGCCGATCTGTCGGATCGGCGCTCGTCGGTCGACCAGGATTTCGTTGCGCTCGACGCGGTGGATCACGAGTTCAGCCAGGCGCTCGGCACCGGGGAAGCCGCTCTGGCGGAACGCGGTCGCCAGCACATCGCGGTCGCGAACATCCGGAAGGAGTGGGAGGATCTGAAGGGCCGGGTCGCCGACCTCTCCCGCGACGAGTGCGCCCGCCAGCACGCGCACCTGATCAGCGACGTCCGGGGACTGATCGCCCACGTGGGCGATCTCTCGAATCTGATCCTCGATCCCGATCTCGACAGCTACTACCTGATGGACATCGCGAACGTCGCGCTCCCGCAGAATCTCGACCGCCTGCACCAGCTCGTCTCCTTCGCAGAACGCGCGCTGGCGAAGCCCTCGCTGGACCGCGAGGACCGGATCCAGTTCGGGACGTTCGCCGCGACGCTCGCGGAGTCCGACATCGATCGCGTCAGCAGGAGCGCGAGCATCGCCCTCGCGGAGGACGCGCATTTCTACGGCTTGAGCCCGGGGCTCCAGGAGAATCTGTCGCCGGCGCTCGGCCGATTCAGCACCGCGAACGTCGACCTCCTGGGTCTCACGCAACGGGTGACGAGCGATGGCCTGACTCCGCCGGACGTCGGGGAGCTCGCGGCGGCGGGCGGGGCTGCGACGGACGCGAGCCTCGCGCTCTGGCGGACGGCCGCGGACGAACTCGACGCTCTGCTCGGAGCGCGCATCGATTACCTGGAGCGGACCCGCACGATCGCCCTGACGCTGACCGCGCTCGGGACGCTCGCGTCCAGTCTTCTGGTGGTCGTGCTCGGACGCGGCATCAACACGGCGTTGCGGCAGGCGGTCGCGGTGGCGACCCAGATCACGCAAGGCGATCTGCGCGTCGGAATCGGCGTCCCTTCGCGCGACGAAACCGGAAGGCTGCTCCAGGCGATGCAGAACATGGCCAATCGGCTCTCGGCTGCGATCACCGAGGTGCGTGCGCGCGCGGATGGAATCCTGATGGCGGCCTCGCAGCTCGCCAGCTCTTCGCAGCTGCTGACGCAGGGGACGGCGGAGCAGGCGGCCTCCGTCGAAGAGACGACGGCGAGCCTCGAGCAGATGAGCGCATCGATCAGCCAGAACGCCCAGCACAGCAGCGAGGTCGGCGAGATGGCTCGCAAGGGAGCGAGCGAAGCGGCGGAGGGGGGGCGTGCCGTCGACGAGACGGTCAGCGCCATGCGGACGATCGTGGACCGCATCTCCGTGATCGACGAGATCGCGTACCAGACGAATCTGCTGGCCCTCAACGCCGCGATCGAGGCGGCGCGCGCCGGCGACCACGGCCGGGGCTTCGCCGTCGTCGCCAGCGAGGTCCGCAAGCTCGCCGAGCGCAGCCAGGCCGCCGCCAAGGAGATCGGAGGGGTGGCCGAGCGCAGCGTCCGCGTCGCCGAGCGGGCCGGGGCGCTGCTCGCCGAGCTGGTTCCGTCGATCCAGCGAACCGCTGACCTGGTTCTGGAGGTGACTGCGGCCTCTCAGGAGCAGGCGACGGGAGTCGACCAGATGAACCGCGCGATCGTTCAGGTCGACCACGTGGCGCAGCAGAACGCCTCGGCGTCCGAAGAGCTCTCCAGCACCGCCAGCGAGCTGTCCGGCGCGGCGCGTTCGCTGATGGAGATCATGGGCTTCTTCCGGGTCCTCGAGGCCGATGCCGCGGCCGCGTCTTCTCCGCCGGCGTCGCCGCGACTCGCGACGCCGCTCGAGGTGTTTCAGCCCGCCAGCGCGTCGCCGGACGGGAGCCTGCCGCGCCGGGCGACCGGGAAGGATCCGTCGGACGCCGAGTACGTGCGTTTCTGAGGAGCCCGAGGGAGATGGACACGGAAACCCCGATGCAGACGAGCGACCCGAGCTGCACGACCTCGCAGTACCTGAGCTTCCGCGCCTGCGGCGAGGTCTTCGCGATCGCGGTCCTGCGCGTGCGCGAGATCATCGAGTATCGCCCCGTCACCCGGGTGCCGGGCACCGTCGGTTGGATCCGGGGAGTGATCAATCTGCGCGGCAAGGTGATTCCGATCGTCGACCTCGCACTGCGCTTCGGTCTCGCGGAGAGCGAGGTCGGAAAACGGACCTGCATCGTGATCGTCGATGCGGTGACCGACGCGTCCGATCTGGTGGTGGGCGTGATCGCCGACTCCGTGTCCGAGGTGATCGAGCTGGAGCCCGCGGCGATCAGCCAGCCTCCCACGTTCGGCACGCCGATCTCGGCCGAAGTCCTCTGCGGTCTCGGCCGACTGGGCTCGGGCTTCGCGCTGGTGCTCGACGTCGATCGCGTCTTCGCGTGCGGCGAGCTCGGCAGCCAGCCGTTGGGGGTCCCGCGGGCCGCCGGCCATGCTTGATGGCCGCGGCGCCGACGGCTTGACGGCTTCCGTGGCGCTTGGCGCGGTGCCCGCGCTCTCCGACCACGAGTTCCTGCTGCTGCGCGATTGGATCCACGCACAGGCGGGCATCCACCTCGCCCCTGCCAAGAAGTCGCTGCTGGTGGCGCGCCTCGGTCGCCGCCTGCGCGCCCTCGGCCTGCCGTCGTTCGACGCCTACTACCGGCTCGTGACGAGCCGGGCCGGCAGCTCGGAGCGGGTGAACCTGCTCGACTGCATCACGACCAACGAGACGCACTTCTTCCGCGGTCCGCGCCAGTTCGAGTACCTCGACCGGACGCTCTTCCCCGCGTGGCGTGCCGACGCCCGTGCGCGTCGTGCGAGCGCGAGCGTCCGCGTCTGGAGCGCCGGCTGTTCCACGGGCGAGGAGCCCTTCTCGCTCGCCATGCTCCTGCTCGATCACTTTCCGCCGGCCTCCGGCTTCGCGCTCTCGATCCTGGCGACCGATCTCTCGACCCGCGTGCTCGCGCAGGCGGGCAGGGCGACCTGGCCTCTCGACCGCAGCGAGGAGATCTCCCTGCCCCATCGCAAGGCCTACATGCTCCGCGGCACGGGGAGTCAACAGGGCCTGATGCGGGCGGGCCCGGAGATCCGCTCGCTGGTGCGCTTCGAGCGGCTGAATCTGAACGACCCGCGCTACGCCGTGGATGGGGTGTTCGACCTGATCCTGTGCCGTAACGTCCTGATCTACTTCGACGCGGCGTCGCGCGCGGCCGTGATCGACCGACTGATCGACCGGCTGGCGCCGCGCGGAGTTCTCCTGCTCGGGCACACCGAGGGTCTGCGGGATCTGACCGGGCGCGTGCGCAGCCTGGTTCCGACCATCTACGCGCACGTGCGCGGGATCGAGAGGGCGGCGTGAGCAAGCCGCCCTCGTCGGGAGCGGCGCCGGAGCCGCTGCACGTCCTGGTCGTCGACGACTCGGCCGTGGTGAGGCAGGTGACCGCGAAGTTGCTGGCGGCGGAGCCCGGCGTCAGCGTCAGCGTCGCCTCCGATCCGCTGATCGCGATGGACCAGATGCGCCGCCGGCGGCCCGACGTGATCCTGCTCGATCTCGAGCTGCCGAAGATGGACGGTTTGAGCTTTCTCCGGAAGATCATGGCGGAAGATCCGATCCCGGTGGTGGTATGCGCAGGGCTCGCGGGGGCACGTGCCGAGCGCGGGCTGCGCGCGCTCGAGGAGGGCGCTCTCGAAATCGTCGCGAAGCCCTCCCTGGGAGTGGGAGACTTCCTGCGCGCGAGCAGCGCCCAGCTCGTCGAAAGCCTGCGCGCCGCCGCCCAGGCCCGGCTGACGCGCCGCGTGACGACGGATCGGCCAGACACCGGAGTCGCGTCCGCGCGGGCCCGCAGCCGAGCCGTCCACGACGGGGGTGACTTCCCGCGCCGGATCGTCGCCGTCGGGGCCTCGACGGGCGGCACCGAAGCGATTCGATGCCTGCTCGCGGCGCTGCCGCGCGAGAGCCCGGGTCTGTTGATCGTGCAGCACATGCCCGAGCCCTACACCCGCGCGTTCGCCGGGCACCTCGATGCGATCTCGGCGCTGGAGGTGCGCCAGGCCGAGGGGGGGGACGTGGTTCGCAGCGGTCTTGCGCTGATCGCCCCGGGCGGCCGTCACCTGCGGCTCACGAGCGGCGCAGACGCCTTCAGCGTCTCGCTCGATGACGGTCCCCTGGTCTCCCGTCACCGCCCCAGCGTCGACGTGCTGTTTCGCTCGGTCGCGAAGGCCGCCGGCGCGGGCGCCGTCGGCGTGCTCCTCACTGGAATGGGAAGCGACGGCGCGGCCGGCCTGCTCGAAATGCGCCGCCGTGGCGCAGCGACCATTGCACAGGATGAGGCCACCAGCGTCGTGTTCGGGATGCCGAGGGTCGCGATCGAGCGCGGCGCGGCGGAGCGCGTGATCCCGCTCGACGCGATTCCCGACGCGATTCTCGAGTGCGCGGCGTCGCGGCCGCGAACCTGACGAGGCGGAGAGCGCCTCGCCTGCTCGCGCGCTAGCGCGGGAGGGCGAAGGCGAGCAGGGCGTCGCCCGGCTGCGACCAGCCGTGGCCCCCTGCGGCGACCACCAGGAACTGGCGGGAGTCCGGGCGCAGCCGGTAGGTCATCGGCGTCGCGTTCGCGGTGTAGGGCAGGCGCTGGCTCCAGATCTCCTCGCCGGTGGCCGCGTCGAAGCCGCGCAGGAACTTGTCCGTGGTGGCGCCGATGAAGACCACGCCCCCCGCCGTCACGATCGATCCGCCCAGATTCGGCGCTCCGAGCGGGAGCCAGAGCGGGAAGGGGGCCTGGTCGCGGGTGGTGCCGAGCCTCGTCTTCCAGAGCAGCTCTCCCGAGACCAGATCGACGGCGCTGAAGGTGCCCCAGGGAGGCGGGTTGCAGGGAGATCCGAGCGGGGAGAGCAGCGGCGTACGCGCCACGGCGTAGGGCGTTCCGGTCTGCGGGTAGAGCTCGTTCGGATAGCTGAATCGGCTCTTGTCGAGCGCGTCGAACTCGGCCCGCGGGATCAGCTTCACGACCGCCGCGACGTGCATCTGGTTCACGTACATCACGTGCTGGACCGGGTCGATCGAGACGCCTCCCCAGTTCGGCCCGCCGGCGGGGCTCGGGAACTCGACGGAGCCGCGCAGGCTCGGCGGCGTGAAGAGGCCCTCGGAGCGCAGGCCGGCGATCGTCTCCGCGCACCTGCCGCGGTCCCAGGGCGTGAAGCCCCAGGCGTCCGCGGGCGTGAGCCCGGCCGGATGCAGCGGCGGCGGATGGGTCGGGAAGGGCTGGGTGGGCGAAAGCGTCTCGCCCGCCACGTCGCTCGCCGGCACCGGCCGCTCCTCGACCGGGAACAGGGGCTCCCCGGTCTCGCGGTGCAGCAGGAAGATGTGTCCCATCTTCGTCGCCTGCACGACGGCGGGAACCGGGATCCCCTGCACGGGGAGATCGACCAGCGTGGGCTGGGCGGGGACGTCGTAGTCCCAGACGTCGTGGTGCACGGTCTGGAAGCGCCAGCGGACGGCGCCCGTCGCGGCGTCGAGCGCAACGGTCGAGCTCGAGAAGTGGTCGAGGCCGTGCCGGCTCGCGGCGAAGTAGTCGGGCGCGGCGTTTCCCGTCGGTGCGAAGACCAGGCCGCGCGCCTCGTCCCCCGAGAGGATCGACCACACGTTGGCGGTGCCGGCCGTGTAGCGCTGTCCCTCGGACTTCCAGTCCGCGGGCGGGGTCCAGCCGGGCGGCACCGGATCCCAGTTCCAGCGCAGCGCGCCGCTGCGGGCGTCGAAGGCGCGCACGACGCCGCTGGCGGCGTCGCGGCGCAGGTTGTCCGCGATCAGCGCGCCGACCACGACGACTCCGCGGATCACGAGCGGGGGCGAGGTGACGTAGTACTCGGTCGGGTCCGCCGCGCCCACGTCGTCGCGCAGGCGCACGCGGCCCTCTTCGCCGAAGTCCTGGCAGGCGCGTCCGGTCTCGGCGTCGATCGCGATCAGCTCCGCGTCGATCGTTCCGGTGAAGATCCGCTGCGCACAGACGGCGCCGGGCGGCGCGTCCGGATCGCGCCAGAAGGCGACCCCCCGACAGGTGCGGGGGTAGGGGCCCTGGAGCTTGCGCATGCGCTGCACGGGGTCGAAGCGCCAGCGCTCGGCGCCGGTCTCGGCGTCGAGCGCGAAGACGCGGTTCATGCCCGTGCAGTAGTAGAGCGTTTCGCCCACCACGATCGGGGTCGCGTTGAAGGAGGTGCGCGAATCGCCCTGCGAGCCGTCGGAAACGTCGCCACTGTGGTGCTCCCAGGCGATCTCGAGCTCGCCCACGTTCGCGCGCGTGATCTGCGTGAGCGGCGAGTAGCGCAGTCCGCCCGCATCGCCGCCATAGGCGGGCCATTCCGCGACCGGCCCCGAGTCGTCGACGGGCGCGGGCGCTCCGCAAGCGAGGCCGGTCAGCAGCAACGCCAGGGAAAGGGATCGCCTCACGCCGGCAGGTTCGCGGGCCGCGGCTGACCGAGATCGTCGTAGCTGCGCGCCGCGAGCGCGATCAGGTCCTGTTCGAGGCGCAGGCGGAAACGCTCGAGCCCGGCTTCCGTGTTCGCGTCCGGGGGAGCGAAGTAGGGCCCCTCCATGTAGTAATGGATCCGGTTGAAGGGCAGGGGGATCGCGGTGCGGTCCCAGGTGTTGAGGCGCAGACAGCGCCGGTACCAGGTCCGGACCAGCACGACCGGGCGGCCGCACTCGCGCGCGATCACCACCCCGCCGCGCTTGAGCCGGTAGGGGGGGCCCTTCGAGCCGTCGACGGTCAGGCCGTAGATCACGCCGTCGGTTGTTTGCATGTGCTCGATCAGGTCGCGGGTCACGCTCGAGACCCGCCGCGAGGCGCGGTCGCTCGAGCCGCCCCGGAACACCACGAAGCCGCAGCGCTGGAGCAGGCGCGTGATCACCGCGCCGTCGTTCGAGAGGCTCGCCAGCGTATGCGGACGGAAGCCCAGGTAGGCGTAGCCCCAGGCGACCGTCATCACCTCCTCGTGCCAGAGCAGCCCCACCGCGCCGTTGTGCGCGGCGCTGATCTCGAAGAGGCGGCCGAGGCCGTGGTCGACGATCCGGCTGGTCGCCCAGACGAAGCGCATGTAGAGGAGGTAGAGGGTCGGGAAGAGCGCGAGGTTCACGCGCATCAGCGGGCGCGTGATCCACGGCCTCAGCCGGTGGCGCAGCGTGCGCAGCCAGCCGCGCTCGCGCCGCCGCCGGCGGCGGTACTCGCGAAGGGAAGCTTCGTCGACGCCCTCGCTCATGCCAGGCCCCCCGTGCGGCGGCCGAGCATAGCCAGCGCCGCGCCGGGCGGTCCAGAGACGCGCCTCAGAACTGCACGGCCGGCGCCTCGCGCGCGGATTCCGGCGCTTCGAAGTAGCTCTTCTCCTGGAAGCCGAAGATCCGGGCGATCACCAGCGTCGGGAAGCGCTTCGCGGTGGTGTTGTACTCGCGCACCGCGTCGTTGTAGCGGTTGCGCGCCACCGCCAGCCGATTCTCGGTGCCGGCGAGCTCGTCCTGGAGCTGGATGAAATTGCGGTCGGACTTGAGCTCCGGGTACTTCTCGACCACCACCAGCAGGCGGGAGAGGGCGCTGCTCAGCTCGTTCGACGCCGTCATCGTCTCGGCCGGCGTGCCGGCGCCCGCGACCCGGCTGCGCGCTTCCGTGACGCGCACCAGCACGTTCTGCTCCTGCGCCGCGAATCCCTTCACCGTGTTCACCAGATTCGGGATCAGGTCGTTGCGGCGCTGAAGCTGGTTCTGGACCTCGCTCCAGGCGGCGTCCACCGCCTCGCTCTGGCTCACCAGCTGGTTGTAGCCGCAGCCGCTGCTCGCGAGCGCGAGCAGCGCGAGCGCGGCGCTCACGAGTCGACGGGTGATTCTCCGATTCCCCTGCATGGTCCAGTCCCTCCTTGCGCGCCGCCCGCGCGCTCGATGCGTCACCAACCGCGGCCGGCGCCGCCTCCCCCGAAGCCTCCGCCGCCGCCTCCGAAGCCGCCCCCGCCGCGGAAGCCGCCGCCGAATCCGCCCGACCCGATGCCGCCGAGCCCTCCGCCCCAGAGCACGGGCCGGTAGCGCCGGCCGCCGCGCCTGCCGGACGGCGGTCCGAAGATCGACAGCAGGAAGAGGATCAGGAGCACCACCAGGATGACGTGCAGCCAGGCGGGATCGATCGCTGTCGCGACCGGGGTCGCGCGCGGGGCCATGCCGGTCAGCTCGACCCCGGCGGCCGCCGCGATCACGCCCGCGGCGGCCTCCAGGGCGGCGACGATCCCCTCGCCCGGCGCGCCGCGCCGGAGCTCCGGGAGCGCATGCTCGTCGAGGATCCGGCCCAGCCTGCCGTCCGGAAGCACGCCTTCCAGCCCATAGCCGGTGAAGAAACGCAGCTTGCGATCGCGGCTCGCCACCACCAGCAGCAGGCCGTCGTCCTTCTCGCGGCTGCCCAGCTTCCAGCTCTCCGCGACGCGCATTCCGTAGTCGAAGATCTCCTCGGGCGCGGTGCTCTCGACCGTGAGCACTGCCAGCTGCGCGCCGGTCTTGCTCTGGAGCTCGCGCGCGAGCGTGTCGATCCGGCCGGATTGCGAGGGCGAGAGCAGGCCCGCGCGATCGACGACCGGTCCGCTCAGCGGCGGGATCGGCGCGAGCGGCTGCGCAGACGCGGCGGCCGCCAGCGCGACGCCGGCCAGCAGGAGCGTGACGCTGAGTCGTGTCACGGCGCGTCCACCAGCTGGCCGAGCCGTCGGACCTCGGCGAGGTAGGCCTCGAAGAGCGGCTCGAGGTCGGCGCGGGCGAGCTTCTCGCGCCCCCGGCGGACCCGGGCGAGGCGGCGCAGGGCGGGCAGCGCGACGCCGAGACGCGCCTCCAGCGCGCCGATCAGCTCCTCGGGATCCGCGGGACGCGGCGCGCCCTCGCCGCCCCGCAAGCGGAGCAGGCCGCGCAGGAGCACGGCGAAGCCAGGCGAGGAATCGAGCAGCAGCCGGCGCAGCGCGCGCGGCGAGGGGCCGGCCTCGAGATATGCGGACATCAGGTGCATCAGCTTGCCGCGCAGCTGCTCCTCGAGCTCGAGGCGCAGATACGGCAGCGCGACCTCGATCTCCCCGATCGCCTCGGCGCGTCCATACAGAAGCTGGTGTCGATCCCGCAGCTCCAGCAGCTCGAGCGGGAAGACATCGAGGGAGCGGTCGATGGTCGCCGCGTCCAGCAGCAGGGGGGCTGGGATCCGCAGCCGGCGCCAGCCGGCGATGCGCGGGCGCATGCGGCGCAGGGCCTCGGCGCCGAGCTCGGCGAGCACCACGACCACCGAGAGCGGCGTCACGCGCGGCCGGTACTCGGGCCCGGCTGCCTCTCCCGCGAGCAGCACGGCGCGCAGCGCTTCGCCGTGCATGCCGCGCAGGTCCTCGACCAGCGTCGCGAGTGAGCGCGCGTCGCGGGCGTCGGGCCCCACCGTCAGCTCCGGACCGCGATCTCGCCCGGGCTCCCGGCCAGCAGCTCGCCGATCACCGCGCGGGCCGGCGTCCCCCGCCGCTCGAGCTCCGCGAGCAGACGCGACTCGCCGTCCGGCGGCACGCTGAGCAGCAGCCCGCCCGAGGTCTGCGCATCGCAGAGCAGCAGGCGCGCGCTGGCGTCGATGCCGGGCGCGAACTGCGTCCAGGCCTGGGCCGCGGCGAGGTTGCGCCGGGACCCGCCCGAGCAGGCGTCCTGTTCCGCGAGCCGACGCGCGAAGGGGAGCAGCGGCACGGCCGAGGCGAAGACGCGTGCGGCGAGCTTGGCGCCCAGCAGCAGGTGGTGCAGGTGCCCCAGCAGGCCGAAGCCCGTCACGTCGGTCGCGGCGCGCACGCCGGCGGCGAGCGCGGCGTCCTTGGCGCCGCGGTTCAGCGCCGACATCACCGCCACGGCCTGCGCCAGCTCGTCCGGCGCCAGCGATCCCTGCTTGAGCGCCTGGGATGCCACGCCGAGCCCGAGCGGCTTGGTCAACACCAGGCGGTCGCCGGCGCGCGCGTGCGGATGGGCGAGCGAGCGGGCGCCCGCCAGCGAGCCGATCACCGCCAGCCCGTACTTGAGCTCGGGATCGACGATCGTGTGCCCGCCGACGATCGCGCAGCCGGCCTCGGCCGCCTTGTCGCGCCCGCCGCGGAAGATCCGCGCCATCACGCCCGGCGGCAGCCCGCTGGGCGGCACGCCGCAAACCACCAGCGCGACCTGCGGCTCGCCCCCCATCGCATACACGTCGGAGAGCGCGTTCGCCGCGGCGATCGCGCCGAAGCTCTCCGGGTCGTCGACCACCGGCGTGATGAAGTCGACGGTGAAGGCGAGCGGCGGGCCGGAATCCGGCAGCACGATCGCCGCGTCTTCCATCGGCCCCACCTGGGGATCGGCCCAGGCGTGCGGGAAGGGCGGCACGCAGGCCAGCAGCGCGGCCAGGTCCTCGGCCGGGAGCTTGCGCGCGCAGCCGCCGGCCGGCACCAGCGACGTCAGACGCACTTCGTCCATGCTGCCCCCGTGGCCTCGGACCGGCCTTGGTGAACTCCGCTCGCCTGCGGCTCGCTGCGCGCTTCGCTTGCGTTGGTGAACTCCGCTCGCCTGCGGCTCGCTGCGCGCTTCGCTTGCCTAATCTTCGACCGTGACCACGCGGATCAGGTTGGTGCTGCCGGCCTCGCGGGAGATTCCGGCGGTGGCGACCACCACGTCGCCGCGCTGGATGAATCCCTGCTCGCGCCCGCGATCGACTCCGAAGCGGATCATCTGCTCGTCGACGCGGTCGCCCTCGAAGAGCAGCGCGGTCACGCCCCAGTTCATCGCGAGCTTGCGCACCACGTCGCGCGAGCCCGTGACCGCGAGGATCGGACAATCGGGCCGGTACTTCGAGATCGAGCGCGAGGTGAAGCCGCTCTCGGTGAGCGTGATGATGGCGGCCGCCTTCAAGTGGTTGGCCATCGTGATGGCCGCCTGGGCCACCGCCTCCGTCATCACGTTGGAGGGCTCGGGCCGGATGTTCTGGAGGTAGCCGTACTGCTTGAGCGCGGCCTCCGCTCGCACCGCCACGGCGGCCATCGTGCGCACCGCTTCGACCGGGTAGGCCCCCGCGGCCGTCTCGCCCGACAGCATCACGGCCGAGGTGCCGTCGAGGATCGCGTTCGCGACGTCGCTGACCTCGGCGCGGGTCGGCACCGGATTGCGCTGCATCGAATCGAGCATCTGGGTGGCGGTCACCACCGGCTTTCCGTTCATGACCGTGGTGCGGATGATCTGCTTCTGGACGATCGGCACCTCGGGCAGCGGGATCTCCACGCCGAGGTCCCCACGCGCGACCATGGTGCCGTCCGCGACCGCGACGATCTCCTCGAGGTTCCGGACCCCTTCCTTGTTCTCGATCTTGGCGATGATCGGGATGCGCACGCCGCGCTCAGCGAGCAGCTTGCGGATCTCGGTGACGTCCGCGGCGCTGCGCACGAAGGAGGCGGCGATGTAGGTGACGTCGTGCTCGATCGCGAAAAAGAGATCGTCGCGGTTCTCGGGCGTCATGGCCTCGAGCGCGAGCGGCGTGTCCGGGAGATTCACCCCCTTGCGGTCGCCGAGCCTCCCGCCGCGCGTGATCCGGCAGCGGATCTCGCTGGCGCCGACGTTGACCACCCGCAGCTCGATCACCCCGTCGTCGATCAGGATCAGCGAATCGGGCCCCACCTCCTCCGGCAGACCGCGGTAGGAGACCGAGACGCCGCGCGCGTCGCCCGTGCGGTCGTCGGTGTGGAGGGTGAAGAAATCGCCGGTGGTGAGGTTCACCGCGCCGCCCTCGACGCGTCCGGTGCGGATCTCGACGCCCTTGGTGTCGAGCATGGTCGCGATGTTCGCGCCGAGCTCTTCCGAGGCCTGCCGGATCACGGCCAGGCGCTTGCGGTGCTCGTCGTGGGTTCCGTGCGAGAAGTTCAGGCGGGCGACGTTCATGCCGGCCCGGATCAGCGCCTTGATGGTCTCGGGGGAGTCGCAGGCCGGCCCGATGGTGGCGATCACCTTGGTCTTGCGAACGACGCGGTGGCGCGACAAGTCACTCCCTCACGCTGGGCCGCAGCGAATCTTCCGCATCCCGGGTCGTTCCGCCAGCGGACGCAATCAGGGGAAGCAGACTCCGCCCGGCTCGCGGAAGTCCTCGCGCTCGATCTGGATCGTGGCGTGGTCGATGCCGAAGCGCTCGTGCAGGAGGTCGGTCACCTCCTGCAGGAGCTTGCCGGGCTCGCGGTCCTCTCCCGCGACTACGTGCCCGGAGAGGGCGACCATTCCGCTGGTGATGGTCCAGACGTGCAGGTCGTGCACCGCGATCACGCCCGGCACGGCGCCCAGTTCGCGTTGGATGGCCTCGACGTCCACGTGCTCGGGCGCCCACTCCATCAGCACGGCGACCGCCTCGCGCAGCAGCGACCAGGAGGAGCGCACGATCAGGACGGCGATCGCGATCGACGCCAGCGGATCCGCCCAGCGCCACCCGAAGGCGAGCACCAGCAGGGCGGCGGCGATGGCTCCCGCGCTGCCGAGCGCGTCCGACAGCACGTGCAGCCACATGCCGCGCTGGTTCAGGTTGTGCTCGCGGCCGTCCGCGAGCAGCGCCAGACCGATCAGATTCACGGTCAGCCCGCCGGCGGCGATCGCGAGCATGGGGCCGGCCAGGATCTCGCGCGGGGCGCCTAGCCGCTGCACGGCCTCGACCAGCAGCGCCAGCGCCACCCCCACCAGCAGGGCGCCCTGCGTGAGCGCCACCAGGATCTCCGTGCGGTGATAGCCGTAGGTGCGCTGGGGAGTCGCGGAACGCTGCGCCAGACGCACGGCGAAGAGGCCCAGCGAGAGCGCGATCACGTCCGTGAGCATGTGGCCGGCGTCGGCGAGCAGCGCGAGCGAGCCGGTCAGCAGGCCGCCGATCGCCTCGGCCAGCATGTAGCCCGCGGCGAGCGCGAGCACGATCGCGAGGCGTCCCTGGCGGCGCCGCGGCGCGGGCGGCGCGTGGCGGTGGCCGTCGCTCATCCGGACCGGCTCACGCCAGGCGGCGCTTGAGCGCTCGGCAGATCGACTCGATCACCACGACCCGCGCGTATCGCTTGTCGTTGGCGGGCACCAGCTGCCAGGGCGCCAGATCGGTGCTGGTGTGGAGGACCATGTCGTCGACCGCCCGCACGTAGTCGTTCCAGCGGTCGCGGTTGCGGTAGTCCTCGCCCGTGATCTTGTACTTCTTGTAGGGCGTCTTCTCGCGCTCGGCGAAGCGGCGCAGCTGCTCCTCCCGGTCGATGTGCAGCCAGAATTTCTGGAGCACGAAGCCCCGCTCTACCAGGTTCTCCTCGAAGTCGTTGATCTCCTCGTAGGCGCGCTTCCAGACGGCTTCGGGCGCGAATCCCTCGACGCGTTCGACGAGCACGCGCCCGTACCAGCTGCGATCGAAGATCACGACCTCGCCGGCCCGCGGAAGGCGCCGCCAGAATCGCCAGAGGTAGTGGTGCGCCTTCTCCTCGTCCGTGGGCGCGGCGATCGGCACCAGGTGGTACTCGCCGGCGTCGAGCGCGCTCGTGATGCGGCGGATCACGCCGCCCTTGCCGGCGGCGTCCCAGCCTTCGAAGACGAGCACGCTGGTGATCCCCTTCGGGCGCGCGCGGTCGACCCGGCGGTGCAGCTGCCCCTGCCGCTTCGCGAGCTGCTCCCGGTAGTCGTCGAAGGGGAGCGTGCGATCGAGATCCACGTGGTCGAGGATTCCGCCGCCCGGGCCGCCGTTCGGCGAGGCCGGTGGCTCGGTGCGCTTCACCGGGGCGGGCGCCTCGGCGCGCGCGGCGAGGTGTTTGCCGAGCCGCTCGAGCAGCGTGCGGGCCACCAGCAGGTTCCGATGCCGGTCATCGCTGCCTTCCACGATCGTCCAGGGCGCTTCGCTCCAGTCCGTGAGGCGCAGGAAGCGGTGCAGCCAGGGAAGCGCGTCGTCGTAGTGCTCGAGGATCTGGCGGTCGGCGTCCTCGATCTGCCAGCAGCGGCGGCCCTTGCGCTTGTCCGCCTTCTTGACGCGCCGCGCGAGCTCCTTCTTGGGGAGATGGATCCAGAACTTCAGCACCAGCGCGCCGTCCGCTACCAGCAGCTTCTCGAGGCCCTGCCCGTGCTTGCAGAGGTGGTCGAACTCGGCGTCGTCGATCTCGCCGCGGAGCCGCCATCCGATCACCTCCGTCGCCCAGGAGCCGGCAAAGATCCCGAACTCCCCGCGGCCCGGCAGCGCGCGCCAGAGCCGCCAGAAGCGCGGCTGGCTCGCCTCCTCCTCGCTCATCGCGCCGAACACGCTGGTCCGCAGATAGCGGGCGTCCATCCATTCGTGCAGGACGTTGAGCACCTCGTTGCAGCCCACGCGGTCGTCGCCCGCGACCATCAGCAGCACGGGGAAGTCGGCCTTCTTGAGGTCGAACTGCGCGTTGACGAGGTCCGCGCGCAGCTGCGGCAGGGCGGCCTCGTAGTCCGCTTTGGAAACGCTGGCTCCGATCTCGGCGGCTTCGAACATGGGGCTGCCTCCCGGGGGGCTGGGCCAACCCATGATACCCCGGGCTCAGCGAGCGCGGACGACGAAGGTGAGGCTCTTGTCGAAGGCGACGGGCGTGCTCTCGAACTGCACCTCGTAGCTGTAGATGCCGGGCTCGGCATTCTCGGGCAGCGCCACGGAAGCGTCGACGACCCAGCGGCCCGGCTTCAGATCCCAGCCGGGCTGCGTGTCGACGACGATCGGAGCGCCCTTGAAGCGGATCCGTGTCGCGAGCCTTCCCGAGACCACCTCGGTCGGATTCACGGGACACATCACGTAGACGAGGCGGTGATTGAACTCGCCTCCGGAGCGCACCTCCGGCGGCACCAGCTCGTTGCGCTCGATGATGAAGAAGGGGCGCTTCTGGGAGCCGCAGTCGTACTCCTGCCAGACGGCCTCCGGGAAGTCGACCAGGTCTTCCCCCGGGCTGCGCAGGGATTTCTGCACCCACCAGCGCGTGCCCGCGCAGCCGAGCGCGAGCGCGAGCGCGAGAGCCAGCCCTATCGCCTTCGGATGACCCATCCACCGGCTCCTGCGCCGACCGGCGCACCCGACCCCTCGTCCGGGTCGGCGGGTTTCGAGGCGGCGCTCTCCGCGGGCTTCGCGGAGGCGATTCGCGCGGGCTTCGGCCGCCGCGGCCTGGCCGGAGCCGACGGGCTCCGCTCCGGAGAGGCGGTTTTGCGCCGGGGCGAGGCCGACTCGGGGAGATCGGAGGGAAGCAGCCCGGGCCATGCCTGGAGGTTCTCGCTGGGCGGCCGCCAGCTCGCCGCGGCCAGGGCCGGCCCGGAGCGGGAGGCGAGGCTGCGCGGCGGCGCCTGTGCGTCCGGCCGGAGCAGGTTCAATCCGAAGAGCAGGCAGAGGCCGCCGAGGGCCACGGCCGAGACCTGGGCGATCCGGCTGGCGAGGCCCCGCGACGGGCCGCGGCGCAGCGCAACGGGTGCGACTCGTTCGAGTGTCTGCTGCTCCGAGCCCGAGGCCGCGTCTCCGATCACGTCGGTGGCTTCGGCCCGTGCCGAGGCCGAGGCGGAGGCGGCTTCGCGGGGGTGCGCGTACTCCTCCAGCACGCCCCCGGCGCCCGCCTCGAGGGCCAGGCGGAAGTCCTGGGTGGTCGCGTAGCGCTCGTCCGGGCGCTTTTCGAGGGCGCGCAGCAGCGCGGCCTCGACGCCGACGGGCAGGTCGGGCGCGAATCCGCGCGGCGGCGGCGGCGCCTTCTCCACGTGGGCGCGCATCAGCTCGTAATCGTTGGTGCGCTGGAAGGGCACGCGCCCGGTGAGCAGGTCGTAGAGCAGGATCCCGAGCGAGTAGATGTCGGAGCGGGCGTCGGTCTCCTCGCCGCGGACCTGCTCCGGCGACATGTACTGGAGCGTCCCCACCATGTGTCCGTCGCGGGTCACGCGGTCGGATCCGAGCGCGCGCGCGATGCCGAAGTCCATCACCTTGACGACCTCGCGGTCGTTCAGCATCAGGTTCGAGCCCTTGACGTCGCGATGGATGATGCCGTGCTCGTGCGCGTAGCCGATGCCGTCCAGCGCCTGGAAGAAGAGGGGAAGCGCGCGCTGGACCGGAAGCCGCCCGGACTCGCGCACGATCGCCGCGAAGGTGCGGCCCTCGACGTACTCCATCACCATCACCAGCAGGCCCTGATCCTCGAGCAGGCTGTAGAGCGTCGCGACGTTCGGGTGGTTGAGCTGCGCGAGCAGGCGGGCTTCCGACCGGAAGCGCTCCAGCACCTTGGACTGCCCGGCGAAGTCGGCGCGCAGCGCCTTGAGCGCCACCACGCGCGAGAGCTGGAGGTCGGTAGCGCGGAAGACCTCGCCCACGCCGCCCTCGCCAATCTTCTCCAGGATCCTGTAGTTGCCGATCTTCTTGCCGATCATCGAGCCGTCCCGGGCGCCGCGCGAAAGGGTCGCCTTCGCCTGCGCTATCGGAAGCCGGTCGGGGGGCCTTGATCGGGGGAAATACCGGGGTGGAGGGGAAGGCGACGTTGTTGAGTCGAGAAGTCTACTTAGTCGACGAGCGCAGCAGCGGATTGGGCAACAGCGCAGGGCGACCCAGTAGACTTCTCAACTCAACAACGTCCCCTCCTACGCCATCAGATCGCCGTACTGGGCGAGGGTCTTCACGGTCTTCTCGGGCAGCACGGGCGGTTCCTTGCCGACCGAGTAGCAGCCGATGATGACCTGCGCGGTGCGCTCGATGATCTCGCACATGTCGGCGGCGCGGCGCAGCGTGCGGCCGGCGACCAGCAGGCCGTGGTTCTGCATCAGCACGGCCCAGCCCTTGCCCATCGCCGCCACGATCGCGTCGGCCAGCTCCTGCGTCCCCGGCATCACGAACGGGATCCGGCCGATGTTCACCAGGAAGGCGGCTTCGGTCGAGATCGGCAGGAAGGGGAGGCCGGTGTTGGCGAGGATCGTCGCCCAGGGCGCGTGACAATGGATCACGGCCTGCGCGTCGGGGCGCGCCGAGAGCACGGCGGTGTGCATCAGCGCTTCGCTCGACGGCGAGCGCGATCCCGGCTCGAGGGCCCGGCCGTCCATGCCGATCCGGACCAGGATCTCGGCGCAGAGATCGCCCTTGAAGAGCTGGCTCGGGGTGATCCAGGCCTGCGCCGGATCTTCACGCGTGCGCAGGCTCACGTTGCCGCCGGTGGCGGTGATCAGCTGCGCGGCGTAGAGCTCGTTGACGATCTGCACGATCTGCTGGCGGGGATCGTCCGCGCTCGCGGCGCCCGGCTTCGGGCCCGTCTTGGCGACGGGCGCGGCGGCCGGTCCGGCGAGCGAGCTGAGATCCCCCGGATCGCCGAGCTTCTCGCGCACGCCGCGGTAGAGGCGGCTCAGGTCGGCGTTGACGTGCGTGAGCGTCATCGCCTTCGCGGTGTCTCCGCTGAACGAGAGCTCGCCGGCCATCGCGGCCTGCATCGCGTTCTTGCGGCCGGTGAACATCCCGTCGAGCAGGTCGGCCTTCATCTCCAGCTGGACGCCGGCTCCGGAGACCGGCGCACCCAGCGCGCCGTGCACGTTGCCGTCCCGGAATCCGAAGTGGAACTCGCCGCCCAGGTCCGACACGATGAAGTGAAGGGTGACGTCCTGTCCGCTCCCGGCGAACGCCTGGAGCGCCGGGTCGGCCACGATCGCCTCGACGAAGGCGCCGATCAGACGCGTCATGTTCTCCTTGACCGGCATGGGCTCGTGGTCTCCTCGCGGCTGCGCGCTCGCGGCCTTGCGCGCCGGGGCGGGCTTCTTCTGCAGGTCCGTCACCGCGGGGCCGGCGCGCCGGCGCAGCCTCTGCCGGGTGGCGTCGCTCGGGGCGGGGCGCGGCTCGGACCAGCGGAACCCCGCCAGGGTAGCCGGATTCAGGGCGTGGCGGGGCGCTTCCCCGCGCGCCATCCGCTCCAGCTCCTCGGCCACGATCCGCCCCTGGTGCGCCGCGACGTCGACGGTGTTGCCGCCGACGTGGGGCGTCGCGATCACGTTCGGCAGCCGCAGCAGCGGATGATCCGGGGCGGGCGGCTCGACCGAGAAGACGTCGAGCGCGGCCCCGCCGAGGTGGCCGGACTCCAGCGCGCGCACGAGCGCGGCCTCGTCGACCAGCGCCGCCCGGGCAGTGTTGACCAGACATGCGCCGGGGCGCATGCGGGCGAGCTGTTCCGCTCCGATGATCCCGCGGGACGCGTCGGTCACCGCGGCGTGCAGCGTCACGAAATCGCTCGCCGCGAGCAGCTCCGCGAGCGAGACGGGCTCGGCGCCCGCCAGCCGGACGGCGTCGTCGTCGAGAAACGGATCGTGGACCAGGCAGCGCGCGCCGAACGGGCGCAGCCGTTCGACCACCTTGCGGCCGACCGCTCCCAGGCCCACCAGGCCCACCGTCTTGCGCCAGAGCTCGCGCCCCTGAAGGCGCGTGAAGGCGCGGCCCATGCGGCCCATGTCGCCCGCCTTGCCGCCCGGCTCGCGCAGGAATGAATTTGCTTCGGCGAGCTTGCGCGCCAGCATCAACAGGAAGGCGAGGGTGAGGTCGGCCACCGCGTCGGCGTTGCGCCCGGGCGTGTGGATCACCGGGATGCCGAGCTCGCTGCAGGCCTCGAGATCGACGTTGACGGCGTCGCCGCGGCAGACGGCGATCACGCGCAGGTCGTCGGCCTCGACCAGCGCCTCGGCGTTCACCACGTCGACCTCGGTGACGAAGATCTGCACGCCCGCGAGCGCGCGCGAGAGACTCGGGCCCGTGAGCAGGCGCATCGCGGTGCGGAAGCTCTGGGCCTCCACCTCGCCGATCTCGCGCAGCGCCTCGAGGCCGCTCTCGTCGAGGTCCGCCGCCACCAGGATCCGCGGCCGATAGTTGGTGCTGCTCTCGGCCCCGGCCGCGGGCGCCGCACTCGCCAGACCGCGCAGCGCGATCCCGGCCGCCTTCGGGTCGGACGCCGCGCGCGCCTCGCGCAGCTCGCTCCAAGCGGGGTAGAGCTCGGCGTAGAGGGCACTCGTCCGAGGCTGCGGCTCGCAGCGCCGGGCGATCCGCACCTGGCGGGCGGCGGCCTCGGAAAGATCCCCGTAGACGCCCGCGCCGACGCCGGCGCAGAGCGCGGCTCCGAGCGCGCTCGCCTCGTGCGCGGCGGTCACCTCGACGGGGCGGCCCAGCACGTCGGCGAGCAGCTGCGCGAAGAAGGCGCTGCGCGAGACCCCGCCGCTCAGGCGCACGGCGGCGGCGCGGCTCCCCGCGGCGGCTTCCGCCTGCTCGAGATTGGCGCGCAGCCCGTAGGCCATGCCCTCGACGACGGCTCGCGCGAGGTGGCGTCGGCGCGCCGGATCGTCCGCCGCGGTGAGCGGGCAGAGCGTGAGCGTGCCGAGCGGGAGGCTCAGCCGGCGCGCGTTCATGCGCTCGGCGCCGAGCGTCGAGAGCATGCCCGCGGCGCCCGGCGCCGATCCCGCGGCCTCCGCCAGCAGATGCAGCACGGGGTGCTCGCGCTCGCCGTGCAGCAGGCCCGCGATCCAGTCGAGCGCTTCGCCGAGGGCGCCGCCATTGCTCTCCATCGCCCACCGCCCGGGGATCACGTGCGGCACCGACCAGAGCCGCGCCTCGGGATCGAGCCGCGGCCGATCCACGACCGAGAGCACGGGGGACGAGGTGCCCGCGATCACGCCGAGCTCGCCGGCCGCGACCACGCCCGCGCCCAGCAGACCGCATTGCGTGTCGGCGCCGCCCACCGCCACCGGGATTCCCGCCGCGAGGCCGAGCTGCTCGGCGGCTTCCGGTGTCAGGGCTCCGAGCCGGGTCCCGCCCCCGAGCACCTGGGGAAAGAGGCGCCGCGGCAGTCCCAGACGCTCGATCCAGTCCCACGCCCAGCGCGGCTGCTCGAGCTCGAAGAGCAGCGTCTCGGCCGCCTGCGACGGCTCCGCGGCGGCGACCCCGCAGAGCCGGAAGGCGATCCAGTCGCTCACCGAGAGATGGAAGGCCGCGCGCTCCAGCAGCTCGGGCGCCTGGCTCGCGAGCCAGAGCAGGCGGGCCGCCGGCTGCACGGGATTCGGCCAGTGGCCCGTGCGCCGGTGCAGCGCGGCGCCGTGAGAGGAGGCCAGCGAGAGCGCGGCGGCGAGGCCGCGCGCGTCGCGGTTGGGTGTCGCGAGCAGCACGCGGCCCTGCGCGTCGAGCAGCACGCTGCCGTGGCGCATGCCGGTGGCGGCGATCCCGACCACCTCGGCCGGGGCGGCGCCGGCCCGCTCGCGGGCTTCCCGGGCGGCTTGCGCGAGCAGCGCCCAGGTGGGCGCCTCGTCGAAGGCCGAGCCCATCGGGACGTCGGGCAGGCCGTGGGGGGTGAAGTGCCGGGAGGCCGACGCGACCCGCCCGGACCCGATCTCGAGCAGCAGGCAGCGGGCGCTCCCGCCGCCCAGGTCGAGTCCCATCAAGAAGGCCTGGCCCACGCGCTCGCCTCCGGCAGCGGGCGGGGCCCGCTCGGCCCGGATTCTACCTGCGCGCAGGTGGAAAACGAAGCTCCACGGCGACCCGGCCCACTTCACGCTGCGGGCCGGGCGTCCGATGAGGGCTGGGGGCAAGGGGGCCCGGCATGCCGCAATTCCCGGAGATCGACCTCGCCAATCCCGATCACTTCGTGTCCGGGACTCCGCATCACTGGTTCAAGCGGCTGCGCGCCGAGGCGCCGGTCTACTTCCATCCGGAGCCGGATGGCGGCCCCGGTTTCTGGTGCGTCACCAAGTACGAAGACCTGAAGCACATCTCCCGCAACCCGAAGATCTTCTCGTCCTGGCTCGGCGGCACCAACATCCCGGACCAGCCCGAAGAGGGGCTCGCCGGGCTGCGCGCGATCATGCTCAACATGGACCCGCCCCAGCACGTCAAGTTCCGCCGCACCGTGCAGCGCAGCTTCACGCCCAAGCTGATGGAGAGCATGCGGCCGCACGTGCGCGACTTGGCCCGGCGGATCGTCGACCAGGTCGCCCACAAGGGCGAGTGCGAGTTCGTCGAGGATCTGGCGGCCGAGCTGCCGCTCCAGGTGATCTGCGAGATGATGGGCGTGCCCCAGGAAGACCGGAAGCAGATCTTCGAGTGGAGCAACCAGCTCATAGGGTTCGACGACCCCGAGTACCAGACCAATCCGGCCGACGCGATGCAGGCCTCGGCCCAGATGTTCGGCTACGCCATGCAGCTGGCGGCGGGGCGCCTCTCCCGGCCCGGCGACGATCTCGTGACCCGCCTGCTCACGAGCGAGGTCGACGGCCACAAGCTCTCGGAGCTGGAGTTCTCCTCCTTCTTCCTGCTGCTCGCGATCGCCGGCAACGAGACGACGCGCACCGTCACCTGCTGGGGCATGCACTCGCTGATCACGCACCCCGACCAGCGCGAGAAGCTGCTCCGCCGCCCGGCGCTGCTCGAGTCGGCGGTCGAGGAAATCCTCCGCTTTGCGCCCGCCGTCCACTACTTTCGCCGCACCGCCAGCGAGGACACCGAGATCCGCGGGCAGCGGATCCGGAAGGGCGAGAAGGTGGCGATGTGGTATCCGTCCGCGAACCGTGATGAGGACGTCTTTCCGGACGGCGATCGCTTCGACGTGACGCGGCACCCGAACGAGCATCTCGCGTTCGGGATCGGCGAGCACTTCTGCCTCGGCTCGAATCTCGCGCGCATGGAGCTCCAGGAGATCCTGCGCGAGATCCTGACGCGGCTCCCCGACATGGAGCTGGCCGCGCCCCCGCGCCGGCTCCGCTCCAACTTCGTGAACGGCTGCAAGGAAATGCGCGTGCAGTTCACGCCGGAATCGTAGGCCTCGCCATGTGGCTCAACGTCGTCGCACTGATCCTGCTGGGCGTCTTCATCGGCATCGGCTGCCTGCGCGGCGCGCTGGCGAGCTTCATCGGGCTCGCTGCGCTGGCGGCCGCCTACGCGGCCTCGATCGCCGCCGCTCCCGCGCTGGGCTCCCGGCTCCCGCTCTCGCCCGAGACGCCGGCGATCGTCGGGGTGGCGCTGGCCGGCTGCGGGGTCTTCCTGTTCGTCTACCTGTCGATCGCGATCGCGGGCAAGCTCGCGGTGCGGGCGCAGCGCGAGCGCACGGGGGGCACGCACAGCCTCCGCGATCGCTTCCTCGGCGGCGTCTTCGGCGCCGTGCGCGGCAGCTTCGTGGTGCTGCTCGTGTGCATGCTCGCGCTCTGGCTCGACGCGGCCAGCGAGATGGGCGGCTCGCCGCGGGGGGAGTCGCAGGTCGCCGGATCGGCGGCGGGGCGGGCGACCTCCGCGGTGGTCGAGGCGAGCGTCGGCGCGGCCCTGGCCGGCAGTGGACCGGAGGGGCCCTTCGTCGCGCGTCTCGCCGCCCGGCCGGCGCTCGCGGTGGGCGAATTGCAGCAGGTGCTCGAGAACCCGCGCTTCGAGGCGCTGCGCGAGGACGGCCCATTCTGGACCTACGTCGAGGCGGGCGCGCTCGACGCGGCCATGGGCCGCGTGAGCTTCCGCGACCTCGCGCAGGACGCGGAGCTGCGAGGCGAGCTGGCGGCGCTCGGGCTGGTGTCGCCGGAGGCGGCCGCGGACGAGGCGGCCTTCACGGCCGCGGTGACCGAAGTGCTGCGCGAAGTGGGTCCCCGCCTGCACGCGCTGCGCGAGGATCCGGCCCTCCAGGAGCTGGTCGAGGACCCGCAGGTCGCGGCCATGCTGCAATCGGGGGACTACCTGGGGCTGCTCTCGCACCCGGGCTTCCGGCAGCTGGTCGCGCGCGTCTCGGCGGGAGCGTCCTAGCGCTCAGAAGAGCGGCGTATCCCCGTCCGGGGCGTAGGCGGTGATCTCGCAATCGAGCGAGATCAGCTCGAAGCTCGGCTTGCTCCAGCCCGGCCGGGCCGGCTGGGGGTTCTCCGGGGAACGCTCGCTGCGCGGGTTCGGCATGCGTCTCAATCTAGCAGCGGCCGCGCGGCGCCGGTAGCTCGCACCTGGATCGCGTGCAGCACGGCCTCGCGCGTCACGGCCCCCACGATCCGCGCCCCCTCGACGACCGGGATCTGGTTCACCTGGAGGCTTCCCATCCGCTCCAGGATCTCGCGCACGGAGGCCTCCAGCGGCGCGGTCGCGACCCGCTCCATCGGCGTCGCGATGCTCGCCACGGAGGTGGCGTCCCAGTCGCGCGCCGGGATCCGCTTCACGTCCGAGATCGTGACGATGCCGGTCGCGATCCCCGGCGTCCCCACCAGCGCCCAACGCTTGCCCCGCATCACGAGATCGCGCGCGAAGGTTCCGACCGAGGCCGAGCCCTCCAGCCAGGCGATCTCGCGGGTCAGCAGGTCGCGGGCGCGCAGGCCCTCGAGGCTGGCGTCGATCTCCGCCTGGCGCGCGCTGGACGCCGACGCGGTGAGCAGGAACCAACCGATGAACGCGAGCCAGAGCCCGCCGATCGCGTTGCCGCCGGCGAGCGCGCCCGCTGCGCCGACGCCGATCAGGCCATAGGCCAGCAGCTGCCCGACCCGCGCCGCCAGCCGCGTCGCCCGGGTCGCATCGCCGTGGCGCGCCCAGAGCCAGGCGCGCAACACCCGGCCGCCGTCCAGCGGGAGTCCTGGCAGCAGATTGAAGAGCGCGACCGAGAGATTGATGCGCCCCAGCCAGGTGAACATCAGCGCGTCGGCGCTGCCCGCGGCGACGGCGCCGCCCAGGGCGGAGAAGCCGAACGCCAGCAGACCGCTCGCGATCGGTCCGGCGATCGCGATCTCGAACTCCGCGCGCGCGGTGGGGGGACTCTGGTCGATGGCCGCGACGCCGCCGAAGAAGAACAGGGTGATCGAGCGCACCGGGACCTGGTGGCGGCGCGCGAGCAGGCTGTGCGCGAGCTCGTGGAGCAGGATCGAGGCGAAGAAGAGGAGCGCGGTCGAGACAGCCGCGAGCCAGCGGGGAAGGGCACCCACCCAGGGCGCCTCCGCCGCGATCGTGCCGTTCAGGGTGAGCGCCACCAGCAGGAAGATCACTACCCAGGTCGGGTGCAGGAAGATCGGAATCCCAAAGACGCGCGCGATCTGCCAGCCCCCCACGCTAACGCAGAAGCACGTTGCAGACGTGGCGGATGCGGCGCACCAGGCGGCCGAAGGCGTTCTGGTGGATGTTGCGGCGCACCCGCACGAGCAGCTTGCGTTCGAGCCGGTAGCGGGTGACGGCGGCGCCGCTCGGCCGGGGGGCCCCGGGGTCGATGGCGGCGAGATCGCTCTCGATCGCCGCTCGCGTGTAGCCCCAGGTCGCGAGATCCTCGTCGAGCAACGATGCCAGGATGCGTTGGGCCTGCGCGATGCGGGCAGGATTGCCAGCCAGATCCTGGGCCCATTTCGCGAGCGACTTCGTGGTGGGCCGTGTCTCCCGGGCCACGGTGATCGGATCGCCGAGCCCGCGGCTGGTGGGGCCCGCTGCCGCGGCCTCGCGCCCGTACTCGACGATGCGAGGCTCCCAGGGCAGGCCCAGGAACGCGCATAGGCTCTGGCCCTGCGTCTCCGGGTCGCGCACCAGGTCCTCGTAGCGCACCGCGTGCTGGGGCACCTTCCGCTCGCGCAGGAAGCGCGCGATCGCGGGGACGTAGCGCTCGAGGATCGGATTGTGGCGATGCGCCGCCTCGAAGTCGCCGTCGAAGAAGGACTCGACGTAGGAGCTCCAGATCGCGATCGGGTGGCGGGTCAGGACCACGTATCGCGCCTTCGGATAGAGCTTCGCGACGAAGTCGAGCACGAGAGCGTAGGCGGGCGTCTTGTCGAGCAGGTGCGCGCGGCCGGAGGGTTCGAGCAGCCCGGCGTAGACGCGATCCGTGTAGGCCCGCAGCGCCTCGAGGTAGTCGGACTCGCCGCCGGGCAACTGCTCGACCAGCTCGCGGATCGCGATCTCGCTGATGATCGGATCGTAGGGCGCACGCTCGACCGTCGATCGTAGAAGCCCAGGTGCGCGAGAGGCGTGAGCAGATGAGGCTCGGCGGGCGAGTAGATCGCCGGGTGAGCCCCGAGCATGCGCGCGAGCAGCGTAGAGCCGGACCGCAGGGATCCGATCAGGAAGATCAAGCGCTCCTGCAACCGATCCTCCTCAGGCTTCGAAGCCGTTCTCGGCGGCGACCTGGCCGTACCAACGGCCCGAATCCTTGAGCGTGCGTTTGCCGGTGGCGAAGTCGACCCAGGCCAGCCCGAAGCGCTGCTGGTAGCCCTCCGACCATTCGAAATTGTCGAGCAGCGTCCAGGCGTGATAGCCGCGCACGTCGGCGCCCTGCTCGATCGCGTCGGCCACCGACTGCAGGAAGCCCCGGTAGAACGCAATCCGGCGCGGGTCGTGGATCACGCCGCTCGCGTCGGGGCCGTCGCCGTAGGAGCAGCCGTTCTCCGTGACCTCCAGCACCGGCCGATCGTAGTCGCGCGTGATCCGCATCAGCACGTCGTAGAGGGCCTTCGGCCAGACCTCCCAGCCGAAGTCGGTCTTGGGGCCGTCGCTCCCGCCCATCGGACCGACCGCCAGCGCCTTCAGCCCGAACGTGTCGGGCTCGTGATGCCGCACCAGCGTGCGCGTGTAGAGGTTGATGCCCAGGAAGTCGAGGGGCGCGCGGATCCGCTCGAGGTCTCCCGCGCGGACGCCCATGCGCTCGAGCGGCGGGCCGCCCACGAAGGCGTCGGGGTAGCGGCCGTTCAGCGCGGTCTCGAGGTACCAGAGGTTGACCAGCGCGTGCCAGCGCTCGGCCGCCGCGCGATCCGCCTCGCTGTCGCCCGCGGGCTCGCAGGCCGACATGTTGAAGGCCGTCCCGATCACGGCGTCCTTGCGCGCCGCGCGCATGGCCCGGAAGGCCTCGGCCTGCGCGAGGTTCACGGTGTGGGTCGCGCGCAGGAAGGCCTCGGGATCGCGCCGGCCGGGCGCGTGGATCCCGGCCAGGTAGCCCATCACCGTGAAGATGCTCGGCTCGTTGAAGATCATCCAATGCGAGACCCGGTCGCCGAGCGCGCGCACCACCTGCTCGGCGTAGTCCGCGAAACGCCCGGCGGTGTCGCGCTCGGGCCAGCCGCCGCGCTCCTCGAGCGCCTGCGGCAGATCCCAGTGGTAGAGCGTCGGGAAGGGGCGGATGCCGGCGGCGAGCAGCGCGTCGATCAGGCGGCGGTAGTAGTCGAGGCCCCGGGCGTTGGCCGGCCCGTTGCCGTCCGGCTGGATGCGCGGCCAGGCGATCGAGAACCGATAGCTGGTCTGGTGCATCGCGCGCATCAGCGCGATGTCGTCGCCGAAGCGGTGGTAGGAGTCGCAGGCGACGTCGCCGGTGTGGCCCTGCTTGATCTTGCCCGGCGTGTGGGAGAAGCGATCCCAGATCGACTCGCCCTTGCCGTCTTCCTTGTACGCGCCCTCGATCTGATAGGAAGCGGTGGCGGTCCCCCAGTGGAACCCCTTCGGAAATCGCGCCATGTCTGGGCCTCCCCGCGCCGGATCCGGGAAGGGATCATACGGAGGAATCGTTAGGATGGCGCTGGATCCGGTTCGCGCGGGAGGAACGCTTGGGAGAAGTTGGCCCCCGACCCCTGCCGACGGCTCCGGTCGACCTCGCCGACCGGGTCAAGGCGCTGGCCCTCGCCCTCGGCTTCGACCTGGCGGGCGTGGCGCGGGCGGAACCCACGCCGGAGACGGAGTTCCTGCGCGAGTGGCTCGCGCGCGGGTATGCCGGCGAGATGGGCTACCTCGCGCGGCGCGTCGAGGAGCGCGTCGATCCGCGCCGCCTGCTGCCGGGGGCGGCCAGCATCGTGATGGTGGGCCTCGTCTACGACCCGGGCGAGCGGAGCCCGCACCCTCCCGGCCACGGAACGTTGGCGCGCTACGCCGGCGGCGAGGACTACCACGACGTGCTGGGCGAGCGGCTGCGCGCGCTGGCCGCGGCGCTCGAGCCGCTGGCGGGCGCGCCGGTGGCGACGCGCGCCTACGTCGACACGGGGCCCGTGCAGGAGCGGGTCTTCGCCGCCTACGCGGGGCTGGGCTGGATCGGCAAGAACACCTGCCTGATCCATCCGCGGCTGGGCTCCTATCTCTTTTTAGGCGCGCTGCTGACGGACCTCGTGCTGACGCCGGACGCGCGCGAGCCGGACCACTGCGGCAGCTGCCGCGCCTGCCTCGACGCCTGCCCGACCCAGGCCTTCGCGGCGCCCTACGTGCTCGACGCCACGCGCTGCATCTCCTACCTGACGATCGAATCACGCGAGGCCACGCCCGCGGCGCTGCGCGAGGCGCATGGCAACCTCGTGTTTGGCTGCGACATCTGCCAGGAGGTCTGCCCCTGGAACACGCGCGAGCGCCGCAGCGTGCCGCCGGATCGGCTCGGTCTGCGGGCGCGCCTGGCGCCGCGGCCCGAATGGGTGGGGCCCGCGCTCGCCTGGCTGCTGGATCTGCGCGAGGACGCCTGGCGCCAGGCGATCCGGGGAACCGCGCTGCGCCGCGCGAAGCACCGCGGCCTGCTGCGCAACGCGCTGGTGGCCGCGGGCAACTCGGGCGATCCCTCGCTCGCGCCCCAGCTGCGGCGCCACGCCGAGTCGGACGACGCCATGCTCGCGGAGCACGCCCGCTGGGCGTTGGGCCGCCTGCACGCGCAGGGAACCTGACTAGGCCCTGCGCGCGGCGAGGCGCGCCAGACACTCGGGCGAGGCGCCGTCGCTGCGGCCCTCCCAGGACTCGAGCGGCTCGAGCTCCGGGAACAGGGCGGGCAGCTCGCCAGGCTCCAGCAGGAACTCGGCTCGACGGGGCCCGCTGCCGAGCGCGCGCTGCGCCACGGTGAAGGTCTCGTAGAGCAGCAGGCCCCCCGGCGCGAGCGCGGCCGAGATCGCCGGAGCGAGCGGCCGGAACAGGAAGCGAAACACGAGGATCACGCCGCAACCGGCTGGTTTCACAGGGATTCCCAGCGCGGTTTCGAGGTCGGCGCGCAGGCAGGCAAGGGGCAGCTTCCCGCGCACCGCCTCGGCGCGCAACGCGCGCAGCGCGGGCTCGTCGCGGTCGATCCCGAGCGTGAACGCGCCGAGCGCGGCCGCGGCGAGCGCGTGGCGACCGCGGCCGCAGGCGAGGTCGAGCACGGGGCCGCGCCGCGCCGCCTCCGCGATTCGATCCCGCTGCGCGAGGAACCAGGGAGAAGGCGGCGACGCGCCGTGCACCTTCAGCCTGCCTTCGCGGGCGCCCGCCTTCGCTCGCCTTCGGCTCGCTGCGCGCCGCCTTCGGCGGCTTGCCCGATGACTGCGGCCAGTCGCGCTGGAAAATCCGTCACGATGCCGTCCACGCCGAGCGCGAGCAGCGCGCGCATCTCGTCCGGCTCGTCGATCGTCCAGACGTGAACGACCAGCTCGTGGGCGTGGGCGTGCGCGACGAACTCGCGCGTCACCAGGGGCCGGCCGGCGAAGTCGGGCGGCACCTGGAGCGCCATCGGGCCGGGCGGGGGAGGCCGGCGTTCGATCGCGCTGCGCAGGAAGTCGCCCACCTCGCGCGCGGAGGCGCCGAGCGCGACCGCGACGCCGCGCCGGGCCACCTGCGCGCGCAGCTCCCCCATCAGCGCGTCGTCGCCCGCCGTGAGCAGGGTGCGCGGCGCGCTCCCGGACTTCTGGACCACCTCGAGGCAGCGTTCGACCAGGCCTGGCACGCCCTCCTTGAGCTCCAGGTTGAAGCGGGCGTCGGGAAAGCTCGCGAGGGCCGCCTCGAGCGTCGGCACGCGCAGGCCCTGGCCGCGGAACGGATGGGTGCGGCCGCCGTCCGCGCTGAAGCGATGGCCAGCGTCCAGCGCGTGCAGCTGGGCGAGGGAGAGCTCGGCGACCCGGCCCGCGCCGTCGGTCGTGCGGTCGACGACGTCGTCGTGGAGCAGCACCGCAGCGCCGTCGCGCGTCAGGTGCACGTCGCTCTCCAGGATCGCGGCGCCGGCTCGCAGCCCGAGCGCGAAGGAGGGCAGCGTGTTCTCCGGCGCCTCGCCGGCGCAGCCGCGGTGGCCGATCACGGTCGGCGTTGCGACGTCGAAGTAGGGGTGCCGCATGCGGCTAGGTTATCATGCGCGCCCCGATGCCCGTGCTCACGCGCGACGCCATCCTCGCCGAGCTCTCGGCGGGTCGCTTGAAGATCGAGCCCTACGCCGCCGATCAGCTCGGCGCGGCGTCGATCGATCTCACGCTCGGCGACGAGATCCGCGTGATGCTGCCCGAGGCGGCCCCGATCGACCTCTCGGACGAGGTCGACTACCGCGACCACACGCGCAGCCTGCGCCTGGACTCGCCCTACGTGCTCGAGCCCGGGTGCACGATCCACGGCATCACGCGCGAGCGCATCACCTTGCCCTCCGACCTGTGCGGCCTGCTCGAGGGGCGCAGCCGCTTCGCACGGCTCGGCCTGATGATCCACGTCACCTCGGCCTTCGTGCAGCCGGGCGTCTCGAATCGCCAGGTGCTCGAGATGAGCAACGTCTCGAAGCGGGCGCTGCGGATCCACCCGGGTGTGCGGCTCTGCCAGCTGGTGCTGCTGCGCACGGAAGGCGAGGCCGTCTACCGGGGCCGCTTCGCGGACCAGGAAAGCCTCTAGCGCCGTGCGTGCCGTGGTCCAGCGCGTCGCCCGCGCGCGCGTCACGGTGGGCGCCGAAGAGGTGTTCCGGATGGGCGAGGGCCTGCTCGCGCTGGTCGGCGTCGCCCGCGCCGACACCCCCGCCTCGGCCGGCGAGCTGGCGCGCCGGATCCTGCACCTGCGCATCTTCGCGGACGCCCAGCAGCGGATGAACCGCTCGCTGCTCGAGACCGGCGGCACGCTCGCGGTGGTGTCCCAGTTCACGCTCTTCGGCGACACCCGCCAGGGTCGCCGGCCCTCCTTCGGCGATGCGATGCCGGCGGAGCAGGCGGCTCCGCTGATCGAGGCGGTGGCGGAGGCGGCGCGCGCGCTCGGCGCCGCGGTGGTCTGCGGGCGCTTCGGCGCGAGCATGGACATCGAGCTCGTGAACGCCGGGCCGGTCACGCTGCTGCTGGACACCGACCGGCAACTGTGACCGATGTCCTTGACGCGCCGGGTTCGAGCGGCATCATGGGGGGCGGGGGAGTTCGGCCGCGGGCGCCAGGGGCGGGCCCGGCCGAGTTGCGCGTTCCCACGCGCTGAGAGGAGGAAATCCGTGAGATTCTCAATCCGCGCACGGCGAGCGTTGCTCGCGTGCGTCGTCGTGCTGGTGCTGGCTCCGCAGGGGGTCCGTGCCGAAGACGATTCGATCGAGTCCGAGGCCGGCCTGGGGGCGCTCGCGGCGGTGAGCACGCTGGTCTACGGACCGGTGAAGGTCCTCTACGCCGTAGGCGGCCTGCTGGTCGGGGGCCTCGCCTGGGGCCTCTCCGGCGGCGACGGGGACGTACTGAAGGCGGTCGTCACGCCAGCGGTCCGCGGGGACTACGTGCTCACGCCCGCGCTCCTGCGCGGCGATCGGCCGATCGAGTTCTTCGGCCGGGACCCGGAGTACCGGACGATCGCGGCGGACACGCCGCCGGACGTGCAACAGGTCTACTAGCAAGCGGGCGCCAGCCCGCGGGCGCAAGCGAAGCGCGCAGCGAGCCGCAGGCGAGCGGAGTCCTTTCGGGACGGCCGTAGGCGAGCAGAGTTCATCCAGATCGGGCATCGGGGATCCGAGGGGTCCTCTGGCAGCGCCGTGACAGAGCCGCGATGCTAGGCGGCACGCCATGTCCGAGCTGGGCTCCCACGCGTATCTCGCGTTTGCCGCGGGCCTTCTGTCCGTGCTTTCGCCGTGCGTGCTGCCCCTGATGCCGGCCTATCTGTCGCTGATCTCGGGGATCTCCGTCGAGGAGCTGCACGACGGCGCGCGCGATTCCGTGCTCCGCCGCCGGGTGATGCTCGCCTGTCTCGCGTTCGTCTCCGGGTTCTCCGTCGTGTTCGTGCTGCTCGGGGTGGGCGCGGTGCGGTTCGGGCATCTGGTGCGCAGCTGGCGCGCCGAGGTGCTCGGCGTCGAGTTCGGGGTGGCGCAGCTGGCCGGAGTGCTGGTGATCCTGCTCGGGCTCCACATGATGGGCCTCACCCCGATCCGGCTGCTGTACCGCGACACCCGCCCGCACCTGACTCCGAAGCGGCATGGAGCGCTCAGCTCCTTCCTGGTGGGATCCGGCTTCGCGCTGGGCTGGTCGCCCTGCATCGGCCCGATCCTCGCGACCATCCTCACGGTGGCGGCGAGCCGCGAGACCGCGCTCCAGGGCGTGCTGCTGCTGATGATCTATTCGGCCGGACTGGCGGTGCCCTTCCTGCTCGCGGGCTGGAGCATCGAGATCTTCTTCCAGGCGTTCGCGCGCGTGCGCCATCACTTTCGAAAGCTCGAGATCGCTTCGGGGCTGATGCTGGTCGGGGTGGGCTTCCTGCTCGCGACGAATCAGCTCTCGAGCTTGAACAGCCGCTTCCGGTTCCTGACGGACATGCTGGGCGCGGCCGAGCGGGCCTTGCAGTGATGAGGGGGGGACCGATGACAAGCGGAGCTCAATGGGCCTTGCGCCGGCTTTCGGGCGCATTCCTGATCGGCCTGATCGCCATCGCGTGCGGCGGGAACGAGGCCGGCGAGGCCCCCGATTTCACGCTGCCCGATCTCGCCGGCAAACCCGTCCACCTCTCGGACTTCCGGGGCAAGACGGTCGTGATCGACTTCTGGGCGACCTGGTGTCCGCCCTGCATCTTCCAGGTCCCGGAGCTCAACAAGTTCTGGGAGGCGAACCACGCGGCGGGCGACGTCACGGTGCTCGGCGTGGCCGTGGACGCCGAGGGCGCAAGCGTGGTTGCGCCCTGGGTGAAGGAGCAGGGCGTCCGCTACCCGATCCTGATCGGCAGCGAAGCGCTCGCCAAGGACTTCGGCGCCCTGGGCTTTCCGACGCTCGTGATCGTCAAGCCGGACGGCAGCATCGACTCCCTCCACGTCGGCCTGATCGAGGTCGCCGAGCTCGAGCAGATCCTGGCCGCCCACCGGGTGGCCGGAGGCTGAGCCGCGCCGGCTGCCGGCTAAAGACCCTCCTGCGATCCGACGAAAGCGCCGGGACGAGGGGGACGTCTTGAACGCGGGCGAAGACACCGCCATCCGGGTTCGCAGCCACTATCAGCGCGAGTTCGCGCCCGGGCAGCTCGTGGTGGGGGCCGGCGAGCCCGCGGACCACCTCTTCGTGATCCAATCCGGCGAGATCGAGCTCTCCCGCGAAGGCCCCGGGGGCCACCGCGGCGTGGCCCGGCTCGGCCCCGGAGACTTCTTCGGCGAGCTCGGGGTCGTGCTCGGCGAGCGGATTCCGACCCGCGCGGTCGCGGTGAAGGCGACCCGCGTGCTCCAGCTCGACCGCGAGACGCTCGAATCGATGTGCCTGGCACAGCCGGAGATCGCGATCCGCATGATCCGCGTCCTGGTCTCGCGCCTGATCGAGGCCGAGCGGCGGCTCGCCGCGCTGGGCGTCGAGGACCTGCTGCGTCCGATGGTCCGCTCGCTGGTGCGTCAGGCCCGGCCCGCGGAGGGCGCTGGCAAGGGAGCGCGCATCACGACCAGCCTGCGCAAGCTCGCGGACGAGACCGGGCTCTCGATGCTCGATGCCCAGCGCGCGCTCCACCAGCTCTTCGATCGCAAGCTGATCCAGCTCGTCGACGACTGCCTGGTGGTGCCGGATCTCGAGGGACTCTCGGGCTGCCTCGACGCGCCCGGCGTTTGACCTTCGCGGAAAGTCTCTGATAGCGTGCGCCTCTGCCCGGCGGGCAGAGGGAGGCGGGGTGCGACGCGGCGCGGCGGCTTGGATCGCGTGCATCGCGTTGGCCGCGCCGGCTGCCGAGGCGCAGCTTCCCAAGATCGCCTTCGACGCCGGCAAGCAGCCCTTCGAGCTCGAAGCGGACACCGTCGAGTACGAGCGCGGGCGGGAGCTCTACGTCGCGAGCGGCTCGGTCGTGATCCGCCAGGGCGAGCGGACCCTCTCGGCCGACTGGATCGCCTTCAACAAGACGACGCAGCGGGGTGTCGCGAGCGGCAACGTGACGCTGGTGGAGGGCGGCGAGACGCTGACCACGAGCTTCGCCGAATTCGACGTCGCGAACCTCCAGGGCGTGCTCTTCGACGCCCGGCTGGATGCTCCGTCGAGCCAGTTCAAGATGTCGGGCGCGGAGATCGCGAAGACCGGCGAGCAGACCTACCGCTTCGAGAAGGGGCGCTTCACCACCTGCCGCTGCCCGGACGCCGGGCGCGAGCCCTGGGAGATCAAGGCCGACCGCGCCGATCTCGAGGTCGGCGGCTACGGCACGGCGCGCAATACCAGCTTCGAGGTGCTCGGCGTGCCGATCGCCTGGCTGTCCTGGATGATCTACCCGCTCAAGACCGAGCGGGAGACGGGGCTGCTGTTCCCGGAGCTCGCGGCCGGCAGCCTCCAGGGCTTCGGCATCGGGCTGCCGTTCTTCTGGGCCGCGCGCGAGAACGTGAACGTGCTGCTCACGCCCGGCTGGTCGGTGAAGCGCGGCGCCAGGGTCAAGGCCTTCACCGAGTACGTGTATGGCGAGGAGTCGACGGGCAGCGTCGGCGGGGCCTACCACCACGACACCGACATCGACGCGAACAGCGTCTCCGAGCCCTTCGGCCGCAATCGCTGGGCCACCTGGGGCGAGCAGGACGCCTTCCTGCCCGGGGAGGTGCGCGCCAAGAGCAACTTCGTGTTCGCCTCCGACAACCAGTATCCGACCGACTTCCACGAGCTGGGCGACTACCGCAACGACCGCTTCCTGCAGTCGACCGCCTTCGTCGGGCGCGGCTTCGGAGCCGACGGCCGCTTCGCCCTGCTCGGCGCCGCCGACTACGCCAACGACCTGCAGAGCCCCGACGACCTCGACCGCGACAACTACCTGCTCCAGCGCCTGCCGCAGCTGAGCTTCGCGATGCTCCCGGCTCCGGCGCCGCTGATCGACCGGCTGATTCCCGCGCTCGACGTGCAGTACGTCTACTTCCGTTCGGAGAAGAGCGAGGACGAGGTCTTCTTCGACACCGGAATCGACGGCCTGTTCGACGGGCAGGAGCGCGGTCCGGGCGGCGCACCGCAGGGAAGCGCCCCCGACCTCGACCAGGACAACTTCGCGACCACCGGAGGCACGGAGCTCGACAACGTCTTCCAGGAGGGCGAGCTGCTGGTCGACCGGGGCCAGCGCGGCTGGCTCACGCCGCGCCTGGGCGTTCCCTTCCGGCTCGGCGACTTCGCGGAGATCTATCCCGAGGCCGGCTGGTCGCAGGCGCTCTACGGCAGCGACGCGCTCGGCTTCGAGCAGCGTGGGATCGCCACCGCGCGCGTCGACCTGCGCACGCGCCTGCGCCGCCGCTTCGGAGATTCCGTGACGCACCTGCTCGAGCCGAAGCTCGGGTACGCTTTCACCAGCCACACGGGGCAGTCCGGGGATCCGCTCTACGTCCCGCGCGCGCTGGTCGAGCAGAAGCGGCTGCGCGAGCTGGATCTCGAGAACGTGACGCGCGACCCCGCCGACCGCATCCCCGAGTTCAACGGAGTGACCTTCGGGGTGGCGAATCGCTTCTGGGGCCGGCTGGCGGAAGGGGAGGAGGCGCGCTTCCTGGGGGACGCGACCCTCTCCGCGCAGTACGACTTCGCGGAGGGCGACTTCGGCTGGATCGTGCTCGACGGGCACGCGTTTCCGACCGAGCGCAGCTCGGCGCGCGTGAGCTTCGCCTTCGATCCGGAATCCGCGGAGGTCGCCGAGGGTCTCTTCGAGGTCGCGCACGCCTTCCAGGGCGGGCACCGGGCCGGGCTGCGTTACCGCTACCTGCGCGACATCCCCGACTTCTACGAGGATTTCCCCTTCGCGAAGGAGCGCTTCGACCACGTCAAGACCGACTTCGACCACGTCAACCAGATCGATCTCTACCTGCGCTACTCGATCACCGACAGCTGGGCCGCCACCTACGTGGGCTCCTACTCGTTCGAGCGCTCGCTGGTGCTGCGCAACGGCGGTGGGATCGAGTACTTCTCGAAGTGCCGTTGCTGGGCGGTGCGCCTGGAGGTCGCGCAGGACCGCGAGCAGGGCGTGCAGTTCAATCTCCTCTACACGCTCTCCGGCCTCGGCGACGACCGGAAGCGGCCTTTCGAGCCGCCGGGGGTGCCCGGCTTCGACTTGCTTGACGGCACCTGAGTCGTTTGATAACAACCTGAAATTGCGTGGCTTTCTTCGAGGCGGGTTGCCGGCCGGCGGCTCGCCAGGGGCCGAGTTGCTTCGCCCGTCCCAGGAACTGTTCGAGGAGCTCGCGACGCGGGGGAATCTGGTCCCCGTCGTGAGGGAGATCCTCGCCGACCACGACACCCCGCTCTCGCTCTTCCGGCGCCTCGACGACGGTCGCACCAGCTTCCTGTTCGAATCCGTCGAGGGCGGCGAGAAGTGGGCTCGCTACAGCTTTATCGGCACCGGGGCGCGCGCGGTGTTCCGCGCGCGCGGGCGCAAGGTCGAGTGGAGCGAAGGCGGGAAGACCCAGCGTTTCGAGGTCAGCGGCGACCCGCTCGAGAAGTTGCGCGAGGAGCTCGCGGCACTGCGCGCGGTGACCCCTCCGGGTGTCACGCTGCCGCCGTTCCTGGGCGGCGCCGTGGGGCTGGTCGGCTACGACTGGGTGCGCTTCGTCGAGAAGCTTCCCGATGCGAATCCCGACGAGGTCGACCTGCCCGATCTCTGGTTCCACCTGCCGGAGACGGTGGTGGTGTTCGACAACGTGCGCCATTCGGCGCTCCTGATCCGCCACGTGAAGGTCGCGGAGGGGGCCGACCGCGGCGCGCTCTATCGCGAAGCCGTCGCCGCGCTGGAGGCGACCGCCCGGCGCCTGCGCGAGCCGCTGCCGCAGCTGCCCACCCAGGAGCCGCTGCGCGCGCCGATGGACGTGCGCCGCAGCACGACCCGCGAGGCGTTCCACGAGATGGTGAAGCGCGCCAAGGAGTACATCGAGGCGGGCGACATCTTCCAGGTGGTCCTCTCGCAGCAGTTCCGCATCCCGCTCCAGGTCGATCCCTTCACGATCTACCGGCATCTGCGGCTGATCAATCCCAGCCCCTATCTGTTCTTCCTGCGCTGCGAGGGGGCGGTGCTGATCGGCTCGTCGCCGGAGATCCTGTGCCGACTCGAGCAGGGCCGCATCGACGTGCGCCCGATCGCGGGAACGCGCCGCCGCGGGCGCACCCCCGAGGAGGACCGCGCGCTGGAGGCGGAGCTGCGGGCCGATCCCAAGGAGCGCGCCGAGCATCTGATGCTCGTCGACCTCGGCCGCAACGACGTGGGCCGGGTCGCCGAGCTCGGCTCGGTGTCGGTGAGCGACTACGCCAGCGTCGAGCGCTACTCGCACGTGATGCACCTGGTCTCGAACGTGGAGGGTCGGCTGCGCCCGGGCCTCGACTGGCTCGACCTGCTGCGCGCGACCTTCCCGGCGGGCACGCTCTCCGGCGCGCCCAAGGTGCGCGCGATGGAGATCATCGATGAGCTCGAGAGCCTGCGCCGCGGCCCCTACGGCGGCTGCGTGGGCTACGTCGACTATTCGGGCAACATGGATACCGCGATCGTGATCCGTACCATGGTCGTGAAGAACGGCGAGATCTTCCTGCGCACCGGCGCGGGGGTGGTCGCGGACTCGGACCCCGACTTCGAGTACGAGGAGTGCGTGAGCAAGGCTCGCGCGCTGATCGAGGCGATCGATCTCGCGCGCGAAGGGATCGACTGAAAGAGCGCCATGCGCCTCGTGATGATCGACAACTACGACTCGTTCACGTACAACCTCGTGCAATACCTGGGCGAGCTCGGCGCGCAGGTCGAGGTCTTCCGCAACGACGCGATCGGCGTGGAAGAGCTGCTGGCGCGGCGCCCGCAAGGGGTCGTGATCTCGCCGGGGCCGGGCGAGCCGTCGGCCGCCGGCATCGCCGTCGACACCGTGCTCGCCTGCGCGCGCGACGCGATGCCGCTGCTCGGCGTCTGCCTGGGTCACCAGGCGATCGGCCTCGCGTTCGGAGGCCGGATCGTGCGCGCCCGCTCGATCATGCACGGCAAGGTGTCGGCGATCCAGCACGACGGCCTCGGGCTGTTCGCCGGCCTCGAGAATCCCTTCGAGGCGACGCGCTACCACTCGCTGGTGATCGAGGCCGACTCCTGCCCCGCCGTGCTCCAGGTCACGGCGCGCACTGCCGACGGCGAGATCATGGGCGTGCGGCACCGCGACAAGCCGATCGAAGGCATCCAGTTCCATCCCGAATCGATCCTCACGCGGGTCGGCAAGCCGCTGCTCGGCCACTTCCTCGAGACCTGTGCGCGAGGCGCCGCCGCATGAGCCTGCAAGCGGCGGTGGCGACGGCGATCGAGGGACGCGAGGTGCCGGCGCCGCTGCTGGAGGCCGCCTTCGGCGAGATCATGGACGGCCGGGGATCCGAGATCCTCTGCGCGGCCCTGCTGGTGGCGCTGCGCACCAAGGGCGAGACGGTGGGCGAGATCGTGGCGGCGGCGCGCGCGGCGCGCTCCCGCGCGCAGCAGCGGCCCTGTCCGGACCCGCGCGCCGTCGATACCTGCGGAACCGGCGGGGACGGCGCCGAGACCTTCAACATCTCGACCGCCGCCGCCTTCGTGGTCGCGGGAGCCGGCGTGCCGGTCGCGAAGCACGGCAACCGCGCGGCCTCCAGCCGCGCGGGCAGCATCGACGTGCTCGAGGCGCTGGGCGTGAACGTCGAGCTGCCGGTCGAGGCGGCGGCGAAGCTGCTGGTCGAGGTCGGCATCGCGCCGTTCTTCGCGCGCGTCGCGCATCCGGCCATGCGCCGGCTGGCGCCGGTGCGCGCGGCGCTCGGCGTGCGGACCCTGATGAACTGCCTGGGCCCGCTGCTCAATCCCGTCGGCGTGCGCTTCCAGCTGGTCGGCGTGTACGCGGCGCCGCTGGTGGAGACGCTGGCGGCCGCGCTCGGGGAGCTCGGCTCCGCGCGCGCGCTGGTGGTGCACGGCGCCGACGGGCTCGACGAGATCACCACCACCGCCCACACCGACGCGGCCTGGCTGGAGGCGGGCCGCGTGCGGCGGCTGCGGATCGAGCCGGGCCCGCTCGGGATCGAGCTGGCGCGGCCCGAGGATCTGCGCGGCGGCGACGCGGCCGAGAACGCCGCCATCGTGCGCGCGGTGCTGGCCGGGGAGCCGGGACCGCGGCGCGACATCGTGCTGCTCAACGCCGCCGCCGCGCTCTGGGTGGCGGGAGCCGCGGACGGTCTGGCCGGGGGGCTCGCGCTGGCGCGCCGCAGCCTCGACGACGGCGCCGCGGCGGGCAAGCTGGCGCGGCTGGTGGCCGCCTCGCGGAGCGGCGCGTGAGCATCCTGGCCGAGATCCTCGAGCACAAGCGCCGCGAGCTCGCGCTGGCGCGCGAGCGGCAGCCCGCCGAAGCGCTGGCGAGGCGGGCGCGCACGCTCGCCGAGCCGCCGCGGGGCTTCCGGCGCGCGCTCGAGACCGGCGCGCGGCCGCGCGTGATCGCCGAGATCAAGCGCCGCTCGCCGAGCAAGGGCGAGATCCGCCCCGATCTCGACGCGGCGGCCTGCGCGCGCGCCTATGCCGCGGCGGGCGCCGCCGCGATCTCGGTCCTCACCGACGCGCGCTACTTCGGCGGCAGTCTCGAGCTGCTGGCCGAGGTGCGGGCGGCCGTGTCGGTTCCGCTGCTGCGCAAGGATTTCGTCCTCGATTCCTACCAGATCGACGAGGCGCGCGTGCACGGCGCCGACGCCGTGCTGCTGATCGCCGCGGCGCTCGACCGGGGGGCGCTGCGCGACCTCTCGGCGCACGCGGAGGCGCTCGGGCTGGACGCGCTGGTCGAGGTCCACGACGAGCGCGAGCTGGAGACGGCGCTCGCGGCCGGCGCCGACCTGATCGGCATCAACAACCGCGATCTGCGCACGTTCGAGGTGGACCTCGGGGTCACGGAGCGCCTGGCCGGCAAGCTGCCGGAGGGGTGCGTCGTGGTCGCGGAAAGTGGCATCTTCACGCCGAGCGACTGGGAACGGCTCGAGGCGGCAGGCGCGCACGCATTCCTCGTGGGGGAGGCGCTCATGCGCGAGTCCGACGTCGGGGCGGCCCTGCGGCGGCTACGGAGGGAGAAGTGAGCGGCAGCATTCGGATCAAGATCTGCGGGATCGTGCATCCCGACGACGCGCAGGCCGCCGTCGACGGCGGGGCGGATCTGATCGGGCTCAATTTCGTGCCGGGCACCCCGCGCTGCCTCGATCTCAAGACGGCGGCGGCGATCGCCGAGCGGATCGAGGGGCGGGTCGAGCGGGTCGCGGTGTTCAAGGACGCCACGCCCGAGGAGATCCAGCGGGTGCTGCGCCGGGTCGACTTCGAGCGCGTGCAGTTGCACGGCGAGGAGACGGAAGAGGAGGTGGAGGCGGTCGACCTGCCGGTGATCAAGGCGATCCGCGGCGCCGACGTCGAGGCCGCCGAGGCCTACCCGGGCACGCTGCTGCTGCTCGACCATCCGACCGAAGGCGGCGGGAGCGGCAAGCCGTGGAACTGGTCGGATGCCTCGGAGCTGATCTCGCGCGGCTTCGATCTGATCCTGGCCGGGGGCCTGACGCCCGAGAACGTGGGTGCGGCGCTCTCCGAGCTCGGCGACCTGCTGCCCTGGGGCGTGGACGTGGCGACCGGCGTCGAGACGGCCAGCAACCGCAAGGATCCCGCGCGGATCGCCGCCTTCATCGAGGCCGTGCGCAAGGCGGAGTCGAGCGAATGACCACTGCGCCGGCCGCGGCTTCCGCGCGCGCGGGGCGCTTCGGTCCCTACGGGGGCCGCTACGTGCCCGAGACGCTGATCGCGGCGCTCGACGAGCTGGCCGAGGCCTACCCCCGGATCTCGGCGCAGGAGGGATTCCGCCGCGAGCTGGCGGAGCTGCTCGCGAGCTACGCGGGCCGGCCGACACCGCTCAGCTTCGCGCGGCGCGTGACCAGCGATCTCGGCGGGGCCGCCGTCTACCTGAAGCGCGAGGATCTCGCCCACACCGGCGCGCACAAGATCAACAACGTGCTGGGCCAGTGCCTGCTCGCGCGCGCGATGGGCAAGCGCCGCGTGATCGCGGAGACCGGGGCCGGACAGCATGGCGTCGCCACCGCGACCGCCTGCGCGCTCTTCGGCCTCGAGTGCGTCGTGTACATGGGCGCCGAGGACGTCGAGCGGCAGGCGCTCAACGTCTTCCGCATGGAGCTGCTGGGCGCGCGGGTGGAGCCGGTGACCAGCGGCTCGCAAACGCTCAAGGACGCCACCAACGAGGCGCTGCGCGACTGGGTCACCAACGTGCGCGGCACCTACTACTGCATCGGCTCGGTGATGGGCCCGCATCCCTATCCGACCATCGTGCGCGACTTCCAGCGCGTGATCGGAATCGAGGCGCGGCGCCAGATCCTGGAGGCGACCGGCCGCCTGCCGGACGTGCTGGTCGCCTGCGTGGGCGGCGGCTCGAACGCGATCGGCCTCTTCCATCCCTTCCTCGAGGACGCTTCCGTGCGCCTGGTCGGCGTCGAGGCGGCCGGCGAGGGGTTGGGGACCAGCCGGCACGGGGCGGCCCTCTGTGCCGGCGAGCCGGGGGTGCTGCACGGCATGAAGAGCCTGCTGCTCTTCGACGACGACGGGCAGATCTTCCCGGCCCACTCGATCTCGGCCGGGCTCGACTACCCGGGCGTCGGCCCAGAGCACGCCTTCCTGCGCGACAGCGGCCGCGCCGAGTACACGGCGGTCACCGACGTCGACGCCCTCGACGCCTTCCTGTACCTCTCGCGCATGGAGGGCATCATCCCCGCGCTCGAGTCGGCGCACGCGCTGGCGGCGGTCCGCACGCTCGCGCCGCAGCTGCCGCGCGAGGCGGTCCTGATCGTGAACCTCTCGGGCCGCGGCGACAAGGACGCGCCGCAGGTCCGCGAGATGCTGCGCGCCCGGAATCCGGACCCGCGCTGATGGGCCGCATCGGCCAGCGCTTCGCGGCGCTGCGGGCGCGGGGCGAGCGCGCGCTGGTCCCGTTCGTCACCGCCGGGGACCCCGACCTCGCGGCCACCCAGTCCCTGGTGCTCGCGCTGGCGCAGTCCGGCGCGGATCTGATCGAGATCGGGATCCCGTTCTCGGACCCGCTCGGCGACGGCCCCGTGGTCCAGCGCGCGAACGAGCGGGCGCTGCGCTCGGGGACCTCGCTGCGCCGCGTGCTCGAGCTGGTCAAGACGCTGCGCCCGCAGGTCGAGCTTCCCCTGGTACTCATGGGCTACACCAATCCGATCCTGGCGATGGGCGAAGAAAGGTTCGCCGAAGCGGCCGCCGCGGTCGGGGTCGACGGCGTGATCGTGGTGGATCTTCCGCCCGAGGAGGACGAGGATCTGTTCGGGGCGCTGGCCGCGAACGGCGTCGACGCGATCCTGCTGGCGGCTCCCACCACGCAGCCGAAGCGGCTGGCCATGCTCGCGGAACGCACGCGGGGTTTCCTCTACTACGTCTCGCTCACTGGCGTGACCGGCGCGCGCAGCGAGCTGGCCCGCGGCATCGAGGCCTCGGTGCGCGAGATCCGCGCGATCTCGGAGGTTCCGGTCTGCGTCGGCTTCGGCGTCTCGACGCCGGAGCAGGTGCGCGAGGTCGGGCGCTTCGCCGACGGGGTGGTGGTCGGGAGCGCGCTGATCGAGGCGATCCAGCGCGCGGGCCCTGGACCGGCGGCGGTGGATGCCGCCGCGCGCTTCGTGGCGGGGCTCAAGGCGCCCCTGCGCGAGCCGGTCTCCGGCTGAGGGTCTCCCAGAGCGCGCGCACCTGACGCTCCGTCTCCTCCGGCGTCCCCGAGTTGTCGATCACGAAATCCGCGAGCTGCTTCTTCTCCTCGAGCGGGAGCTGGGCGCGGACCCGCCGCTCCGCCTCCTCGCGGGAGCAGCCGTCGCGCGCGATCTGGCGTTCGATCTGCGCCTGTTCGGGGGCCCAGACCACCACGGTCGCGTCGAACTGGAGCGCCGCCGCGGTGCCGGTGCCGGCCTTGCGGCCCTCGAACAGCAGCGGGATGTCGAGCACCAGGACCCGGGCGCCCTGGCTGCGGGCGCGGGCGACGCGGCGCGCGATCTCGGCCGCCACCGGCGGGTGCACGATCGAGCCGAGGCGGGCGCGCGCGGCGGCGTCCCGGAAGACGATCGCGCCGAGACCGGCGCGATCCAGACGGCCCTGCGCGTCGATCACGCCGGCGCCGAAGGCGGCCGCGATCTCGGCGAGCATCGGCGTCCCCGGGGCCTGGAGCTCGTGCACGATCGCGTCGGCGTCGATCACGGTCGCGCCCAGCTCGGCGAGCCGGCGCGAGACCGTGCTCTTGCCCGAGCCGATGCCGCCGCTGAGACCGACGAGAAGGGTCATCGCGCCAGCATGGCACGCGGGCGGGGCGGGGGCGAATCAGTCTTCGGCGGGGGGCTCGAGCGCGCTGTGCAGCGCCTGCTCGTCGTCCACCATCACGCAGTTCTTGCCGCTCGCCTTGGCCCGGTAGAGGGCCTGGTCGGCGGCGCTGAAGAACTTGTGGCGGTTGCCCCGGAACTCGGCCACGCCGATCGAGATGGTGACCCGCGTCGGCCGCATCGAATCGCCCAGGATCTGGGACTGCTCGGCGACCGTGGTGCGCAGCTTCTCCGCGAGCCGGTAGGCGCCGAGCAGGTTGGTGTTCGAGGCCAGCACCACGAACTCCTCGCCGCCGTAGCGCGCGAGCAGGTCGCTCTCGCGGACCACGTCGTTCATGGTGCGCGCCACCCGCAGCAGCAGTTCGTCGCCGGCGGCGTGTCCGAGCCGGTCGTTCAGGCTCTTGAAGTCGTCGAGGTCGATCAGCAGCATCGCGAGCGGCTCGTTGGCGCGGTTCACGCGCTTGATCTCGCGCGTGAGCGCGTCTTGGAAGTAGCGGTGGTTGTGCAGCTTGGTCAGGCCGTCGGTGATCGAGAGCTGGTTCAGCACCTCGTTCGCCCGCTGGAGGTCTCCGTTGCGCTCCATCAGGATCCGGTTGGCCGTCTCGATCTCGGTCTGGTAGCCGCGCAGCTTGCGCATCATGTCGTTGAAGGTGCGGGTGAGGAGGCCGATCTCGTCGTGCGTGCTCGGCTCCGGGATCTCGAGGTCGAACTGGCCCTGCGCGATCCGCCGAGCGGCCTCCGAGAGCGCCTCGATCGGGCGCACCGCCGCCGTCGTGATCCGGTAGGCGAGGTAGCTGAGCAACAGGATGATGCAGAGGTCGACCAGGAAGACGCGCATCACCACGGAGAGCATCGGCGCGAAGGCCACCTCGAAGGGCACTTCCACGGAGACCTGCCAGTCGAAGAGGCCGAGCGGGTGCGCCGCTCCGACGAAGTGGACGCCGTCGGCGCTCAGGTACTGGACGACCTGTCCGGGGCCGGACGCGAGCAGGCGCGCGAGCGGCACGAGCCCCGGGGTGGGGGACGCGTCCGAGCGGGCGATCACGCGACCTTCGGCGTCGACGATCGCGATCTCCGCGCCAGAGACCGGACGCTGCCCGGCGAGCAACGACGGGATGCGCTCGGCCTTGAACAGGCCGATCAGACTGCCGGTGCCGTCGGCATCGACAGGAAACGGTGTCGCCGCCACCAGCTGCGGCGCGGCGCCCTGCGGCAGCCAGCGCAGCACCGTGCGGTCGATCCCGGTGAGCGGCAGGCGGGTCCCCGGGACGAGCGGCTCCGCCGCCCCCACCACCTGGCGCACGCTGCCGTCCGCGCTCAACAGGGCGAAGGCGTCAAAATATTTCGAGCGACGCTGCGCGCGCGCGAGCGGCTCGCCCACCGGCACGGGGGCCGCGGCGGAGCGCGGGCTTGCCCGCCGCGCCGCGCCGTCTCCGGTCAGGGCCTTCAGGCCGGTGAGCTCCTCCTGACCGGCCACCAGCCAGCCGAGCACCACCTCCCCGGCGTTCGCGAGCGCCGCCGGGTACTGCCGCCGCATCTGGAGGCTCAGGTAGTCGTGCGTGGACTGGATCGAGATCCAGCTCACCACCAGCGCGGTGGCCAGGGTCGAAACGAAGACGAAAAGAATCAGCTTGGTCGCCAGGCTGTTGAACGGCTGCTTGCTGAGCGGCGACGTCGATTCGGGCATGCGGGCGGAAGCTCCTGCGATCGTCCATATCGACCCGTGGCCGTCCCCGCTTGATCGCCCCGGGATTCCCGAGAACCTGAAAAGACACCGAAATTTCGGGGGCTTGCCTACACGGCGGCGAGCCCTCGCCAGCCCGGAGCCGGCGCGCCCGGCGACCCCCGCGGTAACCCCCCGCCAACGCGAGGAAATCTGCGCCCGCCGGTTTGCACCACCCTGGGACCTCCACTACCTTGCGCAAGCCTTTTCAGGGGGTTAGCGGATTTTCCCGCCGCAGGTCGCAAGTCACCCCCTCCCCGGGCGGTGCGCCGCCCGTTCGTTCGCGATGGAAGGGACATGGCCGAGTCCGGACAGCGGAGCCCTGTAGCGGAGACGAGCGATGCGTCGCTCGACCTCGCGGGCTTGCGCGTCCGGGTCGACGCCGTCGACCGCGCCCTGCTCGAGAAGCTCAACGAACGCGCGCGCCTCGTGCAGTCGATCGGGAAGGTGAAGGCGGCGACCGGGAGCCCGGAGTACGAGCCCGCCCGCGAGCGGCAGATCATCGAGCAGCTGACCGCGCAGAATCCCGGCCCCTTTCCGAGCCAGGGGATCGCGCCGGTCTTCCGCGAGATCATCTCCGCCACGCGCTCGCTCGAGCGGGTGCTGCGCGTGGGCTACTTCGGTCCGGAAGGGACCTTCACGCACCAGGCGGCCCGCCAGAACTTCGGACAGCTCGCCGAGCTGGCGAGCCTCGGCTCGATCTCCGAGGTGTTCGCGGCGGTGGAGCGGGGCAGCATCGATCTGGGAGTGGTGCCGGTCGAGAACACCACCGAGGGCGTCGTCACGCAGACCTTCGACGCGCTCGCCGAGCACGATCTGTCCATCTGCGGCGAGGTGGTGCTGCGGATCTCGCAGCAGCTGCTCTCGCGCAGCGGCCGGCTCGACGAGGTGCGCCGCGTGGTGTCGCACCCGCAACCCCTTGCCCAGTGCCGGCTCTGGCTGGATCGCCACCTGCCCGGGGTGGAGCGGACCGAGGCGGCCAGCACCGCCGCCGCGGCGCGGCTCGCGGCCGAGGACGGCAGCCTGGCGGCGATCGGGAGCGCGATCGCCGCCGAGGTCTACGGCCTGCGCACGGTCGAGGCGGCGATCGAAGACCGGCGCGACAACACCACCCGCTTCGCCGTGATCGGCCGTCTGGCGCCGCCGCCCTCCGGAAACGATTCCACCTGCCTGCTCTTCACGATCCGCAAAGACGAGGCCGGCGCGCTCTACCGGCTGCTCGCGCCCTTCTCGGAGCAGGGTCTCAACCTGACCTCGATCCAGCTGCGCCCGATCAAGGGCAAGCCCTGGGAGTACCTGTTCTTCCTCGACGTCGAGGGCCACCGCAGCGACCCGCGCCTGGGCAAGGCGCTCGAGGGAGCGGCGCGCGTGGCGCACACCCAGCGCGTGCTCGGGTCGTTTCCGCGCGCCGAATCGCCGCGGGCCGCGCGGGCGGGGCAGGCCGGCTGATGGCGCTCGAGAAGATCATCCGCCCCCACATCCTCGACCTCGAGCCGTATCAGCCGGGCAAGCCCGCCGAGGAGCTCGACCGCGAGCTCGGGATCCAGGGCTCGATCAAACTTGCCTCGAACGAGAATCCCCTCGGGCCCTCGCCCCGGGCGGTGGAAGCCATGCGCCGCGCCCTGGAAGGCGTGCACCGCTACCCGGACGGATCCAGCTGGCACCTGCGCCGCGCGCTGGCCGCCAGGCTCGGCGTCGACGGCGCCCAGCTGGTGTTCGGCGCGGGCGCCGACGAGATCCTCGAGCTGCTCGCGAAGGTCCTGCTGGGCCCGGGCGACGAGTGCGTGTTCGCGTGGCCGTCCTTCGCGATGTACCCGATCGTGGTCCAGGGCATGGGCGCCCGTTCCGTGCGCGTGCCGCTCGGCCCCGATCTGGTGCACGACCTGCCGGCGCTGGCGCGCGCCGTCACGCCGCGCACCAAGCTCCTCTTCGTCTGCAATCCCAACAACCCGACCGGCACCAGCGTCGGCGCCGAGGCCTTCGATCGCTTCGCGGCCTCGCTTCCGCCGAGCCTGGTGCTCGCCATCGACGAGGCCTACCGCGATTTCGCGCGCCGGCCGGACTTCCCCGACGCGCTCGCCTGGCTCCCCCGGCGGCCGGGCACGATCGTGCTGCGCACCTTCTCGAAGATCAGCGGCCTGGCCGGCGTGCGGATCGGCTACGGCGTCGCCGATCCCGAGCTCGCGGGCTATCTGCAGCGCGCGCGCCACCCGTTCAACGTGAGCCGGCTGGCGGAGGCCGCCGCGCTGGGGGCGCTCGAGGACGACGAGTTCCGCGAGCGCACCCGACGCAACAACGCCGAGGGGGTCGAGTACCTGACTCGCGAGCTGCGCGCGCTCGGCGTCGAGGTCTGGCCGACGGACGCGAACTTCCTGCTGGCCCGCACGGGCGCAGGGATCCAGGCGCGCCTGCTCCGGGAGGGTCTGATCGTGCGCCCGCTTGCGGGCTTCGGAATGCCCGACCACGTGCGCGTCAGCGTCGGCCTTCCCGAGGAGAACGAGCTGCTCGTCAAGGCGCTCCGCCGCCTGCTCGAGGGCGGCCAGTGACGCCGCGGCTGGAGCGCCTGGCGGTGCTGGGGCTGGGCCTGCTCGGCGGCTCGGTGGCGATGGCGGCGAAGGAGAGAGGGGTCGCGACCCGCGTCGCGGGCGCGACGCGCAGCGCGGAGGCCCTCGCCGCGGCGCTGCGCAGCGGCGCCCTCGACGAAGCCGGCAGCTATACGGAAGCGGCGCGCGGCGCCGATCTGGTGGTGCTCGCGACGCCCGTCTTCGCGATGGCGGACGTGGTGCGGCAGATCGCGCCGGTGCTCGAGCCGGGGGCGGTCGTCACCGACGTGGGCAGCGTCAAGGCGGCGCTCTGCGAGACGCTGCCGGGCCTGCTCCCGCGCGGCGTCGTCTACGTCGGGGCGCACCCGATGGCGGGCAGCCACCTGCGCGGCATCGGCCATGCGCGCGGCGATCTCTTCCAGGACGCCGTCTGCATCGTGACGCGCTCGCCCGATGCGGCGGCGCTCGAGCGGACCTCCGAATTCTGGCGCGCGCTCGGCGCGCGTGTGGTACACCGCGACCCGGCGGAACACGACGCCGAGGTCGCCTGGATGAGCCACGTCCCCCACGTGCTGGCCTTCGCCTTCGCGGGTGCCCTGGAAGCGGCCCCCGCCGGCGCCCATGCCGTGGCCGGAAGCGGCTTCCGCGATTTCACCCGGATCGCGCAGAGCGATCCCGAGCTGTGGGGCGACATCCTCACCGCGAACCGCAAGGCGCTGGCCGCGCCGCTCGCCAGAGCGATCGAGTCGCTCCAGGTGCTGGCGCGGCTGCTCGAGGCGAACGACGGCGAGGGCGTGGAGCGGCGGATCGCCGCGGCGCGCGCGGCGTTGGCGCGGATTTCGAAGTTGGAGTGCGAGAGACGGACCGAAGCTCGCGGGCGGCGAGAGACGCCGCCGGCGACAGGGCAACCCGAACCCGCGGCGGCCTCACGGAGAGGCGGCCCCGGCAGGAGATCGAACGAAACCCAATGAGTCAGGGACCGACGAGTCAGGCAGCCACGAAGAAGGGCGGCGAGAGCTTCGCCGAGCTCTTCGAACAAGACGTCAAGACCATCAAGGAAGGCGAGGTCGTCCACGGCACGGTGCTCTCGATCGACGAGGAATCCGTCCAGATCGACATTGGCTTCAAGTCCGAGGGCCTGGTTCCCACCTGGGAGTTCATGGACGAGGACGGGACGATCCTGATCAAGCCGGGCGACACCGTCGGCGTGCTGGTCGAGGAGGGCGAGGACGGCAGCGGCCGGATCGTGCTCTCCAAGGAGAAGGCCGATCGGCTCCTGATCTGGGACGAGATCAGCCGCGCGTACAAGGCCGACGAGCCCGTCGAGGGCGTGATCGTGGCGCGCGTGAAGGGCGGGCTGGCGGTCGACATCGGCGTGAAGGCGTTCCTGCCGGGGTCCCAGGTCGACCTACGGCCGGTGCGGAACCTCGAGCAGGTCGTCAACCAGCGGATGAAGTTCAAGATCATCAAGTTCAACAAGCGCCGCGGCAACATCGTGCTCTCGCGGCGCGCGCTGCTCGAGACCGAGCGCAAGATGCTGCGCGAGACGACGCTCACGACGCTGGCGCCGGGCCAGATCATCGACGGCGTGATCAAGAACCTGACCGACTACGGCGCCTTCATCGATCTGGGCGGCATCGACGGCCTGCTGCATGTGACCGACATGTCCTGGGGCCGCGTCAACCACCCGAGCGAGCTGTTCCAGGTGGGCGACGAGATCAAGGTGAAGGTGCTGAAGTTCGACGCCGAGAGCGAGCGCGTGTCGCTGGGGCTCAAGCAGCTCCAGCCCGATCCGTGGATCGACGCGTCGATGCGCTACCCGCTGCAGCGGCGCGTCCAGGGGCGCGTCGTTTCGCTGGCGGACTACGGCGCCTTCGTCGAGCTCGAGCCCGGCATCGAGGGCCTGATCCACGTCTCCGAGATGTCGTGGACCAAGCGCATCAAGCACCCCTCCAAGGTGCTCTCGGTGGGCGACACCGCCGAGGCGGTGGTGCTCGACGTCGACGAGCGCGAGCGCAAGATCTCTCTCGGCATGAAGCAGATCGAGCCCAACCCGTGGAGCGTGATCGAGCAGACTTATCCCGTCGGCACCCGGGTGCGCGGGACGATCCGCAACATCACCAACTTCGGGATCTTCGTCGGACTCGACGAGGGGATCGACGGCCTG
>DATBRV010000003.1:0-10055 GCA_036560145.1 Myxococcota bacterium
ATGGGGAGAAGCTGCTCGAGCGCGTGCAGCAGCTGCTCGCCGCCGATTACCTGCGCGGCTTCGGCACCGAGATCAACGGGCCGGTGAAGGTGTTCGTGCAGATGGTCGAGGAGGTGCAGCGCACGCAGCTCTCGAGCTTCGGCTCGGCGGTGCTGACGGTGGCCGTGATGGTCGCGGTGTTCCTGCGCTCGCTGTCCTGGGCGCTCGCGGCCATGCTGCCGACCCTGTTCCCGGTGGTGGTGACGCTGGGAGCGATGGGTCTGGCGGGCATCTACCTCGACATGGGAACGGCCATGATCGCGGCGGTGGTGCTCGGCATCGCGATCGACGACGCCGTGCACCTGCTCACGCAATACCGCCGCCGCCTCTCCGCCGGGCTCCAGCCGGACGACGCGATCCGCGCCTCGGTGCTGCACGTGGGACGCGCCGTGGTGACGGACTCGCTCGCGCTCTCGCTCGGATTCTTCGTGCTGACGCTCTCGTCGTGGGAGAGCGTCGCGAGCTTCGGCTTCCTCTCGGGAATCGCGATCCTGATCGCGCTCGTCGCCGACCTCGTGATCCTGCCCGCGGTGATCGCCGCCGGGACCGGCTTCGCGCGGCGGAGGGTCCTGTGGCTCCCGAGCTGACCGGGCGCTGGCTCGCGAGCCTGACGGCGACGCTGCCGGTGCTGGCGGCGCTCGCGCTGGCGGGGCATGGGCTGCTGGCGCCGCCCGGGCCCGGATTCCCCTGTCGGGTGCTTCCCAACGGCGCGGTGCCCTGGCTCGGGAGCCCGGACGCGGGCTGCCCGCTCCGTCCCTACGACCGCGTGCTCGCGGTCGAGTCCGCGGGCGTGGTGCGCCACGGCGAGGCGGCGGCCGAGTTGCGTCGGATAGCGGCGGCTTCGGTCCCGGGCGCGCGCGTGCTCGTCTCGCGCGGCGACCGCGTGGAGTGGCACACGCTCTCCACCCGCACGGGCGAGCGGACACGCCGCGCCGGCCGCTTCGCCGCGGCCACGCTGGTGGCGGGCGTGCTGTTGGGCACCGCGCTCGCGATCCGCTGGGGCTCGGCGGCTCCCGCGGCGAGCCCGTTCCTGCTGCTCTGCGCGAGCGTCTCGCTGGCGGCCGTCTCCGTCCTGTGTGGAAGCTATCAGGAGGCGCTCCGGATCCCGGGGGCGATCGGCAGCGCCGCCATCCCGATGGCCCTCGCGCACCTGGCCCTCACCTTCCCGCGCGAGCGCGAGATCGTGCGCCGCTACCCGGCGCTGGTGCGAGGGATCCACGGCCTGGGCGCGCTGCTGTGCAGCATCGCGGTCTGGAACCTCGATCGCTCGGCGGCGGTCTGGATCCTGGCGGACCGCGCGCTCGCGATGCTCGCGATCCTCGCGTGGGCGCTGCTGGTGGTGGTCTGCGTGGTCGCGGTGCGTGAATCCGGCTCGGCCCTTGAGCGCGCGCGCGCGAAGGTGCTGCTCTGGGGCACGCTCGCGGTGGCGGCGGTCCCGCTCGTCGCGGCGGCGGCGGGGGGCTCGGCGGGCGGGACGCTCGGCCTCTTCAGCGTCGCCGCCGGGCTGCTCCCGCTCCCCGTGGGCTACGCGATCGCGCGTTATCGCCTCTTCGATCTCGGGCTCGCGGTGCGCCGCGGCATCGCCTACCTGCTCTACGCGATCGCCGCTAGCGCGTGCGCCGGCGCCGGGTTGGTGGCGGGCGCGCGCCTGCTCGGTGAGCCGGTGCCGTTTGGCGACCCGGTGCTGCTGCTCGCGCTCGCTTTCGGCTGCTTCCTGGCGGGAGAGCCGCTGCGCGCGCGTTTGCGCCGCGCGATCGATGGCTGGCTCTCGCCGAGCACGGCGCGCATGCGCGCGGGCCTGGGCGACCACGCGCGCCAGATGGCGCAGCTCCTCGACCCCGACGAATGCGCGCGGCGCCTGTGCCGGACGCTGCGCGACGGGCTTGAGGCCGAATCGGTCTGCGTCTTCCTGGCCGCGGGGCGGAGCTGGCGCCTGGTCGACGCCCACGGCAGCTCGGCGCCGCTCGCGCCCGCCACCGCCGAAGCCGCCGCGCAGCTGCTCGCCGGGAGCGACGTGCTGCATCTCGCGGACGAGGAGCGCCACCGCTCGCCGGCCTGCGCCCGGCTGCGAGGGCTCGGGCTCGAGGCGGCGGCGCGGCTGCGCAGCGGCGGCGGCACGCTCGGGGTGGTGCTGCTGGGCGGATCGCGCTCCCGCCTGCCCTACACGAGCGCGCAGCTCGCCTTCCTGGGCTCGGCGCTCGCGCTCACGGCCGTCGCGGCGCACCGCGCGGGCCTCGCGCGCCAGCTCCTGGTGGCCGAGCGCTTCGCGACGCTCGGCCGCGTCGGGGCCGGGCTGGTCCACGACCTCGGCAAGCCCCTCGGCGTGGTCGAGCAGCTCGCGCTTCGTCTGCAGGAGCGCGCCCGCGAGCCGGCGCTCGTGCAGAGCGGCGCGCGCACGATCGCCGCGCTCGCCAGCGAGATGCGCGCCTGTCTGCGCGGATTCCTCGGCGCGGCCGAGCCGGGCGCTGGCTCCGAAGAGACGGCGATCGATGCGCTGGTCGACCGGGCGATCCGGATGGTGGCGCGCGGGCGCGCTCCGGCGCCGGTTGCGGTGCGGCTCGCGCCCGGCCTGCCGCGGCTGCGCAGCGGCGGCGACGAGCTGGTCCGCGTGCTCGCGAATCTCGTCGACAACGCGCTCCGGGCCAGCAGCCCGGGAGACGTGGTGAGCGTGATCGGGATCGAGGAGGCGACCGGGCTGTGCATCGAGGTCAGCGACCGGGGCTGCGGCATGGAGCCGGGGGTCGCGGCGAGAGCCTTCGAGCCCTTCTTCACGACGCGAGGCGCGAGCGGAGGCAGCGGCCTGGGCCTCGCGATCTGTCGAGATCTGGTGGGCGGTCTGGGCGGATCGATCGAGCTCGATTCGGCCCCGGGCGCCGGGACGCGGGTGCGGGTGACGTTGCCGCTCCCGCAGCGGGGTGAACAGCATGCTGCGTAGGCTTCTGGGCGAAGGGGTCGTCGTGCTGGCGCTCTCGTCGATCCTGTCGGCGCACGCCGCCGGCGAGGCCGAGGGCGATCGCTCCGCGGCAGCCGATCGCGTGCTGGAGCGGGCGTTCCACAACCGCTACGAGGTCGACACCCGCGAGTACATCGAGGTGGTGGTGCGGAGCCCCGAGAGCGAGCTGTCGCGGCGCCGGCTGGTCGTCGCGACCAAAAGGATCGACGGCAGGCTCCACAGCCTCGGCCGCTTCCTCGCGCCCGAGTATCTGCGCGGCATGACGATCCTCTCGATCGAGAACGCGCGGGGCAGCGGAGATCACTTCGTCTACCTGCGCGAGGTGGCCAAGCTGCGCCGGATCTCGATCGGCCACCGCGCGGACGCGTTCATGGGCACCGACCTGACCTACGAGGATTTCGAGCGCCGGCGGGTCTCGCACTACCGTGCCGAGCTGCGGCCCGCTTCGGCGCTGAGCGGCGAGCCGGTGGACGTGATCTCCGCGCTGCCGCGCTATCCATCGGGCTACGCGCGCGTCGAGTTCTGGATCGCGCGCTCGGACGCCGCGATCCTGGAAACCCGCTACTTCAAGCAGGCCGCGGGCTCGCCCTACAAGGTGATCCACGCGCCGCGCGCCGACACCAGACAAATTGGAGGCCACGCCCTGCCGACCCGGATCCTGGTCGAGAACCTGGCGCGGGGCACCCAAACAGAAGTCCGGATCGAGCAGCTCTCGGTCGACCCTGGGCTCGACGACGCCATCTTCACCGCCGCGGCGGTCGAGGTGGGGCGCCCGATCCCGGGCCTGGAGCGCTGAAGGCTCTGGATGCCGCCGGGTGCGTCGCCGTAACCTCCCGTTCCAGCAGGCGAAAAAAAATCCGCTCCGGGCGTGACACCTTTCCGGTCGGGCGGCCACTTATCGGGTAGAAAACAAAATATCCCCTTCCCAGGGAGGCTCGGAGCTGCAAAACGGCTTCGGGCCTTTCCTGCTCTGGGGGCTCAGGACCGCCGCTCGGCCCGCGCCGCCGCCCGCTCCGCCCGGGCGGCGTCGCGGCTCGCGCCGGTGCCGATCCAGCCGCGCCGCCGGAAGAACACGAACATCCCCACCGCGAGCCCGATCATCAGGACCCAGAGCACGGGGTACGACCAGCGCCAGCGCAGCTCGGGCATGTAGTCGAAGTTCATCCCGTAGACGCCCACCACGAAGGTGAGCGGGATGAAGATGGTGGAGATCACGGTCAGCACCCGCATCACCTCGTTCAGGCGGTTGCTGATGCTCGAGAGGTGCACCTCCATCAGGCTGACGGCCATCTCGCGGAAGGCTTCGACCAGATCGAGGATCTGCACGGCATGGTCGTAGGCGTCGCGTAGATAGATCCGGATCGCCTGGCTGATGAAACGGCTCTCCCCGCGCAGCAGCGAGTTGATGGCGTCGCGCTGCTGCCACAGGATGCGGTGGAAGCCGAGCAGCTGGCGCCGGATCACGTGGATCGCCCCCGCGTTGCGCTCGATCCGGCCTGCGACGACGCGCTCCTCCACCTCCTCGAGCGCGTCGCCGATCGACTCGACGATCGGGAAGTAGCCGTCGATCAGCGTGTCGAGCAGCGAGTAGGCGAGGAAGTCCGCCTGCATCTGGCAGATCAGCGAATTGCTGCGGATGCGCTCTCGGACCGGATCGAAGACGTCGCGCTGGCCCACCTGGAAGGTGATCACCCAGTGCGGACCGATCACCATGCTCACCTGCTCGGTCTCGATCTCCCGGCCGTTCATCTGGGCCATCCGGCAGACCAGGAACTCGTGGTTTTCGTAGGACTCGGCCTTGGGCCGCTGCGGCGTGTTCACCGCGTCGGCGAGCGCGAGCGGGTGGATCTGGAAGATCTCGCCGATCCGGCGCAGGGCCTTCTGGTCGCCGAGGCCCTCGATCTCGATCCAGGTGACGGTGTCGGTGCTCAGGTAGCGCGAGAGCTCCTCGACGTCGGTCACGTCGCGCTCTTCGACGCGGGGCCCGTGGTAGTCGATCACGTGGATGCGGAGCGGCCCCAGCGCCTGGGGTGCGGCCATCGCGCCGACGCCTGCGCCGACCGGGGGTCTACGCCGGTGGTGCCTGCGCCAGCGCGGCTTCGCCTTCGGGTCCGCCATCGGGTCACCTTCGCGCCCGATGCATAGCGCACCGGCCTGCGATATATCCGGGAGCAACGGCGAAGGAGGCTCTCGTGATTGCGGTGACGGCGACCCTGAAGGCGAAGGCGGGCAAGGAGCAGGATCTCGCGCGGGCGATCCAGACGCTCGCGCAGAAGGTCCGGGCCAACGAGCCCGACTGCAAGCTCTACCAGCTCGCGCGCTCGAAGAACGATCCCCAGCTGTTCATCCTGCTCGAGCGCTACACGGACGACGCGGCGCTCGCGAAGCACTCGAACACGGACTACTTCAAGGCGGGGATCGGCGAGATGATGGCGCTGGTCGAAGGCCGCCCGGAGATCCGGCTCTTCGACGAGCTCTAGCGGGAGCCCGCCGCGCTAATCCTTCGCTTCCGCCTTCGCGGCTTTCTTGCGGTCGCGGATGTGCTTGCGGCGGACCTTGTTGCGGTGCTGGTTTCGCTTCTGCTTGCTCTTGCTGCGGGCCACGGTTCCCTCCTTCGAGGAGGGCGGAGACTAGCTCTCGAGGATCTCCGTCACCACCGTGCCCATGGCGCGCGCTTCGTCGTCGTGGAGCGACTCCACGGCCGGCAGGTCGGCGACCACCTTCTCGAGCTGCTCGGCGAGCTGCGCGTGGACCTCGTCGAAGACCAGCGCCATGCCGTTGGCGCCGTCGTCGCGATGCACGGTGGCCCAGACCAGGAACGGCTCGTGATCGGCCGCGCCGTAGATCGCGAGATGCAGCCGATCGCCCACCTCGAGGCCCGAGAAGCGCTCGACCCGCATGCCGCCTTGCGAGAGATCGCGCGCCACCAGCACGCGCAGGGCGCGGGTGCCGAAGGCGGGCACCTTCTTCTCGTAGCTGCCGCGGCGGCTGCGGCGGCGCTCGCGCTCGGAGGATCCGCCCTTCGCCTTCTTGGTCTTCGGCACGGCCTTCACCTCCGGCTTCGGCTCGGGCTCCGGGCTCACGCGCACGTCCACCTCGAGATCGACCGGCACGCGCGGCTCGGCGCCTCGGGCGATCTCGGGGTCGAGCGGCGGCTCGGGCAGGTCCGTGGCCAGGGGCTGGAGCATCGCGGGCCCCTGGGCGCGCTCCTCCAGCAGCCACTCGAGCTCCTGGCGCGCCTCGGCGGGAACGTCTTCGAAGACCACGCCCGCGCTGTAGGGGCCGTCGGGTCCGAGGTTTTCGTCGAGGCTCATGCGGATGATGCGGCCGCGCAGTGTGAGGGCCTCGTTGGTGCCGAGCGCCTGCGGGATCTGGAGCGTGATGCGCTTGCCCGGCTCGAGGGCGAAGCGCGACAAGAGCCGGCAGCCGCGGCTCGAGAGATCCACCAGCGCCGCACGCCGCGGCAGGAGGCCGGTGCGGAAGGAGATCTCGAAGCCGACGGGGACGCGCGGCTCGCGGCGGCGTTCGTCGCCGGTGTAGAGGCAGTGCAGGAGCAGCAGGCGCAGGGCCTCTGGATGCACGGGGCGCCGCACCAGGAAATCAAATCCTATTTCGCGCAGCTTCGCGCGCAGCGTGTTCGAGTCTTCGCTCACCACCACGATGCGCGTCAGCCCGTCGTTCGCGGAATCGCCCTTGGCGGGCATGTGCACCGCGTCGACGCGCCGGGGCGTGGAGATCAGGAGTCGCGTCGGAGGCGGCGTGTTGCGCGCGATCGCGCCGCCGCGCACGCGACCGTAGGCGACGCCGAGGTCGGCGAGGATCTCCTGGACGTCGTCGAGCTCGCCATCGTCGAGCAGCAGCACCGCTACGGGTCGAGCCATCCCAGACTCCGAACCAGCGCCGGCCGAACGCGCGGCGCTGCACCTCTCAGAGTCGTCCGATCCGGCTCGCATCTGTAGGGCGGAGTTGCGCGGGCGCGGCGCTTCCAGGCGCGCGCGAATCCTCCCGTGGCGGCGGACCGCCCAGGCTCCGCCACACCCACGCCAGGGCCGCCAGCGCGAAGCCGCCGCCGAGCCCGATGGAGGCCGCCGGCGGGACCTCGAGAGCGGGGAGGAAGGCCGCCATCGCCACCGCGCACAGGTTGTTCGCGGCGTGGCAGGCGATCGCGGGCCGCAGGCTTCCCGCGAGGTGGGAAAGGGTCCCAAGATAGAGACCGAGGACCGCGGCGAAGCCCGCGTGCACGGGATCGACGTGCAGCGCCCCGAAGAAGAGCGCGGCGACGGTCACCGCCGCGGGCGCGCCCAGGCTCGGCAGCAGCCCCCGCTGCACGAAGCCGCGGCACAGCAGCTCCTCGGCGACGCCCGGCGCCAGCCCGAGGCCGAGCAGCGCCAGCCAGAGCGCCCGGCCGCGGGCGCCAGCGAGCGCCGCGTCGAGCTCGGCGAGGGATCCGCCTTCCCCGAGCCGCGCCAGATCGATCACGGCGTCAAGCGCATGCGAGAGGGCGAGCGTGCCGAGCACGAGCAGCGCGAGCTGGCCGGCGGAGAGGCGCCCCTTGGAAAGGCCCAGCCGCTCGCGCACCGGCGCCGCAGAGAGCGCCGCGCCGGCCAGCGCGAGCAGCCCGAGGAACAGCTCGAAGCCGAGCCCACCGATCGCGACCTCCTCGGTGCGGCCGGCGGAGCCCTCCGGCGCCAGCGCGCAGGTGGCGGCTCCCGCGCTCGCCGCGAGCGCCGCGATCCAGAGGGCCATCAGCCAACGCCGGGCGTGCACGCCGGAAGACTACCCGGCGAGCGCCCCGTCCACCGGAGATTGCTAGATTCGAGGCGTGTCCTCCCTGGCGCCGACCTTCCTCGTGGCGATGCCTCAGCTGCTCGACCCGAACTTCCGCCGGGCGGTGGTGCTGCTCGTCCACCACGACGAGGACGGCACCTTCGGCATCGTGCTCAACCGCAGCACCGAGATCACGGCGCCCAGCCTGTGCGCGACGCTCGACATCGCGTGGCACGGCGCCAAGGCCGAGCCGATCGGCTGGGGCGGGCCGGTGCAGCCTCAGACCGGCTGGGTGCTCTTCGACGACGAGTCCGATCTGGGCTACGGCGACGAGGTCAAGCGCGTCGCCGACCGCGTCCAGTTCGCCGGCTCGCTCGACGTGCTGAAGCGGATCGCCGTCAAGCCTCCCGAGCGCCTGCGTCTGCTGCTCGGCTACGCGGGCTGGGGGCCCGGTCAGCTCGAATCCGAACTGGCCGAGGGCGCCTGGCTGCTGGCGCCGGTCTCGCGCGAGATCGTCTTCGACGTCGCGACCGACCGCATGTGGGAGCAGGTGCTGCGCGGCATGGGGATCGAGCCCGCCACCCTGATCGCCACGCGAGGAGTCCACTGACGGACCGGCTCGTCTACAGCAAGGAAGAGCTGCTCGAGAGCGACGGCTGCCACGCGCCGCTCGTCGCGGGCGGCGTGCGTTGCCACGGCGGCTTCGACGCGGACGGCGCCTACCGCTCGCCGCGCGTGCGGCATCGGGGGCCGGCGATCCTCGCCTGGCAGGCGCGGCTCGCGCGGGAGGGAGCGGCGCTCGTCGAGGTTCCGCGCGAGCTGATGCCGCCGCAGTACCCGAACCTCGCGCAGTCGAAGTTGTTGCTGCGCGCGGGGGTGCGCGATCCGATCGTGCGCGCGCTCACCATCATCTCGATCGTCGAGGGCTTCGGCGCGATCATCCGCGACGTCGAGGTGCCCGATCTCGGCGCCCTGGTCCGCGAGCCGATCGAGGGCACCGCGCTCGCCCACCTGCGCGGGGCGCTCTTCGAGGCGCACGCGCGCGACGAATCCGGGTATCGCGACGAGGGCGGACACAAGCAGATGTGGGAGGCGGCGCGCGATCTCGCCTTCGAGAAGCCGCGGATCCCGGGCGACGTGCTGATGCGGATGATGGGGCGCGGGCGGCGCGACGGCGCGCGCGAGCGGCTCTTCCCGCAGATCGACGAGACGCTGGAGGCGCTGCTCGGGACCATGGTGCAGGTTCTGGTGGTCGAGGTCTTCGCGATGGGCACCTTCGCCTGGGGCGAGGCGCTGCTCTCGGATCCCGAGGTCTCGGCGGCGCCGAAGCAGGCGGCCGATCTGGTCCGCTTCATCCGCAGCGACGAGAGCCCGCACGTCGAGTATCTGCGCACCGCGCTCTCCGAGCTGCGCGCGCGGACCCTGCACACGATCGACGGCCGCGCGATCGCGGGCCGCACCGTGGTGGACGGCATCCTGCACCGCGTGCTGAGCGCCATCACGAAGGAGCGCCCGAAGCAGCAGCGCGAGGACGTGCGCCGCGATCTCGCCGTGGCGCTCGAAACTGCCGGGCGGCCCAGCTCGCTGATCGAGGAGTTCGACCAGCTCGAGTCGCGCTGGACGCCGCCCTCCCGCACGGGCTTCGAGCCGCCGCTGGCCGCGAGCGCCTGAGCGTGCAGCTCGCGACCCGGGTGCGGCGCTCGCTGCGCGTCGCGCACACCGCGGCCATGTTGTGGCTCCTCTACAAGCCGCCCGAGTACGCGCGCCGGCTGCTGCGCCGCCCCCAGCCGGATCGCACGCCGACGCACGAGCGGGCCGCGCGCCTGCTGCTGCGCAGCGCGCTCGATCTGCGCGGCGTCATCATCAAGCTGTGTCAGGCGGTGGCGACCCGCTCCGACGTGTTCCCGCCGCCCTTCATCCACGTCCTGAAGCAGTGCCACGACGCCGTGCCGCCCCGCTCGTTCGAGGTGATCCGCGCCGCCGTCGAGGGCGAGCTCGGCAAACCCCTCTCCGCCGTCTTCGCCGAGTTCGAGGAAACGCCGCTCGCCTCGGCCTCGCTCGCCCAGGTGCACCGCGCGCGCCTGCACGGGGGCGAGCCGGTGGCGGTGAAGGTCCAGTACCCGGACATCGAGGACATCGTGCGCACGGATCTCGCCAACATGCGGCGGGCCTGCCGCGTCTACGAGTTCTTCGATCCGCAGCCGCTCCCGCTGATGCCGCTGCTCGAGGAGCTCACCACCCACATCGGCTTCGAGCTCGACTTCCTGCGGGAGGCCGACAGCGCGGATCGCGTGCG
>DATBRV010000004.1:0-55000 GCA_036560145.1 Myxococcota bacterium
TCACCGACGGGTGGCCGAGGCTTCCGCAGGCGCTCTGGATCGCCTTGCCCTGGGGATCCAGGACGTCGCGCTTGAGGGTCACGTGGATGGCGGCCTTGAACATGGGCTCCTCACTCGCCGAGCGTGCGCTGGAAGATCGCGTCGACGTGGCGCAGCGCCTCGTCGAGGCTGAAGGCGCGGTCGATCTCCTCCTTGGAGAGCCGCTCCGAGATCATCGGATCGGCCAGCACGCGCTCGCGGAAATCGCCGCCGTGGTCCCAGGTCTCCATGGCGTGACGCTGCACCAGCGCGTAGGCCTGCTCGCGCGAGAGCCCCTTGCGCGTGAGCTCGAGCAGGAGCGTCCCGCTGAAGGCCAGCCCGCGCGTGAGGTCGAGGTTCTCGCGCATCCGATCCACGTCGACGACGAGCCCGTCCACGAGCCCGGCGAAGCGGTCGAGCATGAAATCGAGCAGCGTCGTCGCGTCCGGGAAGATCACGCGCTCGACCGAGGAGTTGCTCATGTCGCGCTCGTGCCAGAGCGCCTGGTTCTCCATCGACGCCGAGGAGTAGCCGCGCATCACGCGGGCCAGGCCGCAGAGGTTCTCGAAGCGCCAGGGATTGCGCTTGTGCGGCATCGCGGAAGAGCCCTTCTGGCCCGCTCCGAACTCCTCCTGCACCTCGCGCACCTCGGTGCGCGCCAGATGCCGGAACTCGACCGAGAACTTCTCGAGGCTGGAGGCGATCAGCGCGAGGCACGCCATCAGCGCCGCGTGGCGGTCGCGCTGCACGACCTGGGTGGAGACGGGCTCGAAGCCGATCCCCAGCCGTCGGCAGACGGCAACCTCTACTTCGGGCGGGAGGTGCGCGAAGGTGCCGACGGCCCCCGAGACCTTTCCCACCGCCGCCTCGGCCAGCGCGGTCGCGAGGCGAGCCCGTTGCCGCTCCATCTCCGCGGCGAAGACGAGCAGCTTGAGCCCGAAGGTGGTGGGCTCCGCGTGCACGCCATGGGTCCTTCCGACGCAGGGCGTGCTGCGGAACTCGAGGGCGCGGCGCCTGAGTCCGCTGCAGACGCGCTCCACGCCCGCGGCGAGCAGCCGCCCGGCGTCCCGGATCTGGAGCGCGAGCGCGGTGTCGACGGTGTCGTACGAGGTCATGCCGAAATGGAGCCAACGGCCCTCGGGACCCACGGTCTCGGCCACCTGCGTGAGGAACGCGATCACGTCGTGGCGCACCTCGCGCTCGATCTCGGCCACGCGAGCCGGGTCGATGCGCGCGCGCGCGCGCAGGGCTTCGGCCGCCTGCCTGGGGATCACGCCGCGCTCCGCGAGCTCGTCGGAGACGGCGAGCTCGACGTCGAGCCAGCGCCGGAAGCGGCCCTCGTCGGTCCAGATCGCCTGCATCTGCGGGCGGGCGTAGCGTTCGATCACGGCGGGCCGAGCCTCAAGAAGACGTAGAAGAGCAGCAGGTAGTACATCACCGGGATCCCGAGCAGCGGCGAATCGATGCGGTCGAGCACGCCGCCGAAGCCGGGCAGCAGCGTGCCGGTGTCCTTCACCGCGGCGTCGCGCTTGAGCAGCGACTCGACCAGGTCCCCCACGATCGCGACGATCGAGATCACCACGCCGAAGACGAGCGCGGCGAGCCAGCCGAGCGGGTGCGAGAGCGCCGGCCAGAAGACCTCGAAGAGCCCCTTGGCGAGCAGACCCGCCAGGGTGCCCGCGAAGACGCCGCCCACCGCGCCCTCGACGCTCTTGCCCGGGCTGATCTTGGGCGCGAGCTTGCGCCGCCCGTAGGCGCGGCCGGCGAAGTAGGCCCCGGCGTCGCACCAGATCACCACCGTGAGCGTGTAGATCATGAAGAAGATGCCTGCCTCCTGCGCGATCCCCAGCTGCTGGACGGCGTCGCGGCCGAAGCGCGCGATCACCGAATCGTGGAACTGCCGCAGCACGATCGTGTGCGAGAGCAGCCAGCCGACGTAGAAGACGCCGAAGAAGGTTCCGGAGATGCTCGCCAGCGAATCCTTGATCTGCTGCTTGCCGAGCTGCCGCACCATCACGGCCAGCAGCGTGGCGGTCATCAGCAGGGTCGCGTGGTACTCGTTGCCGACGTAGGCGACCACCGGCAGCGCCGCACCCGCCACCAGCCCGTAGGAGACCAGCGGCTGGGCGCCCTTGTCCTCGATCAGCCGGTAGAACTCGCGCTGCCCGAGCAGGATGATCACGACGATCGTCGCGAGATAGGGAAGCCCGCCCAGGATGATCAGGTAGATGACGGCGGGAACCAGCACCGCCGCCGAGAGCAGGCGGACCACCAGATCGCTGCGCTTTCGGTTGGCCGGCGGCTCGATCGGGGTCGGCGGCTGGGGATGGATCGCGCCGGAGGGTTCCCCATTCTCCTGACGGGGGGGCACGGGATGGGCCTCGCTCACGCGGACGGCTCCGCGGCGCCTCGCCTCCGCGGGGGCCCGCCTTCGCTCGCCTTCGGCTCGCTGCGCGGCCGCTTCGCGGCCTTGCCGGTGTGGCCGAAGCCGCCGGCGCCGCGCTCGGTCGCGTCCAGGCTCGCGACCTCCTCCCACTCCGCGAAGACGACGGGCGCGATCACGAGCTGCGCGATGCGGTCTCCGCGCCGGATCGTGAACGCCTGCTCACCGGTGTTGCACACGATCACCTTCACCTCGCCGCGGTAGTCGGAGTCTATCGTACCGGGGGCGTTGGGGAGGACGATGCCGTGCTCGAGCGCGAGGCCGCTGCGGGGGCGGACCTGCGCCTCGTAGCCCGGGGGCACGGCGATCGCGAAGCCGGTGGGGATCAGGGCGCGGGCCCGCGGCGCGAGCACCAGCTCGGACTCGACCCCCGCGTGCAGGTCGAAGCCCGCCGCCCCGCGCGTCGCGCGCGCGGGAAGCGGCAGGTCGCGCTCGCCGCGCAGGCGTGTGATCCGAACGCGCAGCGCGGCGGACGGCTCCGCCAACCGCTCAGTCCTTCGCGGCGGCTTCCGCCAGCGCTTCCTTCCGCGACAGGCGGATGCGGCCCGAGGGATCGATGTCGATGCACTTCGCGAGCACCTCGTCGCCCTCGGAGACCACGTCGGTCACCTTCTCGACCCGTCCCTCGGCCAGGTGGCTGATGTGGATCAGCCCGTCCGTGCCCGGGAAGATCTCGACGAAGGCGCCGAAGTCGGTGATCCGCTTCACCTTGCCCAGGTAGACGCGGTCGAGCTCGGCCTCCTGCGTCAGCTCCTGGACCATCGCCTCGGCGCGGTCGAGCGCGTCGGAATCCGGCGAGAAGATCGTCACCTGGCCCGTATCCTCGATGTCGATCTTGGTGCCGGTCGTCTCCTGGATGGCGCGGATCACCTTGCCGCCGGGCCCGATCACGTCGCGGATCCGGTCGGGCTTGATCCGGATCATCTTCACCCGCGGCGCGTAACGCGAGAGCTCGGCGCGCGCCTTGAAGCCCGCGAACTCCTGGGCGGTGTCGCGCTCCATGCAGTCGAGGATGTGCAGCCGCCCGACCCTGGCCTGCTCGAGCGCCTGCTCCATCACCTTCCAGTCGACGCTGCGCACCTTGATGTCCATCTGGACCGCGGTGACGCCCGCCCGGGTTCCGGCGACCTTGAAGTCCATGTCGCCCAGGTGGTCCTCGTCGCCGAGGATGTCGGAGAGGATGGCGACCCGGTCGCCCTGCTCGATCAGCCCCATCGCGATGCCGGCGACGGGCGCTTCGATCGGCACGCCGGCGTCCATCAGCGAGAGGGTCGCCCCGCAGACGGTCGCCATCGACGAGGAGCCGTTCGACTCGAGCGTCTCGGAGACGATGCGCAGGGTGTACGGGAAGCTCTCCAGCGAGGGCAGCACCGACTGGATCGCCCGCTCGGCGAGATTGCCGTGGCCCACCTCGCGCCGGCCGGGCCCGCGCAGCGGCCGCGCTTCGCCCACCGAGAACGGCGGGAAGTTGTAGTGCAGGTAGAAGCGCTTCGACATCCGCTCGGCGAGGCCGTCGATGGTCTGCTGATCGGCCTTGCCGCCCAGCGTGGTGTAGACCAGCGCCTGCGTCTCGCCGCGCGTGAAGAGCGCCACGCCGTGCGGCCGCGGCAGCGGGCGCACCTCGCAGGCGATCGGGCGGATGTCCGCCGGCTTGCGCCCATCGATGCGTTCGCCCTGATCGAGGATCCGGCGGCGCATCAGCTCGGAGCGCAGATCGTGCAGGCTATCCTTCACGTTGCTCGAGAGGCTGCGCAGCCCATCGCGCCGGCTCTCGACCGCGTCGAGCGTGTCCATCGACACGCGCTCGCTGCGATAGGGCTCGACGAAGGACTTGAGCACCGCCTTCTCGATCTCCGCGATCGCGGTGTAGCGCTCGTCCTTCTTGGTCACGCGCAGAGCGGCTGCCAGTTTGGTTTCGGCGAGCTCGCGCACCTTGGCGTCCAGCGCGGAGCGGTCCGGCGGCTCGGCGAGCACCAGCTTGGGCTTGCCTGCGCGGCGGCGCAGGTCCTCCTGCGCATCCAGCGAAGGCGCCAGCGCCGCGTGCGCGGTGCGCAGGGCCTCCAGCAGCTCCCGCTCGGGGATGTTCTTGGCCGAGCCCTCGACCATCACCAGCGCCTGGCGGCTGCCCGCCACCACGATGTCGAGATCGCTGGTCGTGAGCTCCTCGCGCGAGGGATTCACGATCAGGCGGCCCTCGTTGCGCGCGAGCCGGACGGCCGAGATGGGACCCAGGAACGGCAGCTGGGAGAGCGTCAGACAGGCCGACGCGCCCACGAAGGCCGGGATGTCGGGAAGGTTCTTGTCGTCCGCCGAGAGCACCGTCGCGGTGATCTGCACCTCGTCGCGGAAGACCTCGGGGAAGAGCGGCCGGATCGAGCGGTCGATGAAGCGCGAGACCAGCACCTCGCGGTCCGCGAGGCGCCCTTCGCGCTTGAAGAAGCCGCCGGGGATCTTGCCCGCCGCAGAGGTCTTCTCGACGAAGTCCACCGTGAGCGGGAAGAAGTCGATGCCCTCGCGGGGCTTGCCGGTGGTGACCGTGACCAGCACGACGGTTTCGCCGTACGTCACGACGACGGCGCCGGCCGCCTGCTTGGCCATGCGGCCGGTTTCGAGCGTGAGCGTGCGACCGCCCAGGTCGAACGAGACTTTTTCGGGTTGGAACCAATAGGAAGGCAAGTGTCGATCTCCTCTCCGACCGGTGGGGCCGGAGCTGTTGTGGGCGGCGCCGTGGGGGGATCAGACCGACACGCGGTGGAATGCGGAATCAGCGATGCGCGAAGCGGGGGCTTCGCGAATGGCAGACTTCCGCATTCCATGTGGGCGCGTCCAGCGCCGCCCGATTTCTCTTCTTTCGATCCGCCGCAGGGCCCGCCCGGCGCCATGCCGGGCTGGGACTAGCGGCGCAGACCCAGGCGCTCGATCAGCACCCGATACCGATCCGGACCGGTCCTCCGCAGATAGTCGAGCAGCCGGCGGCGTTGGCTCACCAGGTGCAGCAGGCCGCGGCGCGAATGATGGTCCTTCGCGTGCAGCTTGAAGTGGTCGGCGAGCTGGTTGATCCGTTCCGTCAGCAGTGCGACCTGGACTTCCGATGAGCCCGTGTCCTTCTCGTGCTTGCGATGGGCTTCGACGGCGCTCTGCTTGATGGCTCTCGAGATCAACTGCGGTTCCTTCTGGTTCGATGCTCGAGTTTCATCGCATTGGCGAGGAAGCAGCCCGGCACCCGCTTGCAAGGGGAGGCGCGGGGAGGCGCGCGAGGGACCCGAGCAGCCTGCCCCCCGACGCGGGCGGAGTGTGGCAGAGCTAGCCGGGCTCGGCAAGCGAGCGGAGGACCCGCAGCGGCTGCAGGCGCCGCCCGGGCCGGATCTCGAGGATCGCCACCAGCTCGCCTCCCGTGCCGATCGCAGCCACCTGCCCCTCGGGAGGCAGGGCCACGCCCGCCAGCGTCACCTCGTTGCCGTTGCGCACGCGGCGCTCGTCCGCGGCTTCCAGCCGGACCACCGGCAGCTCCAGCACGTTGACGGGGGGGATCAGCCTCGCTTCCAGCCGGCCCTCGCCCGCCTCCGCCTCCAGCTGAAGGGCCGGCGCGGCGTCCTGGATCCGGAAGGGCCCGCTCGCCGTACGCCGCAGCGAGGCGAGGAAGGCGCCGCAGCCGAGTGTTGCTCCAACATCAGCGGCCAGGCTGCGCACATAGGTGCCGGTCGAGCAGAGCACCTCGAAGCGGGCCCGCGGCGGCGTGTAGGAGAGCAGTGTGAGACGCTCGATGCGGATCTTCTTGGGCGCACGGGGAACCTCCTGCCCCGCGCGCGCGAGCCGATGCAGCGGCACGCCGGCGACCTTGACCGCGCTGTACATCGGCGGCACCTGGAGGATCTCGCCCAGGAAGCCGTCCAGCGCGGCGCGCAGCTCCGGCTCGGACGGCAGCTCGCCGGAATGCCGCCGCAGCACGCGCCCCTCGGCGTCGAGCGTGTCGGTCTCGGCGCCGAGCTCGAGCTCGCCGGTGTAGAGCTTGGCTCCCGTCGCGAGGAAGGGCGCCAGCTTGGTCGCCTCGCGCACCGCGAGCGGCAGCACCCCGGTCGCCAGCGGATCCAGGGTGCCGAGGTGGCCGATCCGGCGGGTGCCGAGCCAGCGCCGCGCGGCGTCCACCACGTCGTGCGAGGTCCACCCCCGGGGCTTGTCGACCACCAGGAAGCCCGAGGCGCCGGGGACTTCGTCCCTACGCCGGCTCATCATCCTCGATCTCGCGCAACACCCGCAGCGTCTGGCTGCCCAGGGCGAGCGAAGGGTCGAAGCGGAAGCGCAGCGCCGGCATGCGCCGCAGCGGCAGCAGCTGGGCGAGCCGCCGCCGCAGGAAGGGCGAGGCGCTCTCGAGGCCGGCTTCCACCCGCCCGCGCTCGCCCTCGTCTTCGCTCGCGAGCGCGCTCCAGAAGACCAGCGCGTGCGAGAGATCGGGGGCCACGTCGACGCGCGTGATCGTCACCAGCCCGATCCGCGGGTCGGTGGTCTCCGCCCGCAGCACGCGCGCCAGCTCGCTCTGGATCTGCTCGGCGATGCGCTCCGTGCGCCGCGTCATGGCTCACTCCCCCGGATCCCAGTGCGTTTCCTCGACCGGGAGCTCGACGATCTCGACGTCCACGTTCAGCACCTCGGCGAGGTGCGTCTCCTCGATGAAGCGCGCCGCCTTCTCGAGCACGGCGCGGATCCGGACCGGGTCGCTGCCCGCCGCCGCCAGCCCGAGCACCGAGCGCTGCCAGGTGTCCTGCCCGCCCACCTCGGCGACCGAGAGCTGGAAGCGGTTGCGCACGCGCTGTGCGATCGAACGGATCACCCCGCGCTTCTGCTTGAGGGACTGGGAGCCGTGGACGTGGAGCTCGACGGCGGCCGCGCCGACGATCATTCGAGCGTCGCGGCCCGCTCCTCGCGGACGTAGGATTCGATCACGTCGCCGATCTTGACGTCGTTGAATCCCTCGATCCCGATGCCGCACTCGAAGCCCGAAGCCACCTCGCGCGCGTCGTCCTTGAAGCGCTTGAGCGAGGAGATCTTGCCCTCGTAGATCTGGACGCCGTCGCGCAGCAGGCGCGCCATGCCGCCGCGCCGGATCAGGCCCTCGGTGATGTAGCAGCCGGCGATCGTCCCGATCCGCGGCACGCTGAAGGTGGCGCGCACCTCGGCGCGGCCGAGGAAGACCTCGGTCACCGTCGGCGGCAGCAGGCCGGTCATGGCCTTGCGGACCTCGTCGCTGACCTCGTAGATGATCTGGTAGGCCCGGATGTCGACGCCCTGGGCCTCGGCCGCGCGCCGGGCGGCCGGCTCGGGACGCACGTGGAAGGCGACCACGATCGCGCCGGTGGCCTTGGCCAGCATCACGTCCGTCTCGGTGACCGCGCCCACGCCCGAGTGCACGACGTTGACCTTCACGGCGTCGGTTGAGAGCTTGAGCAGCGCCTCGCGGAGCGCTTCGACCGAGCCGTGCACGTCCGCCTTCACCAGGATCGGCAGCTCCTTGACGCCGCCGCTCTCGGCCTGCCCGAAGAACTCCTCGAGGCTGAGGGCGGTGCGCGCCTCCTCGGGCGGAGCGCGACGCGAGCTGACGCGGTGGTCGATGATGTCCTTGGCGACGCGTTCGCTCTCGACCGCGTGGAGCGGAGCTCCCGCCTCGGGCACGCCGGAGAGGCCGATCACCTGGACCGGCATCGACGGCAGGGCCTCGTCGAGCCGCTGGCCCTTCTGGTCCTCCATCGCGCGCACGCGGCCGAAGGTGGTGCCGATCACGACCATGTCGCCGCGGCGCAGGGTGCCGTCGCGCACCAGCACCGTGGCGACCGGCCCGCGGCCCTTGTCGAGCTGCGATTCGATCACCACGCCGACCGCGCGCCGGGAGGGATCGCAGCGCAGCTCGAGGACGTCGGCCTGGAGCGCGAGCATCTCGAGCAGCTGATCCAGGCCGGTGCCCTTGGTCGCCGAGACGTTCACGCAGATGGTCTCGCCGCCGAAATCCTCCGGCACCAGGCCGTGCTCCATCAGGCGCTGGCGCGTCTGCTGCGGATTGGCTCCGGGCAGGTCGCACTTGTTGACGGCGACCACGATCGGCACGCCCGCCGAGCGCGCATGGTCGATCGCCTCCACCGTCTGCGGCATCACGCCCTCGGTGGCCGCCACCACCAGCACCACGATGTCGGTGAGCTGGGCGCCGCGGGCGCGCATCGCCGTGAAGGCCGCGTGGCCGGGCGTGTCGATGAAGGTGAGCTTCTTCTCGCCGATCGTCACCTGGTAGGCGCCGATGTGCTGGGTGATCCCGCCGGCTTCTCCGGCCACCACGTCGGTCTTGCGGATCGCGTCGAGCAGCGAGGTCTTGCCGTGGTCGACGTGCCCCATCACGGTGATGATGGGCGGACGCGTCACGCGCGCGGGCGCCGTCTCGGCGGGCCGCGCGTCTTCCAGGTAGTCCTGCTCGCGGAAGGCGACGTCCTGCAGCTCGAAGCCGAACTCGGCGCCCACGGTGCGCGCGGTCTCGAGGTCGATCGTCTGGTGGATCCCGACCATGGTCCCGAGCTTCATCAGCTCGCGCTGCACCGCGGCGGCCTTGACGCCGAGCATGCGCGCCAGCTCGCCGACGGTGGCCGAGCCGTCGATGCGCACCACCCGCTTCTCTTCGCGCACCGCGCCGGGCGCCGGCGCCTTGCTCGTGGCGGGAGCGTCGCGCCGGCGACGCCGCGGCGAGGCGGTGGCGCGCGGCTCCAGCGTCATCGGTCGGCGCGCCACGCTCCGCGAGGTGGCCTGACGGGCGAGGTTCTCCTGCTCGCGCAGGTTCACCACCTCGCGCACGCGCTTGCGCTCCTTGGCGGCGCGCTCGGCGGACTCCGCGGCGGCCGTGGCGGCGCGCCCGGTCCCGGTCGCGCGGCCGCGCTTCTCGTCGGATTCGACCGGCTCCTGCGGGATCAGCGGCTCGGGCGCCGCTTCGGCGGCGGCGATCGGCTCGGGGATCGGCTCGGGCTCCGGGATCGCGACCGACGGCGGCGGGGCCGCCGCGCTCGGGGGCGGAGCCGGCTCGCTCGCGACCGGCGGGGGAGCCGCCTGCGGGACGACCGGCGGCGGCGCCACCGGCTCGACCACGGGCTCGGGGGCGGCCTTCTTGCGCCGCCGGATCACCGCCGACCCGGTATCGCCGCCTACGCGCTGCTCGGTGACGGCGTCGGCGGCCGGGCGCGCGCCGCCGAGCTTCTTGCGAAGCTTCTCGACCTCGGCTTCGTCCAGCGAGGCCATCGCGCTCTTGAGCGGGACGCCCGCGGCCGCCGCTCGCTCGACGAACTCGTTGCGATCGATCCCGAGCTCTTCGGCCAGCTTGTATGCCCTGATCTTCGCCATCCGCTCTCTCGTCCCGCGCCCGACCGCACGGTCATCGCGGCCTGCGCCGCGGGACTCACTTGGTTGCGGGACTCCCGCCGTCCTCCGCCGCCACGGGCTCGGCCGGAGCGGCGGCTGCGGCAGCGGCGGCCGCCGCCGAGGCCGCCGCGGCAGCCGCAGCGGTCTCCGCCGCGACCCGCGCCGCCTCCACCCGCGCCGCCTCTTCCTCGATCTTCTTGCGCTCCGCCAGCTCGAGGGCCCGCTGCTGGATCGCGCGTGCACCCGCCTCGTCGATGCCCGGCAGGGACGTGAGCAGGTCGATCGGGCAGGCCGCGAGATCCTCGAGCGACGTGATCCCCTGCTGGAGCAGGAGCTCCGCGTCCGCGTCGCCGCAGCCCTCGACCACCGACACCGCTTCCGAGAGCCATTGCGCCAGCTCGCGCATCTTCGATTCGCTCTTGATGTCGATCCGCCAGCCCGTGAGCTGGACCGCCAGCCGCACGTTCTGGCCCTTGCGCCCGATCGCGAGCGAGAGCTGGTCGTCCGGCACGATCACGTCCATCGACTTGGCGCCCTCGTCGATGATCACCTTCGAGACCTGGGCTGGCGAGAGCGACGCGCACACGTAGCGCGCGGGATCCGGGCTCCACGGCACGATGTCGATGCGCTCGCCGCGCAGCTCCTGGACGACCGCCTGCACGCGGCTGCCCTTCATGCCCACGCAGGCGCCCACCGGATCGACGTCGCTGTCCCGCGAGACGACGGCGATCTTCGAGCGGCCGCCCGGCTCGCGCGCGGCCGCCTGGATCGTGACGATGCCCTCGTACATCTCCGGCACCTCCTGCTCGAAGAGCTTCGTCAGCATCTCCATGCAGGTGCGCGAGAGGATGATCTGGGCGCCCTTGGACGCCTTGTTGACGTCGATCACGTAGGCGCGGATCCGGTCGTTCGGGCGATACGTCTCGCGCGGCACCTGCTCGCGCAGGGGCAGGACGGCCTCGGCGCGGCCGAGGTCGACGATGATCGCGCCCTTCTCGAAGCGCCGGACGATGCCGTTGACGATCTCGCCCTTGCGGTCCTTGTATTCCTCGAAGACGTTGTCCCGCTCGGCCTCGCGGATCATCTGGATGATCACCTGCTTGGCCGTCTGCGCGAGGATGCGTCCGAACCCCGAGGTGTCGAGCTTCACGCCGATCTCGTCGCCGAGCTCGGCTTCGGGATCAAAGCGGTGCGCCTCGTCGAGCGTGATCTGGGTGGTGGCGTCGGCGACGGCTTCGACCACCTCGCGGAATTCGAAGAGCTCGATCTCGCCGAGATCCTCGTTGTAGCGGGCCTCGATCTCGCGCTCCTGGCCCTGCGCGCGCCGCGCGGCCTGCTTCATCGCCTCCTCGACCGCGCGGATGATCTCCTTGCGGTCGATTCCCTTGTCCTTGGCGATCTGGTCGATCTCGCGCTTCAGGCCGAGCATGCAGACACCCTCATCTCGCGCTCGCGTGAGGAGCGAAGTCGTCACGCGTGAACCGGTAGATCGAACGAGCCTTGGCGATCTCCGCGAACGGGATGGCGATCTCGCTCCCGTCGACCGAGACCCGCGCCTGCCCGGACTCGAAGCCGAGCAGCAGGCCGCGGAAGCGCCGGCGCCCCTCGAGCGGCCGGCGCGTCTCGATCGCGACCTCGGCGCCGAGCGCGCGCTCGAAATCCTTCTCGCGCGCCAGCAGGCGGTCGAGACCCGGCGAGGAGACCTCCAGCCGGTAGGCGACCGGGATCGAATCCGCCGCGTCCAGCTGGCTGCCGATCTCGCGCGAGACGCCGGCGCAGCGGTCGACCGGCACGCGCCCGTCTCCCTCCGGCGTGTCGATGGTGACACGCAGCAGCCAGGGAGCCCGGCCGCGCGTGAGCAACGCGTCGACCAGCTCGAATCCCGCGTCGTTGACGACCGGTTCGATCAGCACCCTGAGCTCCTCCGGGATGTCCCGATACACGGCACGCCCTGGCCCACAAACAAAAAAAGCGGACTCGACGCCCACTTTCGCCACCGGGACCCGAGCGTCCCGCCCTACCCACGACTGCACTACTGCCGCCACTGCGCTCGAGCAGCCATCGATCGCCTCCCCGCCGCCCGGGCGGGGGTGGGAGACCGGCGGCTGCCTGCGTAAGCCGGCGGAAACTATCCAAATTGCTACGGGAAAGCAAACCTACGGGCTGCGCCGGGAGGGGAGCTCCAGGGCGCCCCGCAGATCGGCGACCCGGCGGTAGCCGTGCCGCTCGGCGTAGGCGGCGATGCCGTCGGCGATCTCGCCCGCCACCGCCGGGTTCAGGTAGTTGGCGGTCCCGACCTGGACCGCGGTGGCCCCGCAGAGCAGGAACTTGACCGCGTCCTCCGCGCTCGCGATGCCCCCGATCCCGCAGATCGGGATCCGGACCGCGCGGGCGGCCTGCCAGACCATGCGCAGCGCGATCGGCCGGATCGCCGGGCCCGAAAGCCCCCCCAAGCCGTTCGAGAGCACCGGCCGCCGCGTCTCGACGTCGACCTCGAGCCCCTGGACCGCGTTGATCAGGCTGATCCCGCTGGCGCCCTCGCCTTCGCAGACCCGCGCCATGGCGGCGATGTCCGTCACGTTGGGCGACAGCTTGACGAGCAGCGGCAGGGCCGTCGCGCGGCGGGTCGCGCGCACCAGCGCGGCCAGCACCTCCGGCTGCTGGCCGAACTCGATGCCGCCGCTCTTCACGTGCGGACAAGAGGCGTTCACCTCGATCCCCGCGACGCGGGGCACGCCCGCGAGGCGCTTGCACACCTCGGCGTAGCGCTCGATCTCGGTCTCGAAGACGCTCGCGATCACGGTGACGCCTTCCGGCAGCGCCGGAAGCTTGTCACGGATGAAGGCGTCGACGCCGACGTTCTCGAGGCTGATGGCGTTGAGCATCCCGGAGGGCGTCTCGGCGATGCGCGGCGGCGGATTCCCGGCGCGCGGCTCGAGGGTGAGGCTCTTGGCGACGAAGCCGCCGATCCGGCGCAGGTCGAGGAAGGCGGCGAGCTCGCTGCCGTAGCCGAAGGTGCCCGAGGCCGTCAGCACCGGGTTGCGCAGCGCGATGCCGCCGAGGTCGACGCGGGTGTCGAGCGGGTCGCTCACGGCAGCGCCCCCCAGGCGATCGCGCTCGCATCGAACGCCGGCCCGTCGCGGCACACGAGTGCGTAGCCCCCGGCCGAGAGCGGCGCCGCGCACCCGAGGCACACGCCGAAGCCGCAGGCCATGTGATTCTCGAGCGACACGACGCAGGCGCACCCGGCCGCGGCCGCCAGCTGCGCCACCCGCTCCATCATCGGCTTGGGGCCGCAGGTGTAGACGCGCGCGACGCCGGGCCCGGCGAGCGAGCCCTCGAGCAGCGCCGTGACCAGGCCCCGTTCGCCGCGGCTGCCGTCTTCGGTGGCGACGCGCAGCGCGACGCCGAGCGCGGCGAAGTCGGCCTCGCCCATCAGGTCGGCGCCGGTGCGGGCCCCGAGCAGCACCTCCACGCGCTCCCGGCCCGGGATGCCGGCGGCGAGCTGATAGACCGAGGCGATCCCGGTGCCGCCCGCGACCAGCAACGCCCGCTCGCCCGCGGCGGGCGCCGGAAACGCGCGTCCCAGCGGCCCGACCATCCGCAGGGCCTGCCCGGGGAGCGTTTCCGCGAGCAGGCGGGTCCCGCGGCCCACCCGCTTGTAGAGGATCTCGACCTCCGCTCCGTCCGGGTGGGGCCGCTCCCGGAAGACCGCCATCGGCCGCGGCAGCAGCGGGTCGCTGCGCTCCACGGAGGTGCGCGCCCCCGGCGAGAGCATCACGAACTGACCGGGCCGGAAGCCGGGCCAGCCACGGACGCGCAGCCGCAGCCGCAGGTTGGCTCCGCCCTCGGGGCGGTTCTCGATCACCTCGGCATCCACGCGGATCGGCTTCGGAAGACCGCCTGGGTGAACTCCGCTCGCCTGCGGCTCGCTGCGCGGCGCCTTCGGCGCCTTGCCCACTTCAGCCACGTTCGACTCCGATCTTGTGCGTCTTGATCTTGCGCGAGAGGCTCTCGCGCGCGATGCCGATCGCCTCGGCCGTGCGCGAGATGTTCCAGCCATGCTCGCGCAGCTTCGCGAGCAGATACTCGCGCTCGAAGCCGCGGCGCGCCCGCTCGAGCGTGCCGCCGTCCTCCTCGCCCTCGAGCGCCGCCATCCGCAGCGCGTCCGGGAGATCGGAGACGTCGATGCTGGGGCCCGGCGTCATGATCACCAGCCGTTCGATCAGGTTGCGCAGCTCGCGCACGTTGCCCGGCCAGGCGTGGGCCTCGAGCGCCGCCAGGCATTCGGGCGTGAGCTCCCGCGGCCGCTCCCCCGACTCCGCGCAGAACTCCTGGAGGAACCGGCGCGCCAGCACCTCGATGTCCTCCCTCCGCTCGCGCAGGGGCGGCACGCAGAACGGAATCACGTTGAGCCGATAGTAGAGGTCCTCCCGGAAGCGGCCGGCGTAGATCTCCTTCTCGAGATTCTTGTTGGTCGCCGCGATCACGCGCACGTCGATCTCGATCGTCTCCGTCCCCCCGACCCGCTCGAAGCTGTGCTCCTGGAGCACGCGCAGCACCTTGGCCTGCGTCATCAGGCTCATGTCCGCGATCTCGTCGAGGAAGATGGTCCCGCCGTGCGCGAGCTCGAACTTCCCGCGCTTCTGCGCGAGCGCGCCGGTGAAGGCGCCCTTCTCGTGGCCGAACAGCTCGGACTCGATCAGCTCTCCCGGCAGCGCGGCGCAGTTCACCTCGATGAAGGGATTCTCGCGGCGCTTGCTCTGGAGGTGGATCTGGCGCGCGACCAGCTCCTTGCCGGTGCCGTTCTCCCCGGTGATCAGCGCCCAGGCGTTGGTGGGGCCGGCCACCTGGATCTGCTGCTTGAGCCGCTGGGTCGCCTCGGAGCGGCCGAGGATCTCGCGCGCCCGCAGCGCCAGCGCCCGCAGGCGCCGGTTCTCCGCCTCGAGGCGCGCGAGCGCGAGGGCGTGCTGGAGCGTGAGCAGCAGCTTGTCGATCGAGAGCGGCTTCTCGATGAAGTCGAATGCGCCCAGCCGGGTGGTGCGCACGGCGGTCTCGATGGTCCCGTGCCCGCTCATCATCACCACCGGGAGCTGCGGCCAGCGCTCGCGCAGCTCGGCGAGCACCGCCAGGCCGTCGCGGCCCGGCATGGCGATGTCGAGCAACACCAGATCGGGCGGCGCCTCGCGCGCGAGCGCGGCGAGCGCGGCGTCGCCGCCCTCGGCGAGCCGCGTCTCGAAGCCCTCGTCGCAGAGGATCCCCTCCAGCGAGCGCCGGATGCTCTCCTCGTCGTCGACGATCAGGATCCGCTCCACCTACGCCCCCCGCGCCGGGAGCTCGACGATGAAGCGTGTGCCCTTCGGAGGATTGTCCTGCACGCGGATGTAGCCGTGGTGATCGGCCACGATCCGCGAGACGATCGCGAGCCCCAGACCGGTTCCCTTCGGCTTCGTCGAGAAGTACGGCTCGAAGATCCGCCGCCGGTCCTCGGGCGGAATCCCCACCCCGTCGTCGGCCACCTCGAAGCGCACGCTCTGGAGCGACGGATCCCAGGCGCTGCGCACCACCACCCTCCCGGCGCGCTCGCCCGGGCGGCTGCGCTGGACCGCCGCGATCGCATTGTCGATCAGGTTGGTGAGCGCCCGGCGGATCTGCTCGCGGTCGATCTCGACCGTCGGCAGGCTGGGATCGAGATCCGCGTCGAAGGCCACGTGCTCGGTGCCGTCGTAGCTCGAGACGGCGTCGGCGATGATGCGGTTGAGGTCGCCGGCCTGCGGGTTCGCGGTCGGAAGCCGCGCGAAGTTCGAGAACTCGTCGACCAGTAATTTGAGGCCGTCGACCTGGCTGGTGATGGCGTCGACGCACTCGTCGAAGACCTTGACGTCTTCGGGATCCGCCTCGATCCGGGACCGGAAGCGACGCCGGATGCGCTGCGCCGAGAGCTGGATCGGCGTGAGCGGGTTCTTGATCTCGTGCGCGATCCGGCTCGCCACCTCGCGCCAGGCGACCATGCGCTGCACCTTGACCGGCTGCGTGTAGTCGTCGAGCACGACCACGCTGCCGAGCACGCCGCCCGCCTCGTCGTGCAGGAGCCTCACGGTCACCAGCAGCGTCGCCAGATCCTCGCCGAGCGGGACCTGCGCCTGGCGCCGGATGCTCTCGCGCGCGGCCGGGCGGAGCTTGGCGACGAGATCGACGATCAGGTCGCGCAGCTGCGGCTGCCCCGCGCAGTCGGCGAGGAGGTCACCGATCGGACTCGCCTCCGCCGCGATCCCCAGCTGGCGACAGGCGGTGGGGTTCACGGTGGTGATGCGGCCCTCGGCGTCCAGCGAGAGCACGCCGGCCCCGATCGTGCCGAGCACCACCTCCATCGAGCGGCGCCGCTGGTCGAGCTCCGCGTTCGAGCGCTCGAGGCGCGCCCGCGCGTCGCGCAGATCGCGCGTCATGCGGTTGAAGGAGCGCACCAGGAAGCCGACCTCGTCGTCGGTGGGAGGCTCGACCGCAACCTCGAGGTTTCCGCGCGCCACCTCCGCCGAGGCCTTCGCCAGCTCGCGGATCGGCCCGGTGACGCCCTTGGTGATCCGGAAGCCGACCCAGGTGGCGAGCATCAGGATCACCAGGAAGCCGAGCAGCAGCTCGAGCAGATAGGCGGTCCGGATGTTCCCCGCGTTCGGCTGGAGCGCGCGGTACTGGCCGAGCGTCTCGCGGATGATGCCGACGTCGCGGGCCAGCGGCTCGGGCACGAAGGTGTCGAAGACCAGGGCGCCGGCGGTCTTCCCGGGCCGCTTGCGCGACGCGATCGGCACCGCGCTGCGGATCAGGTCGCCGCTCCCGACGTCCTCCACCCGCCAGCCCGCGCGTCCCGCCAGCGCCGAGCGCACCAGCTCGCGGGTGCCGCGCCCGAATCCGGCGGACGGAACCCCCGGATTGGCCGCGCTCAGGATCTGCTCGCGGTCCTCGTCGAAGACCTCCACCACGCCGAGGTCGGCCGCGCGCTGCTCGGTGTGGATCAGTGCGCCCAGCGCGGTGCGGTTGCCCTCGCGCAGCAGGCCGCGGGCAGTGATCTGCTCCGCGATCCGGCCGCCGTGCAGCAGCGCCCGCTGCGCCGTCGCCTCGTAGTAGCGCTCCGCGATCCGGCCGCTCTTCTCGAGCGCGCTGTCGACCTGCACGCCGAACCAGCGGTCGATCGACTGCGTGACGATCACGGCGGAGATCGCGAAGAGCAGCGAGGCCGTGACGAACGCGATCAGCACGAAGGCCGAAACGAACTTGAGATTCAGGTGCGAGCCGAGCGTGCCGCGGCGCCGCTCGGCGACCAGCTTCCAGAAGCTGCGGGTGACCAGGAATCCGAGCAGCAGGATCAGGATCACGACCACGGCGTTGAGGAACAGGAAGAGGCCGCTGTCGGCGACGCTGCGGGTCAGGCCGGCGATCGGCTCGAGCAGGAAGAGGGCGGCGAGCGCAGCCCCCACCCCGAGGCTGATCCACAGCTCGCGCCGCCGCCGCCGCCGCTCGGCTTCGGGAAGGTTCGGCGAGCGCTCGTCGCCCGGCTCCCGCGCTCGCTGCGGCGCGGGCTCCGTCGGCGGCCTCTCCGACGGCGATCGGGGCTGCGGCATGGGGGAAAGCCCTCGGTCTCGGCTCGATCTGGATCAGGCGCGCCCGCCGGTCCGGCTCCGGTTTGCGCCTTCCGCGCTAAGACAGCGAAAATCCTAATCAAACCCCTCACCCACCGCAAGCGAATCCGGTCAAGATCGCGGCCTCGCCGGTCGATGAATCTGCCGCACTCCCCTGCCACCGCGCGACGACGTGAGGTCCGTGACGCCGATGCTCGAGCGCCTTCGCGAGCGCTTCCTCGCGGATCCGGGGGATCTTCGCGCCTTCACCGCGCTCGAGGAGCAGTGGTTCGTCGCCGGCCGCTGGGACGATCTGGTCTGGCTCTACCAGCACCGGCTCGGCGCGCCCGACCTGGCCAAGGATGCGAAGCAGCGCGCGGGCGTGCTGTTCCGGCTCGGACAGATCCACGCGGAACGGCGCGGCGACGCCGACGCCGCCGCCCGCTGCTTCCGCGACGCGCTCGCCGCCAGCCCCGAGCAGCGGCCTGCGCTACGCGAGCTGCGCCGCATCCACGCCTCGCGCGCGCAGTGGGACCTGGTGCTTCAGCTGGCCGACCTCGAGATCGCGCTGCCGATGCGCGGCGAGGAACGCGCCGATCTGCTGGCCGAGACGGCCGCGATCTGGCTGCGCGAGCTGCGCGACCCCGAGCAGGCGCGCGAGCTGCTCGCGCGCGCCCTCTCGCTCGTCCCCGAGCATCCGGCGGCGCTCGAGGGCCTGGCGCGCGCCTGCGAAGCCGAGGGGCAGCCGCGCGAAGCCGCGCTCGCCTGGGAGCGCCTGGTGGCGCGCTCTCGCGGCAGCCAGCGCGCGGCGGCGCTCGCCGCGCAGGCGGCGCTCTGCGCGGGGCCGCTCGGCGACGCCAAGCGCGCCGGGGATCTCTACCGACGCGCGCTGACCGACGACCCCCGCTGCGCAGCGGCCGCCGACGGGCTGGCCGGAATCGCGCGCGAGAGTGGGCAATGGAGCCTGCTGGTGTCGCTGCTCGAGGGCCGCTTCGAGACCGCCGGGGAGCCGGCCCAGCGCGCCGAGATCGCGATCGAATCCGCCCGGCTGCAGCTCGAGCAGCTCGCCAGCCCGGAGCGCGCGCGGAGCTGGTGGCTGCGCGCGCTCGGCCAGGCGCCCGAGGATCCGCGCGTGGTCGAGGGGCTGGCCGAGGTCGCGCGCGCCCTGGGCGACGACACCGAGCTGCTTCGCTGCCTCGAACGCCGGGCCGAGATCGGCGGGGACGGGACGCCGGTGTCCGTGCTGCTGGAGGCGGCCTCCTTGCGCTCGGACCGGGGCGAGGACGCCATCGCCGCCTCCCTGCTCGAGCGCGCGCTGCGGCAGGCCCCCGACGACGCGCTGGTGGTCGAGGCCCTCTCCGACACCCTCACCCGCCTGGGCCGCGGCGAGGATCTGGTCGACCTGCTCGAGCGCCGGGCGGCGCTCGCGGGCGACGATGCCAGCACGCGCGCGGCCATCTTCGCCGAGCTGGGCGCGCTCCAGGAGGAGCGCCTGGGCGACTCCGACGCCGCCGTGCTCGCCTACCAACGGGCCTACGCCGCCGATCCCGCCACCGCCGGCGTCGTCGCGGCGCTCGAGCGCCTGCACCGCAAGGCCGAGGATTGGCCGTCGCTACGGCGGCTGCTCGAGGAGTCCGCCGCCGGCGGGCCGGAGGCGCAGCGCGCGGGCTTTGCCTGCGCGCTCGGCGACCTGCTGGCGGGAAGGCTGAAGCTGCCGGCCGAGGCGGCGCGCGCCTACCAGCGCGCGCTCGAGACCGATCCCCACTCGGCGCCCGCGCACCGCGGACTCCGGCGTCTGGCGGCCGAGCGCGGCGATTCCGAGGCGCTGCTGCGGATCGCCGAGAACGAGCTCGCCGCCACCCGCGATCCCGCGCGCATCGCCGAGCTCGCGCGCGAGCTGGTGGGAGGCTTCGAGGCGCGCGGCCAGCACGAGCCCGCGCTCGCCTGGGCGCAACGCTGGGCCGAGATCGCACCCGAGAGCCCCGAGCCGCTCGAGGAGTGGGCCCGGCTGCACGCCGCGCTCGGCCACGACGCGGAGCTGGTGACCTGTCTGGAGCGGCAGGCGCCTCTGCTCCAGGGCAGCGCGCGGGCCGCCAATCGACGACGCCTGGCCCGCCACCACGCCGAGCGGGGCCGCGAGGCCGACAGCATCCAGTGTCTCGAGTCGGCGCTCGAATCGGACCCGCAGGACTTCGAGTCGCTCGAGCAGCTCGCCGCGCAGCTCGAGCGCGCCGGCCGGATCGAGGAGCTGGTGCGCGCGCGCCGCTGGCTCGCCGACGTCGCGCCGCCGGAGGGGCGCGCGGCCTGCCTCGACGCGCTGGCGCGTCTGCTCGCCGAGCGCATGGGCGACGTCCCGGGCGCGATCGAGGCGCTCACCCGGCTCGCCGCCTGCCCGGGCGCGCCCGCCGACGCGGGCGCCCGGCTCGAGAAGCTGCTGGAACGGGCCGGGCGCTACGACGACCTGGCGGCGCACCTGCTGGAGGCGCGCCGCGGCCTCGCGGGCGACAGCCGCGAGGCGCTGCGCCTCGACCTGCGCCGCGCGCGGACCCTGCTGGATCCGCTCGGGCACTGCGACGAAGCCGCCGCACTCTATCGCGAGGTGCTGGCGCAGCACCCCGGATCCCCGGAAGCGCGCGACGGCCTCGAAAAGGCGCTGCGCGCGGCCGGGGACATCGCGGGCCTGGCCGAACGGCTGGAAGCCCGCGCCGCCTACGAGACCGATCCGCAGGCCCGGGCCCTGCTCGCCCTCGAGCAGGCCAGCCTGTGCGAGCAGCTTCCGGACGGACTGGACGGCGCGCGGCGGGCGCTCGAGCGCGCGCTCGCGTCCGCCCCGCCCGCGCCGATCTGCGACACGGCCCGCGAGCGGCTGGCGAGCCTGCTGGAGCGGATCGGCGACACCGCCGCGCTGCGCGCGCTGCTCGAGGCCTCGCTCTCCGATCTTCCTCCGGCCGACGCCGCCGTGCTCCACGAGCGGCTCGGCCGGCTCTGCCGCGACCGTCTCTCGGATGGCGACGCCGCGGTCCACCACTTCGAAGCCGCCGCGCGTCTGCTCCCCGGGCGCCCCGAAGCCTGGCGCGCGCTCTCCGACCTCCACGAAACGGCCGGGCGAAGCAGCGAGCTGCTCCAGACCCTGGAGGCCGAGCTCGCCACCGGCCCCGATCGGGAGAGGGAGATCGGGCTGCGCAGCCGGGCTGCGGCGCTGCTCGCCGACGCCACGGACGGCGCCGAGCGGGTTCGCCGCCACTGGGAGCGCATCCTCGAGCTGGACGGCGCGAACGCGGCGGCCTCCGATTACCTGATCGCGCACTGGGAGAGCCACGGCGATGCGACGGCCGTGGTCGAGCTGCTGGAGCAGCGGCTGGAGGCGTCGGGCGCGCAGCCGCGCGACGCTCGCGGCGAGTGGGCGGCGCAGCGCGCCTCCCTGCGGCTGCGCATCGCCGGGCTACGAGCGACGCGCCTGGCCGATCCCGACGGCGCGATCGCCACGCTGGAGCCGGCGCTCGCCGAGCTGGGGCCGCAGCCCGCGATCGCCGAGCCGCTCGCCGACCTCTACGAACGAGCGGGCTACGGCGACGATCTGATCGAGCTGTGCGAGCGCGCCGCCGCCGCCAGCGCCGAAGCCGGCGAGCGCGGCGGCTGGCAGCTGCGAAGAGGCGCTGCGCTGCGCAAGCTGCGGCGCGAGGCCGACGCGGCCGAGGCCTACCGCCAGGTGCTCACGGATCGCCCCGGCGACCGCGAGGCCGAGGCGGCCCTGCGCGAGATCTATCGGCGGCTGGGCGAGCACGAGCCGCTGGCGCGCCTGCTCGAGACCGAGCTGAGCCGGCCTGCGACGCCCTCGGAGGTGGCGACCCGCCTCGAGCTGGCGAGCCTGCTCGCGGGCTCGCTCGCCCGCCCCGGCGAGGCGCTGCCGCACCTGCGGCGCGTGCTCCAGCTCGAGCCGGGCCAGCCCGAGGCGGAGGCCTGCGCGCTCGAGCTCGCGGAGCGGCTGGGCGAGGACGATCTGCTGCTCGAGCTGCTCGACGCTGCGCTCGCGCATGCGTCTCCGCCCGCGACGCGAGCGCGCCGGCTGCTGGAGCGTGCACGCCGGCTCGCCCCGATCCTTCCCGCAGACGCCGAGCGCGACCTGCGCGAGGCGCTGGCCCTCGACCCGAGCCTGACGCCGGCGCGCGCGGATCGGCTGGCGCTGCTCGAGCAGCTCGGGCGCTGGCCGGAGCTGCTCGCCGCGATCGAGCACGAGACGCTGAGCGAGGAAGCCGGGCGCCGCGCCGAGCTGCTCGAACGGGGCGCCGCGATCGCCTGGCAGCGGCTCTCGCCCGACGCCGCCCTCCCCTGGCTGGCGCGGCTGCGCAGCGAACGGCCGGAAGATGCGAGCCTTCCCGCGCGCTGCGCCGAAGCCCACCGTCTGGCCGGGCGCGCCGAGGCGCGCCTGTGCGCGCTCGGCGAGGAGCTCGCGCTGCTGACGGATCCGGCGCGGCGGCGCACGCTGCTGCTCGAGCGCGCGCGCGTGCTCGAACGCGAGCTCGCGGCTCCCGGCCGCGCCGTGGCGGAGCTGGAGACGCTCTATCGTGTCGACCCGGAGGACGTGGAGATCCTGCGCGAGCTCGAACGGCTGCACCGCGACCTCGGCCGCCCCCGCGAGCGGGTTCGGATGCTCGAGGCGCTGCTGGCGCAGGCCGACGAGAGCGAGCGCGTCCCGCTGCTGTGCGAAGCCGCGGCGCTCTGGTCCGGTCCGCTCGGCGATCCGCAACGGGCCGCGGCGCACCTGCAAGAAGCGGTGGCCGCGACGCCCCGCGGCAGCGGACTGCACGTCGAGCTGCTGCGCGCGCTGGGCGAGTCGCTGCGCGCCGCCGGCCCGCCGCAGGCGTGGGCGCGCAGCGCGGAAGCCGAGCTGCGCGCGCTCGACCCCGCGGCGCCCGTCTTCGAGGACCGCCGCCGCGAGCTGGCCCGCGCGCTCGCGCGCGCCTACGAGCACGAGCTGCACCGCCCCGATCTGGCCTTGCGTCACCTGCGCTCCCTCGCGGAAGGCCCCGCCGCGCGCGCGCATTCGCCCGAGGCGCGCCAGGAGATCGAGGACGCGCTGCTTCGGTTGCTGCGGGTCTGCGCCGGACCCGTCGAGCTGGAATCGCACCTCGCCGCTCGCCTCGCGCGCGCTCCCGCCGGCGCCGAGGACTGGCTCGAGCTCGCGCGCCTGCGCGACGAGAAGCTGCGCGCGGGCGCGGCGGCGGCCGATGCCTATCGACGGGCGCTCGATCTGGCGCCCGACTCGCTGGATGCGCTGCGCGGGCTGCGCGGCGTCGCCGAGCGGCTGGGTGCCTGGAACGAGGTCGCCGAGACGCTGGAGCGCGAGCTCGAACAGAACGCGGGCGCCCCCGGCGAGGAGCGCGCCGCGCTGCTGCGCCGGCTCGGCGACGTCTGCTGGCAGCGCCTGAAATCGACCACGCAGGCGAGCCGTTGCTACGCCGCCGCGTTGGAGGCGGATCCGCGCGACTTCGAGGCGCTGCACGCGCTCGAGCGATTGCTCGAGGCGATGGAGGACTGGCGCGGCGCCCTCGACCTCTACGAGAGCGAGGTCGAGATGCTGGGCGAACGCGATCCGGAGCGCCGCCAGCACGCCTGTCTGCGCGCCGGCGAGATCGCGCGCGATCGCACCGGCGAGCCCGCTCGCGCGCTGCGGGCCTACTTACAGGCCGCGGAGCTGGGGCCCCTGGCCCCGGCGCAGCGGGCCGCGCTCGCCGAGCTGCACCTGCGCTGCGGCGACGCCGCCGCCTTCGCCGAGGTCTTCGCGAGCTGGTGCGACGACCCGGCCGCCGGCGCGGGGGCTGCCGATCATCTGCGTCTGGCCGAGGCGCTGGAAGGGCTCGGGCGGCACGCGGACGCGCTTGCGTGCGTGGAGCGCTCGCTCGCCGTCGACGGCGGCCAGCGGGCGGCCTGGAAGCTCGCCGCGCGGGTCCGCGAGGCTTTGCAGGACGTCTCCGGAGCCGCCCGCGCCTGGGCGAGCGCCGCCGCGCTCGGCGACGGCACCGACGCGGCGGACGCCTGGGTCCGCGCGGCGGACCTGAGCCGGGCCGAGGACCCGCCGCAAGCGCTCGCATGGCTGGAGAAGGCCGCGCGTCTCGACTCGGGATCGTCCGCGGTGCAGGCGGCGCTCGCCTCCGCGCGCGAGGCGTGTGGAGATCGGGGAGCCGCGCTGGTCGCGGCCGAGCGCGCGCTCGAGCTGTTCGCGGGCGCGGGAGACCCGGCGCAGCGATGCGACACCGCGCGGCTCGGCGCGCGCTGTGGGCTGGCGCTGGGACGGCTGGAGTCGGCGGTGCGCTGCTTCGGCGTCGTTCTCGACCTCGTCCCCGCCGATCCCGAAGCGCAGGCGGGGCTGGCCGAAGCCTGCTTCAGCCTGGGGGATCTCGCCGCCGCCCGCCGCCACCTCGAGGCCTGCCTCGCCCATCCGGAGCCGAACGCGCAGCGCGCGCTTCACCTCGTCAGACTGGGCCGCTGTCTCGAGGCCGACAGGGAAGCCGACGCCGCGCTCGCGCGCTTCCAGGAGGCGCTCGCGCTCGACTCCGCAAGCGCCGAGGCGCACGAACGGATCGCCCTGCTGCACGAGCGCGCCGGGCGCATCGAGCCGGCGCTGGAGGCGCTGATGCGCTGGGCCGAGCACGCACCCGAACCCGCCACCCGCGGCGGCTGCCTGCTACGGGCGGCCGAGATCGAGCTGCGCGCGGGCGGGCGCGAAGCCGCCGCCGAGCAGCACCTGCGCGCGGCCCTCGAGGCCGAGCCGGCCTGCGCCCGCGCCTGGCTGCTGCTGGCGACCCGGGTCTGGGAATCGGGACGCGCGAGCGAATCGCTCGACCTCGCGACCCGGGCCCTCGCGCAGATCGCGGACGCGCCCGAGCGCGCGGCGCTGTCGGCGCTGCGCGGACGCGCCCTGGAGCGCCTCGGCGAGGCGCGTCTGGCGGCCGAAGCCTTCGGCGTCGCCGCGGCGGCCGATCCCCGCTGCGTGGAAGCGGCCGTCTCGGCTGCGCGCCTGCTGCGCGCGCAGGGACAATGGCGCGCCGCCGGCGCTGCGCTCGCGGATTTCGCGCAGCGCCACCCGGGAGACGATCCGGCGGGCCTGGCGGACGTGTACGACCAGCTCGGCCGGCTGCGCGCGGGCCCGCTCGAGGACGTCGACGGGGCGATCCAGGCCTACCGCAGCGCGCTCGCGCTCGAGCCGGAGCGCGCCGCGACGCGTGCGGCGCTCGCGCAGCTGCTCAGCCATCGGCCCGCGGACTGGCCCGAGGCGCTCGCGCAACACCGGGCGGCGTTGGAAGCCGATCCCACGCTGGCGGCCTCGCTGCGCGCGGTGCTACGGATCGCCGAGGGCAGCGGGCGCGCGGAAGCCGCCGCGCAGGGTCGCGCGATCCTGCGCGCGCTGGGCGCGCAGAGCGCCGCCGAGCCGCCGGACGCGCCGGCCGCGCTCGCGCGGCCGCTGGCCGCCGGCGAGACGCTCGACGACCCGCTGGCCGAGACGCTTCGCCAGCTCGCCCAGCAGGCCGCGCGCGAGATCGCCGAGGCGCTCGATTCCTCGCCCGAGCTCCCGGTCAGCGCCGGCGCCAGCCCCCTCGCCGCCTTCCGCGCTGCGGCGCTGGCGGCCCAGGGCCGGCTCACGGCGCCCGCCCTGCTGCCGCTGACCGCGGCGCAACACGGCGAGGTGCTGGGCGTGGTCGCGAACCTGGTGCTGGAGCCCGACCTCGTGCGCGGCGGCGGCCAGCTCGTGAACGGGCTCGCCTCGGCGCTCGGACGGCGCGCGCGGCGGCGTCTGCGCCGCGCGCTGGAAGGCACCTCGCCGGCGGCGATCGCCGCCCTCGACTGGGGCGCCTGGCTCGCCGAGGTGCGCACGCTGGCAGCGGCGGTCGCGCTCGACGAGACGCGCGGCGATCTGCGCACCGCGCTGCTCGCCTGCCTGGCCGACGACGCGGAGCGCCCGGCGGATTCGCTGCACGAGGCCGCCGACCTGACCGTGCTGGTCTCCGCGCATCCGGAGGCGCGCTCGCTGCTGCGCCGCGCGGTGCGCGCCTGGCTCGATCTGCTCCAGGCTTGAACCTCGGGAGAGAATCCGATGCCCAGGCGCACCGTTTCACGCGAGACGACGCGGCGCTTCCGGCGCCGCACGCTGCGCGTGATGGTCGAGTACCTGTGCGAGGCCGGACTCTGCTGCGATCCGGCGACGACGCTGGGCGCCGGCGGCCTCTTCATCGAGACCGAATCGCCCCAGCGCGAGGGGGCGCGGCTCAAGCTGCGCTTCCGCCTGCCCGCCGGCGAGGTCACCCACGAAATCGAAGGCCGCGTGGTCTGGGCGCGCCGTCCGGGAGCCCAAGGCAGCCCGGGCATGGGGATCGAGTTCACCGACCGCACCGCCGCCGCCCGCCTCGCCCGAGAGCTCGCTGCGCTCGACGGGGACCGGCCTTAGTGAACTTCGCTCGCCTTCGGCTCGCTGCGCGCCGCGCTGTGCGCGGCTTGCAAGACTGGCAAGCGGCCGCCCGACCTCGATTACGAGTCTGGCAAGCGGGCGATAGCCCGCGCGCAGCGAGCCGAAGGCGAGCGAAGTTCACTAACGCCGGGCGCGCTTGCTCAAGCCGGCGAGAGCTGCGGCGCCAGGGCGCGGGCGGCGCCGGATTCGCGCAGCCGCCAGGCCTGCGGGCGCTCCAGCAGCGCCGCGACCAGGCGGTGGTGCAGCGCGTGTCCGCCGCACTCGACCTTCACGTGCCCGTCGATCGAGACCCCGAGCAGGGCGAGGTCGCCGAGCAGGTCGAGCACCTTGTGACGCACGAACTCGTCCGGCCAGCGCAGGCCCTCGGGGTTCATCACGCGGGTTTCGTCGAGCAGCACGGTGTTGTGCAGCGAGCCGCCCTGGGCGAGCCCGGCGTTCCAGAGCGCACGCACGTCCTGGAGGAAGCCGAAGGTGCGCGCCGAGGAGATCTCCGTCTCGAAACGCCGCTCGTCGAGGCGGTCGAGCCTCAGCTCCTGACGGCCGATGGCGGGGTGCGAGAAGTCGACGGCATAGCTGATGCGCAGCCCGCGCGCGGGCTCGATCCGGATGCGCCGGCCGCCCTCGTCGACCTCGATCGGCTCGAGCACGCGTAGCACCGCGCGCGGCTCGCGCTGCACGCGCACCCCGGCGCTCCGGATCAGGTAGACGAAGGAGGCGGCGCTGCCGTCCATCACCGGCAGCTCGGGACCGGCGACCGAGATGCGGACGTTGTCGATCCCGAGGCCGTAGAGCGCCGCGAGCAGGTGCTCGACGGTCGCCACGCTCGCGTCTCCGTTCCCGAGCGTGGTCGCGAGGCGGGTCGAGCGGACGCCGCCCGGGCGGGCCGGGATCTCGACCGCGTGCGTGCGGTCGGTGCGCACGAAGACGATGCCGGTGCCTGCGCGCGCCGGAGCCAGCTCGAGCCGGACCGGAGCCCCGCTGTGGAGACCGGTGCCCGTGCAGGACACCCGCTCCGCGAGGGTCTGCTGATTTCGCACCGCTCCCCCCTCGAGACCCGAAACGAAATCGACGCCCGCGCAGAAGCAAGCTACGTGCCGGCAGCCGCGCTCGGAGCCGCGCGGTCCCGGGCCTGGAACAGCGCCTCGAGCGTGATCTTCATATCACGGTCGTGACGATCGCGTCACGTTCTCTGAGAGCGCCGATGGGTTCAGGAGGTCTGGGGTGCGCTCAGCTCGGCCAGGATCTCGCGCGTCGACCCGTAGCGGCTCCCGGGATCCTTCTCGAGACAGCGCGCGATGATCGCGCACAGCAGCGGCGGCAGGTCCGGGGTGAACTCGCGCGGGTCGGGCGGCGGCGTGTGGACGTGGTGGTAGGGAAGGTTCCCCTCCCGGAACGGCAGCGTCCCGGTCGCCATCTCGAACACGGAGACGCCGAGCGAATAGATGTCCGTGCGGTGATCGACGTTCTTGCCGAGCGTCTGCTCGGGGCTCATGTAGTAGGGCGTGCCCGAGACCACGGTGGTGTGGTTGCGCATCTCCTCGACGGCCTTCGCCAGCCCGAAGTCCATGATTTTTGCCTTCTTGTCCTTGGTCCACATCGCGTTCGCGGTCTTCACGTCGCGGTGCACGATCTTGCTCTCGTGGGCGTAGGCGAGCGCCTCGCACATCTGCGAGAGGACGTGGACGATGCCCCCGGGCGAGATCCGGCCGCGGTGCTTGATGATCTCCTTCAGCGTGTGGCCATCGACGTATTCCATCGCGATGTAGTAGCCCTCGTCCTGCTCGCCGGCGTCGTAGACCGTCACGATGTTCGGGTGGTTGAGCTGCGCGGCGCTCTTGGCCTCGCGCAGGAAGTTCTTGAGCGCCTGCGGGTTCTCCTTGAGCGATTCCGGCAGCACCTTGAAGGCCACCATGCGGTCGAGCACGGTGTCCTGCGCCTTGTAGACGACGCCCATCCCGCCGCGGCCCAGCTTGCCGACGATCTTGTAGCGGCCCTGCTTCGAAGAAGCGCTGAGCTGCGCCCCGCTCTGCGCCGCGGCCTGCTTCTCCGCGGCCTCTTTCTTGATCAGCTCGCGCGCCTTCTCCAGCCGCTGCCCGACGTCCGCATGGTGGTAGTCGAAGGCTAGGATCTTCTCGTACAGCTCGGCCGCCTCCTGGATCTCCTTGTTCGCCTCGTAGACGGTCGCGAGCGAGTAGTACGCCTGAAGGTTGTCGCGCGAGACGGAGGAGCTGCCGATCGCGTGGGTGAGCTTCTTGATGGCGAGCGAGAGCTTGCCGTGCTTGCGGAAGATCTCGCCCAGCAGCGCCGACGCCTTGGCGAAGTCGGCGTGCTCGGGCGTCACCTCCTGGAGCACCGTGATGGCTTCCTCCTCGAGCCCGTTCGCGAGGTGGATCTCGCCAGCGCGCAGCTTCTGTCCCGCCCGCGCGAGCAGCTCGGCCTCGCGGCCCCGATCGCCGGCCAGCGCGAAGGTCTCCGCCGCCTCGGCGAAGCGCCCGCAACGCTCGAAGTTCTGGGCGGCGCGCTGGCGATCGCCGGCGCTCACGAACATCTCCGCCGCCTGCGCGAACTCGCCCAGCTTCTCGAAGCAGGCGCCCGCCTTCTCGAACTGCTCCATCAGGCGGTAGAGGTCTCCCGCGGCCAGGTGCTCGCCGGCCTCCTCGAAGTGGCGCGCGGCCTCCGCGTCGTCCCCCTTGTCGCGGTGATGTTCGGCGAGCAGGCGCGAGGCGTCGGCCTGCTTGCCCAGGTCCTTGAGCGCCTGCGCGGCGCGCGGCGCGTCGCCGCCCTTGTGGAAGAGCGCCGCCGCCTGCTCCTTGTTGCCCTGCTGGAGCGCGAGCTCGGCGGCCGGGATCCACAGCCCTCCCCGCTCGAAGATCGCCTGCGCCTTGGCGTGCAGACCCGCCCGGCCGTAGAGGTCGCCCGCCATCCGCACCAGCTTGCGCGTCTCGGCCTGGCGCGCGGGATCGCTCGCCGCGGCGCCGGTCGATTCCTCGATGATCACCTGGTCGAGGCATTCCGCCGCCTTCTTCCACTCGTTGCACTTCACGTAGGCCTTGGCCGCGTGGCGCGCGAAGTCCGTCTGCGCGTAGCAGTCGCCGGCGCGGCGGAAGTCCCCGGCCTTCTCGAACATCTCGGCGGCCACGCTCTTGTTGCCCGCCTCGAGATACGCCTCTGCGGCGCGCTTGTGTTCTCCCTGCTGGCTGAAGATCCGGCCCGCCGAGTCGAACTTGCGGCCCTTCAAATAGAGCTCTGCGCACTCGATGAAGCGATTCTGGTCGTGGCGGATCTCGGCCGCGCGAACGAACTCCTCGCCCTCGATGAAGTAGCTGGCGGCTTCTTCGAGCAGGCCGCTGGCGAAGCAGTACTCGGCCGCATCCAGCGCGTTGCCCTTCTTGGCGAGGGTGGCGGCCTGCCGCCGCGCCTTGCGCAGCGTGCGCGCATCGGCCCTGGGCCGCTCGTCGCGCACGTCCTGCTCCGGCTCGCCGTCCGACTCGCGGCGGCCGGGCAGCAGCGCGGCGATCAGCAGCAGCAGGCCCGCGGGCGCCAGCCCGAAGCGCGCGATCGCGCCGTGCAGGAAGGCGTCGACGGACATCGGGAAGTCCTCGTCGAGGCCGAGCGCCTCGACGGCGCTGGCCACGGTCGCCGCCTGGTTCACGACCCGGCGCGCGATGCCCACCGCGGCGTGGTCCGGGGCGTAGGCCAGCCCGAGCGCGATGGCGCCCGCCACGAGCCAGAGCACGCCGGCGCCGATCATCAGGCCTCGGCCCAGGCTTCGCAGCGCGCTCATGGCTGGCTCCTCCTCGCGGACCCCGGGGGACGGGGCGCCGAGTCCAGTCTGTATCGGCCGGTGGCGGCAGGGCTTTGAGGGTGGGCGCGGACCCACGCGGCCCGGGGGGGGCGCTAGAGCAGCTTCGGCTGGGACGGCGGGGCGAGGGGCGCGAGCCCGAAGTACTCGCGCGAGAGGCGGGTGGCGACCCGGCCGCGCGGCGTGCGGGCCAGGAAGCCCTCGTGGATCAGGAACGGCTCGACCACGTCCTCGAGCGTGCCCTTGTCCTCGCCCACCGCGGCGGCCAGCGTCTCCAGGCCCACCGGCCCGCCGTCAAACTTTTCGAGCAGGGTGCGCAGGAGCGTGAGATCCAGGCGGTCGAACCCCGAGGCGTCGACCTCGAGGCGCTCGAGCGCGAAGCGGGCGCGCGCTCCGTCGACCAGCGTGCCGGGGCCGCCGTCCACCTCGGCAAAGTCGCGCACCCGGCGCAGCAGCCGGTTCGCGACGCGCGGCGTGCCCCGCGAGCGCCCCGAGAGCTCCGCGCAGGCATCCGCGCCGAGCGCGACCCCCAGCACCCGCGCCGAGCGCTGTAGGATCCGCTCGAGATCCGCGGGCGGGTAGTACTCGAGGCGCGCCACCCAACCGAAGCGATCGCGCAGCGGCGAGGTGAGCAGCCCGGCGCGGGTGGTCGCGCCGATCAGCGTGAAGCGCGGCAGGTCGAGGCGCATCGAGCGCGCGCCGGGCCCCTGGCCGATCAGGATGTCGAGCTGGAAGTCCTCCATCGCCGGGTAGAGGATCTCCTCGACCGCCGGCGGCAGGCGGTGGATCTCGTCGATGAAGAGCACGTCGCCGGACTCCAGGTTCGAGAGCAGCGCCGCCAGGTCCCCGGGCCGCTCGATCGCCGGACCGCTGGTCACGCGCAGCGGCGCGGCCATCTCGTGGGCGACCACGTGCGCGAGCGAGGTCTTGCCCAGCCCCGGCGGTCCGTGGAACAGCATGTGGTCGAGCGTCTCCGCCCGCTCGCGCGCGGCGCGCACGAAGACCTTGAGGTTCTCGCGCAGCCGGTCCTGACCGACCATCTCGTCGAGCGAGCGCGGCCGCAGCCGCTCCTCGAAGCCGGCCTCCTCGGGCAGCGCCGCGCCGGCGATCTGCGCCCGCTCTCCCGCTGCTTCCGTCATCGCGCCAACCTCTTCAGGGACCCTCGCACCAGGGTCTCGAGCGTCGCCGCATCGCCGGCCTCCAGCACCGCGTCCTCGACCACCCGCTCGGCCTGGGCTCTCGGGTAGCCGAGGTTGAGGAGCGCCGACAGGGTCTGATCGCGGGCGGCCGAGTCGGATGCGGAGCGGCCCTCGGCGTCCGACGGCGAGGTCCCGGCCAGGGCGAGGGCGAGCTCGTCCGCACGGTCGCGCAGCTCCAGCAGGATCCGCTCGGCGAGCTTCGATCCCACCCCGGGGACCGCGCGCAGGGTCGCGATCCGCGCGCCGCGAATCGCCTCCAGCAGCGCCGCCGGGGTGATCCCGGAGAGGATCGTCTGCGCCAGCCGGGGCCCCACGCGGCTGGCGCGCAGCAGCAGCTCGAAGGCCACCAGCTCGGCGCGGGTGGCGAAGCCGTAGAGCTGGAGGGCGCCCTCGCTGGCGTGGGTGTGGACGTGCAGGGCGACCAGCTTCCCCTCGTCCGGCAGCTCGGTGAAGGTCGAGAGCGGGATCTGGACGGCATACCCCACGCCGCCCACGTCCACGATCACCCGGGTCGGGCCCTGCTCGCGCAGCACGCCCTCGAGCCGCGCGATCACCGCGCCCGCCCCGCCACCACCGCGAAGCGGCGGGTCTGGCGCCGCCGCCGGGGGCGGCCGACCACGCCGAGCAGGGCGAGCCGCGGCTCGTGCGCATGGCGGATCGCGGCGGCGAGCGCGTCGGCGGCGTCGGCGGCGGTGCGCTCGAGCGCGAGGATCCGGCGCACCATCGCCTGCACCTGAAGCTTGGGAGCCGCGCCGCTGCCGGCGACGCCCTGCTTGATCTGCGACGGGGTGTACTCGGTCACGGGAAGGCCGCCCGCCGCCACGGCCGCGAGCAGCGCGCCGCGCGCCTGTCCCAGCACGAGCGCCGCCTGGGGGCTGGTCGCGACGAAGACCTGCTCGATCGCCACCGCGTCCGGGCGGTGCTCCTCGATCACCTGCGCGAGCGCGCGGTGGAGGTAGTGCAGGCGCACGGCCAGCGGCGAGCTGCGCGGCGGACGCACGGTGCCGTGCGCCACGTGGATCAGCGCGCTCCCCGAACGCTCGACGACACCGAATCCTGTCGCCACCAGGCCGGGATCGATACCCAGGATGCGCATCTCGCTCCACACTTTCGGGTCCCGGCGCGGGAGCGGCCCGCGCCACCCGGACTTCGTTCGGCTTCGCCTCGCTGCGCGCGGACCTGCTTTCGGGTCCCGGCGCGGGAGCGGCCCGCGCCATCCGGACTTCGTTCGGCTTCGCCTCGCTGCGCGCGGACTTGCTTTCGGGTCCCGGCGCGCAGGGGGGAGGACGCGCCGCCGGGGATGCTAGCTCGCGAAGCGCGCCATTTCCTCGTCCGAGATGTCGTAGTTGGCGTAGACGTTCTGGACGTCGTCGAGGTCCTCGAGGGCGTCGACCAGGCGCAGCATCGACTCCGCGTCCGCCCCCTCGATCGCCACGGTCGAAGCCGGCGCCATCACGATGCCGGCGCTGGCCGGCTTCCAGTCCGCCGCCTCCAGCGCCCGGCGCAGCGCCTCGAAGCGCGCCGGCGCGATCACGACCTCGATCGCCTCCCCGGTCTCGATCACGTCGTCGGCCCCCGATTCCAGCGCCGCCTCCAGCAGCGCGTCCCCATCGAGGCCGGAGCGATCGAAGACGAGCTGTCCCTTCTTCTCGAACAGGTAGGAGACGCAGCCGCTGGCGCCGAGATTGCCCCCGAACTTGGTGAGCGCGTGGCGCAGCTCGCCGACGGTGCGGTTCTTGTTGTCGGTGAGCGTCTCGACGTAGAGCGCCGCGCCGCCCGGGCCGTACCCCTCGTAGACGACCTCCTCGTAGGCCTCGGTCTCCCCGACCCCGGTGCCCTTCTTGATGGCGCGCTCGATGTTGTCCTTGGGCATGTTGGCGGCGCGCGCCTTCTCCATCGCGAGCCGCAGGCGCGCGTTGGAGTCCGGATCCCCGCCGCCGATCCGGGCCGCGGTCGCGATCTCGCGGATCACCTTGGTGAAGACCTTGCCGCGGCGCGCGTCGGCGGCGCCCTTCTTGCGCTTGATGGTCGCCCATTTCGAATGACCGGACATGGCGAATGGCCAGACATGGAACCCCTCGGGAATACAAGCCAATTAGCACGCGCTCCGGCGGCGGCCAAGACGCGCCCGGCGGGGCCCGGCGCCCCCCCCGGCGGGGTCAGGGAACCCTCAGCCTTGCCCCCGATCTGCCGATACCTGAGGCAGGTGGAAGGGGCAAGCCAGGGCCCCCCGCCGGGGGCCCCTGCGCCCGGACCAACCTGAGCACGCCGCGGACGGGGACCCATGAACGAGCTCGCCATCGGAATCGACCTGGGGACGAGCAACTCCTGCGTCGCCGTCCTGCGCAGCAGCGCCGTCGAGGTGCTCCCCAACGGCTACGGCGAGTACACCACCGCGAGCGTGGTGGCGATCAAGCCCAACGGCTCGGTGGTGGTGGGCAACGCCGCCAAGGCCAACATCATCCACGACCCCAAGCACACCGTCTACTCCTCGAAGCGCCTGATCGGCCGCTACTTCTTCTCCGAGGAGGTGAAGAAGGCGCGCGCCATCTGCTCCTACGAGATCACCGAGGCCGACAACCACGGCGTCCGGATCCGCATCCGCGAGGAGCTCTTCTCGCTGCCCGAGATCGGGGCCATGGTGCTGCGCGAGCTCAAGCAGATCGCGGAGATGCACCTGGGCCGCGCCGTCAACAAGGCGGTGATCACGGTCCCCGCCAACTTCAACGACAACCAGCGGCAGGCCACCAAGGACGCCGGGCGGATCGCGGGCCTCGAAGTGCTGCGCATCATGAACGAGCCCACGGCGGCCGCGCTCGCCTATGGCTTCGGCAAGGGCCTGCGCCAGCGCGTCGCCATCTACGACCTCGGCGGCGGCACCTTCGACATCTCGGTGCTCGAGATCGCCGACGACGTATTCGAGGTGCTCGCTACCTGCGGCGACACCTTCCTGGGCGGCGACGACTTCGACGATCGCGTGATCGACCTGCTGGCGGACGAGTTCATGCAGAAGGAGGGCGTCAACCTCCGCAACGACCCCTACGCGCTGGAGAAGCTCAAGGTCGCCGCAGAGGAGGCCAAGAAGGCGCTCTCGGCCGACGCCGAGGCGGAGATCCGCATCCCCGACATCTACACCGCCCAGGGTCGATCGCCCTGCTCGATCGAGCGCAAGCTCACCGAGCGGGAGTTCTCGCAGCTGGTGAACGACCTGATCCTGCGCACGTTCAAGGTCTGCGACGAGGCGCTCCAGCAGGCGGGCGTGATCGCCCGCGACCTCGACGGCGTGATCCTGGTCGGCGGCCCGACGCGGCTGCCGATGATCCGCGAGGCGGTCCGGCAGTACTTCCAGCAGGAGCCCAAGACCGACGTCGACCCGGACCAGGTGGTGGCAATGGGCGCGGCGATCCACGCGGCCTCGCTGGTCAGCTCGGACCAGGAGGCGTTCCTGCTCGACGTGACGCCCCTCTCGCTGCGGATCGGCGTGGCGGGCGACATGGCCGAGAGCGTGATCGAGCGCAACACGCCGCTGCCGATCGAGCAGACCCGCACCTTCACGACCTTCCAGGACAACCAGGAGTCCGTGCAGATCCGGGTCTACCAGGGCGAATCGCGGGTGGCCGGCGAGAACGAGCTGCTCGGCCAGTTCGAGTTCAGCGGCTTCCGGAAGGCGCGGCGCGGCGAGGTCGCGATCGACGTGACGTTCGAGATCAACGCGGACGGCATCGTGAACGTGACCGCGCGCGACCAGGAGACCGGCAAGCAGTCGTCGACCAGCATCACGCTCTCTTCGGGTCTGTCCGAGGGCGAGCTCAAGAGCATCATCGAGGAGGCGCGCACGGATCGGGTGCAGACCGCGACGGCGCCGCCGCCCACCGCGGTGCCCGCGCTGCCGCCCCCGCCAGCCGGCGCAGCCGCCGCGCAGCGAGCCGCGAGCGAGCGGAGTTCACCCAGAGCGAAGCCCGTAGAGGCTCGCAGCGCGCCGAAGCCGGCGCCGGCCGCCAAGCCCGCCCCGGTTGCCAAGCCCGTCGCGGTTGCCAAGCCCGTCGCGGCGCCCAGGCCCGCCGCGGTCCCGAAGCCCGTCGCGGCTCCGAGCAGGCCGCCGCAGCGCAAGCCCGAGCTCGAGGTCACCGAGCCCGAGCTCGAGATCGGCGAGCCCGTGGTGGCTCCGCCGCCGCGGCCGGGCGGACCGCCCGAGGGCGGCTTCGCGCCCGCGGACCTGGAGGCGTCGGCGGACGAGGCTCCCACCGACGAGCACCGCGTCTTCGAGGCGACCACGCAGCGCGGATCCGATCTGGCTTCCGATCCGGTCGACGACTCGCTCGACCTGCTCGGCGACGACGATCTCGGGGCGCTCTCGCCGGAGATCGAACTGGACGGCGCCGAGACGGCCTCCGCGGACGGCGAGCCCGCCACCAAGGGCCTCTTCGACGCGCCGGGGACCGACCTCTCGACGCTTCCGGATCCGGACGAGCGCAAGAAGAGCTAGCGCGTGTCGGACCTCGCCCCCACTGAAATCAAGGCGCTCGCCAAGATCCTCGACGAGCTCGACTACTACCAGCTGATCCACGTGAGCCCGGGCGCGACGCCGCGCCGCGTGAAGGAGGCGTACTACGCCACCTCCCGCGCCTTCCACCCCGACGCGAACCGCCATCTGGAGAGCGAGCTGCAGACGGCCGTCGCGAAGGTCGCCAAGCGGATCACCGAGGCCTACTCCGTGCTGCGCGACCCGCGGCGTCGCCAGGCCTACGACCGCCGGCTCGAGGCGGGCGCGGGCGTGCGCATGCAGCTCGCCGAAGCGCAGGCGGAGGCCGGCCGTCAGTCGACCGAGGAGCGACAGGGACGCACCCGGGAGGGGCGCCAGTACTTCAATCTCGCGATCGCCGACCTGAACCGGAAGGATTTTCTGTCCGCGGAACGCAACCTGCGCACCGCGCTCACCTTCGAGCCCGACAACGCCGTCTTCAAAGAGCAGCTCGCCGCCGTCCGCAAGCTCACGCGCTGACCTGAGTGAACTACGCTCGCCTGCGGCCGGCTTGAATGAACTCCGCTCGCCTGCGGCTCGCTGCGCGCGCGCTTCGCGCGCTTGCCAGACTCGCCGCGCGCGCGGTGCACTACGGGGATGAATGCAAGGTCGCCTTCCGAGGCGACCGCGCAGCGAGGCGGAGCCGAGCGGAGTCCGGGTGGCGCGGGCCGTTCCCGCGCCGGGACCCGTAAGGCTTGGTGGCGCGGGCCGCCCTGCGCCGGGACCCGAAAGCCTGCCGGATTTGACAGCGGACCCTGCGCCTTGGCATCCTGCGCCTACGGTTGACTGGCGAGTCAACGCGCCTCCCATCCCAAGACGGCGAGCGGCTGCGTGCCGTGCGCGCCCATAAAGGATCGACCATGGCGGAAACCGCGGCGGCCAAGCGACCGCTCCCGGTCGTCGAATTCCTCAAGATTCCCGAGCAGGGCGAGCCCTACCTCGAGGGACAGCGCTGCAAGGAGTGCAGCGCCATCTTCCTCGGCGAGCGCGACTCCTGCTCGAAGTGCGGCGCCCGCGGCCGCTTCGAGGCCCGGCGGCTCGCGAACCAGGGCAGCCTCTACGTCTACTCCATCGTGCACCGCTCCTTCCCGGGCATCGAGGTGCCCTACATCTCGGCGATCGTCGATCTCGAGGGAGGCGGCACCGTGAAGGGCAACCTGATCAACATCGATCCGGTTCCCGAGAAGGTGAAGATGGGCATGCCGGTCGAGGTGATCTTCAAGGTCGCGCCGACCAAGGACCGGGAAGGCAACGAGTACCTCACCTACTACTTTCAGCCCCGGCGCTAAGCCGGCGGAGCGGAGACAGCGATGAGCGACGTCTACGTCATGGGCATCGACATGATCAAGTTCGGGCGCTTCCCCGATCGGTCCGTACCCGAGCTCGGCGCCGAGGCGGCGCTGCTCGCGCTCGACGACGCGGGCCTCAAGATCCAGGACATGCAGGCGCTCTACAGCGGAAACCTGATGCAGGCGGGCGCCATGGTCGGCCAGCGCATCCTCCAGGAGATCGGGCAGACGGGGATCCCCGTCACGAACAGCGCGAACGCCTGCGCCACCGGCGCCACCGCGTTCCGCGAGGGCTGGACCGCGATCAAGGCCGGGCTCTACGACCTGGTGCTGGTGGTCGGCGTCGAGCAGCTCGGCAAGACCGGCCTGCTGGGCGGGGGCGGCGGCGGCAAGGGCATCCCCAAGGAGGGACTGCTCGGCTCCAGCACGATGCCGGCCGTCTTCGCCGAGGCGGGCATGGAGCACGCGCGCAAGTACGGCACCACCTTCGAGCAGTTCGCGAAGATCTCCGTCAAGAACCACAAGCATTCCGTGAAGAATCCCAAGTCGATGTATCGGATGGAGACGCCGCTCGAGATGGTGATGAACGCGGAGATGATCGCCTATCCCAACACCAAGCTGATGTGCTCGGTGAACGTGGACGGCGCGGCGGCGGCGGTGCTCGCCTCGGCGAGCAAGGCGCGCGAGCTCGGCCTGCGCCGCGCCGTGCGGGTGGCGGCCTCCGTGCTCACCAGCGATCCCTGGTCCGAGCGCGATCTCGTGATGCCCGACGTGAACACCTGCACGCGGCGCGCCGCGGCGCAGGCCTACGAGATGGCCGGGATCGGCCCCGAGGATCTCGACCTGGTCGAGCTGCACGACTGCTTCGCCACCGCCGAGATCCTGCACTACGAGAACCTCGGCCTCTGCAAGGAGGGCGAGGCGGGGCGGATGATCGATTCCGGCGCGACGGCGCACGGCGGGCGGATCCCCGTCAACGTCTCGGGCGGCCTGCTCTCGAAGGGCCATCCGCTCGGCGCGACCGGCGTCGCCAACATCTACGAGGTCTCGACGCACCTGCGCGGCGAGGCGGGCGAGCGGCAGGTGGAGGGCGCGAAGCTGGGGCTGACCCACGTGATCGGCCTCGGCAGCGCCTGCGGCATCCACATCCTCGAGCGGGCAGCTTAGGCATCTCCTCCGAGCTTGATCGGGCCCCCGCGAGGGTTATGCTCGCGGCCGTGCGCTTCCGGATCCTCGCCCCGGCGCTGGCGTTAGCCGTCGCGCTCGCCTGCCGGCAAGAGCCGGACGCGTCGACGGCGCAGCCCGCCGCCGCCCCCGAAGCCGTCGCGACCGCGGCGGCTCCCACCGATTCGCCCGCCCCGGCGCCGCGCAAGCCCGCCCGCGCGCGCGACGAGCGTCCGCTCCCCGCGATCTCCGGCTGGACGCTCGACGACCAGCGCTTCCAGATCTCCAGCCTGCTCGGGCAGCGCCTGCTGCTCTTCTTCTTCAACCCGGAGGTGCGCGAGGCGTCGGTCGTCGCGAAGACGATCCAGGAGATCGCCCCGCTGCGGGGCAAGAACAACTTCCAGATCGTGGGGATCGCGACCGGATCCAACCGCGCCCGCGCGGCGGAATTCGCCAAGCAGCACGGCTTCGACTTCCCGATCGTCGACGATTCCAGCGCCGCCATCGCCCAGCAGCTGGGCATGCGCGTGCCCGTCGCGCTGCTCGGCGTCGATTCCGAGGGCTACGTGAACTTCGGGCTGGGCCAGTTCGCCACCGACGAGCCCGGCTCCGAGATCGCGATCGAGGAGCAGATCCGCGAGGCGCTGCGGCTGCCCACGCGGGCGGGCGTCGCCGAGGAAGGCCCCGGCAACCAGCCGCTCGCGCCGACCTTCCAGGCGCCGATCCTCGACGTGAAGGAGAGCTTCGATCTCGCCGCCCAGCGCGGGAAGCCCCTGCTGCTGATCTTCTTCCTCCACACCTGCCCGCACTGCCACGACCTGCTCGGCTTCCTGAAGGAGTACCTGCCCACGCTGCCGGCGGACAAGCGCCCGCAGCTGGTCGGGATCGAGATCTCCGGGCGCACGGAGTCGGTGCGCACCCAGCTGCGCACGGACGGCTTCGACTTCTTCCCGGTCCTGTTCGATCACGACGGGAAGATCCGGGCCGCCTACGGCGTCTTCGCGGGCGTGCCGGACACGTTCCTGATCGACGCCGAAGGGCGCATCTTCCAGCGCCAGCGCGGCTGGGAGCGGGCGCAGCACGAGGCGCTGCTGCGCATGCGCATCGCGAAGCTCGCGGGCGCCCCAGTCCCGATGCTGCTTCGCACCAAGGGATTCAGCGGGAGCGACGTCTGCGGCGTCTGTCACGAGCTCGCGCACGAGACCTGGACCTACACCCGGCACGCGACCGCCTTCGACACCCTGGTCAAGCACGGCGCGGACGCGGACCCGGAATGCGTCGGCTGTCACGTGGTGGGCTACGGCGAGCCCGGCGGATTCACGAGCGCGCGGGAGACCCCCGATCTCGAGAACGTGGGCTGCGAGTCCTGCCACGGCCGCGGCGGACCCCACCTCTCCCCGAAGTTCGTGTCTGCGGGGAACTACCAGCCGGCGTGCGGGCAGTGCCACGATCCGAAGCACTCGCTCGGCTTCGAGTATGCGACGTTCCTGCCCCGCATCTCGCATGCCGCCAACGCCGCGATCGCGAAGCTTCCGCCCGAGGAGAAGCGCAAGCAGCTCGCTGCGCGCGGCGCGCCGCGCAAGGACGTGCTGCCGACCAATCCGGTCTACGTGGGCTCCGACGCCTGTCGCAGCTGCCACGCCTCGGAGTTCGAGACCTGGAGCGCGTCGCCGCACGCGCACGCGGTGGAGACGCTGACGGCCGTCCACAAGCAGGGGAACCCCGACTGCCTGCGCTGCCACACCACCGGCTTCGGACGTCCCGGCGGCTTCCCCGAGAAGGGCCAGCCCGCGGAGCACGCCGACCTCGCCGCGGTGGGTTGCGAGTCCTGTCACGGGCCGGGCGGCGATCACGTTGCCGAGGGCGCGGTCAAGATCGGCACGATCGTCTCGCTCGGCGACAAGTGCGACTCCTGCGTGATCCTGCAGATCTGCGGCGCCTGCCACGACGACGCCAACGACCCGGGCTTCGAGTTCGAGGTGAAGAAGAAGATCGAGCTCCAGCGCCACGGAACCCTCGAGCCCGGCACCGGCAAGCCCAAGGGAAAGTCCGCCCGGCTCGAGGCGCCGCGCCGGGTCGAGGACCTGCTCGCGCAGGCCTTCGCGGCCCGGGACGCCGGGCGCTGATGCCCGGGCCGAGCGTCCGCAGCCAGCAGGCGGACGGCGTCGCGACCCTGACGATCGACCGCGAGGCGAAGCGCAACGCGCTGGACCGCGAGACCCTGGGCGCGCTGGAGGCGGCGCTCGACGCGGCGGCGCGCGATCCCGAGGTCCGCGTGATCGTGCTGCGCGGCGCGGGAGACCGCGTCTTCTGCGCGGGCGCGGACCTCGCCGAGATCCAGGGCCACGAGTCGATCGAGGCGAGCCGACACCATTTCGACGGGGTGGCCCGGGTGATCCTCGCGATCCAGCGCGCCGGCCAGCCGGTGATCGCCCGCGTCCCGGGCTTCGCGCTGGCGGGCGGCTTCGGGCTGGCGGTCGCCGCCGACTTCACGGTCGCCTCGGTCGGCGCGCGCTTCGGACTCCCCGAGATCGGCGTCGGCCTGCTGCCGCTGATGGTCTCGGCGCCGATCTACCGCGCACTCGGCAGCCGCAAGGCGCTGCTCGACCTGGTGCTGACCGGCCGCCAGATCGACGCCGCCGAGGCGAAGCAGCTGGGGCTGGTGAGCCGCGTGGTGGAGGCCGGCGAGCTGGACGCCGAGATCGCGCGCCTGTCCGCCACCCTGCTCGCCTTCTCGCCCTCGGCGCTGCGGCTCGGCAAGGAGGCCGTCTACACGCTGTGCGAGATGGAGTACCAGACCTCGATGCGCTACCTGCGCGAGATGATCGTGCTGACGTCGCGGACCGAAGATGCCCAGGAGGGGATCCGCGCCTTCTTCGAGAAGAGGAAGCCGGTGTGGACGGGGCGCTAGCTGCCGAGGCCCGCGCGCTGCTCGCCTCGGCCCGGGCGTGGCTCGCGGAGCTGGTCGAGGAGGGCGTCGACGCGTTTCCGCGCGTGGCCTCCCCGGCGGCGTCCGCGTCGGAGGCGCCGCCCGCCGCCTGGCTCGCGCCCGCGCCCCCGCTCGAGCGGGCCGCCGCTCCCGGACCGCCGGCCGAGCGGCCGAGCCTGGCGCAGGTCCGCGAGCGACTCGGCGAGTGCACCCGCTGCCGGCTCTGCGAGGCGCGCACGCAGATCGTCTTCGGCGACGGCGATCCGCAGGCCGCGCTGATGTTCATCGGCGAGGGGCCGGGCGAGACCGAGGACCGGCGCGGCCTGCCCTTCGTCGGCCGGGCCGGCGAGCTGCTGACCCAGATGATCGAGAAGGGCCTGGGGATCCCGCGCCGCGACGTCTACATCTGCAACATCGTGAAGTGTCGGCCGCCGGGGAACCGCACGCCCCTCGGCGACGAGGTCGCCAGCTGCCGCCCATTTCTGGATGGTCAGATCGACGCCGTGCAGCCGCGCGTGATCGTGGCGCTGGGCAAGCCCGCCGCCAGCCTGCTGCTGGGGCGCGACGTCGCCATCACCCGCGCGCGGGGGACCTGGCACGCCTACCGCGGCATCCCCGTGATGCCCACCTTCCATCCCGCTTTCGTCCTCCGCCAGTACACGGAGGAGAACCGGCGGCTGGTCTGGAGCGATCTGAAGGCCGCTCTCGAACGCAGCCGTCAGCAAGCGCGCTGAGCGCGCGCAGCGAGCCAAAGGCGAGCGAAGTTCACTCAGACCGGCGTTTCGGGGATCGCGGCCGCCTGCGCTTCGCGCCACTTCGCGAGCCGCTCGCGCACGCCTTCGTCAGCGCCCGCCAGGATCGCGGCCGCGAACAGCCCGGCGTTCTTGGCGCCCGCCTTGCCGATCGCGAAGGTGGCGACCGGGATGCCGCCGGGCATCTGGACGGTCGCGAGCAGCGCGTCGAGACCTTGCAGGGGCGAGCTGTCGATCGGCACGCCCAGCACCGGAAGCAGCGTATGCGCCGCGCAGACGCCGGCAAGATGCGCCGCGCCGCCTGCCCCCGCGATCACGACCTCGATGCCGCGCCCGGGAGCGCTCTCCAGATAGGCCCGCAGTCGGTCCGGCGTGCGGTGCGCGGAGAGCACGCGCGCCTCGCATGCGATCGCGAGCGCCTCGAGCACCTGCTCGGCGCCCCGCATCGTCTCCCAGTCGTTCTGGCTGCCCATCAGGATCGCGACCCTGGGTTTCGCCATCGTGCTCTCCTTCGCTGGATCCGGCGAGCGCCAGTGTACGGGCCGGCGGGCCGAAATGGGATAGCCTCGCGCGGCTCAGGAGGTGGGCAGGTGCCCCGCGCGCGCAGACCGGTCTCGGCCCGAACGGCCCTGTGCGGAATCCTGCTGCACCCGGCCGGCCATACGCGCTCGCCCGCGATGCACGGCGCCGCCTACGCCGCCCTGGACTTCGACGCCGTGTATCTCGCCTTCGACGTTCCGCCGGCGGGGCTCGCCGACGCTATGCGGGGGGCGCGCGCGCTCGGCGTGCGCCAGCTGGCGATCTCGCTGCCGCACAAGCAGGCGGTGATGGCGCACGTCGACGAGGTCGAGGAGACCGCGCGGCGGATCGGCGCGGTCAACACGGTGACGCGCGCGGGCGACGCGCTGGTCGGCTCGAACACGGACTGGCTCGGCGCGGTGCGCGCCCTCGAATCCGAGCTGCCGCTGCGGGGCGCGCGCGCGGTCGTGCTGGGGGCCGGCGGCACCGCCCGTGCGGTCGTCTTCGGGCTGCTCGAGCGCGGCGCGCGCGTGCGCGTACTGAACCGCAGCCCGGAGCGCGCCCGGCGTCTCGCGGACGATCTCGGCGCGGAGACGGCCGGGGCGCTCGGCGAGCTCGCGTCCGCGCCCTACGACGTGCTCGTGAACACCACTTCCGTCGGCCTGCGCGAGGACGCCTCGCCGGTCGACGCCGGCGCGCTGCGGGCGGGGGCCGTCGTGATGGACGCCGTCTACGACCCGGAGCGCACGCGCCTTCTGCGCGAGGCCGAGGCCCGCGGCGCGCGCCCGGTGTCCGGCCGCTGGATGCTGATCCACCAGGCCGCCGAACAGGTGAAGCTGCTCACGGGACGGGAAGCGCCGCTCGGGGCGTTGGTCGAAGGATTCGAGTCCGGATGAAGGGCTAGCTCGAGTAGCCCCACTTCGTCTTGTTCTCTTCGATCTGCTCCGGGGTCGGCTTCTGCTTTTCGGTGACCTCGGGCACCGTGAACTGATCCTTGGCCTCGAGCATGCGGGCGTTCAGGGCGACGTCGTCGTGGAACACGTCGGGCACCTGCTCGTCTTCGAAGATCGCCTCCCAGGGGCACTCGGGCTCGCAGACGCCGCAGTTGATGCACTCCTCGGGGTCGATGAACAGCTGGTTGGGGAAGGTCTCGCCATCCGAGCCCTGGTACGCGTAGATGCAATCGACCGGGCATACCTCGACGCACGATTGGTCGACGCAATCCCTGCAGAGCCGCGTGATCACCCAGGTCATCTTCTCGCCCTTTCGCTGCTTACTTGAGCTTCTTTTCCTTGTACACGACGTGGCGTCGCACGACGGGATCGTACTTCTTCATCTCCAGCTTCCCCGGCGTGTTGGTCTTGTTCTTGGCCGTGGTGTAGAAGTGGCCCGTGTCGGCGGACGACTCGAGCTTGATCTTCTCGCGCTTGCCCTTCTTCGCCATGGCTGGTTCCTCGGTACGGCTGAATGTCGCGAACGCGAAGGCGCCGCGCTTCAGGCCTTGGGGGGATCGGGGACGTGCGTTCCGCTCTTCGCGTAGACGCGGACCCGGCGCTCGCCGTCCATCCCGATCCGGACGCGGTCGGGCTTGCCCGTGCCCGCGTCGAGCAGCATCACGTTGGAGGCGTCGACGAATCCCTCCTGCTCGACGATGCCGCCGGTGCGCGCGCCCTTGCGGCCGGGCTTCAGGTGGCGCTTCTGCATGCGGACCTTCTCGACCCGCACCTTGCCGCGCTCGCGATCGATCGCGATCACGCGCCCTTGCTTGCCGCGATCGGCACCTGAGATCACCTGGACCAGATCGCCTTTGCAGAGTCGACGAGTCATTTCGGAGAGCCTCCGGGGACGCATACGAGTGCGCCAAGCTGATGCCGGAGTCAAGGCCCTCCCCGCGGGACGATACCCATCGTGCTGGCGGAGCGGACCTCGGGACGGGGATACTCCCGCCGCCCCAGGAGGGCGCATGCGCCGATTCCTTCTGATCCTCGTGATTCTGGCCGGGGCCTCGTTCGGCGCTTGCCACTGGCTCCTCCCCGAGCGATTCGCCGTCAACGCGCCCATCGGCCACCTGCTCTTCCAGCGCGGCGTGGACGCCCCGCCGGCGGCAACCGTGGCGGAACGCCTCCGCGTGCCCGAAGGATTCTCGATCGGCCAGTTCTTCACGGGCCTCCCGAACGCGCGCTTCCTGCGCCCGACGGAGACGGGCGATCTGCTGGTGAGCGTGCCCCGGACCGGCAGCGTCCACCTGCTCGAGCGCGACGCCGACGGCGACGGACGCGCGGACGGGAATCGCACCCTCCTCGAGGGCCTCGAGAAGCCGCACGGCCTGGATCTCCACCAGGGCTGGCTGTACGTGGCGGAGGGGAATGCGATCGGGCGGATCCGCTTCGATCCGCTCGCGCGCGCGACCAGCGGGGCGTACCAGCGCATCGTGAGCGGGCTTCCCGAGAAGGGCAATCACTGGACCCGCACCGTGCGCGTCGGCCCGGACGGCTGGCTCTACCTCTCGATCGGCTCGAGCTGCAACGTGTGCGAGGAGAAGGATCCCCGGCGGGCCGCCCTGTTGCGCATGCGGCCGGACGGCAGCGGACAGGAGATCTACGCCAGCGGGCTTCGCAACACGGTGGGGTTCGACTGGCGGCCGGCGACCGGCGAGCTCTTCGCCACCGACAACGGCCGCGATCTGCTCGGCGATGACTTCCCCCCCTGCGAGCTGAACCGCATCACGCAGGGCGGCTTCTACGGCTGGCCCTACGCCAACGGCGAGAACGTGCCGGACCCCGACTTCGGCGCCGGCCACGAGGCCCGGATCGCCGCCGCGCTGCCGCCGGTCCACGGCTTTCGAGCCCACAATGCGCCGCTCGGCATCGTCTTCCTGCGCGCGCCACCGGCGGGCGACGCGTACGCCGGCGCCGCGTTGGTGGCCCTGCACGGCTCCTGGAACCGCACGCGCAAGGACGGCTACAAGGTGGTCAGCCTGCACTGGGACGCGGACGGGAAGATCGAGGAGCGCGATTTCGCGGTGGGATTCGAAGCGGACGGCGAGCTGATCGGTCGCCCGGTCGACGTGGCGGAAGGCCCGGACGGCGCGGTCTACATCTCCGACGACTACGCGGGCGTGATCTATCGCGTGACGCGCGCGCCGGCGGCCGCGCCGCGGGGCGGCGCGCCGGCCGCGGCGGCGCCTCCGGGGCGGGTGGATCCGCTCGCGGCGCTCGCCGGGGACGAGCGCGCCGAGCTGGCCCGCAGCGGACGCTCGCTCTGGGAGGTGCACCGCTGCGCCGGCTGCCACGAGGCGGCCGCCGCCGATCCCGGCGTGGTCGTGGTGCCGTTGCAGGATCTCGCCGCGCGCCATTCGATCGAGTCGCTCGCCGCGCTGCTGGCGACGCCCACGCCGCCGATGCCCGTCATCGCGCTGACGGCTCAGGAGCGCCGCGCGCTGGCCGTGCATCTACTCGCGCCTGCGCCGCGAGCCCCGTGAAAGAGGAGGAGCTGGAAAGGCTGGCGAGCTTCGAGGAGTGGTACTGGTGGCACCGCGGCCGCCGGACCATGGTGTGCCGGATCCTCGAGCGCTACGCGCCGCCGCAGGCCCGGATCCTCGACGTCGGCTGCGGAACGGGCGCGACCACCGCGGCGCTGCTCCGCTTCGGAGACGTGAGCGGCTTCGACATGGGGCTCGCCGGATTGCGGCACGCGCAGGCGCGAGGCCTGCCGGTCGCGCGCGGATCGGCCGAGAACCTGCCGGCGGGCGACGCCAGCTTCGACGTCGTGGTCGCGCTCGACGTGCTCGAGCATCTCGACGACGATCGGCGCGCGCTCGCCGAGATCCTGCGCGTGCTGCGCCCGGGCGGAATCCTGCTCGCGACCGTGCCGGCCTACGCCTTCCTCTGGAGCAGCCACGACGAGGCGCTCGGCCACCGCCGCCGCTACGTCCGCAAGCAGCTGCGCGATCGGATCACCGGCGCCGGCTTCGAGATCGTGCTCTGCTCCTACGTGATGGCGGCGATCCTGCCGATCGCGATCGTGGTCCGTCTCGCCGAGCGCTGGTGGCCGCGCCAGGGACCGCGCGAGAGCGGCTACTTCCTGCTGCCGCGTCCGCTCAATGCCTTGCTCGCCCATGTCGCGGGCCTGGGCGGCTGGCTGGTCCGCATCCTGGTGCTGCCCTTCGGCCTTTCGATCGTCGCGGTGGCTAGCAGGCCCGGCGATAGCGCCGGCGGATCCGGAGCAGATCGAAAGCGGCCCGCAGATAGGCGCCCGGACGCAGCTTCGAGCCGCTGACGTCCGTCCACTCCGGAATCGGGTACTCGTAGATCACTTCCTCCGCCGTCGGCCGTCCGCCCGCCCCGACCTGCGCGATCCGCCGCATCAGGATCTCGACGTCGAAGAGCCAGCCCGCCAGGAACGGCTCGCGGAAGATCCCGGCCAGCTGCGGCCCGTTGCGCAGCAGTTTGGCCCCGCACTGCGTGTCGTAGACGCGCAGACCGAGCGCGAGCGCGATCAGGGTGGCCGAGACGCGGCCCAGGTAGTGGCGGAGCGCGCTGCGCTGGATCCTGCGGCCGAGCAGATGCACGCGCGCCGCCATCACGATCTCGCAGGCGGGGCGCGCCTCCAGCTCGCGGCGGAACTCGGGGATCACCTCGAGCGGAGTCGCGAGGTCGGCGTCCCAGTAGCCGACGAAACGCGGCTCGCCTCGCATCGCCTCGAGCACGCCGCGGCGCACGGCCTCGGCCTTGCCGCGGTTCTCGTCGAGGGCGAGCACCCGGACCCGCTCCGGGGCGTCCTTCTCCAGCGAGCGCAGCCGCTCGCGCGTGGCGTCGGTGCTGCCGTCGTCGACGAAGACGAAGCCGACGTCCGGCTCGGCGGCGAGAAAGGCCTGGAAGCGCTCGACGGGCAGCCGGCGCGCCTCGTTCCAGCAGGGCACCACGATCAGCGTGCCCGACATGCCCGCGCCGGCCCCGCGCATCACTCCGCGTCGCGGCCGCGCCGCATCTCGCTGCGCTGTCGGAACAGCAGCTCTTCCAGGTACACGCGGTGGCGGTTCAGCATGTCGCCGATGATGCCCGTCTGGAGCATCAGCAGCGCCAGCGCCGCCAGCGCGATCGCGCCGAAGCCCGCCCATTTGTGCGGCGAGAGCTCGCCGGTCTGCAGGTAGTGGACCAACAGGAAGGCGGCGAGGCCGAACGCCGGCGCCAACAACGCGAGCGCGAGCCCGCCGAAGAAGCGCATCGGCCGGTAGTCGCGGTAGGAGCGGAAGATGATCTGCGCGGTGCGCAAGCCGTAGCGCCAGAGGCTCGCGGCGACGCGGCTCTCGCCGTGCTCGCGCTCGCCGCGCACGCGCAACGGAACCTCGACGATGCGCAGCTGCTTGAAGGCGAGGTTCAGGAGCACCTCCTGGGTGTAGGTGAAGCGCGCCAGCAGATGCAGCTGAAGGGCCGCCCGGCGCCCATAGCAGCGCATTCCGCAGGAGACGTCGTAGAAGCGCTCGCCCGCGAGCCCCGAGATCAAGCGGCTCATCATCCGGTTGCCCCAGCGTTTGACCCAGGGCATCTCCGGCACCAGCGAGGGATCCTTGAAGCGCGACGCCGTCGTGAAATCGGCGCGGCCGGCGACCACCGGCTCGATCAGGGCGGGGATGTCGGCGGCGTCGAACTGGCCGTCCGCATCGATGCTGACGATCAGGTCGGCGCCGGTCTCGAGGCCATGGGCGAGCGCGGAATGGAAGGCCGCGCCGACGCCGCGCGGAGCCGAATGCCGGATCACCCGGGCGCCGGCCTCGACGGCGCGCTCCGAGGTGCGGTCGCTGCTGCCGTCGTCGATCACGAGCACTTCGATGCTGGCCACGCCGGGGATCTGGCGCGGCACGCCCCGGATCACGGCGGCGACGGTCGTTTCCTCGTTGAGCGCGGGGAGCGACACCAACAGGCGGAGGCTCTCGCGCAGCGGGAGCGGTTCGGCGCGAATCCGGGTGGGTTCCATGGGCGGGCGGGATTATATCCCGTCGCGCCGCGGCTCTCGGCAGCCGGGCATCACGATCGCACCCAGATCTCGTGCTCGTCGTCCTCCCGGCTGCGTCGGAAGCCCGCCGCGCGCAGCGCCTCGCGGGTCGCTTCGACGCCCGGTGTCACCCGCAGGCAGACGCCCCGGACCTGGAACCGCTCGAGGCCGCCGCGGAACAGCCGCCCCGCATCCGGCCCGGTCCTCTCGCCCCCCGCGATCGCCGTCATCCAGACCCGCAGCTGGATCGAAGGGTCGCCGAGCTGGGCCCGATAGGGCGCCAGGTAGAGATCGCGGACCAGCAGCGGATGCACGCGCTGGTGGAAGGTCGGCAGCCAGACGCCCACGTCGCCGGGCGCCGCCACCACCGACCCGGGCGGAACGCTCGCGGAGAGCTCCGCCGCCCAGGCGTGCGCGGTGGGCTCCACCTTGAGCGAAGGCCAGGCCAGGCGCACGCCGTTGGCGGAGCTCGGGCCGCGGATGCCCGGCGCGAGCAGCGCGAAGGCTCCGAGCAGGAGCGCCCAGGCCGCGCGCGGCGGCGAACGCCGCCGCCCCGCCGCGGCGACTTCGAGCGGAGCCACCAGGCTGAGCGCCATCAGGATCGGCACCGGCAGGGCCCAGAGCGCCCTCCAGTACGACTCGCCCGTGACGTTGGCGACGACCCAGGAGCTGGCGGCTGGATGCAGCAGCACGAGCGCCACCGCCAGCGGCGCCGCCAGTGCGAAGCGCCGCGCCAGCGCGCCCGAGGACGCCGCCCACGCGATCAGCACGCCGGCGAGCGCGATCCGACGCAAACGGCTGTCGCCCAGCACCAGACCGAGCGCCTGCTCCAGGCGCACGCCGGGCCGGTCCAGCGCGAGGTCGGCGAGCTCTTTGTCACGGACCTCCTGCTGCGAGACGGCAGGCTGCTGCGACGCCGCGTCCGCATCCATCCAACCCTTGGCGATCCAGCCCGCGCCGAGCACATAGCCGGAGGCGAGCAGGCCGACCGCGAAGAGCTTCAGGCCGCGGCGGCTGGGCGGCAGGGCGCTGCACAGACCGATCGCGCCGGCGGCGGGCGCCGCCCACAGCGCCGCCGAGCTGCTGCCGAGCGCGGCGATCTGGGCGGCCGCGAGCAGCCCCCAGCGCGCGAGGCCCGGCCGCAGCGCGAACTGCATCGCATAGGCGTACACCAGCGGGGTGAAGACAAAGAGCTGGAGCGACTTCCCCTGCCAGATCCGCACGAATCCGAAGTTTCCGTACCAGCGGTGCGTCTCGCCCGCCGCCGCCAGCACGACCACGAGCGTGGCGACGGCCGCGAGCCAGTGCTTCGGCGTGAGCAGCCTGAAGAGGCGAGCGTGGGCGATCGGGACCAGGAAGGCCGCCAGCGCGGCGGCCCCGAAGTGGAAGACCTGGATCGTGGGCGCTCCGCTCAGGAACGAGAGCGCCGCATTCGCGAGCTCGAAGCTGTGGACGCGGTAGATCGGGAGGTGGAGCGGCAGCCCGGCGACGCCGTGCAGCGTATCGGCCGCCAGCAGCGGCTCGGCGGGAGCGTCCACGGCCGCGACGGCGAGATTCACGTAGAAGGCGTCGTCGGCGTCCGGACGGTGGGCGACCAGCGCGTACGCCGCGGCGGACAGCGCCAGGGCGAGCAGCGCGAGCTCGAGCCGCGGGCCCCGCGCGGGCGCCTCCTCGTGGGGCACTTCGAGCAGGAGCAGCGCGAGCGCCGCCGCTCCCAGCGTCGCGACCGTCCAGTGCCAGAGAGCGACGGCGTCTCCCGGCCCGCCGAAGCGCAGCGCGCCGGCCACGCCGAGCGCGAGCCCGGCGAGGCGCAGCCCGCGCAGCCAGGCGGGGCGAGCGGCGCGCGCCGGCGCCGGGCCGGCCGCTGCGGGCGGCGGGCGGCCGCGGCGCGCGAGCCAGGCCCAGCTCCCGAGGGCGATCGCCGCGGCGACCGCGAACACCGCCAGCAGGGTGTGCAGGGATCCGCCGCGGGCGACGACCGCGTGGCAGGAGAGGGTCCAGAGCGCGAAGCCGAGGCAGACGGCGTCGCACAGGCGCTCCGAAATCGTGCGGGATTCCGGAAGCGGCGTGCTCAGAGATTCAGCATCTGGGCGACGCGCTCGCGGTGGTAGCTTCCGTCGCCGAGCCAGGCTTCGTCGCTCTTCGCCCGCTTGAAGTACAGGTGGCAGTCGTATTCCCAGGTGAAGCCGACACCGCCGTGGATCTGGATGTTCTCGGCGGACGCGTGTCGGTAGGCGTCGCTCACGTACGCCTTCGCCATCGCGGCGGCGATCGGAGCCTCCGCGTTGTCCTCGCGAGCGGCCCAGGCGGCGTAGTACGTGATCGACTTGGCCGACTCGACCTCGAAGAGCATGTCCGCGCACTTGTGCTTGATCGCCTGGTTCACGCCGATCGGCTTTCCGAACTGCACGCGCTCCTTGGCGTGACGGACCGAATCCTCGAGACACTTCTCGGCCCCGCCCACCATCTCGGCGCAGACCATCACGCGCCCGCGGTCGAGCACGCGCTCCAGCTTCGACCCGGCATCGGTGTTCGCCCCGAGCAGCGAAGCCTCCGGCAGGCGGACTCCCTCGAGCTCGATCTTGTACAGCTGGCGCAGCGCGTCCATCGAGCGCAGCGCGGTGATCCCGACGCCCGCGGCCGAACGCGGCACGCAGAACAGCCCGAGCCCGGGGCCGACGCGCGCCGCCACGATCAGCAGATCCGCGATGTCGGCGTCCGGTACGAAGAGCTTGCGGCCGCGCAGCTCCCAGCCGGAGCCCACGCGGGTGGCCGTGCACGCGAAGTCCGCGGGCTGCTCCGTTCCCCGCTCCTCGGTGATGGCCAGCGTCGCGAGCGCGCGGCCGCTGCAGATGCGCGGCAGCCAATCCTGCTGCTGCTTCTCGTCGCCGAGCTCGAGGATCGCGAAGCCGGCGATCAGCGTCGGCAGGAAGGGCACAGGAGCCAGGGTCCGGCCGAGCTCCTCCAGCACGATGCCGAGCTCGACCATCGAGAGACCGGCGCCGCCGAAGCGCTCCGGGAAGGCCAGTCCGAGCCAGCCGAGCTCCGCCATGCGCCGCCAGAGCGGCTCCGCGTATCGCTGCGGCCCGTCCATGATCGCGCGGACCTGCTGGATGGGGGCATGCTCGGCGAGAAAATCACGCGCTGTCTTGCGCAGCAGCTCCTGCTCCTCGGTGAAGCCGAAGTTCATGGAATACCTCTGGTGAAACGCGGAATCTGGATTCTGACAACCTATCAGATCGCCGATTCGGGAGTCAACGTGGGGTGCCGGCGCGCGGGCTTCGCTATCGTCTGTCGATGTCCTCGCGGCTCCTCCCGTCGCTCTTCCTGTTTCTCGCGCTGGCCGCGCTCGCCCCGCGCGCGGCGCGCGCCGAATCCGAGCTGCGCCTCTCCTATCCCGAGGTGTTCGGAACCGTCCCGGCCTCCACCTACGACACCAGCCGGCATCGTGTCGGGGCGGCGCACCTGGTGATCGAGAAGCTCGAGGACCAGGACGTTCGCATCTTCGCGGAGAGCGGCTTCGACGGCGGCGCGCGCAACGTGGCGAGCGCGCTGCTCGAGCCGAGCCGCGACCACCGATCGCTCCAGCCCGTCTTGCAGGAGTCGAGGACCTTTCGCGGAGACGGCTCGCTGCGCAGCACGCTCAGCGTCGATCACCGCACGCGCGTCGCGACCTGCGGGCGCTCGAACGGCGACGGGATGTCGGTCGAGCGCATCCAGCTGCCCGAGCTCGACCGGGTCGCGAACGTCGCGCTCACCCTGCTCTTCCAGCCGCTCGTGAACGGGGATACGACGAGCACCGCCTTCCAGCTCTTCCTGTGCGAAGGCGGCGCCCGCCTGATGGAATTCGAAGCGCGCGTCGAGCGGCGCGACACCGGAGCGCACGGGCCGGGCAGCCTGGTCGAGGTCCGCTACCGGCCGGATCTGGGGCCGATCGGCTCCTTCGTCGCGGAGCGCCTGATCCCGCAGCTCTCGTTCTGGTTCGACCCGACCGCGCCGAGCCCATGGCTCGCGCACCGGCTCCCGCTCTACTCGAAGGGGCCCGAGGTGATCGTGGTGCGGGACGGCGTTCCGACCGGCTGGCTGACCGACGAGAACTGACGCGGTCGCGGCGGATCAGGGAAGCGGCGCGGCCAGCCCGGGGCCGGCCAGGAACGGCGTGGCGTCGACGACCTGGAGCGTCTTCTCTCCGATCATCACGAGGTGTCGCCCGGCGGGAGCGACCCGCATCCGGGCCACCACGCAGGCAGAATCGACGACGCGGGACCCGCGGGCATCCGTGAGCTGAAGGCCCCGATCCCCCAGCAGGAACAGCCGGCCGGCGATCCTCGCGGCGTCGCGGATCTCCCCGGCCTCGGCCGTCTCCACGCGCGACTCCAGCCGCGGCGCGCCAGGGACCGAGAGATCGGCCACCGCCACGCCCCGCTGCGCGATCACGATCACCCGATCGCCGTCGACGCGCAGGGGCCCGGGGCCGAAGCCACGGCCGAGCCTCAGCTCGGACTCGACGCGCCGCTCGCGCAACAGGGGCACGGTCGAGACGAAGAGCGACGTGCCGTCGGTGAAGAGCACCCGATCGGCGATCCGCGCCAGACCCCGCACCTCGCGCTCGAGCAGCGGCTCGGGCCGCGCCTTGCCTTCCCCGATCAGCACGAGCCCGCGATTGCCCGCGGCGACCCAATCGCGGCCCAGGCTCTCGACGGCGATGATCGAGCCGACCGTGCCGCGGTCGAGCGCGAGCACCGGCGCGAAGCGTCCGGCTTGCAGCGCCAGCACCTCGATCCCGTCGGGACCGAAGAGCGCGATCCGGTCCCCGGCGACCTGCAGCCCGCTCCAGCGCGTGAGGTCCCGCTTGTGACGGTAGGCGCCGAGCGGGACCGGCTGTTGCGGGTCCCCGACGTCGAACATCTCGAGGTCGCCATCCGTGAACAGGACGATGGCGCGGGCCTCCGAGACGGCCACCGACGCGACCGGCTTGTCGAGGCCGCGCGCGGCGCGCACCGCGGCGCTGGTGTCCCAGGTCGCCACCGGCACGAAGAAAGACGCCCAGTAGTTCTGGGTTCCGACGCCGAACAGGACGCTCGCCTCGCCGGCGATCGCGCCTGGGGCGCGGAAGTGGAACTCGTCGGACCAGAAGGGAGCCTGCTCGCCCTTCCGCGTCAGCGTGACGCGCGTGGTCGCGAGGATGCCCGAGGCGCTGACGTGATCGGTCGCGAAGTCCGATCGCTCCGTCGCCTCGTCGTGGCGGATCGTGAGGCGCACCGGCAGGGACGCCTCCCGCGGATCGCGGTCACCGGCGAGGGGCACGAGGGCGAGGCCCGCCTCCGCGTAGCGCCGCGTCGCGCGCTCGGTGAAGACCCGGATCAACCGATCGGGGCTCGGTGTGCCCGGTGCGATCTCGACCCGCAGTCCGACGCTGCGGAAGCTGCTGCGGCTGCGCACGGAGATGGTTTCCGCGCTGCGCTTCGCCTCGACGGCGAAGTCGCTGGTAGGGTTTCGCTCGGCGAAGGCCGCGAGCTCGTCGGGACGGGCGCCGAAGCCGTCGGCTTCCAGGAACTCGGCGTTGCCGCGCGCGCGCTCAGTGTATTCGCCGGCGCCGAAGTCCGCGAGGAACGCGCGATAGGCCTCGGCGGTGCCGCTCGCCCGCGCGCGCTCGAAGACGCTGCGCTCGGCGATCGCCTGAAGCTCGGGCAGCAGGCTCTCGTCGGGAAATTCCGCCCGGAAGGAGTCATAGCCCTCCGCGGTCGGCTTGCTGCGCAGCCGGACCAGCGCGAGCCGCGCGCGCGCCTCGGGCGCCTGATCGGAATCGGGATGCTCGCGCAGGAAGCGGTGATAGGCGGCCGCCGTGTCCTCGGCGCGCACCCGCTCCCAGGTGCCCACGCAGGCGAGCAGACCCATGAGGACGAGAGCCAGGATCGACGGCGAGCGCAAGCTGCACCCCTCCGCCGTCTCTCATCGGTTGCGGCGGGTGCTGTCTTGAGGGTCGCGGGCCGGGCCGGTGATCCCCGTCACGCCCCGGACAGGCTCAGGCGCCCGCCAACCACGGGAGACAGCCGGTGCGGGCGAGCACGGGCTCGAGCCTGCGGCGCTCCTCGGCGGCGAGCTTCGCGTAGCGGTCCGCGAGGGCCGCGAGCGAGCGCGCGTGATACTTCTGGGTCTGCTGGCGGAAGGGACGCCCCTCGAGCGAGACCTCGAACTCCGCCTGCCCGGCCGCCAGCGCCTTCGCGTTCGCCGTCGACCAGGGAAGGAAGAGGCCGGCGACCTCCTTCGCCAGGAGCGGCTCCAGCGTGGGCGCGAGCGAGCTCCAGGGCTCGAAGTCCCCGGCCGCCTCGGGCGCCAGCATGCGCTCGATCCAGGCCGCCACCCGCGGCGCGCGCTCCTTCAGGATGGCGCCGGGGGTCGGATCGATCGAGCATTCGTAGAGCTGCGCGAACAGCCCGAAGTCCGCCAGGCACGGCCTCGCCCCGAACAGGTACGGGCGCTGCGCGAGGTGCGGCTCCAGGATCGCGAGCTGGCGCAGGAAGGAGGCTTCGATCTGCTCCCGGGTCTCGGCGCTCGAACCGACGAAGCGCAGGCGCGGGATCATGCGCTGCTCGAGCGAGGCGGCGAGCTTGCCCACCGCCTCGTCGGACGCGCCCGGGAGATTGGCGCGCGCGATCCGCTCGGCGGCCGACTTCTGATCCGGCGGATACCACCAGCGGAAGTGGAACATCGGCTTGTTGCCCCACTCGTCCGCGTACTCCTCGATCAGGGCCGAGAGGAAGCCGAGCGCCGCATCCGGCGGCGTGATCGAGGGTTCGGGAAACAACCGCTCCATCTGCTCGAGGATCGGAGTGGAATCCTGGAGGCCGGCGCCTTCCGGGGTGATCACGAGCGGAATCAGCGGGAGCTTCGCGAATTTCTGGA
>DATBRV010000005.1:0-13828 GCA_036560145.1 Myxococcota bacterium
CGCCCGCCCTCCTCCTTGGTCAGCACGTACGCCTGCGCCTTGAACTTCGTGTGCGGCGTGATCGTCCCCGGCTTGGCCAGCACCTGACCACGCTCCACGTCGTCCTTGCCCGTCCCCCGCAGCAGCGCCCCGATGTTGTCCCCCGCCTGACCCTCGTCCAGGATCTTCCGGAACATCTCCACGCCCGTGACCACCGTCTTCTGCGTCGGGCGCACCCCCACGATCTCCACCTCGTCGCCCGTCTTCACGATCCCCTGCTCGACCCGCCCCGTCACCACCGTCCCGCGGCCCGTGATCGAGAACACGTCCTCCACCGGCATCAGGAACGGCTTGTCCAGCACCCGCTTCGGCTCCGGAATCGACGCGTCCAGCGCGTTCATCAGCTCGTCGATGCACGCGTTGGCCGCCGCATCGTCAGGGTTCTGGAGCGCCTTGGCCGCCGCTCCCCGCACGATCGGAATCTCGTCGCCCGGAAACTCGTACTTGTTCAGCAGCTCCCGGACCTCCAGCTCCACCAGGTCCAGCAGCTCCGGGTCGTCCACCATGTCGCACTTGTTCAGGAACACCACCATGTGCGGCACGTTCACCTGGCGCGCCAGCAGCACGTGCTCCCGCGTCTGCGGCATCGGCCCGTCCGCCGCCGACACCACCAGGATCGCCCCGTCCATCTGCGCCGCGCCCGTGATCATGTTCTTCACGTAGTCCGCGTGACCCGGACAATCCACGTGCGCGTAGTGCCGCTTGTCCGACTCGTACTCCACGTGCGCCGTCGCGATCGTGATCCCCCGCTCCCGCTCCTCCGGCGCCTTGTCGATCTGGTCGAACGGCGTGAACTCCGCCAACCCCTTCTTGCTCTGCCGCTGCGTGATCGCCGCCGTCAGCGTCGTCTTGCCGTGGTCCACGTGCCCGATCGTCCCCACGTTCACGTGCGGCTTCTTCCGCTCGAACTTGCCCTTGGCCATGCCCATGCCCCTCACGCCGCCGCGGCTCTGCCGCGGCCGGTCGCATCAGCGGTAGACGATCCCGTCGGCGACAGCCGCCGGCACCTGCGCATACCGCGCAAACTGCATCGTGTAGGTCGCGCGCCCCTGCGTCATCGAACGCAGGTGGTTCACGTACCCGAACATCGTGGCGAGCGGAACTTCCGCGTGGATCACCTGCGCGTTGCCGCGCGCATCGAAACCCGTGATCTCGCCGCGCCGGCTCGAGAGATCGCCCTGCACGGCGCCCACGAACTCCTCGGGCGTCACCGCCTCCACGCGCATGATCGGCTCCAGCAGCACCGGACCCGCACTGCGCAGGGCGTCCTTCATGGCGAGCGAGCCCGCGATCTTGAACGAGCGCTCCGACGAATCGACGTCGTGATACTGGCCGTCGAGCAGGCGCACCTTCACGTCGACGACGGCATAGCCGGCCAGCGGCCCGCTCTGCGTCACTTCCTCGCAGCCCGCCCGCACCGGCGGGATGAACTCCGACGGGATCGCCCCGCCCCGGATCGCGTTCTCGAAGACGAAGCCCGAGCCCGGCGGCCCCGGCTCGACCGAGAGCTTCACCACGCCGTAGTCCCCGGAGCCGCCCGTCTGCTTGATGTAGCGGCCCTCGGCGGTGGCCTGCGTCGTGATCGTCTCCTTGTAGGAGACCTGCGGGCGCCCGACGTTGGCCTGCACCCCGAACTCGCGCAGCAGCCGGTCGGTGATGATCTCGAGGTGGAGCTCGCCCATCCCGGAGATGATCGTCTCGCCCGTCTCGGGATCGACGTTCACCCGGAAGGAGGGATCCTCCTGTGCGAGCCGGCCGAGCGAGCCGGAGAGCCGCTCCATGTCGGCGTTCGTCTTCGGCTCGATCGCGATCGAGATCACGGGCTCGGGGAACTGGAGCGACTCCAGCAGGATCGGATGCTGGACGCTACAGAGCGTCTCGCCGGTGGCGATCGCCTTGAGCCCGACCACGGCCGCGATGTCGCCCGCGAACGCCTCGTCGATCTCCTGGCGCTTGTTGGCGTGCATCTGGAGCAGGCGGCCGATCCGCTCCTTCTTGCCGCGCCGCGGATTCAGCACCTGGTCGCCCGTCTTCACGCGTCCCGAGTAGACCCGGATGAAGGCGAGGTGGCCGACGTGCTTGTCGTTCATCAGCTTGAAGGCGAGCGCGGCGAACGGCTCGTTGTCGTCGGCCTTGCGCACTTCCGGGGCGCCCGTGTGCGGGTGCTGACCCTCGACCGGCGGGACGTCGAGCGGCGAGGGCAGGAAGTCGACCACCGCGTCGAGCAGCGGCTGCACGCCCTTGTTCTTGAAGGCGGCGCCGCAGAGCACCGGAACCAGCTTGTTGCGCAGCGTCGCCTCGCGGATCGCCTTGCGCAGCGGATCGGGGCCAATCGGCTCGTCGTCGAGGAAGCGCGCCGCGAGCGCCTCGTCGAGCTCCGCCGCGGCCTCGACCAGCACCTCGCGCGCGTGCGCGGCCGCCGGGACCATCGCCTCGGGAAGCTCCTTCACCTCGAAGCTCGCGCCGAGGCTCTCGTCGTTCCAGTAGATCGCCTTCTGCTCGAGCAGATCGACGACGCCGCAAAAGGCGTCCTCGGCGCCGATCGGCAGCTGGATCGGGACGGCGTTGGCGCCCAGCCGCTCCCGGATCATGCGCACCACGCGGTCGAAGTCGGCGCCCACGCGGTCCATCTTGTTGACGAAGGCGACGCGGGGGACGTGGTACTTGTCGGCCTGGCGCCAGACGGTCTCCGACTGCGGCTCGACGCCGCCCACGCCGCAGAAGATCCCGATCGCGCCGTCGAGCACGCGCAGGGACCGCTCCACCTCGATGGTGAAGTCCACGTGGCCGGGCGTATCGATGATGTTGATGCGGTGATCCTTCCAGAACGCCGTCGTCGCCGCCGACGTGATGGTGATCCCGCGCTCCTGTTCCTGCTGCATCCAATCCATCGTCGCGGCGCCGTGATGGACTTCGCCCATCTTGTAGTTGACGCCGGTGTAGAACAGGATCCGCTCGGTCGTAGTCGTCTTGCCGGCATCGATGTGCGCCATGATGCCGATGTCCCGGGTTCTCTCGAGCGGTGCCAAGCGGCCCATTTCCATTCACTCGATCGTTCGCCGGGCCCCGAGGCCCGGCGGCAGCTCGCCCCGCGCAGCCCCTACCAGCGGTAGTGGGAGAAGGCCTTGTTGGCCTCCGCCATGCGGTGCGTGTCCTCGCGCTTCTTCACGGCTTCGCCGCGTTCGTTCGCCGCGTCGATGATCTCGTCGGCGAGCCGCTCGCGCGCGCTCTTTCCCGGCCGCAGGCGCGCGTACTGCGACAGCCAGCGCATTGCCAGCGAGGTCGCGCGCTCGGGCCGCACTTCGACCGGCACCTGATAGGTGGCGCCGCCGACGCGTCGCGACTTCACTTCGACCCTCGGACGGATGTTCTCGAGAGCGCGGCGGAACATCGCCAGGGGGTCATTGCGGGTCTTCGACTCGATCACCCGGAACGCTCCGTACACGATGCCTTCCGCGGTGCTCTTCTTCCCCCCGAACATGATGATGTTCGTGAAGCGCCCGACCATGCGGTCCTTGTACTTCGGGTCGGGCAGGAGCCTTCGCTTGGGGACGTCTCGTCGTCGGGGCATTCCGCATCCAAAACTGCGAGCGGCCGGACGGACCGTCACCCGACGTCCGTCCGGCCGCTCGAAAATCTACTTGGGCCGTTTGGCTCCGTACTTCGACCGACTCCGGTGTCGGTCCGTCACACCCGTCGTGTCGAGCGTCCCGCGTACGATGTGGTAGCGGACGCCCGGAAGGTCCTTCACGCGGCCGCCGCGCACCAGCACCACGGAGTGTTCCTGGAGGTTGTGCCCCTCGCCGGGGATGTAGGCGTTCACCTCGCGGCCGTTGGTCAGGCGCACGCGCGCGACCTTGCGCAGCGCGGAGTTCGGCTTCTTCGGCGTCGCGGTGAAGACGCGCAGACACACGCCGCGGCGCTGCGGCGAGCTGAGCAGGTCCGGCGACTTGGAGCGCGAGACCGGGCGCGAGCGCTTGCGGCGCACGAGCTGTTGAATCGTCGGCATCCAGCCTCCAGAACCAGCGTCCAGACCGAGTGTCCAGAACGATTGTCCAGAACGAGCGCGAAGACACCCCTCCCCTGCCCCACCCCGAGACGACGAAGGGACCGGAGGATCACTCCTCGGGCGATTCCGCTTCGTCTGGCTGGGGGCGGACCGCAGGAGAGCGGTCGAGACCCAAAAACCGTCGCATTCTAGCCGGCTTCGCCCGACTGTCAACGCATCCGCCAGGCGAAGACCCGGCGAAGGCGCGGGCAACCGGGGCTACAGGTCGAGGGCATCCCCCGAATCGCCCGCTCCGAGCGAGAGCTCGTCGGCCGCCGCGGCGGCCGGCCGCGGCGCCGGCGCCGGGGTCAGATCCTCCTCCGGCCCTTCCAGCATCTCCTCGGGAGCGTCGATGTGGATCCCGATCTTGTTGTACCGGGCCATCCCGGTTCCCGCAGGGATCAGGCGGCCCATGATCACGTTCTCCTTGAGGCCGCGCAGATAGTCGACTTTCCCCCACATCGAGGCCTCGGTCAGCACCTTGGTGGTCTCCTGGAAGGAGGCCGCCGAGATGAAGGACTCGGTCGAGAGCGAAGCCTTGGTGATGCCGAGCAGGAGCGGCTCGGCCACCGCCTGCTGGCGCCCCTCCGCCTCCATGCGCTTGTTCTCCGCCTCGAACACCATCTTCTCGACGTGCTCGCCGATCAGGAAGTCGGTGTCGCCGACCTCCTTCACGCGCACCCGGCGCAGCATCTGGCGCACGATCACTTCGATGTGCTTGTCGTTGATCCGCACGCCCTGCAGGCGATAGACCTCCTGGACCTCGTCGACCAGGTACTTCGCAAGTTCTTTTTCGCCCTTGATCTTGAGGATGTCGTGCGGGTTCGAGGAGCCGTCCATCAGGGCCTCGCCGGCGCGGACGCGGTCGCCCTCGTGCACGCTGATGTGCTTGCCCTTCGGGATCAGGTACTCCTTCGGCTCGGCGCCCGCGAGATCGGGCGTCGCGATCACGCGGCGCTTGCCGCGCGAGTCGGGACCGAACGAGATGGTTCCGTCGATCTCGGAGACGATCGCGAAGTCCTTGGGCTTGCGCGCCTCGAAGAGCTCGGCGACGCGCGGCAGACCGCCCGTGATGTCCTTGGTCTTGGTCGTGGCACGGGGCATCTTCGCCAGCACGTCGCCGGCCGCCACCTCCTGGCCCTCGGTAACCGCCAGGTTCGCGCCCACCGGCAGCAGCGAGCGCGCGATGGTGGCGTTGCCCGCGTCCTTGATCGAGACGCGCGGCCGGACCTCGTGATCCCGCGATTCGATGATCACCTTCGACGAGAGGCCGGTGAACTCGTCCACCTGCTCCTTCATCGTCGAGCCTTCGATGATGTCGCCGAACTTCACCGTTCCGGACACCTCCGAGAGGATCGGATTGGCGAAGGGGTCCCACTGGATCAGCATGGTGCCGGCCTTCACGCGCTCGCCGTCGTTGACGCGCACGTGGGCGCCATACACCACCGGGTAGCGCTCGCGCTCGCGGCCCGTGGCATCGAAGATGCCGATCTCGGCGTTGCGGCTCATCGCCACGCGCCGGCCCTCGCGGTCGAGCACCGTGCGCAGGTTCGTGAAGCGCACCTCGCCTTCGCTGGTCGCCTCCGCGTGGGACTGCTCGACCCGTCGGGTCGCGGTGCCGCCGATGTGGAAGGTCCGCATCGTCAGCTGGGTGCCCGGCTCGCCGATCGACTGCGCGGCGATCACCCCGACCGCCTCGCCGAGGTTCACGAGCTCGCCTCGCGAGAGGTCGCGCCCGTAGCACTTGGCGCACACGCCGAAGGCCGCCTCGCAGGTGAGCACCGAGCGGATCATCACCTTCTCGATGCCCGCGTTCTCGATGATGCGGACCTTGTCCTCGTCGATCTCCTCGCCCGCCCCGGCGAGCACTTCGCCGGTGAGGGGGTCCTTGACGTCCTCGAGCGTCACGCGTCCGAGGATCCGCTCGCCGATCGGCTCGATGATCTCGCCGCCCTCGACGAGGGGGCCGACCTCGATGCCGTCGACCGTGCCGCAGTTGTCCTCCCGGATGATCACGTCCTGCGAGACGTCGACCAGGCGGCGGGTCAGGTAGCCCGAGTTCGCCGTCTTGAGCGCCGTGTCCGCGAGGCCCTTGCGCGCGCCATGGGTCGAGATGAAGTACTGGAGCACCGAGAGCCCCTCGCGGAAGTTCGAGGTGATCGGCGTCTCGATGATCTCGCCCGACGGCTTCGCCATCAGACCGCGCATTCCGGCGAGCTGGCGCATCTGCTGCTGGGAGCCGCGCGCGCCGGAATCGGCCATCATGAAGATCGAGTTGAAGCTTGGGACCTGGCGCGAGGTCCCGTCCTCGCCGACCACCACGTCCGTGCCGAGCGCGTCGAGCATCTGCGAGGCGATCCGCTCGGTGGCGTTCGCCCAGATGTCGATCACCTTGTTGTAGCGCTCGCCGTCGGTGATCAGACCTTCCTGGTACTGCTGCTCGATCTGCTGCACCTCGGCGTTCGCGGCCTCGATCACCCGCTCCTTGTCGGCCGGGATCTTCATGTCGTCGATGCAGATCGAGACACCCGCGCGGGTCGCGTACTGGTAGCCGAGGCTGCGCAGCCGGTCGGCGAGCAGAACCGTGGCCTTGTTGCCGAGCCTTCGGTAGGCCTGGTCGATCAGCTCGCCCAGCGCCTTCTTGTCCATCACGTGGTTGATGATCTCGAACGGGATGTCGGCCGGAACGATCTCGGAGAGCAGGATCCGGCCGGTGGCCGTGTCCACGACCTTTCCGTTCATGCGCACCTTGATCGCGGCGTGGAGATCCACCTCGCCCGCGTCGTAGGCGACCCGGACCTCTTCGGGGCTCGCGAAGCGCATGCCCTCGCCGCGCACGCCGGGCTGCTCGCGCGTCATGTAGTAGCAACCGAGCACGATGTCCTGGCTGGGACCGATGATCGGGCGGCCGGTCGCGGGCGAGAGGATGTTGTTGGTCGACATCATCAGCACCCGCGCCTCGATCTGCGCTTCGACCGAGAGCGGGACGTGCACCGCCATCTGATCGCCGTCGAAGTCCGCGTTGAACGCGGCGCAGGTCAACGGGTGGAGCTGGATCGCCTTGCCGTCGATCAGCATCGGCTCGAATGCCTGCACGCCCAGGCGGTGCAGCGTGGGGGCGCGGTTGAGCATCACCGGGTGCTCCTGGATCACCTCCGCCAGGATGTCCCAAACCTCCGGATGCTCCTTCTCCACCATCTTCTTGGCGGCCTTGATGGTGGTGACGTATCCGCGCTGCTCGAGCTTCGAGTAGATGAAGGGCTTGAACAGCTCGATCGCCATCCGGCTGGGGAGCCCGCACTGGTGCAGACGCAGCTCCGGCCCGATCACGATCACCGAGCGGCCCGAATAGTCCACGCGCTTGCCGAGCAGGTTCTGGCGGAAGCGGCCGGTCTTGCCCTTCAACATGTCGGACAGGGACTTGAGCGGGCGCTTGGACGGACCGGTGATCACGCGGCCGCGGCGGCCGTTGTCGAAGAGCGCGTCGACCGCCTCCTGGAGCATCCGCTTCTCGTTGCGGATGATCACGTCCGGCGCGTTCAGCTCCTGAAGGCGCTTGAGCCGGTTGTTGCGGTTGATCACGCGGCGGTAGAGGTCGTTCAGGTCGCTGGTCGCGAAGCGCCCGCCGTCGAGCGGCACCAGCGGCCGCAGGTCGGGCGGGATCACCGGGATCACTTCCAGGATCATGTGCTCGGGCTTGTTGCCGGACTCCCGGAAGGCGTCCAACACCTTGAGGCGCTTGCTGATCTTCTTGCGCTTCGCCTCGCTGGTGGCGTCGCGCATCTCGGAGCGCAAGCGCTTGCACTCGCCCTCGACGTCGAGCGAAGCGAGCAGCTCGCGAATCGCGGCGGCGCCGATCCCGACCTGGAAGGTCTCGCGGCCGTAGCGCTCGCGCGCCTCGGCGAGCGCCTCGTCGTTCAGCAGCTCGCCCTTCTCGAGATCGGTCTCGCCGGCGTTGGTGACGATGTGGGACTCGAAATAGAGCACCTTCTCGAGGTCGCGCAGCGAGATCTCGAGGATGTTCCCGATCCGCGAGGGCAGCGACTTGAGGAACCAGATGTGCGCGACCGGGGTGGCCAGCGTGATGTGGCCCATGCGCTCGCGCCGCACCTTGCTCTGGATCACCTCGACGCCGCACTTCTCGCACACGACGCCGCGGTGCTTCATGCGCTTGTACTTGCCGCAGTTGCACTCGTAGTCCTTGACCGGCCCGAAGATCTTCGCGCAGAACAGACCGTCGCGTTCCGGCTTGAAGGTCCGGTAGTTGATGGTCTCCGGCTTGCGGACCTCGCCGAACGACCATTCGCGGATCTTCTCCGGCGAGGCGATCGAGATGCGCAGCGCGTTGAACGCGAGCGGGTCCTTCGGCTTCTCGAACAGATTGTAGAGATCGCGCAAAGCGTTCCCCCTTAGTTCTTGTCTTCGAGGAGCTCGACGTCCAGGCCGAGGGCCTGGAGCTCCTTCACGAGCACGTTGAAGCTCTCCGGCAGGCCCGGCTCGAGGGCGTTCTCCCCGCGCACGATCGATTCGTAGATGCGCGTGCGGCCGAGCACGTCGTCGGACTTGACGGTGAGGAACTCCTGCAGCGCGAAGGCCGCGCCGTAGGCCTCGAGCGCCCAGACCTCCATCTCGCCGAGCCGCTGGCCGCCGAACTGCGCCTTGCCGCCCAGCGGCTGCTGGGTGACCAGGCTGTAGGGCCCGATGCTGCGCGCGTGGATCTTGTCGTCGGCCAGGTGGTGCAGCTTCATCATGTAGAGCACGCCGATCGTCACTTCACCGTCGAAGGGATCGCCGGTGCGCCCGTCGAACAGCACCGTCTGGCCGGTCGGCGGCAGCTGCGCGCGCTCGAGCTCCTTGCGGATCTCGTCCTCCTTGGCGCCGTCGAAGACGGCGGTCGCCATGTGGAGGCCACGCCGCAGGTTCTGCGCGAGCAGGACGATCGACTCGTCTCCCACCTCGTCGAGCAGTTTCGCGATCTGCGGCTCGCCGTAGAGCTCCTTGAGCTTGGCGCGGATCTGGTCGGGCGCCGGCGTGTGCTCCGCGAGCATCTGGTTCACGCGCTCCCCGAGACCGTGCGCCGCCCAGCCGAGGTGGGTCTCCAGGATCTGGCCGACGTTCATGCGCGAGGGCACGCCGAGCGGATTCAGCACGATGTCGACGGGCGTCCCGTCCGCGAGGTAGGGCATGTCCTCCTCCGGAAGGATCCGCGAGATCACGCCCTTGTTGCCGTGGCGGCCCGCCATCTTGTCGCCGACGGAGAGCTTGCGCTTGATGGCGAGATACACCTTCACCATCTTGAACACGCCGGGCGGCAGCTCGTCTCCCTTGCGCAGCCGCGCGATCTTCTCGTCGAACACCTGCTTGATGACGCCCGCCTGCTCGTCGACGCTGGCGAGGATCCGGTCGATCTGCTCCTGCGTGCGCGCCTCGGCGATCTGCACGTCCTTCCAGCGCCGGATGGGGATCTCGTCGAGGATCTCGCTGGTCAGCGTCTGGCCGGCGTCGATCCAGGTCAGCTTCTTGCGCTCGTCGCCCACGCGGTTCGCCGCCTGCTTCCCCATCATCAGCTCGCGCATCTTGCGCATCGCGCTGTCGCGGATGATGCGGACCTCGTCCTCCTGGTCCTTGCGCAGCCGCTCGATGTCGGCTTCCTCGATCGCCTGGGCGCGCTCGTCCTTCTGCACGCCGCGGCGCGAGAAGACCTGGGCGCCGATCACGGTCCCGGTGACTCCGGGCGGCACGCGCAGCGAGGTGTCGCGCACGTCGCCGGCCTTCTCGCCGAAGATCGCGCGCAGCAGCCGCTCCTCGGGCGAGAGCTGCGTCTCGCCCTTGGGCGTGATCTTGCCCACCAGCACGTCGTCCGGGCCGACCTCCGCGCCGATGCGCACGATCCCCGACTCGTCGAGATCGCGCAGCGCGTCCTCGCCGATGTTCGGGATGTCGCGGGTGATCTCCTCCTTGCCCAGCTTGGTGTCGCGGGCCACGCACTCGAACTCCTCGATGTGGATCGAGGTGTAGGAGTCGTCCTTCACCACGCGCTCGGAGATCAGGATCGAATCCTCGAAGTTGTACCCGCCCCAGGGCATGAAGGCGACCACCACGTTGCGCCCCAACGCGAGCTCTCCCTGCTCCGTCGCCGGACCGTCCGCGATCACCTGGCCCTTGCGCACGCGCGCGCCGCGCCGGACGATCGGCTTCTGGTTGATGCACGTGTTCTGGTTCGAGCGCTGGTACTTGATCAGGTTGATGATGTCGACGTTCGAGCCGACGCCGTCGTCCTCGTCCGGCTTGATCACGATCCGCCCGGCGTCGACCGACTCGATCACGCCGTCGCGCTTGGCCACCACCGTGACGCCGGAATCCCGCGCGACCACGGCCTCCAGCCCGGTGCCGATCAGCGGCGCCTGCGTGCGCATCAGCGGGACCGCCTGCCGCTGCATGTTCGAGCCCATCAGCGCGCGGTTCGCGTCGTCGTTCTCGAGGAACGGGATCAGCGAGGCCGCCACCGACACCAGCTGGTTCGGTGACACGTCCATCATGTCGACCTCGGCGGGCGCCACCGTGACGAACTCCCCGGCCTTGCGCGCCTGCACCACCTCGTCGAGGAAGCGCCCGTGCTCGTCCACCGCGGCGTTCGCCTGCGCGATCGAGAGGCGTTCCTCGTCGAGCGCCGTCAGGTACTTCACCTCGCGCGTGACCTTGCTGTCCTTCACCACGCGGTAGGGCGTCTCGATGAAGCCCATCTCGTTCACGCGGGCGAAAGTCGAGAGCGACGCGATCAGGCCGATGTTCGGGCCTTCCGGCGTCTCGATCGGACAGATCCGCCCGTAGTGGGTCGGGTGCACGTCCCGCACTTCGAAGCCCGCGCGCTCGCGGGTGAGGCCGCCCGGCCCGAGCGCCGAGAGCCGGCGCTTGTGCGTCACCGCCGAGAGCGGGTTGGTCTGGTCCATGAACTGCGAGAGCTGGCTGGACCCGAAGAACTCCTTGACCACCGCGGAGACCGGCTTCGAGTTGATCAGGTCGTGCGGCATCAGCGTCTCGATCTCCTGGAGCGACATGCGCTCCTTGATCGCGCGCTCCATCCGCACCAGGCCGATCCGGTACTGGTTCTCGAGCAGCTCGCCCACCACGCGCACGCGCCGGTTGCCGAGGTGGTCGATGTCGTCGATGCGCTTGCTCGGGTCGGCCCCGTTCTTCAGGTCGACCAGGTACTTGAAGGCGGCCAGGATGTCTTCGCGCCGGAGCGTCGGCAGCTCGCGAAGCGGGATCTCGCGCTTGGCCCCGCCCGCGCCGCCGACCTGCACCTCCACGCGCTCGTCGGGCTCGAAGCCGAGCTTGTGGTTCACCTTGAGGCGCCCGACCCGCGAGAGGTCGTAGCGCTCCGGGTTGAAGAACAGGTTGCGGAACAGGTTGGTCGCGGTGTCGACGGTCGGCGGATCTCCCGGCCGCAGGCGGCGGTAGATCTCGATGATCCCCTCCTCCTGGGTCAGCGTCTTGTCCGCCAGCAGCGTGTCGCGCAGCGCCGTGCCGGTGATCAGCGGGTCGAGGTAGAGCAGCGGGAACTCGTTGATGCCGCGCTCGCGGAGCTGGTCGAGGTGGGCCTGGGTCAGGTCCTCGTTGCACTCGATGATGACCTCGCCGGTGGTCTCGTCGACGATGTCGATCGGGGCGACCCGCTTCACGGCATCGGTCCGGATCAGGTCGTCGGGGCCGACCTGGATCCACTCGATGCCGGCCTCCACGATCTTCTTCACCGCCGCCGTCGTGAACTTCCGGTCCTTGCGGACCAGCACGTTGCCGGCGTCGTCCTTCACCTCGCGGGTGCAGCGCTGGCCGACCAGCAGCTCGGCCGACACGCTCTTCACGATCTTCTTGCCATCGACGCGGATCGTCTCGGGCTTGTAGAAGTAGCCGAGCAACTCTTCCGGCCCGTAGCCGAGCGCCTTGAGCAGCACCGTCCCGTGGATCTTCCGGCGCCGGTCGATGCGGGCGTAGAGCAGATCCTTGTGGTCGAACTCGAGGTCGAGCCAGGAGCCGCGGTAGGGGATGATCCGGCAGGAGTAGATGCGCTTGCCGGCGGCGGCGACCGTGCTCGAGGCGGAGGTGTCGAAGAAGATGCCGGGCGAGCGGTGCAGCTGCGAGACGATCACGCGCTCGGTGCCGTTGATGATGAAGGTGCCGTTCTCGGTCATGATCGGGATTTCCCCGAAGTAGACCTCCTGCTCCTTCACGTCGCGGATCGCCTGCGAGCCCTCGCTGTCGTCCCAGGCCACCAGCCGGATGGTGACCTTGAAGGGCGCCGCGTAGGTCATCCCCCGCTGAAGGCATTCCTGCACGTCGTACTTGGGCTCCTCGAGCGTGTAGCCCACGAACTCCAGCGACGCGGAGTCGTTGAAGTCCTTGATCGGGAACACGGACTGGAACACGGCCTGGAGGCCGCTGTTCTCGCGCTTCTCGGGCTCGACGCGCGCCTGCAGGAAGCGCTCGAACGTGTGCTTCTGGATCTCGATCAGATCCGGGATGTCGAGGATCGAGGGAATCTTGAGGAAGTTCTTGCGGACCCGGGGAACGCTCTCCGAGAAGGAATTCACATTCACGGCGTGGGTAAGCCTCCGGTTCGAAAGGGCGACGCTCGCGCAAGGGAAAAGCCGCGCCACGGGTGCCAACCGCCAGCGGCGGCACCCGGAGCAGCCGATCCCCTGTTACTTGATCTGGACCTGGCCGCCGGCGGCCTCGACCTGCGCCTTGATCTTGGCGGCTTCCTCCTTGGTCACGCCCTCCTTGATCACCTTGGGCGCGCCCTCCACCAGATCCTTGGCCTCCTTGAGGCCGAGGGTGGTGACGGCGCGCACCTCCTTGATCACCTGGATCTTCTTGTCGCCCGCGGAGATGAGCATGACGGTGAACTCGTCCTTCTCCTCCGCCGGAGCCGCAGCGCCGCCCCCGGCGGCCGCCGCGACGGCCACCGGTGCCGCCGCCGAGACGCCCCACTTGGACTCCAGGAGCTTCGCCAGCTCCGCAGCCTCCATGATCGTGAGGCTCGACAGCGAGTCGACGATTGAGTTGAGATCGGCCATTTCCTCGACACCCTTCCTTGATTGGACCCGAGTCAGCTCGGGCGGTTCTGGCGGGGCAGCCCGCCGGTTCGAAGTTCACGCGCCTTCGGATTCGAGCGAGCTCCGGCGCGCCTGGACGAGCCGCGCGAGCTTCGCGCCGGGCTCGGAGATCAATCGTGCGAGCTGGGTCGCCGGGGCCTGGAGCAGCCCGACGATCTTCCCGCGCAGCGCATTCAGCGAGGGAAGCGTCGCGAGCGTGCCGATCCCGGCGACGTCCACGGGCCGCCCGTCGAGCATTCCGCCGCGCAGCTTCAGCGCCTCGTGATCCTTCGCGAAATCCGTCAGGATCTTCGCGAGGCCCACCGGATCGCCGTACGAGAGCGCGATCACCGTCGGACCTTCGAAGTGGGTGGCGATGTCCGCCACCCGCGAGCCGTCCGCCGCGCGTCGCAGGATCGTGTTCTTCGCGACCCGGTACTCGTAGTCGCCTCGTCCCTCGTTGCGGATCCGCTTGCGCAGCGAATTCATCGCCTGCACGTCGAGTCCGCGGAAGTCGGCGACGTACACGCTCGTCGCGCGGGAGAACTTCTCCTTCAGCTCGCCGACCTGTTCGGTCTTCTGGGCTCGCGTCAGCAAGGCCGCTCCTCTACGCCGCCTGCGCGGTCACGCAGCTCGACGGATCGAT
>DATBRV010000006.1:0-26976 GCA_036560145.1 Myxococcota bacterium
CTCGCTCGAGCCCATCATCGCTTCGATCGCGCGCTGGTGGGTGCGCCAGGGCATGGAGCACCTGGACATCGACACCAGCCGCTTCACCGAGACGTCCGCGCAGTCGATCCTCGAATCACTCCCGTTCCTGCTGCGCGAAGACCGCGTGCAGGGCGTCGACGTCACCTTCGAGATGCGCCTGACCGGCACCGGCGGCGGCGTCTGGAGCGTGCACATCCACGACGGTCGCTGCGACGTGAATCCGGGCTTCGCCGAGCGCGCCGACGTCCGCTACACGGCCGAGGCGCGCGTCTGGTGCGGGGTGGCGCTCGGGATCGTGGATGCGCGCGACCTCTACAAGCGCGGCCTGATCACGAAGGACGGCGGCCGCGAAGCGATGGACCACTACTTCATGCAGATCTCGCGGCCCGCATCGGGCGCGAACGGGGGCGCAACGGGCGTCCCCGTCGCGGCGACGCGGGCGAGGGAAAGGAGCCGCAAGTGATCTCGTTCCAGCCGACGGAAGAGCAGGAGGTCGTGCGCGAGGCGATGCACGACTTCGCCAGGTCCGCGCTACGGCCGGTCGCGCGCGAGTGCGACGAGGCCTCGAAGATCCCGGAGCCGCTGCTGGCCCAGGCGGCCGAGCTGGGCCTGGTCTCGACGCAGATCCCGGAGGCGTTCGGGGGCGGCGGCGAGCCGCGCTCGCCGATCACGAACGCGATCGTGGCCGAGGAGCTGGCCTGGGGCGATGCGACGCTGGCGGTCGCCGTGCTGGCCCCGGCGGCCTTCGCCTTCGCGGTGGCGGATCACGGAACCGAGGAGCAGAAGCGCGCCCTGCTGCCGGGCTTCTGTAGCGACACGCCGGCTTCGGCGGCGATCGCCTTCGTCGAGCCGATCCCGACCTTCGATGCGCTGCTGCCGCGCACCAAGGCCGAGCCCAAGGGCCAGGGCTTCGTGCTCTCGGGCGTGAAGAGCTTCGTGCCGCTGGGCGACCGCGCCAGCCACTTCCTGGTAATCGCGCGCAACAACGGCGGGCTGGATGCGTTCGTGGTGCCCCGCGACGCCGAGGGACTCCAGATCTCGCAGCCCGAGAAGAACCTCGGCCTGCGCGCGCTCCCGAGCGGCACGCTCACGCTCGAGCGGGTCGAGCTGCCCGGCTCGGCGCGGCTCGGCGGCGCGGCCGGCTGCGACGTGCGGCGCATGCTCGCCCACTCGCGCGCGGGCCTCGCCGCCGTGATGGTCGGCCTCTCGCGGGCGGTGCTCGAGTACGCCGTCCCCTACGCCAAGGATCGCGTCGCCTTCGACCAGGCGATCGCGCAGAAGCAGTCGATCGCCTTCCGGCTGGCCGACATGCACATCGAGACCGAGGCCACCCGCTGGCTCACCTGGACGGCCGCGGCCGATCTCGAACACGGGCGCGACGCCACCCGCTCCGCGCACCAGGCCCGCGCCTACGCCGCGGAGAAGTGCATGTGGATCGCCGACCAGGGCGTGCAGGTGCTGGGCGGCCACGGCTTCATCCGCGAGCACCCCGTCGAGATGTGGTACCGCAACGCCCGAACCCTCGGTGTCCTGGAAGGCACCGTGGCGCTCTGAGGAGAACCCCCATGATCGATTTCGAGCTCTCCGAGAAGGACCGCGAGGTGCTGGGCAAGCTGCGCGAGGAAGCGCTCGTCGCGCGCCGCTACGCGCGTTACTACGACGAGAACGAGCACGAGTTCCCGCCCGACGAGCTGCCCGAGGCCTCCCAGTTCCCCGACTTCATGCAGCTGATGGCCGGCCGCGGCAAGGGGGACAGCGGGATGGGCGTGATGAGCATGCTGGTCACCGCCGCGCAGACCTGGGGCGACTACTCGGTGCGCATGCGGCGCGGCAAGGGAGGGGGCCTGGGCAACGCCGCGCTGCGCGCGGCCGGCACCCCGGAGCAGATCGCGAAGTGGCAGCCGCTCACGCTCGCGATGGCGATCACCGAGCCCGGCTGCGGCTCCGATCCCTCGCGCGTGCAGACCAGCGCCGTCCTCGACGGCGACGAGTGGGTGCTGAACGGCGAGAAGATCTTCGTCACCACCGGCTGTCGGGCCGAGGGGGTGGTGGTCTGGGCCACCATCGACAAGAGCGCCGGCCGCGGGGGGATCAAGTCCTTTTTGGTCGAGAAGGGAACGCCGGGCTTCGTCGTCGCGCACAAGGAGAAGAAGCTCGGGATCCGTGCCGACGACACGGCCGCCTACGTCTTCAAGGATTGCCGGATCCCGCGCAGCAACCTGCTGGGCGGGGACGAGAGCATCCCGAAGGAGAACAGCGGCGGCTTCAAGGACGTCATGAAGACCTTCAACATGACCCGTCCGCTGGTCTCGGCGATCGGCCTCGGCATGGCCGAGGCGGCGCTCGACTTCACGCGCGATCAGCTCGCGAGCGCGGGGATCGGCGTCGAGTACGGCTCCGGCATGCACGGCCAGCCGGCCGTGGTGGAGCGGTTCCTCCGGCTCGAGACGCTCTACGAGGCCGCCCGCCTCACGATCCTGCGCGCCGCCTGGCTGGCGGACAAGGGCAAGCCCAACAACCTGGAATCCTCCGTCTGCAAGGCGAAGACGGGGGCGGCGGTGCGCGAGATCACGCAGGGCTGCATCGAGATCCTCGGCCCGATGGGCGTCTCGCGCGAGCACCTGCTCGAGAAGTGGTTCCGCGACGTGCGCATCACGGACATCTACGAGGGCACGGGCGAGATCCAGCGCATGATCACGGCGCGGGCGCTGCTCGGCTACACCCGCAAGGAGCTCAACTGACGGGGGCGCGCGCGTGAGGGCGATCGTCGCCGCCGGGCCGGGCGAAGCGGAGGTGCTCGCGCTGGGCGAAGCCCCGGCGCCGCCGCTCGTCCCCGGCTCGCTGCGGATCCGGGTGGCGGCCACCGCCGTGAACCGCGCCGATCTGCTGCAACGGCGCGGCTTCTACCCGCCTCCCCCCGGCGCCTCGCCGATCCTCGGCCTCGAATGCGCCGGCGAGGTGAGCGAGGTGGCCCCCGACGTGACGGGCTGGCGCGTGGGCGACCGCGCGATGGCGCTGCTCTCGGGCGGTGGCTACGCGGAGGAGGTCGTCGTCGACGCCGGCTCGGCGATGCCCGTGCCGGCCAAGCTCTCGCTCGACGAGGCCGCCGCGCTCCCCGAGGTCTTCCTCACCGTCTTCTCGAACGTCTTCCAGCTCGGAGGGCTGGCGCCGGGCGGGGTGGCGCTCGTGCACGGCGGCGGGAGCGGCATCGGCACGGCCGCGATCCGGCTGGTGGGGCTCGCGGGCGGCCGGATCCTGGTCACGGCCGGCTCGGACGAGAAGTGCCAGCGCTGCCGCGCGCTCGGCGCGGACCTGGCCGTCAACTACCGGACCGGAGACTTCGTGGCCGAGGCCCAGCGCGCCACCGGCGGCCAGGGCGTCGACGTGGTGCTCGACTCGATCGGCGCGGCCTACTTCGAGAAGAACCTGGCGGCGCTGCGCACCGGCGGCCGGCTGGTGCTGATCGGCCTGATGGGCGGCGCCAAGACCGAGGTGAACCTGGCCCTGTTGCTGGGCCGGCGCCTCTCGGTGATCGGCTCCACGCTGCGCTCGCGATCCAACGCCGAGAAGGCCGCGATCGTGAGCGGCTTCCGGGCCCGCTTCGGGCCCGACCTCGAGAGCGGGAACCTGCGGCCGGTGGTGGACCGCGTGCTCCCGCTGGCGCGCGCCGCCGAGGCGCATCGACTGCTCGAGGCGAGCGAGCATTTCGGCAAGGTCGTGCTGCGGGTCGCGTCCGCCTGAATCCGCAGGCGCCCGGGGCGCCCCGGCGGTATCCTGCCCGCCCCAGCCAGGAGGCCTCCATGGATCTTTCCTACACCGCCGAAGAGGAGGCCTTCCGCGCCCGCGTGCGCGCCTGGATCGCGCAGAACAAGCCAGCCGCCGGCCGTGCGCCGGGTATCGAAGACCTGCGCGCCTGGCAGCTGCGGCTGCACCAGGCGGGCTTTCTGGGCGCGGCCTGGCCGAAGGAGCATGGCGGCGCGGGACTCTCGCCGATGGAGCAGGCGATCCTGAACGAGGAGCTGGCGCGCGCGAACGCGCCGGGCCCCCTCGGCTCGATGGGGATCTCCTGGGTCGGCCCCGCGATCCTGCGCTTCGGAAGCGAGGAGCAGAAGCGCAAGTTCATCCCCCGCCTGCTCGCGGGCGAGGACATCTGGGCGACGGGCTACTCCGAGCCGGGCGCCGGCAGCGACATGTACAACACGCAGACCCGCGCGGTCCGCGAGGGCGACGGCTACGTGATCAACGGGCAGAAGATCTGGACCAGCCTCGCGCATGTCTCGAACTGGTACTTCCTGCTCTGCCGCACCTCGAGCGAGGGCCACAAGGTCGCCGGCCTCACGCTCTTCCTGGTGCCGATGCAGAGCAAGGGGATCGAGATCCGCCCGACAAAGATGATCACGGGCGACACCGAGTTCAGCGAGGTGTTCCTGCGGGACGTGCGGGTGCCCAAGGACGCCGTGCTGGGGCGGGAGGGGCAGGGCTACGAGGTGGTCTCGAGCGCGCTGATCAACGAGCGCTCGGGGATCGCCACCGCGATCCGCTTCGACCAGAGCCTGGCCAAGCTGATCGAGACCGCGCGCAAGGCCGGGGTGACCGAGGATCCCATCTGGCGGCAGCGGATCGCGCAGCTCGCGATCCAGACCAAGATCATGAACGCCTCCGGGCTGCGGGTGCTCTCGGACCAGCTCCACGACCGCTTCAATCCCCACACCTCGGCCGCCATGAAGTGCATCGCGACGCTGCTGACCCAGCGCTTCTCCGAGGCGGCGGTCGAGATGCAGGGGCCCTGGGGCGTGCTGCTCGACAGCCGCGAGGACGGGGACGAGGAGCGCCGCAGCTGGTCGATGCGCTTCCTCTACGACCGCGCCATGACGATCGCCGGCGGGACCAGCGAGATCCAGCGCAACATCGCGGCGGAGCGGATCCTGGGCCTTCCCCGCCAGTAGCGCGAGCCCGAACACCCCCCGCAAAGACCAGAGGAGAAGAGCGCGTGGCTGACGTGCAGAGGACGCTTTCGATCGTGAAGCCGGACGCGGTGGCAAAAGGCGCCACCGGGGAAATCCTGTCCCGCTTCGAAAAGGCCGGGCTCCGGATCCTGGCGATCAAGAAGCTGCGCCTGACGGAGCAGCAGGCCCAGGGCTTCTACGCCGTGCACAAGGCGCGGCCCTTCTTCAAGGAGCTGGTCGCCTTCATGAGCTCGGGGCCGATCGTCGTGAGCGTGCTGGAGGGTCCGGACGCGGTCCTCAAGAACCGGGAGCTGATGGGGCCGACGGACTCCAAGAAGGCCCCCCGCGGCAGCATCCGGGGTGATTTCGGCACCGACATCGAGCGAAACGCGGTCCACGGATCCGACGCCCCCGAGACAGCGCGCGTCGAAATCGCCTATTTCTTCAATGCGACGGAGATCCTGGGGCCCGTGGAGGCCCTGGCCTGATCCCGCGGCTGGGGGCCGCGGGAGGCTCTCAGGCGTAGGCGCGGGCCATGAGCAGGATCAGGCCCACGTAGGTGAGCGTCAGCCACAGACTCTGGTTGCGAAGCGCGCGACTCACGAAACCGATCCCCCTTGTGTCCTCGGGCGGAGCGCTGAGGTACCACACACTCTTCGAACGATCCCCCCAACACTTGAGTGTTAGCACAGCTCGAGTGGTTTGACGTGAGCCCTGTCACGAAAATTCCGGCCAAGGAGGCGTCATGAGCCTGCGCGAGCGACTGGAAGCCGACATGAAGGCGGCCATGAAGAGCCGCGACACGCTCCGCCTGGAGACCATCCGCGGCGTGCGTGGCGCCATGCGCAACAAGGAGATCGAGCTAGGAGAGACGCTGGACGACGAGGCCATCCTGCGCGTGATCCGCACGCTCGTGAAGCAGCGAATCGACTCGATCGAGCAGTTCCAGGCCGCCGGCCGCGACGAGCTGGTCGCCAAGGAGACCGCCGAGCGGCAACTCCTGGAGTCCTACCTGCCGGCGGCGCTCGACCCGGCGGCGGTGGAGCCGGTGGTGGCCGCCGTGATCGCCGAGCTGGGCGCCCAGGGGCCGAAGGACATGGGCCGGGTCATGAAGGCGGTCCTGGAAAAGCTGGGCGCGGCGGCGGACGGCAAGCTCGTGAGCCAGGTCGTCAAGCGCAGGCTCGCGGGGGGCTGAGCCGGTGAGCGGGCTGGGGAGCCGGGGCAGAGCCGGCGCCAGGGTCGCGATCGAGGCGATCGCGCTCCCGCGCGACAGCGAGCGCTTCGTCCGCACCTGGTGGCCGATCTACCGCGACGATCCGCATTGGGTCCCGCCCCTCCTCTTCGAGCGCAAGCGTTTCCTCGACCCGGGCGCGAATCCGTACTTCCGGGTCGCAGACGTCCAATGCTTCATCGCCACGCGCGACGGGGAGCCCGTCGGGACCATCGCGGCGACCGTCGACTACAACTACCAGCGGGAGGAGCCGGGGGCGGGCTTCTTCGGGTTCTTCGAGTTCGGCGACGACGAGGCGGTCTCGCAGGCGCTCTTCGACGCGGCGCGGGCCTGGCTCCGCGGGCGGGGGATGGACCGCGCGCTCGGCCCGTTCAACTTCAACAGCAACCACGAATTCGCGCTGCTGGTCGACGGCTTCGATACGGACCCGCTGGTCGCGAACCCGCACAACGGGCGCTGGTACGAGCGCCACTACCTCGCGCTCGGCCTCGAGCCGCGCATGGACTGGTACGCCTACTGGTTCAACCGGCAGGACATCGATCCCCACGTGATCCGGCTGGCCAACCGCGTCCTTTCTCGCCACCCGGAGGTGAAGGTCCGGAATCTGGACCTCTCGCGGTTCGATCGCGAGGTCGAGCTGCTCCATTCGATCTACGACGATGCCTGGGAGCACAACTGGGGCCACGTCAAGATGGAGCGTGCGGAGTTCGAGCATCTCGCCTACGGCTTCAAGAGCATTCTCGACCCGAAGCTCTGCTTCATCGTCGAGATCGGCGGCAAGCCCGCGGCGCTCTCGATCAACCTGCCGGATCTGAACCAGGTCGTGAAGAAGATGAACGGCTCCCTGCTCCCCTTCGGCTGGTGGCACTACCTGCGGCGCAAGCGGACGATCGACCGGCTCCGGATCTTCATGCTCGGCGTGAAGCAGGAGTACCAGCACCTGCCGCTCGGGGCGCTCCTGTACGCGAAGATCTGGGAGCATGGCCTCGAGACGACCTTCGTCGGGTGCGAGGCGTCCCTGATCCTGGCCACCAATCACCGCATGCGCGGGCCGACCGAGCGGTTCGGCGGCCGCATCTACAAGACCTACCGGAACTACGAGATCAAGCTCTAGCGGCCGCCGGGGTCGATCGCGGCCGAGCAGCCCAGCAGCTCGCCGGCGCGGGCTTCCGTGAGGTCGGCCAGCCGGTGGCATTCCGGCAGCAGGCCCGGGCGGAAGCCTTCGGCCCGGCTGTAGGTCACGCCGCGCGACATCATCAGCAGGTTTCCGCGCAGGGCGACGCGCCAGGCGGGCTGCTCGATCTGCGCCCGCGAGCGCCGCGCGGCCGCGGCGGACGCGAAGCTCCAGATCTCGAGGCTGCACACCTCGGAGCCTCCCGGCCGGGCGCGGGTGTAGTGCAGGCTGCGCATCGCGAGCACGCCCGAGGCGACGAGGTCCGGATCCTCGGCCGGATCCGAGGGGCTCTCGCGCACGCTGTCCCACTCGCTGCCGAGCTCCCGGGGCGCGGCGAAGAGCGTTGCGAGGTCGCCAGCGTAGCGGGAGTCGCGGCAGGGGTCGTCACCGGCCCGCGCGACGGGGGCCGCCGCCAGCAATCCCGCGAGCAGCCAGCCGGCGCTCGTCGAACGCACTGCCTAGCGTCTTTCGTACAGCAGCATGTAGTAGCTGCGGTTGCTCTGCCAGGCATCGACGAAGCGATAGTCGCGCGCGAAGCGCTCGTCCACGTCGAGGCCGAAGTGATACGAGTTGTGGCGCACGTACGGCAGCAGGGGCCCCTCGTGGTCGCCCGCCAGGAAGCGTCGTTCGACATCGCGGCGCACCCGCCGATCCACGACGAGGGCCACCAGCACGATGAACTTCGGCTCGAGCCCGAGCAGGTAGTCGCGCGCCTCCTTCTGCCCGGCTTCGGAGAGCGCTCGCACGAACGGCGACGCGTGCTCGCGTTGGAACAGCATCGCGATGCGCCGATCGACGAGCCCGATCGGATCGACGAACCGCAATTGCATCGTCTGGTAGGGAATCCGCCCGAGATCCTGCGCGATCACCAGATCGCCGGCGTGGCCGCGCTCGGCGAGGACGCGCGCGAGCGGAATCTGGGATCGATCGTCCTGGTACATGCGAAGCGTGAGGCGCAGGTTGCCGGCGATGAAGGCGACGCCGACCAGGCAGATGGCAGCGGCGATCTGCCGCGCCCGCTGCGGCGTCCAGCGGGCGAGTTCGAGCCCCGCGAGCGCGCAGGCGAGCGGCAGCACCGGTGCGTAGAGGCGTCCGATGCCCATGTCGTCCTGGGTGACGCGCACGATGTAGAGCGCGAACCCGATCAGCGAGCCGGCGCCGACCCAGGCGACCGCGTCCCGCCGCGCCCACGCCCACAGAAGGCTCAAGGCGACCAGGGCGCCGGTCGCCCCGATCGCGAAGGTAGTGCCGAGCGTGAGCAGCCCCAGCGGCAACGAGAAGGTCGCGAGCTTGACCAGCGCGGTGTTGGGCACGAGATGCCCGAACATCTGCCAGCGCACCGCGATCAGCGCGCCCGCCGACACGGCCAACACGGCCAGCCCCAGCGCCACCTGCGGCCGGAATGCGGGCTGCCGGGCGGCGCGCCAGACCGCAGCGACGGCGACCAGCCCGGCGACCAGATGCAGCTCGGGCCGCACGCCGACCGCGACGCCGCACACCGCCAGCGCCACCAGCCACGCTCGGGGCGTTCCACGCGCGACCTCCGCCGCCACGATCGCCACCAGCAGCGCGGCGAAGGGACCCTCCATCCCCGATTGCGCCCATACGATCACCACCGGGCTGGTCGCGGCGAACCACTGCGCACGCGTCGCCGAGGCCTGGTCTCCGCCGGCGCGCCGGACCAATTGCCCGATGAAATGGAGCATCCCGAACGCGGCGGCCGCGCCCGCCAGCTTCGCGAACACGATCAGGTCGAGGCCGGCCAGCGCCGGCAGCGCGAGCGCCGCGGTATACAGGAAGCTCGTGAATCCCTCGACCGGCGCGTCGCCGACGTTGAACACCAGGCCGTGACCGTGCGCGAGATGGGTGGCGTACCGGAACTCGATGAACGCGTCGTCCTTGATCCAGCCGAAGAACGCGAGCTGGAACAGCAGCGCTGCCAGGTAGGGCGCCCGCGGAGCAGCCAGGTGTGTACGAAGGCGTTGGAATCGCATGCAGGGGGTCTTTGCTGCCCAGATCCTACCCGAACGCTATCGCGGCCCGCCGTGGCGAAGGGCCATGTCCCGCAGCAGTTCCCCGGCCACCAGACGATGGCCGGCGGCGGTCCAGTGGCTGTTCCATCCGTAGTACAGGAAGAGATCGGTCCGAGCCGCCTCCCGCAGTGTGGGCAGGGGATCGATGACCGGAATGCCCTTCTCCCGGGCATACGCCGCGATGCGCTGGTTCGGGGCATCGCGGTTCCAGCGCGCGCCCTCCGGCTGCGGGTTCTCCCGCACGAACTTCTCCCACAGATCCGGGTACACCTGGATCACCGAGGGCACGATCAGGATCTCGAGCGCGGCGCCGCTCGCCTGCACGTCCTGCTGGAGCAGATCGATCAGGCGGAAGAGGGTGTCCCAGCGAGCCGCCGCCTCCGCGGGAGGCGGCTCGAGGTGCGCGAGCGGCTCCCAGGAGATGGCATGGTCGCGCGCGGGGATGATGCGCCGGCGCTCCAGCAGCCGGCGCGGCCCCTCGAAGCGCGCGAGCGCGACGATGGCCGAGCTCACCAGGGCGGAATGCGTGGCGAGGCGCGCCAGCAGGGGCCGCTGCGCCAGCTCGGCGGCGGCCGCCTCGGAGCCGGTCCGGCCGGGCTGCCAGGCGCCCGGCTGCGACTCCGGCACGGGGTAGTTGCCGATCCGATGGCCGTGCTTCGTGAAGTGGAAGATCGGCTTGGGATATCCATAGGCGACGGGGGACAGGTTCTCCCACAAATCGGTGTACGGGCATACGACGAGCAGGACCCCGTCCGGCCGGAAGCGCCGGCCCAGCGAGCGCCAGAGCAGCAGCTCCTGATCGGTGCCGTAGCCGGAGACGCCCAGATTGACGACTTCGATGGGGGGATCGCTCTCACGCTCGAGCACGCTGGTGAAGATCTGATCGTCCTCGACGCCGAAGCCCCAGACGAATGAATCGCCCAGCACCACGATCCGCGGCTCGTCGCTGCGCTCGAAGCCATATTCGGCGCCGCGAAAGCCGTGCCGGTTCTGGCGGACCCGGTGCTGGCAATCCAGATAGTGGAAGGGGGCATCGATGCCGGGCTTTCCCATCCACCCGAGCTGCGGATCGTAGGCGCAGAACTTTCCCCGCTCCGACTCGAGGAACTGCCCCACCAGGAAGGGCTGCCGGGCCGAAGGGTGGAGGATTCGGAGCGCGACCTCTCCCGCGGCGAGGCTCGCGACGAGGCTCGCCGTCACGAGCAGCGCGTTGCCCGCGAGCGGGACGAGCCGGCCCAGACGCATCGAGACACCTCCCGGCTTGCAGCGCACCCGCCTGTGTAGCGCAGGGCGCCCGACACCCGGCCCGTAGCGGCCGCTAGAATCCGGCCCGGTCCGCGGCGCCGATCGCGGCCGCGAGGTAGGCGTGCTCGACGCTTCGCAGCGGAGGCAGTTCGAGGAGCAGGGCTTCCTGCTGGCGCCCGGGCTGCTGGATCCGAAGGCGGAGATCGCCGCCCTCGACGCCGCGTACCAGGATCTGATCGAGGCGCTCGCCTGGATCCATTTCGCGGAAGCCGGGGCCCCGGCGCCGCCGGATTTTCGCGAGCGGCCGCTCGGCGAGCGGTTCGCCCTGATGCAAGGCGCGAGCGGTGGACACGCGGCCGAGCACCTCGACCCCGTCGTGAGCGCCTTCGACAAGACGTTCCGTCGTCGCGGCGATCTCCCGAGCGCCCAGCTCCCCGAGCTCTTCCGGCTGATGCGCGCCGGGCCGTTGCTCGACGCCCTGGAATCGCTCCTCGGTCCCGAGATCGACGCGTCCCCGCTCTATCACCTGAACTTCAAGCTCGCGGGCGAGCACGTGGCGCTCTCCCGTCAGCAGGCGAGTCGGCTCGGCCTTCCCGACCCGACCCAACGGCCCTATCACAGCTTCCACGTGGGACAGACCAGCTGGCATCGGGACGCCGTGTACTCGCTCCCGGACGCTCGCGAGAGCCGCGTCGTGGTCGCCTGGATCCCCATGACCGAGGCCGGCGGGGAGCGGGGCACCCTGTCGGTGATCCCCGGCTCGCACCGCGAGCGGCAGGCGTCGACTCCTGCGCCCGAAGTCCTGGGCGAACGAAGCGTCGCGCTGGTGGCCCGCCCGGGCGACGTGGTCTTCTTCGACAACTGGCTGCTCCACGGCGCCACCCCGAACGCGAGCGCGTCCGACGTCCGCTGGGTCTTCAACTTCCGTTACCTGCCGCGGGGGCAGCCCGCAGGGCGTCCCTACCTGCCCACCGTCCTGCTCCGCAGCCGCTCCGAGCCGCATCGCGAGCTCCAGAATCCGCAGCTCTGGTCGGCCATCTGGGGACGTGCGCTCGATCACCTGGCGCAGCCCGCCTCGCCGGTGCCGCAGGTGACGAGCCTCGAAAAGGCCCAGGCGATCACGCGCGACTGGCGCCAGCGCGTTCCGGACGAGGCGGCCTGGCTGAGGCTCGCTCCGGGTGTGAAGCGCGAAAAGGAATCGGCAGCGGGGCGCCGCGTGCGAAGGCTGAAGCGCAGGCTGCGGCGCTGGACCGGCCGCTAGCGCCCCTCGAACTTCGCCGCGCGCCGCTCGCGCGCCGCGGCGAGCCCTTCCTGCACGTCCTTCGATTCGAAGCACGCCGCCTGCTCCTGCGCCTCGAAGCTGAGCTGATCCTCGAGGCTCGCCTCGGCGCTGCGGCGCAGCGCGCGCTTCACGCCGCGCACGGCGAGCGGCGCCGCCGCGGCGAACCCGGCGGCGAGCGCGCGCGCCGCCGGCAGCACCTCGGCGGCCGCCACGGCCCGGCTCACGAGCCCGATCTCGGCGGCTTCGCTGCCTGAAAAAACCCGGCTCGAGAAGAGGATCTCGGCGGCGCGCGCGGGGCCCACCAGGCGCGGGAGGGTCCAGGTCGCCCCCATCCCCGGGTGCAGGCCGAGCTGCGTGAAGTTGAGGCCGAGCTTGGCTTCGCTGGCGGCGATCCGGACGTCGCAGGCGAGCGCCACGCAGAGGCCGGCGCCGATCGCGGCGCCGTTGATGGCGGCGATCACCGGGCAGGGGAGGTCGCGCACCGAGAGGAAGAGCTGGTAGAAGGCGCGCATGCCGTCGCGGATCTGGCCGCGTCCGCGCGGGCCGTTCGCGGCGCCCTGCGCGGCGCGCCCCTCGATCATGGCGAGGTCGCCGCCGGCCGAGAACGCGCGGCCGGCGCCGGTGAGCACCACCGCGCGCAGGCTCGCATCGGCGGCCAGCTCGGCGATCGCTGCGGAGAACGCCTCGCCCATCGCCTCGGTCATGGCGTTGAGACGGGCGGGGTCGTTGAAGGTGAGCGTGACGACGTCGCCGTCGCGCGCCAGGAGGATCAGGGGCCCCTGCATGGCGGCCGATGCTGCCCGAGGCGCTCGAGCGCGGCAAGCATTCCGGCCCCGCGGGCGCGGATTGGTCACGTCCGGGAACCGCTGGATTGGCTCCGGGGGGCGCGGCTACGTTGCGGCCATGCCGAACCCCACCCTCACCGATCTCGCCCAGCGCTTCCTCGCCCTGCACCGCAAGGGCAGCCCGCTCCTGCTCGCGAACGCCTGGGACACGGGCACCGCCCGGCTGCTCGCGTCGCTCGGCTTCGAGGCCCTCGCCACCACCAGCTGGGGCCACGCCGGCACGCTCGGCCGCCGCGACGGCTGCGTGACGCGGGACGAGGCGCTCGCCCACGCGCGGGAGATCGCCGCCGCGACGCCGCTTCCGGTCAACGCGGATCTCGAGCGCTGCTTCGCCATTGCGCCCGAGGGCGTCGCCGAGACGCTGCGGCTCGCCGCCAGGACCGGGATCGCGGGCGCCTCGGTCGAGGACTCGACGGGAGAGGCCGCCTCCCCGATGCATCCGCCCGAGCTCGCGACGGCGCGCGTCGAGGCCGCGGCCCTGGCCGCCCGCGCCGGCGGCTTCGTGCTCACCGCGCGCTGCGAGAACTACCTGCACGGGATCCGCGACCTGAAGGACACGATCGCCCGGCTCCAGTCCTTCGAGGCCGCCGGCGCGGACGTGCTCTATGCGCCCGGCCTCAGCGACCTGCGCGAGATCGAGACCGTGGTGAAGTCGGTCGGCGCGCCGGTGAACGTGCTCTGCATGCCGAACGGACCCACCGTTCCCGAGCTCGCGTCGGTCGGCGTCGCGCGGATCTCCGTCGGCAGCACCTTCTACAACGCGGCGATGGGCGCCCTGGTCGAGGCCGCGCGCGAGTGGCGCGAGCAGGGCACACACGGCTTCTGGCAGCGGGCCATCGTCGGCGCGAACGCGGGGCGCTCGGCCTTCCGGGCCTGATCGGTTCGGCCGAGCCGCCTCGGGGCCGTCAGTCCGCCGATCGACGCAGGAACGCCGGCTCTTCCTGCTCGTCCTCTTCGGACTGCCCTCCGCGCCGCAGGAAGGTCGGCACGTCGAGCTCATCCTCCTCGAAGGGAGAGATGATGTCGGCGCGGGCGCCGAGCGGCTCGCTCTCGATCGGCTCGAGGGCGCGCCGGTCGGCCCGGTCCAATCGCTCCGCGCGCGGCGGCGGCGCCGGGGCGCGCTCGGTCCGATCGGTCCGCTGCTCCTGGCGCGGGATCGGGCGCTCGGCTGCCGGCAGGCGGTCGAAGAGCGAGCCCTCGCGGCGCAGCTGTGTCACGTTGCTGCGGTCCGTCGTCTCGAGATCGTGGCCGCGCCCGCGCCGCATGCGGGCGTCGTCGAGTCCGGTCGCGATCACGGTCACGCGCATCTCGCCCTCGGGCATCTTCTCGTCGATCACCGCGCCGAAGATGATGTTCGCGTCCTCGTGCGCCGCCTCCTGGATCAGGGTCGAGGCCTCGTTCACCTCGTAGAGCGTGAGATCCGGGCCGCCGGTGATGTTGATCAGCACGCCGTGGGCGCCGTCGATCGAGAGATCCTCGAGCAGCGGGCTCGAGATGGCGGCGCGTGCCGCTTCGACCGCGCGCTCGTCGCCGCGGGCCATGCCGGTGCCCATCAGCGCCACGCCCATGCCGTTCATGATCGTGCGCACGTCGGCGAAGTCGAGGTTGATCAGGCCGTGGATCGTGATCAGGTCCGAGATGCCGCGCACGGCGTTGAAGAGCACGTCGTCCGCCAGCCGGAAGGCATCGCGCACGGCGGTGCCCTTGCCCGCCAGCGCCAGCAGCCGCTGGTTCGGGATCGTGATCACGGTGTCGACCACCTTGTGCAGCTCCTCGAGTCCGCGCTCGGCGTGGCGGCCGCGCACCTTGCCCTCGAACAGGAACGGCTTGGTGACGACGCCGACCGTGAGCGCGCCCGATTCGCGGGCGACCTCCGCGACGATGGGCGCCGCGCCGGTGCCCGTGCCGCCCCCCAGGCCCGCGGTCACGAAGACCATGTCGGTGCCCTGGAACAGCTCGAGCAGCCGTTCGCGCACCTCGAGCGCCGAGCCGCGTCCCTTCTCGGGATCCGCGCCGCAGCCGAGGCCCCGCGTGATCTCGGTCCCGAGCTGGAGCTTGATTCCGGCCAGGTTGTGGTGCAGCGCCTGCGCGTCGGTGTTGGCCGCCACGAACTCCACGCCGCGCAGCCCCGACTCGATCATGTTGTTGAGCGCGTTGCCGCCGCCTCCCCCGACCCCGACCACCTTGATGGAGGCCCGCAGCTGGGACGAGCGCTCGAACTCGAGCAGCTCGCGCGCCTGGTCGGCGCGCCCCGGCAGCAGATCCCCATGGCCTCCGGTGCGGTCCGAGCCTGAATCACGGTGTGATCGCTTCGACATGGTCAACCCCCCCGAGCGACGTCGAAATCGCTTGGAATGTTACAGGAAGTCATGGAATTTGTGTCAACCCGCTGGTTTTCTTTACTCGAAATCCCCGTAGAACCAGTCCCGCATCCGCTGCTTCACGCGGCCAAAAATCGACTCGTCCCGGATCCGGAAGCGAGTATGCGAGGCGCCGCGGGTCTGGACCGCGCCGAACAGCGTGAGCCCGACCCCGGTCGCGTACATGGGGCTGCGCACCACGTCCTGGAGCCCGCCGATCCGGGTCGGGATTCCCTGGCGGACGGGGGCCTCGAAGATCTCCTCCGCCAGCTCCTGCAATCCCTCCAGCGCGGAGCAGCCCCCGGTCAGCACGACACCGGAGGGAATCCGGTCCTCCAGCCCGGCCTTCACGAGGGTCTGCCGCGCCAGCGAGAGGATCTCGTCCACCCGCGGCTCGATGATCTCGCACAGGATCTTGCGCGAGACCTGGCGCGGGCGGCGCCCGCCCACGGAAGGCACGCTGATCACGTCGTCGCTGGTCAGGAAACGCGCCGCCGCCACCCCGAACTTCTTCTTGATGCGCTCGGCCTCCTCGAAGGGCGTGCGCAGCCCCACCGCGATGTCGTTCGAGATGTGATAGCCGCCGAGCCCCAGCACGGAGGTGTGCTTGATGGCGCCGTCCGCGAAGACGGCGAGATCGGTGGTTCCCCCGCCCATGTCAATCAGGCAGACGCCGAGCTCGCGCTCGTCCTCGGCCAGGCAGGCCTCGGCCGAGGCCAGGGGCTCGAGCACGATGTCGATCACGTTGAGCCCGGCTTTGTTGGCGCACTTCACGATGTTCTGGGCGCTGGTCACGGCCGCCGTCACGATGTGGATCTTGGCTTCCAGGCGCACGCCGCTCATGCCGAGCGGCTCGCGGATCCCGTCCTGGTCGTCGATGATGAACTCCTGCGGGATCACGTGGATCACCTCGCGGTCCATCGGGATCGCCACCGCCTTGGCGGCGTCGATCACGCGCTTGACGTCGCCGTCGCGGACCTCGCGGTCCTTGACCGCCACCACGCCGTGCGAGTTGAAGCCGCGGATGTGGCCGCCGGCGATGCCCGCGAAGACCGACGTAATCTCGCAGTCGGCCATCAGCTCCGCCTCTTCCACGGCATGTTTGATGGAGTCGACGGTGGCGTCGATGTCGACCACCACGCCCTTGCGCAGGCCGCGCGAGGGATGGGTGCCGATGCCCACCACGTCGATGCCATTCTCGGTGCGGTCGGCCACGATCACGCAGATCTTCGTGGTTCCGATGTCGAGCCCGACGATCAGTTCCTCCTGACGACTCACGGATTCACCCCCCTGATTTTCGAGCCGACGCGTCCTCCGGACGCCTCGGGCCCGGACGCGGCCATGCCTGGCCCCGTCGCACCTGCCGCCGGATTCCCGGACGGCGTTCCCCGCAGCACCACCTGGTCTGCGAAGCGAAGATCGAGCGTGGCGGCCGCGGCCGCCTCCGGCGGGGCGGCTTCGAGCACGCGCGTGAGCGCGGCGAGCCGGGCCTCGAGATCGTCGCGGCCGAGCACGACACGCGGCGCGAAGCCTTCCAGGCGCAGCCAGAACCCGGTCGGGTCGTCCGGCGCGGCGATCCCGATCTCGAGCGATCGCGGCAGCCCGAGGGCCGCGAGCCGGCTGGCGAGATCCACCGCGACCGCGAGCTCCGGGCTCTCCTCCCCGAGCGCGACGGGAGCGCCCTGCACCAGGCGCGGCAGCTCGCCGGTCGGGACGCCGCCCGCCGGCGCAAAGGGCGCGCCGTTGGCGTCCACCGCGAACGACTGCTCGGAGCCCGGGGCGCTGACCGTCGCCACCGCGATCCGCTCCACCACGTCGACCAGCAGCCGGCCCGCCGGAAGCTCGACCGCGCGCGCCGACGCGATCCACGGATGCCGCGCCAGCTGCGCGGCCACCGCGTCCGCGTCGACCCGGCGCAGGTCGACGCCCCGCGGCACGCCGGTCGCGGCGGCGATCTCGGCGCTGCCGAGCTGGCCCGCCCCGCGCACCGCGATCGCCTCGAGCTGCGGCGCCTGCCCCGAGAGCCAGCTCGCGGCCGCCTCGGCGACCGAGCTTCCGCCACCGAGCCCCGCGGCGAACGAGGCCGCCAGCACCAGCGCCACCGCAGGCGGGCCGCGCCGCCCGGCCGTCGCCTCGCCGCGCGGCTGCTCGACGTGCGACGGCGCGGGAGCGATCCGCGTCCCCCCCGCAGCGCCAAAGCGGGTGAGCGGGGACTTCCGCTCGCCGCGGCCGCCCAGCCGCCGATCCCACAGCCCCTGCCGCATCAGGCCTTCCTCCCGATCATCTTGACCTCGGGGACCAGGCGACGGCCGGTCTGGGCGTACACGCGGGCCTGCGCTTCGTGCATCAGCGCGAGCACGTCGGCGGCGGTGGCGCCTCCCAGGTTCGTGATGAAGTTCGCGTGCAGCGGGGAGATCTGCGCCCCGCCATGGCGATGACCCTTGAGCCCGACGAGTTCTATCAGGCGCCCGGCGTGATCGCCCGGCGGATTCTTGAAGACCGAGCCGAAGGAGGGCACGTCGAGCGGCTGGGTCTGCGCGCGCCGCTCGAGCAGGCGCTCCACCTCCGCCTTCACCAGCGCGGGGGTCGAGAAGCTCACGGCGAAGAGGGCCGAGAGGATCACGCTGCCGGGCGCCAGCCCGCGCAGCCCGCGATAGACGAAGCGCAGCGCGCTGCGCTCCAGGTGCCGGATCGCGCCGCCGGTGGGCGCCATCACCTCGACCTCGCGCACCACGTGCTGCACCTCGCGGGAAGGGATGCCCGCGTTCATCGCCACCCATCCGCCGATCGTCCCCGGAATCCCGGCGCCGAACTCGAGGCCGGAGAAGCCCTGCCGGATGCAGAGCTTGCTCAGCTGGTTGTGCGAGACGCCCGCCTCCGCGCGCAGCATCCCGCCCGGCCTCTCCTCGAGCCCGCGCAGACGGCCGAGCTGGATCACGACGCCTTCCACGCCGGCGTCGAGCGCGAGCGTGTTGAAGCCGGCGCCCAGCACCAGGTGCGGCAGCCGGTGGCGCGCGCAGATCGCGAGCAGGCGCGCCAGATCGGCGCGGCCGTCCGGGGTGGCCAGCGCGTCCGCGGGCCCGCCCACGCGCAGGGACGTGAAGCGCGCGAGCGGAGCTTCGAAGCGGATCCGATCGCCGAGAGCCTCCTCGAGCTCCGCGCGGGCGGCGCGCGCGATCACGAGGCGCGCTCCGCCAGCCGCGCGAGCAGCCGGGCGCCCAGGGTCGAGATGCTCCCGGCGCCGAGCGTCACCACCAGATCGCCCGGCGCCGCCAGCGCCAGCAGGGTTTCGAGCACGCCGTCGAGATCGGGAGCGAAGCGCACGTCGCGGTGGCCGTGCGCGCGCACCGCCTCCGCCAGCGGTGCGGCCTCGATGCCGAGCAGCTTGTCCTCGCCCGCTGCGTAGATCTCCGTCAGCACCAGCACGTCGGCGTCGTTGAAGGCGCCCACGAACTCGTCCCAGAGATCCCGGGTGCGCGTGTAGCGGTGCGGCTGGAAGGCGACCACGATCCGCCCGGAGTGCACCTCGCGCGCCGCGGCGAGCGTGGCCCGGATCTCGGCGGGATGGTGGCCGTAATCGTCCACCACGCGCACGCCGGCGGCCTCGCCCTTGCTCTCGAAGCGCCGCTCGATGCCGCCGAAGCTCTCGAGCGCGGTGGCGGCGGCCTCGAACGGCACCTCGAGCTCGAGCGCCACGCTCAAGGTTGCGAGCGCGTTCTGCACGTTGTGCCGGCCGGGCAGGGGCAGCCGCACCGAGCCGAGCGGGGCGCCGCGAAGGCGCACCGAGAAGCGCGTGCCGCCGCGCTCCGCGCGCACCCGCGTCGCGCACAGGTCGGCCTGCGAGGCGAAGCCGTAGGTGCTGATCCGGCGGTTCATGCGCGGCAGGATCGACTGCACGCCCGGGTGGTCGAGGCAGAGCACCGCGAGCCCCCAGAAGGGGATGCTGTTGGCGAAGGCGGTGAAGGCGTCCTGGAGCGCCTGGAAGGTTCCGTAGTGGTCGAGGTGCTCGGGATCGATGTTGGTGACCACCGCGATCACGGGCGCGAGGCGCAGGAAGCTTCCGTCGCTCTCGTCCGCCTCGGCGACCAGCAGCGGGCCCGCGCCCAGGCGCGCCCCGGTGTGCGCGGCGCCGGATTCGAGGATCCGCCCGCCGATCACCGCGGTGGGATCCAGGCCCGCGCGCTGGAGCACGTGCGCGATCAGGGAGGTGGTGGTGGTCTTGCCGTGGCTGCCCGCCACGGCGATGCCTTCCTTCAGCCGCATCACCTCGGCCAGCATCTCGGCGCGCCGGATCACGGGGATCTTGCGGCTCTCGGCTTCCAGCAGCTCGGGATTGCTCGCGCGCACCGCGGAGGAGTAGACGACCACGTCCGCCTCGCCGACGTGCCCGCGCGCGTGCCCGATCGAGACCGGGATGCCGAGCGAGCGCAGCCGCTCGACGGTCGGCCCCGAGCGCAGGTCCGAGCCGGTGACGCGGTAGCCCTGGTTGTGGAGCAGCTCGGCCAGGCCGCACATGCCGATCCCGCCGGCGCCGACGAAGTGGACGTGCTTGATCCGGCGGTTCATGCCGCCTTCCCCTGGCGCCGGGCGCGCGCGATCTCGGCGCACTCCGCGACGATCCGCTCGGCGGCGTCCGGCTGCGCGCGTTTGCCCGCGGCGGCGCTCATGCGTGATAGCTCCCCCGGCCCGGCGAACAGCTCGCGCAGCACGCCGGCCATCTGCGTTCCCGAGAGCGTCGCGGGCTCGAGCACGCGCGCTGCGCCGACCCGGGCCAGGGCCCGGGCGTTCGCCCGCTGATGATCGTCCGCGGCGTGGGGGTAGGGGACCAGCACGGACGGTAGCGCCGCCAGGCACAGCTCCGCGACCGTGAGGGCTCCGGCTCGACACAGGGCGACGTCGGCCCAGCGGTAGCGCCGGGGCATCTCGGGCTCGAAGGTCGCCACCTCGGCCCGCACGCCGGCCCGGGCGTAGCCGGCCGCCACGCGATCACGGTCGGCTGCGCCGGTCTGGTGGAAGATCTCGAGCGGGATCCCGGCGAGCGCCGGGATGGCTTCGAGCATGGCGTCGTTGAGCTGGGTCGCCCCCTGGCTGCCCCCGAAGACCAGCAGTCGCCAGGGCGGGGCGGCGGCGCGGCGCGGGGGTGCGGCGGCGAAGGCCGAGATCAGCGCCGCGCGGAGCGGGATGCCGGCGGTGCGCACCCGCCCGCCGCCTCCGCTGGCCGCGATCGCGGCGGCCGCTTCTTCGAACTGCACGAAGATTCGCGCGGCCAGACGGGAGGCGGCGCGGTTGGCGCGTCCGGGGACCGCGTTGGGCTCCACCACCGCGATCGGCAGGCGGCGGGCGGCGGCGGCCACCACCGCCGGCACCGAGGCGTAGCCGCCGACCGAGATCACCAGATCCACGCGGCGGCGGCCGAGCATCCGCCACGCCGAGGCGCAGGCCATGGCGAGCGCCGGAGCGGCGGCGAGCCGGCTCGCCATCCCCTTTCCCATCAGCTGGCGCGCGGGAAGCGTGAGCAGCTCGAAGCCCGCCTCGGGCACCAGGCGCTTTTCGAGGCCGCGCTCGGTTCCCAGCAACAGCACCTCGTCGCCGCGCGCGGCGATCCGTTCGGCCAGGGCCAGCGCCGGCGTCACGTGCCCGCCGGTGCCACCCCCGGCGACCACCCAGCGCAGCTTCTGCCCCGCCGTCATCCCGAGGCCCGCTGGCGCGGCGCGGCCGCCCCGATCCGCTGGGGCTCCGGCGCCGCCTCGCACGCGCCGAGGCGCAGCAGGATGCCCACCGCCAGCGCGCAGACCAGCAGCGAGTTTCCGCCGTACGAGAGGAAGGGCAGGGTGAAGCCCTTGGTCGGCGCGAGCCCCATCACGACCGCCGAGTTGACGATCGCCGGCAGCGCGACGAGCGCGGTCATGCCGAAGGCCGTGAGCAGCGCGAAGGGGTCGCGCGCCCGGCGCGCGATGCGTGCGCCGGCCACCAGGAAGGCCGCGAAGGCGCCCAGCACCAGCAGCACGCCGGCCAGCCCGAGTTCCTCCGCCACCACGGAGAGGATGAAATCGGTGTGCGCCTCGGGCAGGTAGAAGAGCTTCTGGCGGCCGTCGCCCAGGCCCACGCCAAGCAGCTCCCCGCGCCCGAACGCGACGAAGGACTGCACCAGCTGGAAGCCCTCGGCCTGCGCGAATCGCCAGGGATCCAGGAAGCCGCGCACGCGCGCCAGTGCGTAGGGGCGCAGCGCGACGTAGAGCGCCGCGCCGGCGATCGAGACCAGCGCGGGCGCGGCCAGCACCCGCAGCGGGATGCCGGCGCAGAAGAGCAGCACGCCGACCAGCGCGATCAACACGAGCGCGTTGCCGAAGTCCGGCTGGAAGAGCAGCGGGGCGACCACCGGGAGCGTGAACAGGAGCGCCGCGCGCACCGGCTGCCAGCCCGCCATCGCGCGCTCCGAGAGCGGCGCGAGCGCGCTCGCGACCGCCAGCAGGGTGGCGAACTTGGCGAGCTCGACGGGCTGGAAGGCGATGCCGGCGTGCGGCACCCGCAGCCAGCGCTGCGCGCCGCCCGCGGAATCGCCCACCAGCAGCGTGAGGAGCAGCAGCAGCAGCGAGAAGCCCCAGAGCGGGAGCGCGGCCCGGCGCCAGAGCACGAGCGGCACGCGCATGGCGAGCGCCGCGATCCCGACCGCGAGCGCCGCCACGCACAGGTGCCGGACGAAGTGGGGCGGGAGCGCGCGCCCGATCGCGAGCGGCGCGGTGGTGCTGTAGACCATCACGACGCCGAGCGAGACCAGGATCGCCGCGGGGAGGATCACGCCGCCGTCCAGCGGGCCGCGCGTGGCCGGCGCCGCGGAGGCCGTGACCGGCCGGTAGTGACGGGTGGCGAGGGCGCGGCGTTCGGAGGCTCCCGGCCCGCCCGTGCGCCGCGCGGCCGGTCCCCGCCGGCGGAAAGCCCGGACTCCTGCACGCCGCTTCATCGCGCCTCCCCCCCGAGCGCGGCGACCGCCGCGCGGAATCGATCCCCCCGGTCCTCGAAGCCCCGGAACTGGTCGAAGCTGGCGCAGGCGGGCGCCAGCAGCACCACGTCGCCCGGCTTCGCGAGCTGCGCCGCGAGACCCACCGCGCGCTCCAGCGTGCCGGCGTCGTGCACCGGCACGCGCCCCGCGAGCGCCGCCTCGAGCTTGCCCGCCGCCTCGCCGATCAACACCGCCGCGCGTACGCGTCCCTGCGCCGCGCCCGCCAGCTCGCGGAAATCGAGCCCCTTGTCGCGCCCCCCGGCGATCCAGACCAGCGGCGTCTCGTAGGAGCGCAGCGAGCGCAGCGCGGCGCCCGGGTTGGTCGCCTTCGAGTCGTTCACCCACTCGACGCCCCCCGTGCACGCCACCGTCTGCATCCGGTGCGGGAGCCCTTCGAACGTGGCGAAGGCCGCGACCGCTCGGCGCGCCGACGCTCCCGCGGCGACCACCGCCGCCAGCGCGGCGACGGCGTTCTCGCGGTTGTGCACGCCCGGCAGGCGCAGGGCCGAGAGCGAATGGCGCTCGCGCGCGCCGCCCGGATCGGCGAGCACCACGCAGCCGGCCTCGTACCAGGCGCCGTGCTCGAGCTTGCCCTGGGTGCGGAAGGGCACCACGCGCGCGCGCGTGTGCTCGGCGAGCCCCCGCACCGCGGGATCGTCGAAGTTGAGCACGGCCGTGTCCTCGGGGCCCTGCTGCGCGAGCAGGCGCGCCTTGGCCGCGAGATAGGCCTCGAAGCTCCCATGCCGGTCGAGGTGATCGGGCGTCGCGTTCAGCACCACCGCCACGCGCGGGCGGAAATCCTCGACCGCCTCCAGCTGGAAGGAGGAGACTTCGAGCACCGCGAAGTCGAGCGGCTCGCCGACCAGACCGAGCGCGGGAGCGCCGAGGTTCCCGGCGGCGCGCGCGCGCAGGCCTGCGGCGCGCAGCAGCGCCTCCACCAGCAGCGTGGTCGTCGACTTCCCGTTGGTCCCGGTGATGGCGACGATCGGGACCTCGAGAGCGCGGTAGGCGAGCTCGAGGTCGCCCCAGGCCCGGCGCGCGCGCGGGGCGTAGCGCTCGCGCGGGACGCCCGGGCTGGGGACCACGAGATCGAAGGCGCCGGGGTCCGGAAAGGGAGCGCCGAGCTGCCGTTCCACCTGGCTCGGCAGCTGCTCGAGTCCGCCGATCGCCGTCGCGGGGCGCTCGTCTGCGGCCAGCACGCTCGCGCCTCGCTGCGCGCAGAAGCGCGCGGCGCTCAGGCCCGAGATGCCGAGGCCGAGGACCAGCACGCGCTTTCCCGCGAGGTCGAGCATCAGCGCAGCTTCAACGAGGAGAGGGCCACCAGCCCGAGGATCGCCGAGACGATCCAGAAGCGGACCACGATCTTCTGTTCGGGCCAGCCCAGCTTCTCGAAATGATGGTGGATCGGCGCCATCAGGAAGACCCGCTTGCCGGTGAGCTTGAACCAGAACACCTGGATCATCACCGAAAGCGTCTCGATCACGAACACGCCGCCGACCACGGCGAGCAGGAACTCCTGGCGGATGAGCACGGCGATCGTGCCGAGCGCGCCGCCCAGCGCGAGCGAGCCGACGTCGCCCATGAAGAGCTGCGCCGGAGAGGCGTTGAACCACAGGAAGCCGAGCCCGCCGCCGATCAGGGCGCCACAGAAGATTGCCAGGTGGCCGCTGCCGGGGACGAACTTGATGGCGAGGTACTCGGAGATCACCGCGTGTCCAGCGGCGTAGGCGAGCACCAGGAAGGTGCCGGCCGCGATCATCACGGGGCCGATCGCGAGGCCGTCGAGACCGTCGGTGAGGTTCACCGCGTTGCTCGCCGCCACGATGATGAAGGCGGCCAGCGGAACATAGAGCCAGCCCAGGTGCGGCGTGAAGTTCTTGAAGAAGGGCACCGACAGCTCCGCGTCGAAGCCCGGGTCGTGGTAGATCGCGGTGGCGACGGCGAGCGCGAGCGCCGTCTGCCAGAAGAGCTTCATGCGGGCCGAGATCCCGCCGCTGTGCCGTTGCTTCACCTTGCGGTAGTCGTCGATGAAGCCGAGCAGGCCGTAGCCGATCGTCACGCCCATCACCGTCCACACGAAGCGGTTGTCGAGGTTCGACCAGAGCAGCACGGAGACGATCAGGGAGAGCAGGATCAAGAGGCCGCCCATGGTGGGCGTGCCGGCCTTGGCCTGGTGGGCGGGGCCGATCTCGCGGATCGGCTGGCCCACGCGCATGCGCGCCAGCCAGCGGATCAGCGAGGGGCCCACCAGGAAGGAGAGGAAGAGCGCCGTCAGCGTCGCCGCGCCGGTGCGGAAGGTGATGTAGCGGAAGACGTTGAAGACGCTGAATTCCGAGGCGAGCGGGTAGAGCAGGTGATAGAGCATTCAATCCTTCCCGCGCGCCGCGAGTCGTTCCACGACGCGTTCCATGCGTGCGCTGCGCGAGCCTTTGACGAGAACCCAGTCGAGCGGCGTCAGCTCGCGCGCGACCCGCTCCGCGAGCTCGTCGTGATCGCGGCAGATCGCGATCCGTTCGGCCGGCATGCCCGCCGCCGAAGCGCCCTCCGCGAAGCGCGAAGCAAACGCGCCGAGCGCGTAGAGCCGGTCGATCCCGAGCGATCCCACCAGCCGTCCGACGTCGCGATGCGCCTGGTCGGCGGTGGCGCCGAGCTCCCCCATCTCGCCCAGCACCGCGAGGCCGCGGCCGCGGCCGCGGCGCTCCGCGAGCACGCGCAGCGCCATCTCCATCGACTGCGGGTTCGCGTTGTAGGTGTCGTCGAGCAGCACGATGCCGTCGCCCAGCTCGATGCGCTCGAGCCTTCCGTGCGCGGGCTGGTAGCCCGCGAGGCCGGCGGCGAGCGCTTCCAGCGACGCGCCCGCGGCCTGCGCGGCGGCGGCGGCGGCCAGCGCGTTGGAGAGCGTCGCCTCGCCGAGGCCGGCGACGCGGGCCGCGACGCTCCCGCCCGGGGTCGCGAGCTGGAAGGCGAAGCCGCCCGTCTCGAGGGTGCGCACCTCCTCCGCGCGCACGTCCGCGTCGACGCCGCGCCCGAAGCGCACGATCCGGGCGCGCGTGCGGCCCGCGAGCCCGAAGCCGTCGTCGGCGGGGATCACCGCGGCGCCGTCCGCGGGCAGGGCCGCCAGCAGGTCGCCCTTCTCGAGCGCGATCGCCTCGCGCGAGCCCAGGTGCTCGACGTGCGCGCTGCCCACGTTGGTGACGACGCCTACCGTAGGCCTGGCGATCGCCGCGAGCGGCGCGATCTCGCCGCGGTGGTTCATGCCGATCTCGACCACCAGGGCGCGATCGCTCTCGCGCCGGCGCAGCAGCGTGAGCGGCACGCCGAACTCGTTGTTGAGATTGCCCTGGGTCTTGAGACAGGGCGCCGCCCAACCCAGGATTGCCGCGCACATCTCCTTGGTCGTCGTCTTGCCGTTGCTGCCGGTGATGGCGACCACCGGGCCGCGGAAGCGCGCGCGGTGCCCGGCGGCCAGCGCCCCCAGCGCCTTCGTGGTGTCGGCGACCTCGATCACGGGCAGCTCGGGCTTCAGCTCCGCGGGCAGCGCGCGCCCGCGCAGGATCGCCAGGCCGCCGGCGCCCGCGGCCGCGGCCTTCGCGAGGAAGCCGTGCGCGTCGTGGTTCGGGCCGGCGATCGCGACGAACAGCTCGCCGGCGGCGAGCGTGCGCGTGTCGATCGAGACGCCCGTGAACTCGCTGGCCGGGCTGCCCTGTCGCAGCAGGCCGCCCATCCAGGCGGCGGCTTCGCCGGCGAGCAGCTGCGCGCTCATCGCGCGCCCCGCCGGGCGAGCGCCCGGCGGGCCTCGTCGCGGTCGCTGAAGGGCAGGCGCTCGCGCCCCACGATCTGGTAGTCCTCGTGGCCCTTGCCGGCCAGCACGACCGTGTCGTCCGGGCGCGCGAGCCCGATCGCGAGCGCGATCGCCGCACGGCGTTCGATCACCACCGCGTAGGCGCGGGCCGCCGCGCTGAGCGCCTCGGGCTCGGCGCGATCGAGCTTCCCGAGCCCGCGCTCGACGTCGGCCAGGATCGCGCGCGGGTCCTCGCTACGGGGATTGTCGCTGGTCGCCACCGCGAGGTCGCTCCAGCGCGCGACCGCCTCGGCCATCAGCGAGCGCTTGGCGCGGTCGCGGTCGCCGCCACAGCCGAACACGGTGATCAGCCGGCCCGGCGTGAGCGGCCGCAGCGTGCGCAGCAGCTTGTCGACGGCGTCTGGCGTGTGCGCGTAGTCGACCAGCACTGTCGGCTGCGCGCCTTCGCCCGCCGCGACGCGCTCGACGCGTCCGGGCACCTGCGGGCACCCCGCGACACCGGCCTCGATCACCTCGGGCGCGATCCCGAGCGCGAAGGCGACGCCGCAGGCGACCAGCACGTTCTCGAGGTTGAAGTCGCCCAGCAGGGGCACGGCCAGCTCGAGCATCGCCCCCGGAAGCGCGACGCGTGCGCGCGTGCCCCCCATGCCGACCTCGGCGCTTTCCAGCCGCACCTCGGCCTCGGCGCTGCGCGAGACGCGGATCACGGTCGCGCCGGCGCGCCTGGCCGCCAGCGCGAGCTCGGGGCCGGAAGCATCGTCCACGTTCACCACCGCCATCCCGTCCTTTGCCAGGTAGCGCGTGAAGAGCAGGGCCTTCGCGTCGCGGTAGGCCGCCATCGTGCCGTGGAAGTCCAGGTGATCCTGGGTCAGGTTCGTGAAGGCGCCTACCCTGAACGTGCAGCCATCGACGCGGCCGAGCTGGAGGCCGTGCGAGGATACCTCCATCACGACCGCATCGGCGCCGCGACTCAGCATGTCGCGCAGCGAGGTCTGGAGATCGAGGCTCTCGGGCGTGGTGTTGATCGAGCGCCGCTT
>DATBRV010000007.1:0-6181 GCA_036560145.1 Myxococcota bacterium
GGAAGGCCCGCGCGCCTTCGCCGAGAAACGCACGCCGGTGTTCCGCGGCGAATAGCTAGAGAGGCTGGCTCCCGACGATCCACATCGAGAAGTACTGCGAGCCGCCGCCGTAGGCGTGGCCGAGCGCGCGGCCGTTCTTCAACTCGACCTGGTAGTCGCCGGCGCGGCTGCGCACTTGTTGCGCGACTTCGCCGAAGCGCACCATGCCCGACGCGCCGATCGGATTCGACGAGAGCACGCCGCCCGACATGTTGACCGGCAGATCGCCGTCGAGCGCCGTGGCGCCCTCGTAGGTCATCTTCCAGCCCTGGCCCTCGGGCGCGAAGCCCAGGTTCTCCATCCACATCGGCTCGAACCAGCTGAAGGGCACGTAGATCTCGGCGCAGTCGATCTCTTCCCGCGGCTTCGTGATCCCCGCCTTCTGGTAGAGCTCCTTCGCGCAGTCCTTGCCGGCCTGCGGATTCACCTGATCGCGGCCGGCGAACATGGTGGGCTCCGTGCGCATGGCGGTGGCGTGCACCCAGGCGGGCTTGCGCGGCGCGCGCTTCGCGGCCTTCGCGCTCGAGAGCACCATCGCGCAGGCGCCGTCCGAGGACGGGCAGGTCTCGAGGTAGCGGATCGGATCCCAGAGCATCGGGGATTTTTCGACCTGCTCGAAGGTGATGCCGGGATGCTTGACGTGCGCGTAGGGATTCTTGAGCGCGTTCAAGCGGTCTTTCAGCGCCACCCGGATGCCGGTGTCCTCGGGTGCGTTCGCGCGCCGGATGTAGGCGCGGATCAGCGGCGCGAAGTAGCCGCCGGCGCCCGCCACGACGCCCTGCTGGAACGGCACCCGGATCGAGAGCGCCCACATCGCGTTGCTCTCGCTCTGCTTCTCGTAGGCGACGGTCAGCACGCGCTCGTGGACGCCCGCCTGCACCAGGCTCGCCGCCACGATCGCCGTCGTGCCGCCCACGCTGCCGGCCGTGTGGACCCGCAGCATTGGCTTGCCGGCGCCGCCGAGCGCTTCGGCCAGGAACAGCTCGGGCATCATCACGCCCTCGAAGAGGTCGGGGGCCTTGCCGATCACGACGGCGTCGATGTCCTTCCAGTCGAGTTCGGCGTCCTCCAGCGCGCGCACGGCCGCCTCCCGCACGAGGCCCACCTGCGACACGTCGATTCTCTTGGTGTCGTGCTGTGTCTGACCGACGCCGATCACCGCGCAGGCCTCCGCCATCACTCGCCCTCCAGCACGCACACGAGATTCTGTTGCAGACAGTGCCCCTGGGTGGCGTGCGCGAGCGCGCGCCGGGCCTGGCCCTCGAGGATGGGCTTCGCGGCCTCGCCGATCCGCGCCAGGCCCGCCGCCATCATCGGGTTCGCGGCCAGCGGACCGCCGGAGGGATTGATCGCCACCGACGCCGGCAGCGCGAGCGCGCGGCGCAGGATCAGCTCCTGGTGCGTGAAGGGCGCGTGCAGCTCCGCGAGATCGAGCGGCTTCCCAGCCGCGCCGGCCTTCTCTCCCGCCAGCTTCGTCGAGGGCGAGGCCGTGAGATCCCGGTACCCCGGCTGGTGCGGCTCGATCCGGTGGTCGATGCCGCGGATCCAGGCCGGCCGCTTGCAGACCCGGCGCGCCACGTCGGCGGCCGCGATCACGATCGCGGCGACGCCGTCCGTGATCGGGGGGCAATCGTGTTTGCGCAGCGGGGAGATCAGGTAGGGCTCCGCCAGGATCTTCTCGACCTCGAAGTCGCCCTTGAGCTGCGCGAAGGGGTTGCGCTTGGCGTCGCGCCGCGAGCGCACCGCCACCTCCGCCATCTGCCGCTCCGTGCACAGCTTCGCGTCCAGCATCGCGCGCGCCTGGAGCGCGGCGAGGCTGACGGCATCCGCGCCCAACGGCGCTAGCGTGTAGGGGTCGAGCTGCATGGTGAGCGTCTCGGGAAGCGTTCCCATCGAGGCGCGCCCGAAGGCGAAGACCAGCGCCGAATCCGCGTGCCCGCACTGGATCTTGATCCAGGCCTCGTAGAGGGCCCAGGCGCCGTCCATCTCGACGTGGGATTCGGAGATCGGCGGCCAGGCGCCGAGGGCATCGACGGCGCCCACGAAGGCGAAGGCCTGGCCGGCGATGTAGTCGGAGCTGCCCGAGCAGGTGAAGCCGATCTTGGCCTTCGGGATGCCGGAGCGCTCGATCGCCTGCGCGATCACCGGCATCAGCATCTCGACTTCGCTCTTGCCGCGCTCGCGCCGCACGTACGGCGTCTGCGCAAACGAGACGACGGCGACCTCGCGCATCAGAGGTGCTCCTTGAACTTCTCGTAATCGACGTCGGGCTCGCCGGTCGGGCGGAAGTGTCGGATGTTGGCGAAGGTCGGCCCCCACTCCTCGCGCGGGGCCCAGACGGCTTCGACGCGCAGGCCCATGCGGACCTCGCTGGCGTCGCAGTCGCCCACCAGCGCGAAGAACGGGATGTCGGCGCCGTCGAGCAGGATGTGGGCGGCCACGAAGGGCAGCTTCAGGTGGATGTTCTCGGACGGCACGCGCACCACGCAGAAGGTGGTGACGGTGCCCCGGCCCGCGACCTCCACCTCCTCGGCGGTGGGGACGCCGCAGCGGGGGCAGGCGCCGCGCGCCGGCACGTAGACCTTGCGGCACTGCGGGCAGCGCTGGCCGATGATGCGGCCGTGCGCGATCTGATCGAGGAAGCGCGCCTGCGCGCCGACCGCCGTGTACTCGTACTCGAGCCGGGTCGGCGTGACGATGCTCTTGACGGGCTCGACTTCGCTCATCGCGCGGCCTCCGGCTCGAAGCACTCGATGTCCCGGATCTCGCCCACCGTCTGCGCCCGCCAGCGCGGCTTCACGCGCAGGCCGGTGCGCATCCCGGACTCGGCGCCGGCGTCGACGGCGTGCAGCATCGACGTGTCGGCCCCGTCAAGCCTTATCAAGGCCCAGGCGAAGGGACGCGGGAGCGGGTGCTTGGCGGAGGGCGCCTGCACCCAGGCCCAGCTCGTCACCACGCCGGCCGGGCCGACGTCGACGAACTCGCTCACGCTCTCGCCGGTATCGGGGTCGTATTCACAGGGAGGAACCAGCACGCGGCCGGCGCGCGTGCGCGTGCCGATCAGCTTGCGCTCGCGCAGGCCCGTGAAGAACCTGCCGAGCACGGCGCCGACCGAGCGGCGATAGGCGTATTCGACTACGTGCGGCGCCGAAAAGCGGACCTCGCCGTCGGAGGGGGGCATGGCGGTACCTCGTGAGCAGGACCGCCATCCTAGAACACGTTCTAATCGGCTGACAAGCGGATCCGCGCGCTTCGCGGCGCGCGCCCGCGCCGGGGGGGCTGCTATGCTGGGCCCCCCAATCGGGAGGAGAGGGTCCATGCGGCTCGTCACGCTTCGGCAATTCGGGATTTCGGTCGCGCTCGGCTCGTGCCTGGCGCTGGGTTGCGGCGGGGAGAAGTCCGAGACGCCGGAGGCCGCGCCGGGATCGGCGGCGGCTCCCGCGGGCGCGGCGCCGGGCGCTCCCACGGCGATCCCGCCGGTCGACGACGTCTGGATCACCGAGCTGCCGGCGAACTTCCCGGACGACGTGCCGCAGTATCCAGGCGCCACCGTCGTGAAGGCGCGCCCGACCTTCGAAGAGGGCATCGTGGTGGGCTTCAGCACCTCGGACGATCCCGTCAAGGTCGCCAACTACTTCGCCGACGCGCTGGCCGCGAAGGGCTGGTCGACGAACCGCGTGGACGCCCCGGAAGGGATCATGCTGTTCGCCGACAAGGGCGATCGCTCCGCGACCTACGGCGTCGCCACCGCCGATGGCGCGACCCAGATCGACCTGCTCGTCATCGAGATGCGCTGAGCGCCGAGCCGCCACCTGAGCGCCCCGCCGCGGCCCGCGGATTCGCCGACGGATCCCGGCGCGCGCCTCGAGAGCCTCGACGTCCTGCGCGGCGCGGCGCTGCTCGGCGTCTTCGTCGAGAACGCGCAGCACTTCTTTCGGCCCACCTACGCGGAGATGGCCGCGCGCCCCGCCGCGGGCTTTGAGGATCACGCCGCGCTCTGGTTGATCCAGGTCTTCTGCGAGCACAAGGTCTACGCGCTCTTCGCGCTTCTCTTCGGGTACGGCATCGCGCTCCAGATGCGGCGCACCGGCCCGGGCTTCGTCGCGCTGCACCTGTGGCGGATGGCCATCCTCTTCCTGATCGGGCTCTTCCACCAGGCGTTCCTCTGGTCGGGGGACATCCTCTCGACGTACGCCATGCTCGGCGTCCTGCTCGTCTTGTTCCGCGCTCGCTCCACGCGCGCCCTCGAGCGCGCCGCCGCGCTGGTGCTGGCGACGCCGACGCTGGCGCTCGCCGCCGTCACGGCCGCGGGCGCGGCGGCGCCGGGGATCCTGGCGGAGCTCCGCTATCCCGCGCGCCAGTCCTTGTTCGCCTTCGCGATGTTCCTGCTGGGGCTCGCGGCGGGCCGGGCCCGGGGAGGGGAGGGCGATCCCCTGCGCGCGCTGCGCCGCCATCTCCTGCTGCTCGCCGCGCTCGGAGTCGCGGGCAGCCTCGCCTACGTGGCGCTGGTCGATCGCTCGGGCGCCGCGGTCGGCTCGTGGAGCGCCGTGCTGGCCGAGGGGCTGATCGCGCTCGCCGCGCCGGCACTCGCGCTCGCCTACGCGGGGGGACTTCTCGCGCTGCTGGGGCGCCCACGCTGGCAGCGCGCGCTCGCGCCGCTCGCCGCCGCGGGGCGGCTCTCGCTCACAAATTATTTGATGCAGTCGCTGATCGGGGTGTGCGTGCTCGCGCAGCTCGGAGCGATCCAGCCTCCCGTCGGCATCGCGATCTCGTGCGCCGTGTATGCGCTCCAGGTGCTCGCGAGCGGATGGTGGCTCGCGTACTTCCGATTCGGCCCCGTGGAATGGCTCTGGCGCGCCCTCAGCTACGGAAGGCTGCTGCGCCTGCGTGCGTGACGAATCGGATGATCCGCGAACAGATCAGCCGTGCTACAGCGCGGCGTGGATCGCCCGCGCGATCTGGGGGCTGGCGAGGTAGCGGACGATCGAATGCTTGTCGTCGTCGGGGTTGACGATCTTGGTTTCATCGACGACGCCGCCAAAGCCGATGCTCGCCTTGGTAATCGCTCGGCCCAACGTCACGAAATCGTCCTGGTGGCGGCCATTGAGCCACTTGGCAATCGGCGGCTTCGGCAGCGAGCCTCTCGGGGGCAGGATGGGCGCGAAGATCATCACGCTCAGCGGCGAGCCCAGCGTCACGAAGAGCGGAACGTTGCGGGACTGCTGCGCCTGCGCAGCCAGGACCCGGTACGCGACGACCGTTCCCAACGAATGCGCAACCACGATGGTGGGATCGGGCTGCCCGTCCAGGATCTGGGATCGGACCTTCAGATCGATCTTGGCGGCCAACGCGATGTCGTTGATGTAGACGACCGCCTGTCTGAGGAACAGCCTGGCGATGAATTTGCCCTTGCTGGGAAGAATGCCCTCGAGGAGACCGGCGAAATCGATGATCCAACCTTCGTGTGGGAAGCCTTGCTCCACCGCTTTCCGGGAAATACCGGCTTCGTCGGCCGCGGCGTTCAGGTCCTGCTGTGTGACACCGCCTGCTCGCGCATACTCCTTCAGGAGCTCGACCGCGTGACCGGTCGAAACGGGGGACGGTCCCATCTCGACGGCGTTGCCCTGGCTGCCCGCGGCCAGGATGTCCCCGTAATAGGCCACGCTGATCGTTGGCTTGGGCTTCTGCGCCATGCCGAGCGCGTTCCAGGAATCGGACAGAGCCGTCCACCAGGTCTGTTCGATGCTCTGCGGGGTGTTGTTTTCGTTGTTGATGCCGTGTACGAACGCGATGCGCATGGTCACGCTCTCCGGAATGCGTCGATGAGGGCGTCACCCACCCGTGCGCCAGTGAACGTCGAGATCGGCGACTCCGTCAACTGATCGGTGAGCTCCCAGCATTGCCGGTGGACGCGATGAGCGCTCGCGCGAACATGCTGCCAACCGACGCGCAGCACCGGTGTGAGGCCGGCGACCCGGATCGACACAGACGGTGTCGATGACCAGACGTACCAGGGATCGCCGGCGCGGCGCCGAGAGGGAGGGACCTCTGCGACCTTCGGGATCTTGACGAAGAAGCCGCCGCGGGAATGCCTTCGCAGCGGGACGTTCGCCAGCATGGCGATGTCGAACGGCACATCCTG
>DATBRV010000008.1:0-1789 GCA_036560145.1 Myxococcota bacterium
CCCGTCACGATCGCGTGCGGCGCCGGCACCTCGAAGACCGTCAGCTGTGGCGTTCGCAGCACCGCCTTGAGGCCCGCGTGGCCTCTGCGCAGGAGCGCGGCCTCCGCGCGGGCGCTGTAGTCCTGTGGCGCCTCGGTCAGCACGACGTAGCGAATGCCGAGACCGCGCAGCCACCTGAGATAGCTCCGCGCGCCGAGCTCCGGGCGGTACAGCACCTGGTTCTGCGGGAAGTCGTCCTGCCGGTACCAGCCGCGCGCCAGCGGGATTCCCGCGCGCGGCAGGTAGACCGCCGCCCAATGGCCGGCGGTGTCGACGGCCTCGACGCGGTAGGCGGGCGTGAGGTTCTCGCGCAGGAAGTCGATCGCAGGCTCCCAGTACCCCGCCGCCGCAGCGGGGTCGCCCTGGCCCCGGGCGAAGTTCTGCGCCAGCGGGGCGGCGTTCCAGGCCACCACGAGCGTGAGCGCGGCCAGCGCGAGCGGACGGGGCCGCCAGTCGCGGAGCGACAGTGCGAGCACCACCAGCGGGATCGCCACGAAGCGGAGGCGCGACACGTTCTCGCCGAGCGCGGAAGGAACGACGAACGCGGCCGCGATCGCACCCAGGTAGACGACGAACAGGATCCGGAGCAGTCGAGCCTGCTCGACGCGCCAGGTCACGATCACCCCCAGCACGCAGAAGCCGATCGCCGCGGCCGCCTGGATCGGCGGGAACGGGTAGTGCCCTTCGCCCGGAAAGGCGCGCCAAAGCGCAACTTCGAGAGCGCCCGCGCCGATCAGCGTCAGCGCGGGGGCGAGCGAGAGCCGCAGGCGAGTCCGGCTCGCGATCCCGACGCCCAAGACGACCAGGGCGAGCAGCAGGAACGCGAGCGGGCTGGCGCCGAGCGTCAGGACGGCGAGCAGGCCGAACCGGGCGCGGGCCCCCGCTTGCAGCGCCCACAGCGCCAGGAGAGCCAGCGCGATGCCGAGCGCGAACGGGAACGCGGCGGAGAGCACGACGCCGGCCCACACGACGGCGAAGGTGCGGCTCGACCAGCGTGCGGTCGCGCCCCACTCACGTCCCAGCACGACCGCGAAGGCGAGCGCCGCGGTGGCGATCGTCGCGACCGCCAACAGCTTGATCCCCAGCAGCGCCGCGAGCGGGTAGTAGAGCACGCTGTAGGTGACGAAGCTGTAGCGCCCCGCGTACCAGAAGTTGTTCCAGAGCTCGAAGCCGTCCTGGACGTAGAGGCTTCGCTGGTACGCGTGGGCGGCGAGGTCGCTCCCCGGCGGCCCGAGCCAGGCCAGGAGGGCGGCCAGGGTTGCAGCCGCTCCCGCGGAGAGGAGCGCCTCGCGCGCTAGAGGCTGCGCGCGGTTCATCGCGCGCGATGGTAACGCCTGCGCAGTGTCGTACCCTCATGAGCATGAAGGGCGCAATCGCAGCGGGGCATCCGCTGACCGCCGAGGCCGGCGCCGCCATCCTGCGCGAGGGCGGCAACGCGGTCGACGCTTGCATCGGCGCCGCGTTCGTGTCCTGGGTGACCGAGAGCCCGCTCACCGGGCCGGGCGGCGGCGGCTTCATGCTCGTCTATCGCGCGCGCGACCGCGCCGCCACCCTGCACGATTTCTTCGTGTCGCTGCCCGGCGCCGGGCTCGAAGGCGGGACCCGGGCTCGGATGGAGGACATCGACGTCGACTTCGACGGCAGCACGCACCAGATCTTCCACGTGGGCGCCGCCTCCGCCGCGGTTCCGGGCAAGCCGCTCGGGCTGGAGAGCGTGCACCGCCGCTACGCCTCGCTGCCCTGGAAAACG
>DATBRV010000009.1:0-80563 GCA_036560145.1 Myxococcota bacterium
CCAGTCGCGCCTTGCCGCGCATGAAACTCTCGGCGTGCAGGACCGGCGTGCCCGGGTGATCCGCCGAGGGGCAGGGCCATTGCAGGCCGTTCTGTTGCAAGCGCGCATGGCTCACGCCGCCGAACAGGCGCGGCGCCACCCGCGCGATCTCGTCCATGACCTGCGCCGGTGTCGGACGCCCCCAGGCCGCCCCGAGCGCCGCCGCCACGTCCAGCGCGGCCTCCTGATCGGGCCGGGCCTCCCCCGGCGGTCGCGTCGCCGCTCGCACCCGTTGGATCCGCCGCTCCGCGTTGGTGAAGGTTCCCTCCTGCTCGAGCCACCCGGCCGACGGCAGCACCAGATGCGCGCGCCGGGTGGTCTCGGTCGGGAAGATCTCCTGCACGATCAGCAGCTCGAGGCGGTCGAGCGCCTCGAGCACCGCGATCTGGTGGGGATCGCTCTGCGCCACGTCCTCGCCCTGGATCCAGAGGCCGCGGAGCCGGCCTGCGCGCGCCGCCGCCAGCATCTCGGGCAGCGTCAGGCCCGGCGTCGCCGGCGGCGCGCTTCCCCACTCGCGCAGCAGCCGCGCGCGCAGCCCGGGGTCGCCCAGCGGCTGGTAGCCGGTCGCGAAGTCCGGCATGGCGCCCATGTCGGCGTTGCCCTGGACGTTGTTCTGGCCGCGCAGCGGAAGCATGCCGGCGCCGCGGCGGCCGATGCTGCCGGTGAGCAGCGCGAGATTCACGAGCCCCAGCACCGACGCGACGCCCTGGGTCAGCTCGGAGAGCCCGAGGCCGCTCACGAAGAGCGCAGGCCCCTCCGCGAGCAGATCCGCGGCGCGTTCGATCTGCGCGCGCGGGACGCCCGTCGCGAGCGCGGCGGATTCGATCGAGACGGCGTCGAGACTCCGCAGGTAGGCCTCCGGGTCTTCGCAGCGAGCGCTCAGGTAGCCGCGATCGAGCCTGCCGGTGTCGCGCAGCCGCCGCGCGATCGCCTGGAAGAGCGGGACGTTCGTCCCGGGGCGCGGCGCCAGGTGCAGCGTCGCGAAGTCGGCCAGCTCGATCCGGCGCGGATCGATCACCAGCAGCGCCGCGCCGCGCAGCGCGGCCTGCTTGAGGCGCGTGCCGACGACGGGATGGGCCTCGGTCGGGTTCGCGCCGGCGACCACGATCCGCTGCGCGGCTTCGATGTCGTCGTAGCAGGCGCTCGCGGCCCCGGCGCCGGTGGCCAGGCGCAGCGCGTCGGCCGTGCTGCTGTGGCAGACGCGCGCGCAGCAATCGACGTTGTTGCTGCCGAGCACCGCGCGGAAGAGCTTTTGCAGCAGATACGCGGCTTCGTTGGTCGAACGCGACGAGGTGAGGAGGCCGAGCGCCTGCGGCCCGTGCCGCTCGCGCAGCTCCCGCAGCCGTCCGGCGGCGAAGCCCACCGCCTCCTGCCAGGAGACCGCCTCGAAGCGGTCGCCGGTGCGCAGCAGCGGGCGCGTCAGGCGATCCGGGGAGCCCCGCCAGCCGTGCGCGTAGCGGCCCTTCAGGCACAGGTGGCCGTGGTTCACGGAGGCGTCCTGCGCGCCGTCGATCGCGAGCACGCGCTCGCCGTCCACGCGGATCTCGACCTGACAACCCACGCCGCAGTAGCCGCAGGTCGAGCGGATGCGACGCTCTTGCGTGTCAATCGCGGCGCGGTCGACGTCGGCGAGCGCGCCGGTGGGGCAGCGGTCGACGCAGGCGCCGCAGGCGACGCAGCCGCTCTCGGAGAAGCGCTCCGAGGCGCCGAACACGAGCCTTGCGTCCCCGCCGCGCCCCTCGACGCCGTACACGAACTGCCCCTGGATCTCGTCGCAGGCGTGCAGGCAGCGCCGGCAGACGATGCAGCGGCTGCGATCGAAGCGCAGGAACGGATGGCTGGCGTCGGGCGGCGGGAGCGGCGCCGTCGCGGGCCCCGGCGCGAGGCCATGCGCGTGCAGGAGCCGCTCGAACTCGCTGCCGGCCGGATCCGCCCGGAACGCGCCGGCCGGCCGCTGCGCGAGCTGAAGCTCGAGCAGCCCGCGCCGCAGCGCGTGCAGCCGCGGCGAGGCGGTGACGATCTGCATGCCGTCTTCGATCCTCGTGTGGCAGGCGCCCAGCAGGCGGCCGTCCTCCTCCACCAGGCAGATCCGGCAGCCGCCCTCGGGCGCGAGGCCCGCGCTCCAGCAGAGCGTCGGGATCTGGCTGCCCGCGCGCCGCGCGGCGGCGAGGATGCTCTCGCCCGCGTGGACTTCGACGCTGCGTCCGTCGATGCGCGCGCTCATCGGACCGCGCCAGCGTCCTGCGCGCGCAGCGCCAGCAGCTCCAGCACCGGGCCGGGCAGGAGCTGTCCGAAGCCGCATAGACTGGTGTCGGAGATCAGGCCGAGCAGCTCGCGCAGGGGCCCTTCCTCGCCCAGCAGCTCCAGCGCGCGTCGCGATCCCAGCGCGCAGGGAGCGCACCGGCCGCAGGACTCCTGCGCCATGAACTCCAGCCAGTGTCGCACCAACGCGGGGACGTCGGCGCCTTCGGGCACCGCGACCAGACCGCCGTGGCCCAGGCGCGAGCCGGGGCCGTAGGCGACCGGCACGTCCCAGCTCTCGGGTCCGAGCACGCTGCCCATGGGACCGCCGAGGACGACGGCCCGGAGCCGGCGTCCGTCCGCCCCGCCACCGGCGTGCTCTTCGATCACGCGCCGCAGGGGCGTGCCGAACTCGACCTCGAGCAGCCCCGGCTTTGCAAAGCCGTGGTTCAGGCAGATCACCTTGGTGCCGGGGCTCCCGGGCGTGCCGAGCGCGCGGTACGCCTGCGGCCCGCGCGCCAGGATCCAGGGTACGTTGACCAGTGTCTCGACGTTGTTGACGACGGTCGGGCGGCCCCAGAGCCCGTGCTCCGTCGGATGGGGCGGGCGCAGCCGCACCTCGCCGCGGCGTCCCTCGATCGCGTTCAGCAGGGCGGTCTCCTCGCCGCAGACGTAGCTGCCCTTCCCGCGCACGACGCGCACGCGCACGGGATCGAGCAGCCCGGCGGCTTCGCGCGCCGCGCGCTCGAGCTGGTCCGCCGCGCGCGGGTACTCGCCGCGCACGAACACGATGCCCTCCTGCGCGCCGATCGCGTGCGCGCACAGCGCGAGGCCCTCGAGCACCGCGTGCGGATCGTGCTCCATCAGCGCGCGGTCGACGAAGGAGCCGGGGTCGCCCTCGTCGCCGTTGGCGACGGCAAAGCGCGGCGAGCCGCTCGCCGAGGCTGCGGCCCGCCATTTGCGGCCGGTGGGAAAACCGGCCCCGCCGCGCCCCTGTTCGCCGGACGCTTCGATCGCGGCCAGCGCCTCCTCCGCCGGCCGCTCGCGCGCGCGCAGCCACTCCGTGTAGACCCCGGCGCGGCGGGCCGTCGCCAGCTCGGCGTGATCGCCGCTGCGCAGGCGCGCGAGGACCACCGCCTCGCGCGCGGCGACGCGTACGTCGGGGAGGCGCGGCGCCTTTTCGGCGCGCGCGAGGTCCGCCTCCGATCGACAGCCGAGCGCCACCGCGCCGTCAGGCCGCAGCGCCGCCGGCGAGCGGTCGCAGAAGCCGAGGCAGTACACGCGGCGCCCGCGCAGGGCGCCGCCCCCTGCCAGCAGGCAGGATGTTCCCGCGCAGACCCGATTGGCGCCGGGATCCGCGTGCAGCTCGACGTAGAAGCTCTGGACCCCGCGCTGCGCAGCCGCCGACGGCGGGGGCGAGCGCATCAGCGCTTCCTCGGAACCGAGTGCTCCCAGTCGGCCAGGATCGTGCGCAGCCCCGTCACCAGCGCGAGCGGTTGGTCGAGCATCAGGTGGTGATGCGCGTTCGGAATCTCCACCACCGGCGCGTTGCGGTCGAGCAGCTCGTACATGTAGTCGCCGATGTCGGGCGTCAGCAGCCCGAGCTCGGCGCGGAACAGCGCGACCCGGCAGCGCACCTCCGGCAGCACCTCGTGGATCGCGCGCGGTGCGACGCGCCGGAAGACCTCGGGATCGAACTTCCAGGTGAAGCCGCCGGGGACCTCGCGCAGCGAGTGGCGCGCCACGTGGTCGATGATGAAGGGGTTCGTGTGGGGCTGGTCGGGCACCAGCCGGAAGTGCGCGAGCGCCGTCTTCTCGTCGGGGTAGAGCTTCGGATTGCGGAAGGCCTTGCCGCGCGCGCCCTCCTCTTCCTCGGGGTTCGGCCGCCGCACCGGCGAATCGAGGATCACGGCGCCGGCCAGCCGGTCGCCGTAGCGCGCGGCGGCCGCGATCGTGACGAAGCCGCCCATGCTGTGACCCACCACGATCGGCGCGCCCACGATGCCCGCGTGCTCGGCGACCGCCATCACCTCCTCGGCCCAGACGTCGCGCGGGTACTCCTCGCGCCGTCCGCTGTCCCCGTGGCCGGAGAGGTCGATCGCCACCACCTGACACTCCCGCGTGAGCAGCGGCGCGATGAAGCTCCACCAGTGCGCGTGCGCCGCCCCGCCGTGCACGAGCAGCACGCCCGGCCGCCCCGCGACGCCCCATCTCAGGTAGTGGACCCGGCAGCCGCGCACCTCCGCCCAGCCCTCGTCGCAGGGAGCCGCCACCGCGTCCTGGAACCACTTCGGGGCCTCGCCCGCGCCGCTCCTCATGAAGGCCGCAGCCTCTCGTGGAAGAGCGCGAGCACGCGGTCGAGCGCCGCGCGGGTCGGGTGCCCCTCGCGGTCGACCAGGTCCTCCGTCACCACGGAGTGCGCGAGCCGCTTGATCCCGAAGCGGTTGCCGGGGCTCGAATCGATCTCGATGGCCTCGAAGCCGGAGCCGAGCTCGCGCCGCAGCGTCTCGAACCGCTCGGGCGGGCAGAGGGGATCGCCCGTGAAGCGCATGCCGAGCAGCGGGCAGCCTCCCTTCACGCGCTGCTTGACCTTCTCGAGGTCTGCGTCCGAGAGGTGCAGGCCCGCGCGATGCGAGGCGGAGACGCCGAAGGGGAGGGAGGGCTGCGAGAGCACGGGCGCCATCACCGATTCGTCGACCATCAGCGCCAGCGCGAAGTTCCCGGTCAGGCACATGCCGAGCGCGCCCACGCCGGGCCCGCCGCACTCCGCGTGCGCATGCCGGCAGAGCGCGCGAAGCCAGTGTGTGATCGGGCTCGATTCCCGGCGGGCGAGCACCGAGAACTCGCGGCTCACGCAGACACGCGCCGCCTGCGAGAGCACGTAGGAGAGCGAATAGGGCTTGCCCGGCGTGCCGAAGAGCTGGGGCAGGTAGACGCGGAAGCCCGCCTCCGCGACGCGCGTCGCGAAGCTCGCGACCGGCGGCGTGATGCCGGGGATCTCGTGGATCACCACCACGCCGGGGCCGCTTCCGCGCGTGTGGACCGTGTGCGTGGTGCCGTCCGCTTCGAACGGGAACGCGGAGAAGCCTTCCAGCGACATCGCCTCCCTTTCCAGGGGTTCCCCGGCGCGCGCCCGGCATGATTGCACAGGCGGCGGGGGTTGCGGTCCCCGGACCTTCAGCCGCCCTGGAAGATCCTGGTGAAGTTGGGCTGGCCGGTCGCCGCGGTGAGGCCGCCATCCACGATGATGGCGGCGCCCGTCACGTAGGCGGCGTCGTCCGAGGCGAGGAAGGCGACCACCGACGCCACCTCCTCGGCGGTTCCCACCCGGCCCATCGGGATCCGCTCGCGGTACTCGCGCGCGATCTCCGGGTTCGCGAGCAGGGGCCCCGCGAGCGGGGTGGCGATCGGCCCCGGGCAGACCGAGTTCACGCGGATGCCTTCGCGGGCGTGGTCGATGGCGAGCGTGCGCGTGTAGTTGAGCACGGCGCCCTTGGCGGCGTTGTAGGCGGCGAGGCCGTAATCGCCCGCCGTGCCCGAGATCGAGGCCGTGTTCACGATGGCTCCGCCGCCGGCGCGCCGGAGATGCGGGATCCCCGCGCGGCAGCCGTAGAAGACGGAGTGGAGATCGACCTCGATCACGCGCTTCCACACCTCGGGGTCGAGATCGGGTGTGAGACCGTAGGCGCCGATTCCGGCGTTGTTGAAGATCACGTCGAGGCGTCCGAACCGCCCGGCGCCGGCGTCCACGAAGGAGTCGACCTGGGCGCGATCGGCGACGTCGAGACCGCGCGTGAAGACGGTCTGTCCGCTCGCGTCCAGCTCTTTGGCGAGCGCGGCGAGCGGCTCGGCCTGGAGGTCGCCCAGCACCAGCCGCGCGCCCTCGGCGTGCAGCCTGCGGGCGGTGGCCGCTCCAATCCCCGACGCCGCGCCCGTCACGAGCGCCACCCTTCCCTCGAATCGCTTCGGCATCCCGTCCTCCCTCGTGCGCGCGTCCGCCGGAACTACGCCGGCCGCGCGCGCCTGTCAACCACAGACTCGGGCTTGCCGCGCGCGGCTGCGAGGTTCAGTATGACCGCCCCATGAGCGCCCCCACTCCGCTGCGGATCGGAATCCTGGGCGCCGCCCGGATCGCGCCGATGGCGCTGACCCGGCCGGCGCGCTGGGTGCCCGAGGTGCAGGTCGCGGCGGTGGCGGCGCGCGATCCGGCGCGCGCCCGCGCCTTCGCGGAAAAGCACCACGTCCCGAGGGTCTGCGCGGGCTACCAGGCGCTGGTCGAGGATCCCGACCTCGACGCCATCTACAATCCGCTCCCGAACTCGCTCCACTGCGAATGGACGCTGCGCGCCCTGCGAGCCGGCAAGCACGTGCTCTGCGAGAAGCCGATCGCCTCGAACGCCGCCGAAGCGGAGCGGATGGCGGAGGCGGCCGAGGCGAGCGGCCGCGTGCTCGTCGAGGCCTTTCACTGGCGCTACCACCCGCTCGCGGCGCGCATGCGCGAGGTGGTGCGCTCCGGCGTGCTCGGAGAGGTGCGCCGCGTCGAGGCGAGCATGTGCATCCCGCTCCCGATCCCCGGCGACATCCGCTACAGGTTCGCCTTGGGCGGCGGCGCCACCATGGACACCGGCTGCTACGCGATCAACCTGGTGCGGTTCCTGGCCGAGGCCGAGCCGACCGTGGTGGCCGCGGACGTCCGGCGCTCCTCGCCCGACGTCGACCGCTGGATGCGCGCCGAGCTGCTCTTCCCGGATGGGCGCAGCGGCCGCGTCGAGTGCTCGCTCTTCTCCACCCGGCTGCTGGCGGTGCGCGCGCGCGTGATCGGAAGCCGGGGGGAGCTCGACGTGCTGAATCCCGTCGTCCCCCACCTGTTCCACCGCCTGCGCGTGCGCAAGGACGGCAAGACCCGCAGCGAGAGCGTGCCGGGCGACGCCACCTATACCCATCAGCTGCGCGCCTTCGCCGCGCACGTCGCCGGAGGGCCGCGTATGTCCACGGACGCGCGCGACGCGACCCTCAACATGCGCGTGATCGATGCGGTATACGATCGGGCCGGCATGAAAAGAAGAGGAAGCGGATGAGCCCGCGGGTCGAGACGCGGCAGGGCGCCTTGCAGGGCGTGGAGGAGGACGGGATCCGCGTCTTCCGCGGCATCCCCTTCGCGCGGCCCCCGGTGGGGCCGCGGCGTTTCCGCCGGCCCGACCCGCCCGAGCCGTGGGCGGGCGTCCGCGACGCCTCCGCCTTCGGGCCGTCGGCGCCGCAGACCAAGCTCCAGATCGACTTCCTGCCCGGGATGGACGTCGGCGCCCAGAGCGAGGACTGCCTCTACCTGAACGTCTTCGCGCCCGCCGCCGGGGGCTCGAAGCGGCCGGTGCTGGTCTGGATCCACGGCGGCGCCTTCACGATCGGCTCGGGCTCGCAGGCGCTCTACGACGTGCGGCCGCTGGTGCGGCGCGCAGACGCCGTCCTGGTGACGGTGAACTACCGGCTCGGCGCGCTCGGCTTCCTGCACTCAGCCGAACTGGCGGGCGAGGACTTCGACGGCGCCGCGAACGCGGGGCTGCTCGATCAGGTCGCCGCGCTCGTCTGGGTGCGCGACAACATCGCCGCCTTCGGCGGCGATCCCGGCAGCGTCACGATCTTCGGAGAGTCGGCGGGCGGCATGAGCGTGGGATCGCTGCTCGGCATGCCGGCGGCCCACGGGCTGTTCCAGAAGGCGATCGCGCAGAGCGGAGCCGCGCACTCGGCGAACGACGCGCAGGCCGCGACGCGGGTGGCGAGCCTGCTGTTCGAAGAGCTGGGCCTCGCGCCCGGCGACGGCGCGGGCCTGAGACGCGCGCCGGTCGAGGCGATCCTGGACGCGCAGGCGCGCTGCGCCCTGCGCACCCAGGTCGACGGAATGCTCGCGTTCCGCCCGGTGGTCGACGGGCGCACGCTGCCCGAGCCGCCGATCGACGCGATCCGCGGCGGGCTCTCGCGCGAGATCGCGGTGATCGCGGGCTACACGCGCGACGAGTGGCGGCTCTTCTCGTTCATGGATCCGCAAGCCCAGAAGCTCGACGAAGCGGGCCTGCGCGCGCGCCTCGAGCTGCGCGCGCCCGGCCACGGCGAGGCGATCGCCGAGGCCTACCGCGCGCTGCTGGGCCCGGGCGCGAAGCCCTTCGAGCTCTTCTGCGAGATCGAGCGGGACCGCGTCTTCGGCGTGCCGGCCGTGCGGCTGGCCGAGGCCCAGGAGGCCTGCGGGGGACGCGCGTTCCTGTACCTCTTCACCTGGGAAGCGGCCCTGTTCGGCGGCGCGCTCGGGGCCTGCCATGGGATCGACGTCCCGTTCGTGATGGGCGGGGTCGGGACGCCCGGCGGCGATCGCTTCGCCGGCTCCGGGCCCGAGGCCGCGGCGCTCCAGGATCGCGTGATGGACGCCTGGCTCGCCTTCGCGCGCAGCGGCGACCCCTCCCACCCGGATCTCCCCGGCTGGGTCCCCTACCGCGCGGACCGCAGGCTGGCGATGGAGCTGGGACGGCGCTGCCAGCCGCTGCGGGTTCCCGACGACGCCATCCTGCGCGCCTGGGACGGCGTCCTCTGAAGGCCGGGGAGCGCGAAGAGGTCGTCGCGGGCGTCGACCTCGGCTCGAACAGCTTCCACATGGTGGTGGCGCGCGCCGAGGCGGACGGCCGTGTTCACATCCTGGATCGTCTGCGCGACCCCGTACGCCTGGCCGGCGGCCTGACCCGCGACCGCATGCTCACGCACCGCGTCGTGCGGCGCGCGCTCGAATCGCTGGAGCGCTTCGGCGAGCGCCTGCGCGGGATGCCGCGCCGCTCGGTGCGCGCGGTCGGCACCAACGCCCTGCGCATGGCGCACAACGGCGAGGAGTTCCTCGCCCATGCCAAGAAGGCGCTGGGCCATCCGGTCGAGATCATCGCCGGGCGCGAGGAGGCCCGCCTGATCTACCTCGGCGTCTCCCACATGAGCTCCGACACCGAAGGGCGACATTTCGTGATCGACATCGGCGGCGGCAGCACCGAGTGCATCATCGGCGAGCGCTTCGATCCGATCTCGCTGCACAGCCTCTACATGGGATGCGTCGGATACACCGCGCAGTTCTTCGAGAACGGGAAGCTCAGCCGCGCGAACTTCGAGCGGGCGCAGGTCGCCGCGGCCCTCGAGCTCGCCTCCCTGCGCGAATCCTTCCGCGAGCTCGGCTGGAGCCGCGCCAGCGGCTCGTCGGGCACGATCCTGGCCGTGAGCGAGGTGCTGCGGGCGAACGGCTGGACGCACGGGGAGATCCATCTCGACGCGCTGCGCCGGCTGGTGGAGGCGATCCAGGAGCGCGAGACGCTGGACGATCTCTCGCTGCCCGGGCTCGAAGAAGACCGGGCGGCGGTCTTCCCGGGCGGCGTCGCGATCCTGGTCGCCGCCTTCGAGCAGCTCGGCATCGAGGTGCTGGAGCCCTCCAGCGGCGCGCTGCGGGAGGGGATCGTCTACGAGCTGCTCGACCGGCCCACGCACGAGGACCCGCGCAACCGCACCGTCGCGACCGTCGCGGCCCGCTACAAGGTCGACGCCGCGCAATCGCAGCGGGTGGAGGAGACCGCGCTCGCCTTCTTCGAGGGGGTGCGCGCCGCCTGGAAGCTGGATGCCGAGCTCGGCCCCCAGGTGCTCGAGTGGGCCTCGCGGGTGCACGAGATCGGCCTCTCGATCGCATTCTCCGGCTATCACAAGCACAGCGCCTACATCCTCGAGCACGGCGACATGCCTGGATTCTCGCGCGAGGTGCAGGCGCTGCTGGCGGCGGTGGTGGGCGCGCACCGGCGCAAGCTCTCGCGGGCGCTCTTCGAACGCGTCGCCGGGCGCGAGCGCCGCGAGCTCGCCCTGCGTCTCGCGCTGCTGCTGCGCCTCTCGGTCCGGTTGCATCACAGCCGCAGCCGCGAGCGGCTGCCGGACGTGAAGCTGCGCGCCGGCGCGAACACGCTCACGCTGGTGTTCCCGCGCGGCTGGCTGGAAGCGCGGCCGCTGACCCGCGCCGACCTGGAGGAGGAGGCGGAACTCTTCGCCGGCGTCGGCTTCCGCCTGCGCTTTCCCGCCGCCGCCCGCGCGCCGGCTCCCCGCCGCAAGGCGAGACGGGGTTGAAGCAGCCCGCGGCGAGGCTCCTCTTCGGCGCCGTCACGATCGCGGTCGTGCTCGGCTCGCTCGAGCTGCTCGCGAGGCTCGCGCTGGTGCTGCTCGCGAACGACGAGCGCTTCGATTTCACGCCGGTCGCCGAGCGCTTCGAGGAGCAGACGCGGCAGCTCGGGGAGATCCTCGCGCGCCACGATCGCCTGCTCGCGCTCGACGACGAGCTCGGCTGGGTCTACGCGCCGCACGCCACGAGCGACCTGCACTCGACCAACTCACGGGGCCTGCGCGGGAAGCGCGAGTACGCCCCGCGGCCGCCGCCCGGCGTGGCGCGGGTGGCGGCCTTCGGCGACTCCTTCGTGTTCGGCATCGACGTGCGCGACGACGAGGCCTGGTCGGCCCAGGCCGAGCGGATGGAGCCGAGGGTGGAGGTGCTCAACTACGGCGTCGGCGGCTACGGAACCGATCAGGCGCTGCTGCTCTACCGGCGGCGCGGGCACGAGCTGGCGCCGCAGCTGGTGGTGCTGGGCTTTCCGGAGGCCGACCTGGCGCGCAACGTCAACCGCTATCGCCGCTTCCTCGGCACGCGCGATCTCCCGCTCTTCAAGCCGCGCTTCGAGCTGGACGAGCACGGCGAGCTGAGCGTGATTCCGAATCCGTTCCCGGGCGAGGCGGGCGCGCGGCGCGTCTTCGAGGATGCGCGGCTGGCGCTGGAGGCGGGCGCGCGCGACGAGCTGTTCGAGCCGCTGGTGTGGCGCAATCCGCTCTACGATCGCTCGGGCCTGGTGCGCGTCGCCAGCACGATCGCGAGCCGCGCCTGGCTCTCGCGCCTGCGCCCGGACCGCTTCTATCGGGGCGACGAGATGAGCCGCGATTCGCAGGCGTTCGCCGTGCTGGTGGCGATCGTGCGCGCCTTCACGCGCGAGGTCGAGAGCGCCGGCGCCGACTTTGCGCTCGTGATCTTTCCCATCCGCGACGAAGACATCTGGGGGAGCGGCCGGCGCGGCTACGCGCCGCTCGTCGAAGCGCTCCCGGGGATCGCGGTCCTCGATCTGGCGGATGCCCTGCGCGCGGACCCGGAGGTGACACCCGAGAGCCTGCGCACGTCCGGGGGGCACTACTCGCCGGTCGCGAGCCGCGCCGCGGGCCGCGCGCTGCTCGGGCTGCTGCGCGAGCGCGGGCTGCTATGAGCCCCGCCGCGCGTGGTGTACGCTCCCGGCCTGCGCCCATGGGAGGACGGATGGCGATCCAGATGCGTCGGAGCCTCGCCCTCGTCGGCGCGCTGTCGATGCTCGCGATGGCCGCCGCCGCCAGCGAGCCCCCGGATTGGAAGTCGTTCGCGGACGTCGAGACCGTCTCGGTCGCCACCACCAACCCGGAAGGCACGCTGCGCTACACGACGGTCTGGCTGGTCGTCGTCGAGGGGCGCGGCTACCTGCGCACGGGGGACACCACCTGGGGCGCGAACGTGGTTCGCGATCCCAACGTCAAGCTGAAGATCGGCGAGCAGGAATTCCCGCTGCGCGTGGATTTCGTCGAGGCCGAGGACGAGCGCGCGCTCGTGACGGCCGCCTTCAACCAGAAGTACGGCTGGTCCGACACCGTGATCGGCTGGTTCCGGGGAGCGCGGTCGAAGATCATGCGGCTCGCCTCGCTCTAGCCGATCAGGAGCCTGCATGGCCGAGAAGCTCAATCGCACCAGCCGACGCATCACGCAGCCGAAGTCGCAGGGCGCTTCGCAGGCGATGCTCTACGGGACGGGCCTGTCCGAAGCCGACATGGACAAGGCGCAGGTCGGGATCGCGAGCGTCTGGTTCGAGGGCAACCCCTGCAACATGCACCTCCAGGACCTCGCGGCGAAGGTCAAGGAGGGCGTGGTGGCCGCGGGCCTGGTCGGCATGCGCTTCAACACGATCGGCGTCTCCGACGGCATCTCGATGGGCACCGACGGCATGAGCTACTCGCTCCAATCGCGCGATCTGATCGCGGACTGCATCGAGACCGTGATGGGCGCGCAGTGGTACGACGCCAACATCTCGATCCCCGGCTGCGACAAGAACATGCCCGGCTGCCTGATCGCGATGGCGCGCGTCGGGCGCCCGGCGCTGATGGTCTACGGCGGCACGATCCGGCCGGGCCGCGGCCGCCAGGGGAATCCCCTCGACGTCGTCTCGGCGTTCCAGTCCTACGGCGAGTTCATCGCCGGCCGGATCACGGAAGAGGAGCGCCGCGACATCGTGCGCCACGCCTGTCCCGGCGCGGGCGCCTGCGGCGGCATGTACACCGCGAACACGATGGCCGCCGCGATCGAGGCGCTCGGCATGTCGCTGCCGGGAAGCTCCTCCACGCCGGCCGAGGATCCGGGCAAGCAGGACGAGTGCAGGCGCGCCGGCGCCGCCATCCGCGTGCTGCTCGAGCGCGAGATCCGCCCCCGCGACGTGATGACGCGCGCCGCCTTCGGCAACGCGATGGCGGTGGTGACGGCGCTGGGGGGCTCGACCAACGCGGTGCTGCACCTGATCGCGATGGCGCGCGCGGTGGGCGTTCCGCTTTCGATCGACGATTTCCAACGCGTCAGCGATCGCGTGCCCTATCTCGCGGAGCTCAAGCCCTCCGGCCGCTACGTGATGGAGGATCTGCACCAGGTGGGCGGCACGCCCGCCGTGCTGCGCCTGCTGCTCGCACACGGCGCGCTCGACGGCGATTGCCTCACCTGCACCGGCCGCACGCTCGCGGAGAACCTCGAGGACTGGCCGGACCTGGCAAAGGGCCAGGGCGTGATCCGCCCCTGGAGCGATCCGATCAAGCCGACCGGCCACATCCAGATCCTGCGCGGGAGCCTCGCGCCGGACGGCGCCGTCGCGAAGCTGACGGGCAAGGAGGGGCTGGGATTCGCCGGCCCCGCGCAGGTCTTCGAGCAGGAAGAGGCGATGCTGGCCGCCGTCGAGCAGGGCCGGATCGCGCGCGGCAGCGTGATCGTGATCCGCTACGAGGGTCCCAAGGGAGGACCGGGAATGCCCGAGATGCTGACGCCCACCTCGGCGCTGATGGGGGCCGGGCTGGGCGACGCCGTCGCGCTCGTCACCGACGGTCGCTTCTCCGGCGGCTCGCACGGCTTCATCGTCGGGCACGTGACGCCGGAGGCGCAGGAGGGCGGCCCGATCGCGCTGGTCCAGGACGGGGACATCATAAGGATTGACGCGAAGACCAACTCCATCGAGATCGAGGTGGATGCCGGCGAGCTCGCGCGCCGGCGGGCCCGCTTCCAGCCCCCGCCGCTCAAGGCCACCCGCGGCACGCTCGCGAAGTACATCCGCGCCGTCCGCCCGGCGTCCGAAGGCTGCGTTACGGACGAGTGAGACAGGCAGCGCTCGGCGAAAGTCCGGCAAGCGCGCAAAGCGCGCGCGCAGCGAGGCGGGGCCGAGCGGAGTTCACTAAAGCTAGGGAAGGCTGCGCAGCAGCCTTCCCGCCAGATCCCCGGTGTGCCTTCCGCGTTCCATGAAGGGGCGGCCGTTCACGAGCGTGTGGCGGATGCCGGTGCCGCGCTGGATGTAGCGCGAGGCGCCGGCCGGGAAGTCCTGCACGTACTCGGGCGCCAGCACGCGCAGCTCGTCGAAATCGATCACGTTCAGGTCGGCGAAGGCGCCCTGCTTCACCACGCCGCGCCCCTCGAGCGCAAACAAGCGCGCCGGCTCCGACGTCAGCTTCTCCACCGCGCGCTCGATCGAGAACATCCCCTTCTCGCGCACCCAGTAGCTCAAGAAGAACGTGGGCAGGCTCGCGTCCATGATCTGGCCGCAGTGGGCGCCCGAGTCCGCCAGCCCGAGCACCACGTCCGGGTGCGAGAGCATCTTGCCCACCACGTCGAAGTCTTGATTTGCGAACGGGAAGGTGAAGAGCGCCTTGCCGTTCGTTTCGAGCGCGATGTCCATGAAGGCTTCCACGGGGCTGACGCCGCGCCGGCTCGCGATCGCGATGAGGCCGTCCTCGGGGGCCAGGTCGTACCGGGTGGCGCCGTCGCGCTCGGGGAGGAAATAGAAGTGCTTGAGCAGCGACTCGCCCATGGGACTCTTCTTGGAGTCCTCGATCAGCTTCGCGCGCTTCTCGGGCGAGCGGAACGCCGCCAGCCGCTCCTCGAGCGAGATCAGCTTGAGGAGGCCCCAGGTGCCGCCGGCGAGATCCCAGGGCGTCAGGTTCACGAGCCCGAACAGGACGCCGACCGAGCGCACCTGCGTCTGGGGCAGGATCTTCGCGCCGCGCGCGTTGGCGCGCTCGACGCTGTCCAGCACCGTGCGCCAGAGGTCCGGGAACTGGCGCGTCTGGAGCATCCCGAAGGTGAGCGGCCGGCCATTGGCGCGGCTCACCCGCTCCATCCAGTCGACTTCGCCGACGATCACGTCCGATTCCGTGCTGTCGAGGTAGGGCACCGCCTCGAAGACGCCGCGGCCCTCTTCGCCGAGCACGTTTCCGATCCCGATCAGCTCCTCGGGCCCCGCGAAGGTGCCGGGGACGGGCTCGCCGTCCGGCGTCTTGTGGAGCAGGGTGCGCGAGGTCGAGAAGCCGAGCGCTCCGCCGCGGATCGCTTCGCGCACGATCTCGCGCATGCGGCGGATGTCGTCCTCGCCGGCAATCTTTTGTTCGAGCCCGCGCTTGCCCATCGCCCACCAGCGCACGGCGCAGTGGCCCACCATGCCGCCGACGTTCACGCCCTTGGGCAGCCGATCGAGCGAAGCCAGGTACTCCCCGTAGGTCTCCCAGTCCCAGCGCAGCCCCGTCATGATGCTCTTGGCCGGGATGTCCTCGACCGATTCCATCAGCCGCGCCAGGAACTCGCGGTCCTCGGGCTTGCAGGGCGCGAAGGTGACGCCGCAGTTGCCCATCACGACCGAGGTGACGCCGTGCCAGCACGGAGAAGTCGCCAACGGATCCCAGCAGATCTGCGCGTCTAAATGTGTGTGGATGTCGACGAAGCCCGGCGTCACCAGCGCGCCCTCGGCGTCGATCACGCGCGCGGCGCTCCCGTCGAGCTTTCCGATCGCCGCGATCCGCTCGCCCTGCACGGCGACGTCCGCGCGGACCGGTTCGCGGCCCGTACCGTCGACGAGGGTTCCGTTCTTGACGAGGACGTCCCAGGCCATGCTGCCTCCAAAGGCTTGAAGGAGCCGCCATTCAACCAGAGCGGGAAGCGGAGGGCAAATCAGCGCGCGCTCGTCACGATCGGCGCCAGGCACTGCAGTGTCCAGTAGGCCCCGAGCGAGCCAACCGCGTAGCCGGGAAGGGCCCGCACCCACCGCGGCGGGTGCAGGCCGAGCGCGCCGACGGCGCGCTCCAGCGAGAGAATGGCGGCGATGAAGGCGAGCTGTCCCAGCTCGACCCCGACGTTGAAGCTGACGAGGGCCAGCGGCAGCTCGCGCTGCGGGAGGCCGACGCTGGTGAGCGCGCTCGCGAAGCCGAAGCCGTGCAAGAGGCCGAAGGCGAACGCCACCACCCAGGGATGCCGGATCGTGAAGCTCGACTCCCCGCGCCAGCGGCGCACGATTTCGGGGCCGAGGAAGAGGATGCTGAGCGCGATCGCCGCTTCGACCGGGGGCGCGGGGACCTCGGCGTAGCCGAGCGTCGCGGCAGCGAGCGTGATGCTGTGGGCCAACGTGAATGCGGTCACCGTCTCGAGCAGCCGCCAGCGCCCCTCGACGATCAGCAGCAGGCCCAGCACGAACAGGAGATGGTCGGCGCCGAACAGGATGTGCCAGATCCCCTCGACGACGAATGTCCTGGCCACGCCCCAGCGGGTCTGCGCCGCGCCGAACTCGATCCACGGCTGCGAGGGGCGCGCGATCGCCGTCCACTTGCGGCCGTCGAGCAGCTCGACGCGCACCAGCACGTCGGTGATGGTCAGCTCGAGTCCGGGGAACTCGATGCGGCGGCCGGCGAGGCCGTCCGGCCCGGCCGAGATCGCGCGGCGCTCGACGATCGAATCGGCCAGCTCCTGGGTGATCGGCTCCCTCGCTTCCGGGAAGCCGGCCGGGAGCCGCAACGCGACCGGGAGGCGCATTCCCGAGAGGACGGGCGTGCGCCACAACACCTCGAAGTGTCCCTGCGCGGTCTCCCGGATCTCGAGATACGCGGGGCGCGCTTCATGCGCCGACGCCGGCCTGGCGGCGCACGCCACCGCCAGCAGCAGTGCGGCGGACGCCAGCGCGAGGCGGGGAAGCCACTCCCTCACCGCGCCGCCTGCTCCGGGGGCGCGGGCAGCAACACGGTGTACTTCGCGCGCATCTCGTCGTAGGCCTTGCGCCAGGCCTGCTCCTTCTGATCGGAGAGCCACGCCGTCTTCACGTCCGCCAGGACCTCCTCGAAATCGGGGGTCCGGCCGGGGTCGAGGGAGTCGACGAAGACGAGATGCCAGCCGTAGCCCGACTCGATCGGACCCTGCCAGGAGCCGGGGGTGAGGCCCGCAACCGCCTGTGCGAACCCCGGCCCGAATTCGCTGGCCAGCTGCTCCGACGTGCGATCGCCGTAGTAGTCCTGGAACATGAACGGGTCGGCGAGCGACGCGGCGAGCGGCGAGTCTTCGGGCCGGCCCGCGAGCTTCCCGAGCGCCTGCGCGGCGTCTTCTCGCGTGCGCGGCCCGCGCCGATCCGGGCTGAAGTACGCGTGCCGGAAGCTCACGCGGGTCGGGATCGCGAACCCGTCGCCGTTCTTCGCGTACCAGGCCTTCAGCTCCTCCTCGCCCGGCTCGTGAGCCGAAGCGACGTCCTCGGCCAGGAACTGCATCTTCTGCGCCATGCGGCGCTTCACGATGCTGTCGTTCTCGTCGAGGCCGAGCGCGAGCGCCTCGCGGTAGAGGACCTCCTCGCGGACCCGGTCTTCCACGAGTCGCGACAGCTCTTCCGGCGTCGGCAGACGGCGCCACTGCGCCTGGAACGACAACGCGAGCTGGTTCAGATCGTCGAGGCCCAGCGCGATCTGCCGCGACGCCTCGGCTCCGCCGACCGCGGGTCGCAGGTACGCATGCACGCCGAAGATCGCGGCGCCGATCAGCAGGAAGTGGAGCAGGGGCTCGCGCAGGATCCGTCGGAAGCTCACCGCAGGGGATGCAACTGTTCCACCACGGGGATGATCTCGTAGTTGGCGTAGCCGAACTCGTTGCTGCGCGCCCCGAGGTACTTGTCGCCCAGCTTGTAGACCGCGATCTCGATCGGCGTCCCGACCAGCGCGGAGACGATCTTTCCGCCGTTGATGCTGTAGGTCCGGGACTCCCCGAGGTAGCTGGCGTCGGCCGCGTCGCCCATCAGGCTGGGCATCAGCCTGTTCTTCCCCGTGTAGCGGAGCTGGAACTCGCCCTGGCCCTCCGGGAAGCGCTGCGTGACGAAGCCGGGATCGGAGGGCGTCAGCGGCTTCCGCGCCGCGCCCGCGCCGAGGGCGCTGTAGATGATCATCTGCCTGTCGCCCGTCACCGTGTTCTGGAACCAGATGGACTTCTCCGCGACGAGCGCCTTCAGCTCGGCATCACCGAGCGCGACCGCGCCCTTCTTCTTGAGGTCGGCGACCGTGATGCCCGGCGCGGCCTGCTTGCGCGCGGCGGCGTCCGGCGCATACCAGATGGGAGAGCTCCAGGCGCGCTCCTGGAGGGTCGCGGCCACCACGTCCGGGGGAGCGATGCCGAGCTGCTTGGCCTGGATCGTGGTCCAGCGCGGGGTCGGGATCTCGAGCACGCGCGCGTAGTAGAAGGCGTGCAGGGCGGGATCGAACTCGGGATCGGTCCAGAGCGTCTTGAGCTCCACGGCGCCGATCGTGTTGGTGTAGGCCGCGTTCGCGACGTCCACCGTGCTGCCGATCGGCGGCACCACGCCGGTCCACTTGTCCGGCTTGCGGTCGCCCGCCCAGACCACGTCGAAGACCTTCTCGAAGCTCTGCCCGTTCTTCGCCCAACCCTTCACGATCTGGATCCGGTCGAGGTTGCCCGAGGTCGGGTCCTTGGCCGCCCACACCAGGAAGGTCGGCGACTTGGCCTGCGCCGGCGGCAGGTCTCCGCCCATCGGCACGCCCTTCGCGTAGCCGCTCTTCACCCAGTCCTTCTCGCCCAGCGTGGCCGCCGTGTATTCCCAGCCGCCGAACAAGCGGACCTTGATGTGCGGCCCGGTCACGGCGAAGGTCTCCTTGCGCTTCATGCCGTCGAAGAGCGAAGCGCGCGTGTTCTCCTCGGCCCACACGCCGGTCAGCCCGCTGGTGCCTTCCGTGCGCGCGTCGAACATGCCGCCGACGAGCGTGCCGGACATGCGCGCCTCGGGCGTGCCGTCCGTGAAGGTATGCCCGCCGAAGAAATTGTCCTGGCGGTAGGGGACGGCGGTGTTGTGCGAGTCCGACGCGGCCCCGAAGCCGAACTTGAACGGGTTGAAGCCCTGGCTGTCTTGCAGGGCGAGGCCGTCCTTCAAGGCCTGCCGGGCGTAGCTGCCGACGATGTGGGGAATCCGGCCGGGCGGGTTGCCCAGCAGCACCGACATCAGCTCGAAGCTCGCGAACTCGTCGTTGGGCGAGAGCAGCGGGTGCGTCTCGGAGGTGCCCTTGAGCTGCTTGATCTCGATCAGCGGCTCGTTGCGGGTGCGCGACGCAGCGTAGGCGGCGTCGATCGGGCGGCCCTTGGTGTCGACCTCGGTCGGGAACATGCGGCCGTCGGAGAGGTTGGCGTTGTGCGAGATCGCGAGCAGCTCGTTGCCCGCCTTGCGCTGCCCGTCCATCCAGCTCCAGAGGTCGACGGGATGCTTCGAATCCAGGGCGCTGAACGGCATCGCCGGCACCTTGGCGCATTCCCGGAAGAAGATGTTGCGGTGCAGGTTCATGTTGCTCGGCATCGAGGTCCACTCGTACGAGCAGAAGGCTGTGAACTTCCCGGGCTGGTTCGCCTGGTCGGCGAGCGCGACGTTCCGCTTCCAGACCGTTCCGGCGATCTCGGGAGCCATCAGCGCCGGGATGGGCGGTCCGCTGGCCAGGGTGTTGATGGCGTAGAGGGCGACCCGCTCCATCTCTTCCTTGGTTCGGGCCTTCAGGATCAGGGGCTCCGCCGCGGGGAGCTTGCTGACCGCGGAGCCCGGCTCGTTGGCGAGATTGACGACGCCCGCGTATTCGGAGTGATCGGTGACGCCCGCCCAGTCGAGCGGCGTGTCGATCTTGACGTCGTAGCCGAGCGGATGCTTGATCGGCTGGCCCTGGAAGTACTGGTAGGCGTCGCCGGGGCTGGTGAGCATGTTCCCGAGCGCGAAGGCGTCGAGCGACCAGCTGGTGTGGACGTGGGTCTCGCCGAAGTACGCGTCGCGCTCGGGATTGCCCTTCGCGAAGGCCGCACCGACGGGCGCCATCAGCGCCGACACCGCAATGGAACACCAGACCCGCAGCCGCCGGATGCTCGCCATCGCAATCTCTCCCTTGGTACCCACCCGAGCAAACGCTACCGTGGTCCGGCGCACCGTGGAAGGCCCCGATGGAAATCCTGCGCACACCCGACGAGCGGTTCGCGAGCCTGCCCGGCTACCCGTTCGCGCCCCATTACGCGCAGGTCGACGGGCTGCGGCTCCACTACCTGGACGAGGGCCCGCGGAACGGGCCGGTCGCGCTGCTGCTGCACGGCGAGCCGTCCTGGTCGTATCTCTACCGCAAGCTGGTGCCGATATTGACGGCCGCGGGGCTGCGCGTGGTGGCGCCCGACCTGATCGGATTCGGGCGGTCCGACAAGCCGGCGCGCCGCGAGGACTACAGCTACCAGCGGCACGTCGACTGGCTGCGCGGATTCGTGGAAGCCGTGTCGCTCCGGAACATCACACTCGTGTGTCAGGACTGGGGCGGGCTGCTCGGCCTGCGTCTGGTGGGCGAGCACCCGGATTGGTTCGCGCGGGTGATCGCGGCCAATACGTTTCTACCGATTGGCGAGGGCGCGCCGAGCCCCGCCTTTCTCGCCTGGCGCAGGTTTTCGCAGGAGACGCCGCGTTTCCACGTGGGAGGGATCGTGGCGGGCGGCTGCGCGACGAAGCTCCCGCCCGAGGTGATCGCGGCCTACGACGCGCCCTTTCCCGACGACCGCTACCTGTCCGGCGCGCGGCAGTTCCCGGTGCTGGTGCCGATCGCGCCGGACGATCCAGCTGCGGCCGCCAACCGCGCGGCCTGGACCCATCTCGAGCGCTTCGAGAAGCCCTTCCTGACCGCCTTCAGCGATCTGGACATGATCACGCGCGGACTGGAGGCCGGGCTCGAGGCGCGCATCCCCGGGGCCCGCGGCCAGCCGCACACCACGATCCGGGGCGGCGGTCATTTCCTCCAGGAGGACCGCGGCGAGGAGCTCGCGCGCGTGGTGGTGGATTTCGTGCGGCGGACGGGCGGCTGACGTGTCGCGATCGCTCGAGATGACGCTCGCCGCCGTCCTCGTGCTCACCGGATGCGACCGGCTGATCGACCGCCAGATCGAGCGCGGCCTCACGCGCGCCGACGCGAGCGTGCTGAGCTCGCCGGATCTCCAGGTGGTGCTCTGCGGCACGGGCTCGCCGCTGCCCGACGCGACGCGGGCGGGGCCCTGCACCGCGGTGATCGCGGGCGGGGTCTTCCTGCTGGTCGACGTCGGCCCCGGCTCCTGGGAGCGGGTGGATCTCGAGAACCTTCCGATCGCCGAGCTGGACGGCGTGCTGCTCACGCACTTCCACTCCGATCACATCGGCGACCTCGGCGAGGCGATCACGCAGAGCTGGATCGCGGGGCGGACGCAGCCGCTCGACGTCTACGGTCCGCCGGGGGTCGCCCGGATCCTGGCCGGGCTGCGCGAGGTCTACGCCTTCGACGTGGAGTACCGCGTCGCCCACCACGGACAGGCCTGGATGCCGCGCGAGGCCGGATCCGCCGTGGCGCACGAGATCGCCCTCCCGTCGGAGGGCTCCTCGGACGCGGTGACCGTGCTCGAGCGGGACGGCCTGCGCGTCAGCGCGTTCCGGGTCGATCACACTCCGGTGTCTCCCGCGGTCGGCTATCGCTTCGACTGGCGAGGGCGCACGCTGGTGATCTCGGGCGATACCGGCCGGAGCGCGAGCCTGGTGGCGAACGCGCGCGGCGCCGACCTGCTCGTGCACGAGGCGCTCCAGCCGAAGCTGACCGGGCGCGCGTCGGACGTCGCGCGCCGGCTCGGGCGGGAGCGGATGGCGAAGCTCGCCGGCGACGTCGCGAGCTACCACACCAGCCCGCGCGACGCGGCGCAGGCGGCCCGCGAGGCGGGGGTGAAGCAGCTGGTCCTCACCCACCTGGTGCCGGGTCCGGAGGGACCGCTCGCCGCGCGGCTCTTCCTGGACGGGGCCGGGGAGGCCTTCGAGGGCGAGATCACGCTGGGCGAAGACGGCATGCGCTTCGCCCTGCCGCCGGAGGCGGGGCTGGATTGAAGGCTGGCGGGCGCGCCGGCCTTTTGTTAGTAAATACTCACTTATGGCGCCTCCCGCCGCCGCCGCGCCCCGTTCCCGCGCCCCCGCGCGCGCCCGTCGCACCCGCCCGGGCGGCGCCGAGCGCCGCCAGCAGATCCTGCGGGCGGCCTCGGAGTGCTTCGGCACCCGGGGCTTCCACGGGACGACCACCCGCGACGTCGCCGCCGCCGTCGGCATCACCGAGGCGGCGCTCTATCGCTACTTCGACGGCAAGGAGGCGATCTACACCGCCATCCTGGATGCGCGCATGTCGGCGCCCGATCCGGTCGACGCGGTGGAGGCGTTCGCCGAGCGCGGCGACGACCACGCGGTCTTCAGCGGGCTGCTTGAGGCGCTGTTCGCGCGCGTGAACGCCGATCCGTCCTTCATCCGCCTGCTCTTCTACTCGGCGCTGGAAGGCCACCAGCTGGCGACCCCCTTCCGGGAGAAGCGGATCCGGCGCCTGCGCGAGTTCCTGACCGGCTACATCGCGCGCCGCGTCCGGGAGGGCGCGTTCCGGCCGATCGACCCCGCCCTCGGCGCGCGTTTCTTCATCGGCCTCTTCGTCGATTACGCGCTCGTGCGTCAGGTGTTCGGCGAGCCCGATCTCTACCCGCAGCCTGCGGAGGAGGTCGCGCGCTCCCACGTCGCGATCTTCCTGGACGGAATGCGGGCGGCGCCGGCGGCGTCCCGGCGCAAGCCGGCGAGGCGCAAGCGTGGCTGAAGCGACGCTCGCAGGAGACCGGATCCGGATCGGCATCCGGCCGGTGCTGATCGGCGTGGCCGCCCTCGCGGTGGCGCTGATCGCGACCTGGTGGTTCGTCGCGCTGCGCGGCCGCGAGAGCACCGACGACGCCTTCGTCGAAGGGCATCTGGTCTTCCTCTCGTCCCGCGTCTCGGGCCACGTGCTCGAGGTGCTGGTCGGCGAGAACGAACGGGTCCGCGAGAACCAGCCGCTGGTGCGGCTCGACCCCGCCGACTTCGAGGCTCGGGTAGCGCACGCGCGGGCGGACCTGGACGCCGCGCGCAATCGCATGTCGCAGGCGAGCGCCGCCGCCGAAGCCGCCGCCGCGCAGGGACGCGCCGCGGCCGCGCGCCTGCGCCACACCGAGCAGGAGCTGGTGCGCGCCCGCGAGCTGGTCGGCAAGCACGCGGCGGCGCCGACCGCGCTGGACACCGCGCTCGCCGAGCGCGACGCCGCCGCCGCGGAGCTGCGCGCGGCCGAGCAGCGCGAGCAGGCCGAGCGCGCCGCGCTCGTGAACGAGGCCCCCGTGCGGCAGTCCGAGGCGGCCCTGCGCGAAGCCGAGCTCGCGCTCGCGTACACCGTGGTGGCGGCGCCGTTCGACGGGATCGTCGGCAAGAAGGGCGTCGAGACCGGGGCCAACGTCGCCGCCGGGCAGCCCTTGTTTGCGCTGGCGGCCGCCTCCGGCAACTGGGTGATCGCGAACTTCAAGGAGACCCAGATCGGACGCATCCGGCCGGGCGACCGCGCCGAGATCAGCGTGGACGCCTTCCCGGGGCGCAGCTGGCGCGGTCACGTGGAATCCATCTCGCCGGCGACGGGGGCCAAGTACGCGCTGCTCCCGCCCGACAACGCCACCGGGAACTTCACCAAGGTCGTGCAGCGCGTGCCCGTCAAGATCGCCATCGACGGCGTCGACGCGGACGGCGCGGCGGACGCGCTCTCCGTCGGCCTCTCGGTCAACGTCGATGTCCGCGTCCGCTGAGCCCCTGACCGGGGCCCGGAGCGCAGCCGCCGACCCCCCCTCGCGCCTCTCGCTCGCCCAGCGCCTGATGCTGGTCGGCGTGATGCTGGCGACGGTCCTCGAAATCCTCGACACCTCGATCGTGAACGTGGCGCTCCCGAGCATGATGGGAAACCTGGGCGCAACCGTCGACGAGATCTCCTGGGTCGTCACCAGCTACATCATCGCCAACGTGATCGTGATCCCGATGACGAGCTGGCTCGCCGGGCGCTTCGGTCGGCGTCGATACTTCGTGACGTCGATCGCCATCTTCACGGCGGCGTCGTTCCTGTGCGGCCTCGCCAGCTCGCTTCCCGAGCTGGTGCTGTTCCGCGTGATCCAGGGCCTGGGCGGCGGCGCGCTGCTCTCGATGGCGCAGTCGATCATGATGGAGACCTTCCCGCCGCAGCGGCAGGGCACCGGCCAGGCCATCTTCGGGATGGGCGCGGCGCTCGGCCCGAGCCTGGGGCCGACGCTGGGCGGCTGGATCACCAACCAGTGGTCGTGGCCCTGGATCTTCTACGTCAACGTCCCGCTCGGAATCGTCTCCGGCCTGCTCTGCTGGAACTACCTGCACGAGCCGCCGGCGCCCAGCGTGCGGCGCACGCAGGGCGTCGACTGGGCGGGGATCGTGCTGCTGGTGGTGGGCGTGGGGGCGCTCCAGACCGTGATCGAGCGCGGCAACCGCCTCGACTGGTTCGACAGCCGCCTGATCACGACCTTCGCGGCGTTGGCCGCCAGCTCGCTCGCGCTCTTCATCTGGCACGAGCTGCGGGTCGCGCATCCGATCGTGGATCTGCGCGTGCTGCGCCACCGCGCGCTCGCGGTGGGCTGCGTCTACGGCGCGCTGGTCGGCGTCGGCCTCTACGGCAGCGTCTTCCTGTTCCCGCTCTTCACGCAGCAGGTGCTGCACTGGAATTCCTGGCAGTCGGGGCTCGGGATCGCGCCGTCCGCGCTGATGACGGCCATCACCATGATGCTGGTAGGCAGGCTCGTCTGGCGGATCGGTCCGGCGCCGCTCTTCGCGGTCGGCGTCGTGATCTTCGTCCCGACGCTGTACGCGATGAGCCATTGGACGCTCCAGAGCAGCCGCCTGGATCTGTTCTGGCCGCAGATCGGGCGCGGGATCGCGATGGGATTCCTGTTCGTGCCCCTCTCGATGTCGGCGCTGCGCGCGCTGCCCCCGTCCGACATGCTCCAGGGCGCGGGGCTGTTCAACCTGTTCCGCCAGACGGGCGGAAGCATCGGCATCGCGGTGCTCGCGACGCTGATCGATCACCGCAGCGTCTTGCATCATGCGTATCTCTCGGAGAGCGTCTCGCCGTTCTCGGCGGCGACGCAGGAACGGCTGGCGGCGCTCGCCTCGGGCTTTGCTGCGCGCGGCCTGGACGCGACCCGCGCGCTCGATGCGGCGCGGCACGCGCTCGACGGAAGCGTCGCGGCCCAGTCCGCGGTGCTCGCCTTCCGAGACTGCTATCTGGTGATCCTGGTGCTCTTCGTGCTGCTCTCGCCGCTGATCCCGCTGATGCGAAGGCCGAACATTCCCGCCCGGCCTTAGTGAACTTCGCTCGCCTTCGGCTCGCTGCGCGCTTGGCTTGCCTGAGTGAACTGCGCTCGCCTTTGGCTCGCTGCGCGCTTCGCTTGCCTGAGTGAACTGCGCTCGCCTTCGGCTCGCTGCGCGCTTGGCTTGCTAGACGCCGTACTCGACGGGGTCGACCGCGTAGGCGAGGCCCGCGAGCGGCTCCCAGCAGACGCGGCGATCGGCGTTGCTGCGGGCGATCTGGTGGAAGGCGCGCAGGGCGCCGCGGCCGTCGAGCTCGCGCGTATCGAGGCCGAGGTGCTCGAGCAGCAGCTCCTGCCGCAGCGCGCGCACGCTCTCCGGGTGCCAGAAGGAGGCGTTCAGCTCGGTGTCCTGGTGGAAGGAGCGCTCGGCGACGTTGGTCGAGCCGATCGTGCACCAGGCATCGTCGACCAGCGCGAGCTTGGAGTGCACGTAGACCTCGTCGTAGCGGCCGTCTGCATGGCTGGCGGCGATCGCCGCGAGCGTGAAGTTCTCGTGCCGGCCGAGCTGGGCGAGCTTGTCGAAGAAGAACGCGGCCCGCGGCTCCTTGCGCGCCTCCACGAACGCCGGGTGCGCGTTGCCGGGCACCAGGAAGACCACCTCGACGCCGCGCCGCAGCGCGGCCTCCAGCGCGTCCACCACCGCCGGCGATCCGATCGCCTGGTTCTCGAGATAGAGCGAGCTGCGCGCCGCCGCGATCGCCGCCAGGTACTGCTCGAGCACGCTGGCCTCTCCGCCCGCGATCGCGAAGGGCTTCGCCCCCGGCGCGGGGGTCGCGTCCGCGTAGCGGCCGGCGAGCACGGTCCGCGTGAGCTGCACCGGAACGGGGCCGGCGGGCCTGGACAACAGCGCCGGAAACGCCAGCGAGTCCGCGCTCCGCGGATCCGGCCAGACGCCGTCCGCCTCGGCGCGGTCGCTCGCCTCGTTCCAGCGCTGCGCGAAGTTGTGATGCACGTCGCTCGCCGCGGGCCCCCGCAGCTCGAGGTAGACGTCGTGGATCTGCGGCGATCCCCGCACGGCGTGCCCGGCCGGCGCGATCGAGGGCGCGTCGAGGTTGATGCCGCCGACGAAGGCGACTTCTTCGGGCTCACCGGCGTCCACGATCCAGCTTTTTTGATGCTGGCAGAAGCCGTCCGGCAGGCGATCCCAGCGCGCGCGGAAACGGGCCTCCCGATCGCGCAGCCAGGCGAGATCGGCGGCGTTGCCCTCGAAGTGCTCCGAGTCGGGCTCGGCCTCGCGCAGGCGCGGCTCGCGCCAGAAGAGCGCGCGCACGTCGAGACCGCGGGCGGCCGCGCGCTCCAGCAGGTCGAACACGGTCCCGTGTCCGTCGGGAAGGCGCGCTTCGCGGTCGACGTACGCGATCGTCACCCAGACGCGGCGGCGCGCCGCGGCCACCGCCTCCCCGATCCGGCGGAAGGCGGGCTCCCCGTCGACCAGCGGGCGGACGAAGTTGCCGGGCCGCAGCGGATAGCTGGCGCTCGCGACGCTGGGAACCCGCGCGACCTCGATCTCGATCCCACCGGCCCGACTCATCGCACGCCCTCCGCCACGACTTCCCCGATCCGGCCGAGCGCCTCGTCGATATCGGCCTCGCTGACGTCGAGGTGCGTCACCGCCCGGAAGACGCCGGGCGCCGCGGGGTTCACCAGCACCTCCTGCGCGCGCGTCGCGCGCAGGAAGCCCATGGTGTCCTCGACGCGGAACATCACCATGTTGGTCTCGGGGGGCGAGTCGACCGGCAGGCCGATCTTCTCGAGCCCCGCGGCCAGCCGGCGGGCGTTCGCGTGGTCTTCCGCCAGCCGCTCGACGTGGTGCTCGAGCGCGTGCAGGCCCGCCGCGGCGAGGATCCCGGCCTGGCGCAGGCCGCCGCCCAGCAGCTTGCGGGCCCGGTGCACGCGCCGGATCAGCTCGCGCGAGCCGCACACCAGCGAGCCGGCCGGCGCGCCGAGGCCCTTGGAGAGACAGAACGTCACGGTGTCGAAGGGCTCCGCCCAGATCGCCGCGGGGGTTCCGGTCGCGACCACCGCGTTCCACAGGCGCGCGCCGTCGAGGTGCAGCGCGAGGCCGCGCTCCCTGGCCGCCTGCGCCACGTCCTTCAGCTGCGCGAGCGGGAAGACGCGCCCGCCGGCGCGGTTGTGGGTGTTCTCGACGGCGACGATCCGGGTGGGGGCGAAATGCGCCTCGTCGGGCGAGACGGCGGCGCGCACGTCGGCGCCGTCGAAGCAGCCGCCGCGCCCGAGCGTCTTGATCTGCACGCCCCAGAGCGCGGAGGCCGCGCCTCCCTCGTAGAGCAGGATGTGCGCGTCCTCGCCCGCCAGCAGCACGTCGCCCGGCTGCGAGAGCGCGCGCAGGCAGGCCTGGTTGCCCATCGTGCCGGAGGCGACGAAAAGGGCCGCCTGCTTGCCGAGCTTCTCGGCCGCCAACGCCTGGAGCCGGTTCACGGTCGGATCTTCGCCGTAGACGTCGTCGCCGACCTCGGCGCGCGCGATCGCCTCGCGCATCGCGGGCGTGGGCCGCGTCACGGTGTCGCTGCGCAGATCGATCTTGCGCATCAAATGGACGGCCACTCCTCGATCCAGGGGCGCGCCCGCTCGAAGGCCCAGGCCGCCTGCAACACCAGATCGTCCCGGTGCCGGGGCCCGACGATCTGGAGGCCGACGGGAAGTCCCGCGCGCGAGAAGCCGGCGCGCACGGTCGCGGCCGGGTGCCAGGAGAGATTGAAGGGGATCGTGAAGCTCCCGACGCTCGCCCACGGCTGCTTGCGTCCCTCGGTCTCCGTCGGGAACGGCCCGGCCGCGGGCGGCGGATCGAAGGGCATGGTCGGCGTGAGCAGCAGATCGAAGCGCCCGAAGACGTCGGCGCACCAGCGGTTCAGCTGCTCGCGGCGACGGCGCAGGTCGGCCCAGATCTCGGGGGTCATCTTCCTGCCGGCCTTGGCGCCGCGCAGGAAGGAGCGTCCGAACTCGTGCTCGTGCTCGGGCAGCAGCGGCGCGAGACGCCCGATCATCTCGAAGGCGTTGCCCAGTCCCCAGTCGTAGCCGAGCTCGGGAAGCCCCGTCTTCTCTTCCTCGAAGCGGTGCCCCAGGCCCTCGAAGACGCGCGCGGCGTCGTAGGCGACTTCGCCGACGTCGCTCTGAACCACGGCGTAGCCGAGGTCCGAAGACCAGCCGATACGCAGACCCGCGGGCAGATCGCGCAGGAGCGCGCGATAGGAGAAGCCCGGGTGCGGAAGCGAGTTCGGGTCGAGCGGGTGTGCGCCCACCGTCAGGTCGAGGTGCAGCGCCGCGTCTTCGACGCTGCGCGTGAGCGGCCCGTGCACCGCGGTGTCGCCCATGTCCCACCAGCCCTTGGATTCGTGCGGAATCCGTCCATAGCTGCACTTGAGGCCGAAGCAGCCCGTCATCGACGCGGGCAGGCGCACGGAGCCGCCGCCGTCGCTGGCGGTGGCGAGGGGAATCAGGCCGCCGGCGATCGCCGCCGAGGATCCGCCGCTGGATCCGCCCGGCGAGCGCTCCGGGTTCCACGGGTTGCGCGTTACGCCGAAGAGCAGGTTCTTGGTGATCGCGGTGTAGCCGAACTCGGGGGCGTTGGTCTTGCCGACCACGATCGCGCCGGCCGCGCGCAGGCGCGAGACCTGTACGGAATCGCTCTCCGCCAGGTTGTCCTTGAAGGGGACGGAACCCTCGGAGGTCACCAGGCCGGCGGCGTTCTCGAGATCCTTCACGCCGAGCGGGACTCCCTCGAGCGGCCGCGCCGCGCCGCGCTCCAACCGGAGGTCGGCGGCGGCCGCGTCGGAGAGCAGTGTGTCGCGCTCGCGCAGCGCGACGAAGGCGTTCAGCGTGGGGTTCAGCGCATCGATCCGCGCGAGCGTCGCCTGCATCAGCTCGACGGCGGAGAGCTCGCGGCGCTCCAGCAGACCGCGGACCTCGGTGAGCGGGCGTTGCAGCAGTTCGGCCATCTCGTCCTCCCGATGTCCCACCAGCATATCAGCCGGACCGGGCCTGGGTGAACTTCGCTCGCCTGCGGCCGGCCTGAGTGGACTCCGCTCGCCTGCGGCTCGCTGCGCGCTTCGCTTGCGCGCGCGGGCTGCGCCCGCTTGCGGCGCGTGTCGCTACCCGTGCTCCAATAGAAACGGCTGGACGGCGGCGAGGAACGCCTCCGGCTGCTCCAGGTGCAGATTGTGGCCGGCCGCCTCGATCAGCGAGGTCCGCGCCCCCGGGATCTCGGCCGCGAAGGCGGCGGCTCCCTCGGCCGAGAGGAGCGGGCTCTCGGCCCCGCGCAGGATCAGCGTCGGGCAGCGGATCCCGCCGAGCGCGACGCGCTCGCTGGGGGGCAGCCCGAACCAGCGCGGATCGAACTTGAAGCCGAAGCGGCCGTCGGGGTCCCGGGCGACGGAGTGCGCGGCGATGCTCTCGCGCAGCGATTCGCTCGCGTGCGGCGCCGGCGGCAGGAAGCGGTAGCGCGCGATGGCGTCCTCCCGCGTGCGATACGTCCGACGCGCGGCGAGGGCGAGCCGCATCGCGCGGCGTTCCCGCGACGGCGCGCCGCGCACGACCTCGATCGCGACGAGGGCGCGCACCTGGTTCTTCCGAGCCGCGTGATCCAGCGCGATGTGCCCGCCCATCGAGTGCCCCATCAGGGCGGGCTCGCGCGCGCCCAGGTGCTGGAGCAGCGCCTCGAGGTCGCGGGCGAAGGCGCCGACCTCCAGCGAGGCGGGATGGTCCGAGTCGCCATGGCCGCGAAAATCGAGCGCCACCACGTGGAAGCGATTGGCGAAGGCGGGCGCCAGGTGGTCCCACCAGTGCGCGTTCGCCCCGCCCCCGTGCAGCAGCACCAGCGGACGTCGCGACGCGTCGCCGCGGTGAAGCGCGTGAAGGAAGACGCCGGCCAGCGACGGCGTCGTGAAGCGTTCCGAGCGCGCGGTCACGGGGCGCGCAGCATACCCGCGGGCGGCGGCGTGTGCGAATGCCCCCCGATTTCGGCCTCCCCGGGCCGAAATGGCGCAGAATCCTTTGCATCCCCCTCGGAGGTGCGCCTATCATCCGCCCCGTCCGAACCATGGCGTATTCCGCGACATGGGGGTTTCCGCCGCCGTCGGCCGGTGTCTCCGGACGATGCGGCGTGTAGGGAGAGGAGAAACGGATCATGGCAGCGAAGAAGTCGGCTCCGAAGAAGAAGGCGACCGGGGATCTCATCATCTCGAAGTCCCGCACCAAGGCCGCCGCCAAGAAGTGCAACGTGGGCAGCGAGTTCTACGGTGCGCTCGACCAGGCCGTACGCGGTCTGATCGCCGCGGCCGAGGGCCGCGCCGTCGGGAACAAGCGAAAGACGCTGAAGGCGGTCGATCTCTAGTCTCCAGCGCGTCGACGCAGTTTTCGCCCGTAGCGGGCGAACGGGCCCACCGGCGAGCCGCCGGTGGGCCCCGTCGTTTCCGTTCCGTCACGATTCCAGCAGCGACAGCCGGAGGTGCGAGGGGCGCTCGCGATCGTGGAACACGGTCTGGCGCGCCGGCGCGATCTCGCTCTCCGCGGCCGCGCCAGGCTCCACTTCCGTGTGTGAGGGGCGGTCCCAGCGCGGGAAGGCCGACGACGAGACCCTGAGGCGCAGGCGGCCACCGGTCTCGAGGCGCGCGCAGGCGGCCCCGAGATCGAGCTCGAGCCGGCGCGTCTCGCCGGGCGCGCCGCGGCTGCGCAGTACGCCGTCGCACAGCGTCTGCTGCTTCCCGTCGGGGGCGAGCGCGACCAGCGTTGCCGTGAAGTCGGTGACGGCGGCGCTCGACTCCGCGAACAGCACCGCCCCCACCGGGCCGCCGATCAGGAGGGGCTCCGGAAGCGGCTCCGTCGTGTAGCAGAGCACGTCGTGGCGGCATTCCGTCGCAGGGTCGTCTGCGAGCGCGGGATCGCGCGGGTCGTAGCTGTAGCGATCGGCGGGCTCCTCGCCGGGCGGCGCTTCACGCAGCAGGGCGCCGTCGCCGGTTCGCCCGTTGGCGCGGCCGCCGCCGCGCAGGTGCAGCGCCAGCGAGCGGGCGTTCGGAAGCGGCCACGCGGATGCTTCGCGCCAGACGGAAGCGCCGCGCATGAACACGCGCACGGGCGCGCGCGCCGCCGGCTCGCCGCGCAGACGGCGCGCCAGGAAGTCGAGGGCGGCGCGCAGGCTCTCGGCACCCGCCCGGCTGCGGGTGCGCCGCGCCTCGCGGCGGGGCGGCTGGCCTCCGGGCCAGGGTCCGATCACGAGCTCGGGCTCCGGTGCGCCGCGCCTTCGCGCCGCCTCGCGCAGCGCCGGGAGATCCGCGAGCTGCGCGGCGAGCGCCGGGTGACGCCAACCGGCGATCAGCAGCGTCGGCGGCGGCGCCTCGGGGAGCGCGGGGCTCCGCGCCTCCCAGTACGCGTCACGGGCCGGATGCTCGATCCATTCGCGAAACCAATCGACACGCTTCAGCGTCACCCGGTCGGCTTCCCGCAGCGGGCGATGGGAGAGCCCGCGTTCGAGGTCGAGCCGGCCCGGGTCCTCGGCCTCGCGCTCGCCGACCCCGACGCCCCAGCGCAGCGCCAGCTCGAGCGCGAGCGCTCCGCCCGGGCGCAGCCAGGCGAACGGATCGCGCGCGGCGAAGGCGGCCACCAGGGCGGCCACGGGCCGGGGGCTGCGGGAGAGCGCGGCCCAGGCCGCGAAGCCGGAGTAGCCCCAGCCGAGGAGGCCGAGGCGCCCGTCGAACCATTCCTGGCTCGCGATCCAGGCGATCGCGTCGCCGCCGTCCGCCGCCTCGTTCAGGAAGGGCGCGAAGCGGCCCTCCGAGGCGTGCCGGCCCCGGCACTCCTGGAGCACGACGGCAAAACCGGACTCGGCGATCAGGCGGCCGAGCGACGCCGCGGCGTGTCCCGGCCGGTGCGACGGCTCGGAGGTGCGCATCAGCACCGCCGGCCAGGGCCGCGCGCCGTCCTGCGGGAGCAGGACCTGGGTCGCGAGCCGGACGCCGTCCGTGAGCGCCACCCATTCCAGCCGGCGCCGGACGGCGCAGCGCCGGGGGGGAAGCGAGAGCCAGCGCCGGGTCAGCGCGGCGCCGAGGTTCACGGCTTGGCCGCTTCGGGATCGAGATTCGCGCCGATGCGGAACACGCGATCGAGCGGCGCACGGCGCAGGATCTCGATCGGATCCAGGCCGTGCTGGTCCGCCAGGAACTCGAGCCCGGCGCTCGCGAAGCGCGCCGCCTTCGCGATCGCGCGCGGCGTCGACTCGGAGTCCGAGAGCGGCAGCCGGTCGGCGACCGCAATTTTATTGGCGAGCGCGACCAGCGCGTGGAATGCCGAGCGCCGCTCGTCTTCCTCGAGCGCGGCGATCGTGCGGAAGAGCAGTCCGCTCTCGTCCGCGTTGGCCGGCAGCCGCGGCATCGCGACCGGGAGCTGCCAGCGCGACGCCGGCGCGAGTGGAGCGGCGTCCGGCGGCAGCGCGGCGCGCTGATCGGGCGGGAGATAGCGATAGATCGCCATCGCCTCCTCCCAGGGCGGGAAGCCCAGATCCTCGAGCCTGCCGGCGCGCCAGCGCAGGGCCCACTCCTCGGTCTCCGGCTCGAGCTCCCAGATCACCGACTGGAGCAGACGGAAGTAGCTCCAGTAGTCGCGTTCGAAGAGCGTGCGCAGGAGCGAGACGATCGACGCGGCGTCGTCGCCTTCCCCCAGCGCCCGGAAGAAGAACTGACCGTCGAGCGTGTCGGCTCCGATGGGGGGCTCCCAGAAATCGTCGTTCGCGCGCAGGAAGACCTCCACGCGGCCCTTCATGAACAGCGTGAGCAGCTCGGGATCGAGCGCCTGCAACCCGCGCAGCAGCGGCTCCTCGCCGGCCTCCACCAGCGCGCCGATCCAGGCGTCGAGGCTGCGGCGGTCCGGAAGGGTGCCTTCCCAGCCGTCGAGGTCGACGCAGGCGACCAGCTGCTCCGGCGTGGCGTGCTCGAGCAGCCAGGCGGCGCTCGCGAGCCCGACCGCCTTGACGGTGAAGCACAGCTCGGCCTCGGGCAGCAGCGGGATCACGCGCTCGGGCTCGGGCAGCAGCTCGAGCAGGGCGGCGCGGCGCGCGACGGGCGCCTCGCACACGAGCTCCACCTGGACGTCGATCGGCTGCTCGGCGAGCGCCCGCTGCGCGGCGTCCCGGTCCTTTCGCGCGAGGTCGAGGATCCGCCGCGCGGCGTGGGGGGCCGGCCGTTCGAGCATGCGGGCAACGGTAGCTATCCTGTGCGCATGCCGTCGATCGCCGAGATCCGCCGCCGCCTGGCCGCGCACCGCCCGGCCATGCTTCCGGTTGCGGGCCGGCGTCAGGCCGCCGTGGCGATGGTGCTGCGCGACGCCGGCCCGGCGCCCGAGGTGCTCTTCATCGAGCGCGCGAGCCATCCCGGCGACCCCTGGTCGGGGCACATGGCCTTCCCGGGCGGCCGCGTCGACCCCGGGGATCCGGACCCGCGCGCCGCCGCCGAGCGGGAGACGCTCGAAGAGGTGGGCCTCGCGCTGGCGCACGCCGAGCCGCTCGGCCGCCTCGACGACATGAGCGGCCACCACGCCGCCGGCGCCGATTCGCTGCTGATCTCCGCCTTCGTCTACCGGACCCCGGGCGCGGGCGTGCTGGTGCCGAACCACGAGGTGCGCGAGGCCTTCTGGTTTCCGTTGGCGTCGCTGCTCGAGCCCGCCCGCTTCGTCGAGCGCTCGGTGGCTCGCGGGGAGAGCTTCCGCTTTCCCGGGATCCTCGTCGGCGAGCCCGACCGCCACGTGGTCTGGGGACTCACCTACCGATTCCTCGAGACCTTCTTCCAGATCGTCGGCCGCCCGCTGCCGGATCGCTGGAGCGAGCGGCGAGCGGGCTAACGCAACGCCTCCAGGAAATCGCCGAGATCGCGGATGAAGCCGCGATAGCGGCGCTCGAAGCCGCGCTGCCAGGGCAGCAGGTAGCTGCGGCGCAGCGGCAGATAGAAGAACGGATTCGCCTCCCAGAGCACGACGCCGCCGTCCGCGGTGCTGGCGTAGTCGATGCCGCAGACGTCGAGGCCGAGCGCCTTGGCGGCGTGGCGCATCACGTCGTGATGCTCTCCCCCCGTCCTCCACCACGCGAGGTCGGCGCGGACGCAGGCCCGCACCTCGCCGCGAAGGCCGTAGCCGGCCTTGCGCCAGCCCGTCGGCGGACGGAATGTGCAGGTCTTGAGGCTCACGATCGGGCTCTCCGAGAACAGCACGGAGCGCGGCGAGACCAGCTCGCCCAGCACGAGCGCGCGCTTCTTGTGGAAGAAGCGCGACCACACGCTGCCGGGCCGCCGGGCGCCAAAGCCCGCCCGGGTGTCCACGAACTCGGCGATCGCGCCCGGATAGGCGATCTTCCGCCGGTCGAGACTGCGCCGCGCCTCGGCGCCCGACGCGAAGACCCACATCCCCCGCTGCGCGTGCAGGTGCTCGGCCTTGAGCAGGACCGGGCCGTCGAACCCCGCGAGCTTCTCCTCCAGCTCCGAGCGGTCCGCGAAGGCGACGTGCCGCGGTGTCGGAATGCCGGCCTCCGCCCAGCGGCGCGCCTGTTCGCTCTTGATGGTGTGCGAGAGCGCCTCTGGCGGGTTCGCGAGGCGGATGCCGCGGGCCTGCGCCCGTTGCGCGATCTCCTGCGCCTCCTCGAAGCAGGCCGGATAGCGCTCGCGCAGCGGGTCGGCGAGCCAGAAGAAGACGGCGCGAACGCCCGCGAGATCCGGCGTCGGGCCGCCGCCGGTCTCGTGGAATCGGATCGCGGCCGGCAGCTGCGGCCTCTCCACGGCCAGCCGCTGGAGCGCCGGCTCCAGCGTCACGACCTCGCGGCCGCGGCCGGGCCCGTGCCGGACGATCAGCACGTCCCCCCGGCGCGTCATGTTCAGATCCGCCGCGCCGTGCCGAGCGGGCGCCGGAGCGCGGCGGGCGCAATTCCCTCGCGCAGCGCCAGCAGCAGGCCGGCCGCCTCCAGGTAGGACTCCACCTCGATCACGTTCGGCATGCCGAGCCGGTCGTTGCCGACGCGGAGCACGCTCGTGTTCTCGCGCACCGCGATCAGCGGGATTCCGTTCCATTCGGCGGCCAGCGCGGGGATGCCGCCGAGCGCGCCCGCGGGCGCCACCACCGCGCCGACGTTCTCGAGCGTGATCCAGCCCGGCCGGGACGCCTCCAGCGATTCCAGCACGCGCAGCCGCGGCGCGCGGTGCAGGCCCTTCAGCACGCAGAAGTAGTGCGGCGCCGAGAGGAACTCCGCCGCGGCGCGGGGGTTCGCGGTGTCAGGTCGTTTCAGGTCCTGGTAGTACGGAAGCGGCGCGTGGGCGGTGGGCACGCGGAAGAGCTTCGAGATCAGGTGCGTGATGATCGCCTCGACTCCGCCGGAGGGGTTCGGGGTTTCGCCGCGCTGGTGCCGCGCGAACATCTCCCCGGTGACGCCGTGGATCACGGAAACGCCGCCCACGGCGTCGCAGCCGCTCGCGAGCAGCCGCTCCACGCCCTCCACCAGCGTCTCGGGGTTCCGCAGCGTGCCGACCGCGCAGCCGGACTCCGACCACGCGATCTCGACGCCCATCTCCTGATCCAGGACCGTGTAGGTCTCGCAATCCACGCCCTTCACGGCCAGCGCGGCGTGCAGGGCGTGGATCACCATGTCGAGGTGCTTCGCGCCCGTCGGGTCGACGAAGCTGCCGATCCGGTTGGCGGCGACCGGGTCGAGGGCAAGGTGGCCGAGCAGGAAATCGTCGAGCGAACGGCCTTCGACGTAGAGCACGTTCGCCGCCAGCTCGTTCAGCTCCGAGGCGTTCACCGCGTTCGGGTGCGTCACCAGCAGATCCGAAGCGGCGGCGAGCAGGTTGCTGGCGGGTGCGGCGTCGCCCGCGAAGCCTCCGATCTCGCAGCCGATGCCCGTCGGCACGATCTGCACGACCGCGAACGGTCGCGCCTGCCGCTGGCGCCGGCGCGCCTCCAGGATCTCGCTGCGCGCGAGCCGCGCGAGGATCCGCTCGTCCGGGGCGCAGCGCACGACGGTGGCCTCGACGCGCGCCTCGCCGCCGTCCAGCGCGGCGATCGCGAAGCGCAGCGGGAACGCTCCGTCGCCCAGCTGCGAGGCGAGCCCGCGCGCGAGATGCGGAAGCCAGGGGCCCGCGGGCCGGCCGGGCAGGCGCAGCGAGAGGTTCTCGATCCGCACGCGCTAGGCCCCCGGCCGGACGCCCGCGGCGAAGACGAGGCTCCACTGCATGCGCGCGCGAATGCGATCCGGAGCGGCGTTCACGGCTTCGGAAGCGCCGGCATCACCGCGACGTCGATCACCAGGCGGTCGGCTTCGCGTTCGAGGGCGTCGCGCAGCGCGCGTATCTCGAGTGTGTCGGGCACCTCGACGCGCAGCGACATCTCGTAGTGGGGCGAGCCGCCGGGCCCCGGGCGGCTCGTGCTCGAGAGCTCGGCGATGTTGACGCCGCGATCGGCGAGCACGCGGCAGAGCCCTGCCACGATCCCGGCGCGGTCTTCGCCGGCCGCCTCGACCCGGTAGAGCTTGGTGCCCGGGGCGGGCACGGGAGGCCGGCGCTCGCCTTCCAGCGAGCGCAGCAGGATGGTGAGGCCGTGATCGCGCTCGAGCCGCTTCGCGCCGACCGCGATCCGATCCGCCGTGTCCGGGGCGGAGGTGGAGCAGAGCAGGATCACGGCGAAATCGGTTCCCAGGATCGTCATGCGCGAATCCTCGAGATTCGCGCCGCAGTCGTAGATCAGGCTCGCGAGCTCGGCGACCAGGCCGGGCCGGTCGCTGCCGATCGCGGAGAGGAGGATCCACCGCTTCATCGTCACCTCGGGCCGTGTGCGGCGAGTGATACCCTCCGCCGGCGGTCCGCCGCAAGTCTCGCGTCTGCGCTCGCCGGCGGCTCGCGGCGATGTGGGCTGGGGGCTCGTCCTCGGGGTCGCCCGGGTCGAAGCCGGCGCAGCGCTGCACCGGGAGCGGCGGGTAGCGGCGATAGGCCGGGTCGGAATCGGCGCGCCGGCAGCGCCAGAAGCGCCCGCCGCGGGCGCTGCGCTGGAGCGCCGCGAAGCGGCAGCGCGTGCACAGCCCCACCCGCGCGCGCTCGCCGTTCGCGTTCGGTTCCACGGGCGATCAGTCTACAATCGGCGCCGATGGGACGCCTCGGCGAGATCGCGCTCCGCCTGCAACGCGTGCTCGAGCTCGGCGAGCGGCTGCTGGCCGAGCTCGCCGGCGCCGGGCCGGATCCCGGGGCCTTCGAGCGCTGCCTCGCCTTCCGCTGGGAGGCGGACCGCGGGCCCGGCCGGCTCGCTCCGATCGCCGAGCCGCAGCTCTTCGACCTCGACGATCTGATCGGCGTCGAACGTTCGCTCGCCAGGCTGCTCGCCAACACGGAGCAGTTCGTGCACGGGCTGCCGGCGAACCACGTGCTCCTCTTCGGCGAGCGCGGCACGGGAAAATCCTCGGCCGTGCGGGGGCTGGTGGCGCGCTTCGGCGGCCAGGGTCTGCGCGTGGTCGAGGTGCGCAAGGAGGACCTGCTGCACCTGCCGCGCGTGCTCGAAGCGCTGCGCGGCGCGCCCTTCCGCTTCCTGCTCTTCTGCGACGATCTCTCCTTCGACGCGGGCGAGACGCGCTACCGGGAGCTCAAGGCGGCGCTGGAGGGGAGCCTGCTCTCGCCGCCGTCCAACGTGCGCATCATCGCGACCAGCAACCGCCGCCACCTGCTGCCGGAGACCGCCGCCGACAATCTTGCGGCGCGCCTCGACGAGGCGGGCGACCTGCACATGGGCGAGGTCGTCGACGAGAAGCTCGCGCTCTCGGACCGCTTCGGTCTGGTGCTCGGCTTCTACGGCTTCGACCAGGCCACCTATCTCGCGATCGTGAACCGCTACGCGACACAGGCGGGGATCCTCGCACCACGCGAAGAGCTGCACGCGCAGGCCCTGCGCTTCGCGCTCGAGCGCTCCAGCCGCTCGGGGCGGACCGCGCGCCACTTCGTCGACGATCTCGCCGGCCGCGAGCGACTGGCGCGCGTCGTCGCGCCGACGCATGCTCCGAAGTCTTCCGACGGAGGGTGAATGGAGAGCCCAGCCCTAGGACTCTCGCTGGTGGGCCTGTTCGCCGTTGCCGCGCTGCTTCTCGCCAACGCCTACTTCGTGGCGACCGAGTTCGCGCTGGTCGCGGTGCGGCGATCGCAAATCAAGGTGTGGGTCACCGAAGGGCGTCGTGGCGCCGGGGCCGTCGCGCTGGCCCTGGTCCGGCTCGACGACGCGATCGCGGCGACGCAGCTCGGAATCACGCTCGCGAGCCTCGGGCTCGGCTGGGTCGGCGAGCCCGCGCTCGCCCACCTGATCGAGCCGATGCTGGCGTCGATCGGAATCGGCAGCCCGGTCGCGGTGCACGGCGTCGCGGTCGTGCTCGCCTTCGCGGTGATCACCTTCCTGCACGTCGTGGTCGGCGAGCTGGCGCCCAAGGCGCTCGCGCTCGACCACCCGGGACCGGTGGCGCTGGCCTGCGCCTACCCGCTGCTGATCTTCGGCCGCACCTTTCGCTGGGTCCTGTGGCTGATGAACGGCTCGGGCAACGCGCTGGTGCGATTGCTCGGCGTGCGGCCCACCGAGAAGCAGCGCATGGTGCACTCTCCCGAGGAGCTCTCGCTGCTGGTGTCGGAGGCGCACGAGGCGGGCGAGATCCGCCCCTACGCGGGCCGCATCCTCGCCAACGTCTTCCGCGTCTCGCGCATCAAGGTGCGCGACGTGATGATCCCGCGCGAGCGCGTGTTCGCGATTGACCGGCGGATCACCCCGGACGCGCTGCTCGACGCGATGCGCGAATCCGCCTACACGCGCATCCCGGTCTACGATGGCGATCTCGACCGCATCGTCGGGATCCTGCACACGAAGGATCTCTTCCACGTCTACGCGGAGAAGAGCGTCGTGATCCTCGCCGATGCGGTGCGGCCGGCGGTCGACATCCGGCCCGATCTGCCGCTGATGGACGCGCTGCGCGGGTTCCGGCGCGGGCGCAAGCACCTCGCGATCGTGCGCGATCCGGGCGGGCCGGTGCTGGGCGTATGCACGCTCGAGGACATCCTCGAGGAGATCGTCGGCGAGATCGAGGACGAGCACGACGAGCCGACCGCGGCCGGCGGGGAGTAGGGGGACGGAGCAACGTCCCCGCTCTTCTACCTCAGGATCCCCATCTCGCGGCCCACCTTGCGCAGGGCGGCGAGCGAGCGGTCGAGGTGCTCGCGGGTGTGGGTCGCCATGTAGGAGGTGCGGATCATGGCGCGGCCCGGCGGCACCGCCGGCGAGACGACCGGATTCGCGAAGACGCCCTCTTCCTGGAGCCGCAGGGTCATCGTGTAGGCGTCCATGTCCTCGCCGACGACGATCGGGATCACCGGCGAGGCCGACGCGCCGGTGTCGTAGCCCATGCCGGCCAGCTCCTTCTTCATGAAGTGGGTGTTCTCCCACAGGCGCTTGCGGCGGTCGGGCTCGCGCTCGATCAGCTCGAGGGCCTTCAGGGCGGCGGCCACCGAGACGGGAGGCGGCGCGGCGGAGAAGATCTCGGCCCGCGCGTTGTGCTTGATGTGCTCGATCACGCGCGCATTGCCGGCGACGAAGCCGCCGATCGCGGCGAGCGACTTCGAGAAGGTGCCCATCACGAGGTCGACCTCGTGCTCCAGCCCGAAGTGCTCGGGCGTGCCGCGGCCGTTCTCGCCGAAGACGCCGAGGCCGTGCGCGTCGTCGACCATCAGCCGCGCGTTGTGGCGGTTCTTGCGCTCCACGATCGCCGGCAGGTCCGCGAGATCCCCCTCCATCGAGAACACGCCGTCGATCACGATCAGCTTGCCCTTGTCCGGGCCCGCCACCCGCAGCTTCTTCTCGAGATCGTCCATGTCGTTGTGGCGGTACTTGTAGGTCTTGCCGAAGCCGAGGCGGCAGCCGTCTATGATGCAGGCGTGGTCGAGCGCGTCGAGGATCGCGACGTCCGAGCGATCGAGCAGGCAGGAGAGGACGCCCAGGTTGACCTGGAAGCCGGTGGAGAAGGTGAGCGCCGCTTCGCGCCCCATGAACTCCGCCAGGCGCTCCTCGAGCTGGACGTGGATCTCGAGCGTGCCGTTCAGCAGCCGGGAGCCCGCACAGCCGGTGCCGTAGAGCGCGAGGGCCGCGGCCGCCGCCGCCTTGACCTCGGGATGGTTCGTGAGGCCCAGGTAGTTGTTCGACCCCAGCATCACCAGCTCGCGCCCCTCGTGGAGCACGACCGGATCCTGCGCCGACTGGATCACCCGGTAGTAGGGATAGACGCCCGCCGCCCGCATTTCGTCGGTACGGATCGCCGACTCGGAGCACTTCTGGAAAACGTCCACGCCGTCGCCTCCCTCGAGCTGTTGCTGGCCTGGCCTACGGGGGGTTGTTTCGTCGAGCAGGGGGCTCGGATTGATGTCGTCGAGCTGGGGGCCCGACTTGAAGCCAGCGATGAGCGGGCCGAGTTTACCTCACGCCGGTCGGGCCCGTCACGGGGCTTCGTGCCCCGCGGGAAATCAGGATCCAGCTGGGATGGCGTCTGGTCAGGCCGGGATCCGGCTCGTAGACTCCGCGCCTTGCTGCGGCGATCGCCCGGGTGCGGCGATGTCCACCTTATTCCGTACCGGGGGCGGAGGCAGGATGCGCGTGACGATCGGCCGGGCCGCGCACGCCGCCCTGCTCGGCCTCGCGCTGCTCGCCGCGCCCGCGTCGGCGGACGACCTCGATCCCGCCGCCGACCCCCTCCTGGGCGATGATTTCGCCGAGGAGTACCGCGCCGAGCTGGGCGCCTCCGTCCCCGACCCGATCGAGCCGCTGAATCGCAAGTTCTTCGTCTTCAACGATCAGCTCGACCAGCACATCCTGCTGCCGGTGACGAAGGCCTACCAGTTCGTGGTCCCCTCACCGGTCCGCGCCAGCATCCGGCGCGCCTTCCGCAATCTCCAGGCCCCGGTCTACTTCGTGAACAACCTGCTCCAGCTGCGCTTCCTCGACGCCGCCCAGACGGCCGGGGCCTTCGCGCTGAACACGACCGCCGGCTTCGGGGGGTTCTTCAACGCCGGCATCGAAGCCGGCCTCGAGATGCACCCCGCCGACTTCGGCCAGACGCTGGGAATGTTCGGCGTGCAGAGCGGCCCCTATCTGGTCATCCCGGTGCTCGGCCCGAGCACCCTGCGCGACGGCTTCGGAGACCTGGTCGACCGCGCCTTCGACCCGCTCACCTACCTGCTCGGGATGGGCGACCTGATCTTCCTCGGCGGCAGCAGCGGGTTCGTGACGCGCGAGGCCAACGCCAAGGCGATCGAGGCGCTGCGCGGCTCGTCGGTGGACTACTACGCGGCGATGCGCAGCGCGTTCACCCAGAACCGCGAGTCCCGCATCGCGGAGCTGCGCGCGCAACTGTGCTGGAACCAGAAGCCGGAAGAGCCCGCGGCCGCCGAGTGATCGATCAGAGGCTGTGATCGGCGGGGGCGGTCGCGAGGCCCTGGATGCGCTGATCGAGGGCGGCGATCACCGCGTTCCACCCCTCGCGCTTGATCAGCGACGCGTACTCCGACCGGCGCAGCGCGAGCTCGCTCACCGTGCCGTTCAGATAGACGTCGATGATCTTCCAGTTGCCGTTCTCCGAGCGCAGGCGGTAGTTGAGCTGCACGCCCTCGCCTTGCGGCTCGATCAGGCGGGTGCGCACCAGCACGGTGCCCTGCGCCGAGGGCTCCTCCCCGAGGGTCTCGAAGCTCTGGCCCGAGTAGCCGTCGAAGCGCCCGGCGTAGTTCGCGATCATGAAGCGCGAGAAGGTCGCGACCAGCTCCACCTGCTCGGCCGGAGTGGCCTGCTTCCAGTGCCGGCCGACCGACTTCTCGGCCATGAAGGGCGTGTCGTAGGTCTCCTTCAGGACGGGCGCGAGCTTCTCGTAGCGCCCCTGGTAGCCGAGCTTCTCGGCGTCCTTCATCACCCCGAGCAGCGCGGCGTGCAGCTTCTCGACGATCTGGGTGGGGGGCGAAGCGGGCGCGACCGCCTCCGCGCCGGCCGAAGCCGCGAGGCAGAGCGTGGCGCAGACAGCCGCGAGCAGGGCGCAGAGCCCGCTCTTCGGCGACAGACGGCTGGGCAACGGCATCGATTTCCCCCCACGGCGAAGCGGCAGAGTCTAGCGAAACCGCATCCGGCCGGCGCGCCCATGTGCTAACCAATCGCCGCGCCCGAGCCCGGCCCCCCGAGCCCCGCCCGGCGCGGTGTATCCATGCAGCAAGACCCCGAAACCCCGTCGAACGGGTCTCCCCACAGCCGGCTCGAGGATCTCGTCGCGCGCGGCGTCGCCTGGATGGTCGGCGTCTCCTGCCGACACGCCTGGCTCGTCACGATCGCGGTGCTGGCCGCGACCGCCGGCATCCTGGTGTACGCGGGCCAGAACCTCGGCATCCACGGCGACACCGAATCGCTCTTCTCGCCCGACCTGCCGTTCAAGCAGCGCGAGCACCGCTACCTCGAGGTGTTCCCCGCCCAGAACGACAACCTGTTCATCGTCGTCGACGCCACCACCCCCGAGCGCGCCGGCGAGGCCGCGGCGGCCCTCGCGGCCCGCATGCAGGCGATGCCCGAGCGCTTCCACGACGTCTACCTCCCGGGCGGCGGCGAGTTCTTCGAGCGCCACGCCTTCCTCTACCTGAAGACCGAGGAGCTCGAGAAGCTCGCGGACCAGCTCGCCGAGGTGCAGCCCTACATCGCCGAGCTGGCGCTCGACGGAAGCCTGCGCGGTCTCGCGTCCATGACCGCGCGCGGTGTCCGCGCGGTGCGGGATGGCGACATCGGCGGCGAGCGGCTGGCGTCGATCTTCCAGCACATGGACGAGGCGGTGCGCGCGCGCAGCGATGGCCGGCACTACGAGCTGTCGTGGGCCGAAGTGCTCGCGAGCGCGGACTTCCCGGGCGATCCGCGGCGGCGCTTCCTGATGGCGCAGCCCGTCCTCGATCGCAACGACCTTCAGCCCGGCAAGCGGGCGATCCTCGAGGTGCGCCGGGTGGCGGAGGAGCTGGGCCTGACACCGGGCAGCGGCGTCCAGGTCCGCATCACCGGCGACGTCGCGCTCTCCTACGAGGAGATGGAGGTCGTGCGCGGTCAGGCGGCCAGCTCCGCGATCGGATCGATCGTGCTGGTCGCCCTGCTTCTCGTGCACAGCCTGCGCTCCGTCCGGCTCTTCCTGGCGACGCTGCTCCTGCTGCTGGTCGGCCTGGTCTGGACCGCCGGGTTCGCGACCCTCTCGGTGGGGCGTCTCAACCTGATCTCCTCGTCGTTCGCCGTGATCTTCATCGGGCTCGGCGTCGACTTCGGCATCCATCTCTGTCTCCGCTACAACGAGCTGCTCTCGCAGGTCCGTTCCCACACGCATGCGATGCGCGGAGCCGCCTACGACGTCGGGACGTCGATCGTGCTGGGCGGAGCTACGACGGCGATCGGATTCCTGGCATTCATCGGGACCGGCTTCGTCGGCGTCGCCGAGCTCGGCATCATCTCGGCGGGCGGCCTGGTGGTGAGCGTCTTCCTCACCTTCACGCTGCTGCCCGCGCTGATGAGTCTGCGGCCGCGGCCGGCGGACGCCGTCGACCGCTCGGAGGCTGGCTGGTCGGGGGCGCGCCTCTCCGCGCTGCCCATCCGCCACCCGCGCTTCGTGCGCACCGCCGCGCTCGCGTTAGGGGTCGGCTCCATCCTGCTGCTCCCGCTCGCGCGCTTCGACAACAACCCGCTCAACGTTCGCGATCCCTCGAGCGAATCCGTGCGCACCTTCAACGATCTGCTCGAGAAGGGCGGCACCTCGCCCTGGACGCTGGACGGCGTGGCGCCGGATCTGGCCACCGCGGAGGCGATCGCCCAGCGTGTGCGCGGCCTCGACGTGGTCGACCGCGTGGTGACCGTCGCCGACTACATCCCGTCGGACCAGGACGAGAAGCTCGACATCATCGGCGACGTCCGGCTCTTCATGGCGCCGACGCCCGGCCCCGGTGGCCTGCCCGAGCCCGCCACCCAACAGGAGCAGATCGACGCGCTGAAGCAGCTCGAGGCGGAGATCGGCGCGCTGGTCGCCAGCGGCGCGCCGCCGGCGCTCGCGGCGCCCTCGCAGCGGCTCCACGAGAGCCTGGGCGCCTATCTCGCGAAGCTCGCGTCGGACCAGCTGCCGGTCTCGTCCGTCGGGGATCTCGAGGCGAGCCTGATGGGCACGCTGCGCGAGCAGCTGCGCATCCTCGACGCCGCGCTCACGGCGGGGCACGTCACGCTCCAGAACCTTCCCGGCGCGCTGCGGGAGCGGATGATCACCGCGGACGGGCGCGTGCGCGTGCAGATCTTCCCCCGCTACGACATCGGGGACCGCAAGAACCTGGCCGCCTTCGTCGACCAGGTGCGCGAGGTGATGCCCGAGGTGGCCGGCAGCGCGGCCGAGGTGCTCGAATCGGGCCGCGCGGTGGTGCGCTCGCTCCAGCAGGCGCTGCTGGGAGCGGTGGTCGCGATCACGATCGTCCTGCTGCTCGTCTGGCGCCGGATCGACGACACCGCGCTGGTGCTGATCCCGCTCTTCCTGGCGGCCGCGCTGACGGTCGCGACCACGGTGCTCTTCGACATCCCGTTCAACTTCGCGGACGTGATCGTGCTGCCGCTGCTGCTCGGCATGGGCGTCGACAGCTGCGTCCACCTGATCCACCGCGCGCGCTTCCCGATCGCGCACGACCAGGGCATCCTGGGGACGAGCACGGCCAGGGCGGTCTTCTACAGCGCGCTCACCAGCATCTTCGGCTTCGGCACGATGGGCTTCGCGTCGCACGTGGGGCTGGCGACGCTCGGCCAGATGCTCACGCTCGGCGTCACCTACTCGATGCTGTGCAACATGGTGGTGCTGCCGGCGCTGATCTCGCTGCGCAGCGAACGCCAGCGCAGGATCGCGGGGCCGAGCGCGCCGGCGCAGGCCGACGGCGCCTAGCTCGATGAGCTTCGCTCGCCTGCGGCTCGCTGCGCGCTTGGCTCGCTGACGGCTAGCCCTCTCCCAGCACGAAGGCGGCAACGGCATCGCGGAAGCCGTCGGGATTGTCCGTCATCACCGAGTGCCCGGCGCGCGCCACCACCGCGAGCGAGCCCTTGGGCAGCACCTCGTGCGCCATCCGCTCCGCGACGTCCGCCGAGAGCACGTCCGAGGCCGCGCCGCGCACGACCAGCGTCGGACACGGGATCTTCGCCAGCGCCTCCCACTGGGCGCGCGTGAGGTCCTCCTCGGACGAGGTGCGCGCGGGCTGGCCGCGCGCGGCGCCGCGCAGCGCGGGATCCAGCTTGGGGGCGAAGCGCCCGTTCTCGAGCTTGCGCAGGCCGTGCCGCGCCATGCGCTGGAGCGCGTGCGGCTGCGCGGCCGGGTAGTTCAGCGAGAGCAACCGCGCGAACTCGTCCACCGATCCGAAGCTTGGCTCCCGGTTCGACTCGATCTCCATCTTGATCCGGGTGGTGCCGCGCGGGTCGAGCTCGGGCCCGATGTCGACCAGCACCAGCCCCGCCATGCGCTCAGGGTGGCGGCCGGCGAACAGCGTCGCGACGCGCCCGCCGAGCGAGTGGGCCACCAGCACCAGACGCTGGATCCCGAGCGCGTCGGTGACCGCTTCGACGTCGCGCACCAGGCTGTCGTGGTCGTAGCGGCCCTGCGCGTCCCAGGCCGAGTCGCCGTGTCCGCGGTGGTCGAGGGCGAGCGTGCGGTAGAAGGGCGCGACGGTGGGCGCGAAGTCGTCCCAGATGTGGGCCTCGTTGCCGAAGCCGTGCAGCAGGAGCAGCGGGACGCCCTGCGCGCTCCATTCGAGCAGATGCAGGTCGATGCCCCCGTCGCCGCGCACGCGTTTCGAGACCGGCTGCATGGCGGAAGATCCTAACCGATCCGCGCGCTCTGCCCTCCGTCGACCGGCAGCATCACGCCCGTGATGAACCTCGCCTCGTCGGAGGCGAGGAACAAGGCCGCGAAGGCCACGTCCCAGGCCGTCCCCATCTTCGCGCCCAGCGGAACGCTCTTGTCCCGCTTGCGGATGATCTCCTCCCTGGGAATCCCGCGCGCCTGCGAGATGCCCTCGATCGCCATCGGCGTGTTCATCAGGCCCGGCAGGATCGCGTTGGCGCGGATGTTGTACTTCGCGTTCTCCATGGCGATCTGGTGCGTGAGCGCGTTGACGCCCGCCTTGGAGGTCTTGTAGGCCACGATGCCGGTCGAGCAGACCGACGCGATCGAGGAGATGTTGAGGATGCAGCCGCTGCGCTGCTCCCGCATCACGGGCAGCGCGCTGCGCGACGAGAAGAAGATCCCCTTGAGGTTCACGTCCATGATCCGGTCCCAGGACTCCTCGCTGAGGCTCAGGATCTCGTCGTCGCTCCCGCCGATGCCGACGTTGTTGTGCAGGACGTCGAGGCGTCCGTAGGCGTCGACGGCGGCCCGGACGAAGGCGTGGCAATCCTCTTCGCGGGTCACGTCGGCCCGGACCGCGAAGCACGTCCCGCCTTCGGCTTCGACCAGACGCTGCGTCTCGCTCGCCGACTCGAAATCGCGGTCGACCAGCACGACGCGGGCGCCCTCGCGCGCAAACAGGAGCGCGGTCGCGCGGCCGTTGCCGATGGTCTCGCCGGGCGTCTGCCCGGCTCCCACCACGACCGCCACCTTGTCCTTCAGTCTCATCGCCGGATCTTAAGCCCCCGGGCGACGGGACTGCTAGCGTGAGGCCCCGTGCCGGCTCCCGAGAAGGTGATGGCTGCGCTCGAGCGCGGCTTCGACCAGGCGCTCGCCGACCTGGTCGAGCTGGCGCGGATCCCCGGCGTCTCGGCGCCCGGCTTCGACCCCGAGCAGGTCGAGCGCTCCGCGGAATGCGTGGCGCGGCTGCTCGAGCGCTCGGGGCTGGACGCGGTCGAGCTGCTGCGGCTCCCGGGCGCGCACCCCTACGTGGTGGCCGAGAAGCGCGCGGCGCGCGAGGGCGCGCCCAGCGTGCTGGTGTACGCGCACCACGACGTGCAGCCCCCCGGCCGCGCCGATCGCTGGCGGACGCCGGCCTTCGAGCCGACGCTGCGCGGCGACGGCCGCCTCTACGGCCGCGGCGTGGTCGACGACAAGGCGGGCCTGCTGCTCCACCTCGCGGCGCTGCGGGCCTGGCTCGCGGCCGAGGGCGCGCCGCCCGTGCACGTGAAGCTGATCGTCGAGGGCGAGGAGGAGATCGGTTCGGGACACCTGGCCGAGTTCCTGCGCCGTCACCACGGGAGGCTGGCGGCCGACGTGGTGGTGCTCTCGGACACCGCGAACCTCGCCACCGGTGTGCCCGCCCTCACCACCAGCCTGCGCGGACTGGTCGCGATCGACGTGACGGTGCGCGCGCTCGACCATCCCATCCACAGCGGCTTCTGGGGAGGCCCGGTGCCGGATGCGGCGACGGCGCTCGCGCGGCTGCTGGCGCGGCTGCTCGACGACGGCGGCGTGATCCAGGTGCCCGGCCTGCTGGACGACGTCCCGGTGCTCGACGCGGGCGAGCGCGCCGCGCTGGCGGCGCTGCCCTGCGACGAAGCGGCCTTTCGCGCCGACGCCGGGATGCTGCCCGGCACGCGCTTCACGGGCGAGCCGGAGCGCAGCCTCTACGAACGCCTGTGGTACCGGCCGAGCCTCGCCTTCACCGCGCTCGAGGGGATGCCGCTCGCGACTGCCGCCAACCAGCTGATCGCCGAGGCCAGCGCGCGGGTCGGCGTGCGCCTCGCGCCCGGACAGGACGCCGAGCGCGCGGCGCGCCTGGTCCTCGAGGCGCTGCGCCGGGATCCGCCCGCCGGCGTCGAGGTCCGCACGCACGTGGTGACGGCGACGCCCGGCTGGAAGACCGCGGCGCGCAGCCCCGCGTTCGCCGCCGCCCGCCGTGCGCTCGCCGCCGGCTACGGCCGCGACGCGGTCGAGATCGGCTGCGGCGCCTCGATCCCGTTCGTCGGGCCGTTCTGCGAGGTGCTGGGCGGCGCGCCGGCGCTGCTGCTGGGGCTCGAGGATCCGCCCTGCAACGCCCACGGCGAGAACGAGAGCCTCGACCTCGACGATTTCCGCCGCGCCGCGCGCGCTTCCGCCCACCTGCTCGCGGAGCTCGCGGCGATTCCGCGCGCGGAGCTGCGCTAGATTCGAAGCATCCCAGGAGGAGCCATGCCTGCCATCGAGACGACGCCGGAGCTGGTCCGGTCGGTCTACGCACGGCTCGCGCGCAACCTCTCGAGCCTGCGCGCGCGCCTAGGTCGTCCGCTCACCTACGCCGAGAAGGTCTTCCTCGGCCACCTCGCCGATCCCGAGCACGCCGAGATCGCTCCCGGCCGAAGCTACATGGACACGCGCCCCGACCGGGTCGCGATGCAGGATGCCACGGCGCAGATGGCGCTGATGCAGTTCATGCTGACCGAGCGCGACGAGACCGCCGTCCCCACCACCGTGCACTGCGATCACCTGATCCAGGCGTATTCCGGGGCGGCCGCCGACATGCGCACGGCGCAGAACACGAACCGCGAGGTCTACGAGTTCCTGCGCACCGCGTCGGCGCGGCACGGCATCGGCTTCTGGGGCCCCGGCGCGGGGATCATCCACCAGGTCGTGCTCGAGAAGTACGCATTCCCCGGCGGCATGATGATCGGCACCGACTCGCACACGCCCAACGCGGGCGGCCTCGCGATGTTCGCCTGCGGCGTGGGCGGCGCCGACGCGGTCGACGTGATGGCGGGCTTTCCGTGGGAGGTGCTCTGCCCGACGCTGGTGGGTGTACGCCTGACCGGCAAGCTCGGCGGCTGGACGGCGCCCAAGGACGTGATCCTCAAGGTCTGCGAGATCCTCACGGTGCAGGGCGGCACCAACCGCGTGATCGAGTACTTCGGCCCCGGCACGCGCAGCATCTCCTGCACGGGCAAGGGCACCATCACCAACATGGGCGCCGAGCTGGGGGCGACCACGTCGATCTTCCCGTACGACGAGCGGATGGCGGTCTATCTCGGCGCGACCGGCCGCGAGGCGATCGCGAAGCTCGCGGGGGCGAACGCGGAGCTGCTCTGCGCCGATCCCGAGGTCGAGGCGCACCCCGAGCGCTTCTTCGAGCAGGTGATCGAGATCGACCTCGCCAGGCTCGAGCCCCACATCGTCGGGCCGCATACCCCCGATCTGGCGCGGCCGGTCTCGCGGATGGCGGCGGACGCGAAGGAGCACGGCTACCCGGATCACCTGAGCTCGACCCTGATCGGGAGCTGTACCAACTCCTCCTACGAGGACCTCGAGCGCGCCGCCGACGTCGCGCGCCAGGCCCGCGCGCACGGCGTCCGCGCGAAGACGGCGCTGTGGGTCACGCCGGGCTCCGAGCAGATCCACCAGACGATCCGCCGCGATGGACAGCTGGCGGACTTCGAGGCGGTGGGCGCCACCGTGCTCGCGAACGCCTGCGGGCCCTGCATCGGCCAGTGGAAGCGCGACGACGTGAAGGAAGGCGACGCGAACTCGATCCTGAATTCCTACAACCGGAACTTCAAGCGCCGCAACGACGGCAACGCGAGCACCTACTCGTTCATCGGCAGCCCCGAAATCGTGGTGGCCTACGCGCTCGCGGGTCGCCTCTCGTTCGACCCGCTGCACGACGAGCTGGAGGGCGGGGACGGCAAGCGCTTCAAGCTCGCGCCGCCCGCGCCGGCGCCGGAGATCCCGGCGCGCGGCTTCGTGATGAGCGAGGCCGGCTACGCGGCGCCGCCGGCCGATCGCCGCGGGGTTCGCGTCGAGGTCGCGCCGGACAGCCAGCGCCTCCAGCGCCTGACGCCCTTCCCGGCCTGGGACGGCGCCGACTTCCTGCGCCTGCCGCTGCTGCTCAAGGCCAAGGGCAAGTGCACGACAGACCACATCTCGCCCGCCGGCCCCTGGCTGCGCTTCCGCGGCCACCTCGAGAACATCAGCGACAACCTCTTCAGCGGGGCCGTGAACGCCTTCACGGGCAAGTCGGGCGAGGGGCTCGACCAGCTCTCCGGGCAGGCCGGCGAAGGCTTCTCGAAGATCGCGCGTCACTACCGCGCGGAAGGCCTGCGCTGGGTCGTCGTCGGCGACGACAACTACGGCGAGGGATCGAGCCGCGAGCACGCGGCGATGTCGCCGCGCCTGCTCGGCTGCGCGGCGGCGATCGTGCGGAGCTTCGCGCGCATCCACGAATCGAACCTCAAAAAACAGGGCGTGCTGCCGCTGGTGTTCGCGAATCCCGCGGATTACGACGCGGTGCGCGAGACCGACCGCGTGAGCGTGACGGGGCTGGCGGGGCTCGCCCCCGGCCGGCCGCTGCGCGTGATCTTTCACCACGCGGACGGGAGCGAGAGCCCGGTCGAGACGCGCCACACGCTCTCGGCCGAGCAGATCGCCTGGTTCCGCGCCGGCTCGGCGCTGAACCTGCTGAGGCAGAAGTAGCAAGCGAAGCGCGCAGCGAGCCGCAGGCGAGCGGAGTTCGGGTGGCGCGCGGCCGCCCGCGCGCCGGGACCCAATGGCTAGGAGCTCTTCCGCGGGGGATCGAGCAGCACGAGCTGGCCGGCTTCGCGGCCGGCCGAGCGCACGGGCGCGCTCTCGAAGCGGAGCGCCGCGTCCGCCTGCGCCAGCACCGATTCGAGATTGCGGCCGAGGGCCTGTTTCTCGGAGATGCCGAGGCGGCGCTGCGCGGCGGGGTTCACGTCGATCACGGTGCCGCGCCGGTCGGTCAGCAGCACGCCGAAGGGCAGGTGCTCGATCAGATCGTGCTGCGAGACGGGCAGCGCCTGGAGGATGCCGCCGGAGAAGACCGCGCTGCGCAGCGCGAGCAGGGTGAAGGCGAGTAGCAGGGGCGAGGGATCGACCGGCCAGGTTCGGCCGGCCGCGATCCAGGCCGCGTTGCCGAGCACCGGCACCAGGCCCATCGCGCCCACCCCGACCAGCCAGCGCGCGTGCGGGACGCGGCGCCGCTTGATCCCGGCCCAGATGAAGACGATCGAGCCCGTGGTGGCGATCACCAGCGAGTAGGCCCAGCTCACCAACCAGAGCGGCCCCGGCATCTGGGTCCCGTCCGGCCCATACGAGACGAAGAGGCTGCTCCAGACGCCGGCCCAGAGCAGCGAGTAGATGGCGAGGTGGGGTGCGATCAGCACAGCCGGGAACCAGGGCACCCGGCGCGCGAGGTCGAGCTCGCCCACGCGCGCCGCCGCCGCCAGCCAGAGGGGCGGAAGCGCCAGGATTCCGAGCACCTGGATGCGGTCGCCGTTCAGGGGGCCGACCACGCCGCGCAGCTCGAGGATCTCCCCCAGGCACCAGACGACGATCGCGAGGTTGAGGCCAAAAAAGGTTCGCCGCCCGGGGGTGACGTGGTCCCGCTGCCAGACCCCCAGCGCAATCCAGGCGGCCAGCAGCAGCACCAGCTCGAGCATCAGCGCGTGGAGCCACATCCGGCCTCAACTCCCGCAGGGCTTATCGTCCGCCCGCGGCAAGGCGTGAGGCCGAGTAACATGCGCGCCGTGCTGACCCGGACCCTGGTGATCGTGAACCCCTTCAGCCGGGACGGCGCCACCGGCCGCCGTTTCTCCGGGGTCGAGCGCCGGCTGCGCGAGGCGCTCGGCCCGCTCGAGGTCGAGCGGACCCGGGCTCCGCGGGACGCCGAACGGCTGGCGCGGGAAGCGGTGCGCGCGGGGGTGGAGCGGCTGATCGTCGCGGGCGGCGACGGGACCCTCTCGGAGGTCGCGTCCGGCCTGCTCGGCGCGGGGCTCGGCGCCTACGCGCGGATCGGTGTGCTGCCGTTCGGCACCGGCGGCGATTTCGTCAAGACGCTCGGCATCCCGCGCGATCTCGATCGCGCGATCGCGTGCATCGCCGAGGGCAAGGTGCGCAGGATCGACGCGAGCCGGGTGACCCTGCGCGGTGACGACGGCCGCCCGCGCGTCTACTACGGCGTCAACATCACGAGCCTCGGCATCAGCGCGCTGGTGGTGACGCTGGCGGAGCGCTCGCCGCGCTTCGTGGGAGGCAGCGGCGCCTTCCTGCTCGGGACGGTGCGCGCGATCCTGCGCCACCGCAGCTACCCGGTGACGCTGAGCGTGGACGGAGAGGTCGTGCACGAGGGCCCGCTGATCCTCGCCACGGCCGGCAACGGCCGCTGGTTCGGCGGCGGCATGCTGGTCTGCCCGCAGGCCTGGTGCGACGACGGCAAGCTCGACGTGGTGGTGGTCGCCGGCCTCTCGCGGGCCCAGCTGCTCGCGAAGCTCTACAGCATCTACCGCGGCACCCATCTGAAGGACCCCGCGGTGCAGTCGTTCCGCGGCCGCGTGATCGAGGCGCTGGGGCCCGCGGCGGTGCGCCTCGAGATCGACGGCGAGCCGCTCGGTTCGCTGCCGGCCCGGATCGAGGTCCTCGAGGGCGCGCTCTCGATGCTCGCGCCCGCGCCGTGAACGTCTTCGCGAGGATCCGCGCGGCCTGCGCCGAGGTGGCCCGCCGCGCCCAGCAGGTGCGCATCGATCCGGAGCGCCTGCGCGCGTTCTGCGCGGAGCTGCTCGCCGAGTCCGGCCGGCCGGCCGGGCTGGATCCCGCGCATCACCTGCTCGGCCGCGGCGGCGACACGCTCGCCTACGTGATCACCCTCGACGCAATCAATTTTGGCTCGGGCTGGTTCCCCTACCTCGAGAAGCGACCCGGCCTCTCGGGCTACTTCACGGTCGCGAGCGCGCTGCGCGAGCGCTTCGAGGCGAAGGGGCCCTGGTCCGCCTCCGAGCTCGCGAGCCTGGACGCCGCCGAGCTGGCCCGGGTGCTCGGCCAGCCGCCGGGCTCCCCGGACCGGACCGAGTTGATGGAGCTCTTCGCGCGCGCGCTCCGCGATCTGGGCCGCTTCCTCGAGGAGCGCCACGGGGGCCGCTTCGAGGGGGTGGTCGAGCGCGCCGGCGGCTCCTGCGCAGCGCTCGTGCAGGAGCTCACCGTGATGCCGCTCTATCGCGACGTGGAGCGGTACGAGGAGCTCGAGGTCCCCTTATACAAGCGCGCCCAGCTGACGGCGGCGGACCTCGCCGCCGCCTTCGGCGGCGAAGGCCCCGGCCGCTTCCGCGATCTGGCCGAGCTCACGCTCTTCGCCGACAACCTGGTCCCCCACGTCCTGCGGCGCGAAGGCGTCCTTCGCTACGCGCCGTCGCTGGCGGAGCGCATCGACCGCGGCGAGGCGATCGAAGCCGGGGCGCCCGAGGAGGTGGAGCTGCGCGCGGCCTCGGTGCACGCGGTCGAGTGCTGCGTCGCCGAAGCCCGCCGCCTGGGAGAGGACCTGACCGCGCAGCAGCTCGACTACCGGCTCTGGACCCGCGGGCAGCGCCCCGAGTACAAGGCGCATCCGAGGCATCGCACCCGCACCTCCTTCTACTGATGGCCCGGAGCGCCCGCATGCTCGACTCGAGTCTCTGGATCGTTCTCGGGTTGTGCACGCTGCTCGCCCTGCTCGCCTACGCGCGCGGTGGGGCGCCCCTCGTGCAGCAGGGGTTCGAGGTCGGCGGGCGACAGATCCTTCGCTTCGCGCTCGTGATGGCGCTGTCCTTCCTGGCCGCCGGCTTCGCCGAGGTGCTGCTGCCGCAGGCCTGGATGCGCGAATCATTCGGCGAGAGCGCAGGGTTTCGCGGCATCCTGCTCGCTACCGGTCTGGGCGCGCTCACGCCGGCGGGTCCCTTCGTCGCGATGCCGATCGCGGCCGTGATGGTGCGCGCAGGAGCCTCCGTCGGTCCCGTGATCGCCTTCCTCACCGCCTGGTCGCTGCTCGCTCTACACCGTTTCGTGGCGTGGGAGATCCCGATCCTGGGCTGGAGACTGGCCGCGCTGCGCTACGCGGTGAGCCTCGTGGTCCCGGTGCTCGTGGGGCTGGCGGCGCGCTGGCTGCGGGGGGTTGCGATCTCGGGGGGGTGATGACGTGCGGCGCGCGCAGGGCGATCCGGCGCCTTCGAAGAGGGTTTTGAGGGAGGGAGCGCTGAGGCTTCCAACCAGGGCGAGGCCCGCTTCAGCAGGTCTGGGGACACTCCGATACCCGTTGCATGCGCCTCACGCTTTATCTTGTTGCGTGCGCTTGTCTTTCGTGCTCGTCCGCGCCGGAGCAGCGTCTGCTTGGCGCGTGGCGATCGGACAGGGACTTGACGCTCGCCTCCATCGAACAGGTCGACGACCTCTCGAGTGAAGAGCGGGCCTCACTTTACGAGCCGGGCTTCTTCGGGCAATTGATTCATGTTTGGGGGAGTCGCCAGGGCATCTCCATATTCGAGGGTGAATGCGGATCGCCTACTCCGTACACGATCAGCGACTCCACCTCCAACTCGATCACGGTCCAATACTACGACGAATTTTACGAAGCAGCTCAGTCGAGAGTCATCTACCTCGGACACAAGCAGATCGCTTTGCCGATCCTCGACGGGAGAGCTCGGGAGATTTTCGTCCGCGCTGACCTCGATGTGCTCAAGGCTCAGTTTCCCTGCTTGGCATCGTTCTGATTGCTCTCAGCGGCAGCCGCCTGGCACGGCGCTGCAGCTGACACTGATCAGATCGCTTCGAACATCGCGACAATCAAGATCGCTCGCTCGGATCGCGTGACCGGATCTGACACAACGCTGTGCGAATATCGCGAACATGGCGTTGCGATCTCGACAGCTGCAATTGAAACTCGAGGCGCGGTCGCGGTGGGGTGGTGCGCGGGCCGGTGCGGGGCGGAAGCCGGGACCGCTTAGACGCGATCCGCACCGACGGAGAGCGCCGCTCGTTTCGCGGCATCCATGTCACGTCACGTTCAAGGTCGGCAAGGACGTTCCCCCGCTGCGGACTGCGAAGCTGGTGGCCGAGCTGGAGCAGAGCTGGCGCAAGGTGAGTGAGCGCGAGCGATTTCGGCTCGTTCACAACTCCGTGCAGAACGATCACGTGCACATGATCGTCGAGGCGAGCAGCGCACGCGATCTCGCGTGCGGGCTCAAGGCGGTCGCCGCGCGCTTTGCGCGCGGCGTGAACCGGGTCTTTTGCCGCGCCGGCCGCGTTCTCGCCGATCGCTGCCACGTTCACGTGCTGCGGACGCCGCGCGAGGTGCGGAATGCGATCGCCTATGTGCTCTTGAATGCGCGTCGCCACCTGGCCAAACAGGGCCGCCGACCGCCTGCGATCGCGCGGGTCGATCCGGCATCGTCGGGGCGGTGGTTCTCAGGCTGGCGATTGGGCGCGGCTACCGCCCACGATCCACCGTCGGTCGCAGCGCCTCGGACCTGGCTGCTCAGCGTCGGCTGGCGAATGCGGGGGCTGATCGACTCCAGCGAGGTTCCCGGCCGCGGTCCGGTTGCGCGCCTCCGCTGAGCAACCCGCTCAGCGCGCCGCCGGCTTCGCCCCCCTCGCGTGCGAGAGCTTCACCAGCGCCTCGGCGATCGACGCCGACGAATCGCGCGAGAGGTTCGGCGTGCGCAGGCCGTCGCGGGTCGCGGCGCGCAGGACGTCGTCGTCGAGATCCTGCGGGAGCGCGACCAGCAGCGCGGCGATCCGCTCGCCGATCCGGAGCAGCGCGGGGCGGAGCTGCTTCTCGAGATCCGGGACGGGCTCCTCCACCGCGAAGCCGGAGTCGCGCAGGATCTGCCACTGGACCTGCTTGGCGGCCTCCACCTGCGCCGCGAAGACCGCGCGCACGGCGTCCTCCGGGGGCGGCTCGACCTTCGCCTGTGTCGCGGCGGCGCGGGTGGCGGCGACGGCCGCGTCCAGCACCTCCGCCTCGCGCTCGGGCGCCTCGATCGGAAGCCCGGCCCGTCGCTTCGCCACCCCGACCCACGGCATCAGCGAGAGGCGCTCGTCGATCGCGGCCAGCAGCGAGCCCAGGGGAGTCGCGACGGGCGCCCCCGCCGCGCCGAGCTGGGCCTCGCGCAGCTTCTCGAGGCTTCCGTCGCGCTCGCGCTCGAGCAGCCAGGCGTCCAGGTCGGCGGCGAGGTCGGGGCGATCGGCGCGCACGAGGTAGGCCTTGCGGTCGCGGGTGAAGGGCGCCGACTCGCCGAGCTCTTCGGCCTCGTCGGATCCGCGCCGCCAGCGCGGAGCCTCCAGGGTGTCCGTCACCGCGGCGTCGAGGCTGCCGGCGAGCAGCGCCTCGCGCACCGCCTGGTTGTCGGGGATCGCGAGCAGCGTGGCGTGCGGGAAGCGCTGCCGGGCCACCCGCTCGAGATGGCCGCCGGCGTTCACGCCGATCCGCAGCTCGGGGTGGTCCAGCTCCTCCGGCGCGCGCCAGCGCTGGGGCTCCCGCAGCAGCAGCACCGCGCCGGTCTCCACCACCGGAACGCTGAAGCGCCCCGCGACCGAGCGCTGCGGCGCCACCGTGACGCCGCTCATGGCGACGTCGAAGCGCCCCGCCGCGAGGTCCTGCACCAGCTCCGGCCAGCGGAAGCGGACCAGCTCGATCTCGAGACCACGCTCCTTCGCGTAGGTCCGGGCCAGCGTGACGTCGAAGCCGGTCGGCGTGCCGCCCTCCTCGGCCAGGCTGAAGGGGGCGTAGTCTCCGCTGGTCCCGACCCGCAGGCGCCGGGCACCGGGCTCCTTGCCGCCGGCGCCCACGGTCAGCAGCAGGGCCGCGAGCGCCGTGGCGAGCGCCCGCCACCCCCGGGCGGGCGACCCCCGAGGCTTCCGGGCGGGCCGGGGCGGCGGCATGCGTTCTCCTCTCGGGGGCGATGGCGCAGCGTAGCCGAGCGGGGCGCCGGGCGGCGCCGTTTGACCGGGCTGGCGGGATCGTCTAAGTTATCGGCTTCCCAGCGTTTCTGGCCGCCGCCCTCGCGAGAGCGATCCCCCGAAGCATCCGGCGGCTCCGAGCGGAGCCCTCGTACGGGCGGACGCGGCGCCGGGAAGTCGCTGCCAGGCCCCGCCGCCTCGGCGGCGCTGCGAGGTCGCTGTCATGCTCGAAATGGAAGACGTCGAAGCGGGTGCCCACGTCACCCATCGCAACACCGGATTGCGTTACGCCGTCGTCGACAAGGGCGAGGAGGAGGTGCTCCTCTCGCCGGAGTCCACGGATCTCCAGGACCTGGTGGTTCCCACCCGGCTGTTCCGCGAGGAGTTCGTGCTCTCGGATCGCTACAGCACGGGCCGCGGCCGCGCGCGCGGCGGTCGCCCGCGACGCCCGCCGGTGGCGCGCGCGCTCCCGAGCGGGCCGAAGGTGCAGGGCAAGATCAAGAAGCTGGTGCGCGAGCGGGGCTTCGGCTTCGTGCGCGGCGACGACGGCAAGGAGGTCTTCTTCCACCGTTCGGGCCTCGGCTCGACCGACTACGACGCCCTCTCCGAGGGCGACACGGTCGAGTACGTCGTGCAGGAGGGCCCGCGCGGGGCCCGCGCCGAGAACGTCCGCGCCATCAGCGAGGCGTAGCTAGGGGATCCCGCCCCGGTAGCGCTGGGCGATCGGGAGACGGCGGCCCGGGCCGAAGGCCTTGGGCGAGGTGCGCAGCACCAGCGGCGCCTGCCGCCGCTTGTACTCGTTGCGATCGACGCGCGCCATCACGCGCCCGACCAGCGCCGCATCGGCGCCGGGCGGAAGCGCGATCCCCGAGGCTCCGCGCTGGCCCTCGATGATCTGTTCGAGGATCGGGTCGAGGATCTCGTAGGCGGGCAGGTCGTCGCTGTCCAGCTGCCCCGGCGCGAGCTCGGCGGAGGGCGCCTTCTCGAGGCTCCCGCGCGGGATGCGCTCGCCACGGGCGTTCGCGCGCCGCGCGAGCGCGTAGACGTCGCGCTTGTAGACGTCGCCCAGCACCGCGAGCCCGCCCACGGTGTCGCCGTAGAGCGTGCTGTAGCCGACCGAGAGCTCGCTCTTGTTCCCGGTCGCGAGCACCAGCCGCCCCTCGGCGTTCGAGACCGCCATCAGCAACGCGCCGCGGATGCGCGCCTGGATGTTCTGCTGCGTGAGGCCGTAGTCGTCGCGCGGCCCGAAGAGCGCGCGGAAGGCGTCGAGGTAGGCCTGGTAGATCGGCCGGATGTCGAGCCGCCGCACCTCGATCGCGAGATTGCGCCCCAGCGCGAGGGCGTCGCTCAGGCTGTGATCCGAGGAGAAGGGCCCGGGCATCGCGAGCCCCACCACGCGCTCCGCTCCGAGCGCCTCCACCGCGAGCCAGGCCGTCACGGCCGAATCGATGCCGCCGGAGAGGCCGATCACCGCGCCGGGCGGCAGGTCCAGCTTGCGGAAGTAGTCGCGGATGCCGAGCACCAGCCCGCTCTCGAGCTGGTCGACCCCGTCGGGGTCGACGACGGCCTCGGGCGCCAGCCCGGGTTCGGCCGCCTCGAGATCCACCACCGCGAAGCCCGGCTCGAAGTGCGGCAGCGCGGCGAGCACCCGCCCGCGCGCGTCCACCACGAAGGAGGCACCGTCGAAGATCAGCTCGTCGTTGCCGCCCACCTGGTTCACGAAGACGCAGGCGACGCGGTGACGCGCGGCGAGATCCGCGACCATGCGCCGCCGCTGCACGGCCTTGCCCACGTGCCAGGGCGACGCCGAGAGGTTCAGCACGACGCGCGCGCCCGCCCGCGCCAGCTCGCCCGCCGGGTCGATGGGATACCCCAGCTCGTGTACCCAGACGTCCTCGCAGACGGTCAAGCCGAGCGGCTCGCCGCCCGGGCGCAGCGAAGCGGTCTCGCGCTTGCCGGCGGGCTGGAACCAGCGCTTCTCGTCGAAGACGTCGTAGGTCGGAAGCAGCGTCTTGGCGCGCACCGCGCGGCGCTCGCCGCCGGCGAGCAGCACCGCGGCGTTGACCAGCCGCTGCGGCCCCGCGCCCTCCGCCGGGAGCACGGCGCCGAGCGCGATCGCCACCCTGGCGGAGGCCGGCGCGAGCAGATCCAGCTCGCGCAGCTGATCGCGCACGAAGCCCTCGCGTTCGAGCAGGTCCATCGGCGGGTAGCCGGTGAGGACCAGCTCCGGCAGGACCACCAGGTCCGCCTTCTCGCTGGCGGCCTTGGCGGCCGCCTCCTCGACGAGCCATCGGTTGCCGCGGAGGTCGCCGATGGTGGGGTTCACCTGGGCCAGCGCGACGCGCATCCCGCGCAGCATCGGGGCGACTCCTTGCTCCGTCAAGGCAGCCGCCCGCAAGCGGGCGAAGCCCGCGCGCAGCGAGCCGAAGGCGAGCGGAGTTCACTCAGACCGGGTAGTAGACGTAGGTGACGTTCGCGATCAGGGCGGGCCGCGAGCCGCCCTCGACTTCGACGCGGACCGTGAAGGTGACGCGCAGCGCGCTGGGGGGAACCTCGCGCGCGTCCTTGATCTCCGCGTGCAGGCGCACGCGCGATCCCGACGGCACGGGCGCCGAGAAGCGCAGCTTGTCGACGCCGGTGTTGACCGCCGTCCCGACGCCGAGGACCACGAGCAGCCGCGAGAGCAGCTCGGGGATCAGCGCGAGCGTGAGGTAGCCGTGGGCGATGGTCTGCTTCCAGGGCGCCTCGCGGCGGGCGCGTTCGACGTCGACGTGGATCCACTGGCGGTCCTCCGTCGCATCTGCGAAGCGGTCGATCCTTGCTTGGTCGACCGTCACCCAATCGCTGACACCCAGTGGTGTCGAAACCCAGTATTTCATCGCCGCGAGGCCGGGGATGACGACGGGCAGGTCCATGGGCGCCTCCGAGGAGACGCTACGGCCCCGCGAGGGATCATGCACGCTCGATGTCGAGGATCTCGTGCCAGCGTTCGCTTTCGGTGCGATGCCGGATCAGGGCCGTGCGCTCGAAGCGCAGCGGGAAGCGCCCGCGGAAGCGGCGAACCAGGTAGGCGTCCCCCTCCACGACCACGTCTTCGACGTCGTGCACCGTCTCGACGCCGCGTTCCGTCCAGGCCAGGAAGCGCACGCGGGTGCGCGGGCGCAGCGTGAGCCGGACCTCGGTCCCGACGGCGCGCAACAGCAGCTCCGCGGCGTGGTCTTCCCGACCCACCAGACCGAGCGGGTCGCGGGGAGCGGCGATTCGCGCCGCGCGCAGCAGCCGCAGCACCTTTCCGAGGCCCTGCACGGCGGGGACCGTGAGGGCCGGCCCCAGATCCGCCCAATCCTCGATGCGTCCCTCGTCCGGCCGCGGACGCATCGGCTCGAAGTGGAGCCAGACGCCGACGCCCGACTCGCGACGCCCGGCCGCCGCCTCGACGAAGCGCGAGTGGAGGCGGCGCGTCGTGGTCATCCGGGTGCAGGATATCGCGACTCCGGATCCCGGGCGTCGCGCGCCAGCGTATAATGCGGCGGAGCGCCCCGCGGCGCGTCCGGTGAGCCAGGAGCGCTGAGCCAGGAGCGCTGAGCCAGGAGGGATGGATGTTCGATCGGCCCCGCAACACCGCGTTCGCGTGCCTGCTCTTCGCCGCCGTCGCCGGATACTTCGTGGTCGGCCACTACTTCTACAAGGTCCCGATCGGTCTCGACGAGAGCGCCTTCCTGTTCGGGGCGCCGCTCCAGAGGTTCGCGGTGTGGCTGGCCCCGAATCTCCACAACGCCGCGTCGGGCGGCATCCTGCTCGGGCTCTGGCTGATCGCGATCGCAGCCATCGCGTTCCTCGCGATGCGCCGCTCGGTGCGCGCCCGGGCCGCCCGGGTCGACCCGGACCGGCGGAAGTTCCTGACCGGCGCCGGCTCGGGCGCGGGCATCGCGCTCGGCTCGCTGGTGGTCGCGGGCGGAGCCGGCGCGGCGCGCGGCCTGTTCGGCGTCGGGCTCGGACACGGCGGCTGGAGCGGCGTGAGCTCGAACATCGCGAGCGGCGAAGGGATCGTGACCACGAACCCCGATTGGAAGCAGGAATGGAAGAACGCGCGGGTGAAGGGGTACCGCCGGCTCGGGCGCACCGGCTGGAACGTGTCGGACATCGTGCTCGGCACCGGAAAGATCGAGGGGAAGGACGGCGAGCAGATCGCGCGCCTCGCGATCGAGCGCGGCGTCAACTACTTCGACACCTCGCCGGACTACTCGGGCAGCGGCAGCGAGCAGGCCATGGGCCGCGCGATCCGCGGGGTGCGCGACAAGCTCTTCATCGCCACCAAGTTCTGCACGCCGATCGGACACCTGCCGCCGGGAACGCCGGTCGCGAAGTACATGGAAGCGGTCGAGGGCAGCCTCGGTCGCCTCGGCACGGATTACGTCGACCTCTGTCACGTGCATTCCTGCGACGAGGTCGAGCGCTTGATGGACGAGAACGTCCACGAGGCCTTCGACCGCCTCGAGCAGCAGGGCAAGGTGCGCTTTCTCGGCTTCTCGACGCATACGCCGAACCTGGTGGAGGTGGCGAACACCGGGATCGCCTCGGGCCGCTTCGACGTGATGATGCTCGCCTACCACCACGGGCTGTGGGCGCCGCTGCCCGAGATCATGCGGCGCGCGCGCAGCGAGCAGGACATGGGCGTGGTCGCGATGAAGACGTTGAAGGGCGCCAAGCACGACGGACTGGCCGGCTTCCGCGACGAGGCCGGCGCGTATTCCCAGGCGGCGCTCAAGTGGGTGCTCTCGAATCCGGACGTCTCCTGCGCCGTGATCTCGTTCTTCCAGCTCCAGCACGTGGACGAGTATCTGTTCGCTTCCGGGCAGAAGCCGACGGCCGCCGACGTCGCGGTCCTCGAGAAGTACGACGAGCTGATCCGGGGCACGCACTGCGCGCCGCACTGCGGCGTCTGCCTGGACAGCTGCCCCGAGCAGCTGCCGATCCACGACGTGCTCCGCCACCGCATGTACTTCGAGGATTACGGCTGGGAGAAGGAAGGCATGCGGCTCTACTCGAAGCTCGGCAAGAACGCCTCGGTGTGCGCTTCGTGCAGCGCCCCCTGCCTGGGGAGCTGTCCGCTCGAGATCCGGATCCAGGAGCGGATGAGCGAAGCGCACGAGCTGCTCACGCTGTCGTGATCGCGGGCTGATCCCGACCCGGATCGCATGCCCTGCGGAGGAACCCCGATGCGAACGCCCTGGCTCCCGCTGTCGCTGCTCCTGCTCGCCCTCGCGGGCCCCGCCGCCGCGCAGACCGGAAGCGCGGCCGCTCCGCCCGCCGAGGGCGGCTCCTCTGCGCCGCCCTGGGCGCTGCCGCCGCCGAGCGCGTGCAGCCCGCCCGGCGGGCTCGCCGGCTGGCCCCCCGGAGAGGACGCCGCCGGCGTGCCGTTCCAGGCGGGCGACAGCTTCCAGCTCTCGCAGCTCGAGACGCTCCGGAACTTCGTGCCGCCCGAGCTGTGGAGCTACCGCGAGCGCTTCTTCCACGAAGGCATGCGGCTCGAGATCGGCGCCTGCTTCGCCGACTACGGCCCGCCCGAGTTCTACCGCGCCGCCACCGAGACCTTTCGGGGGCGCACGCGGCTGCTTCCGAACGGCGGCATCGAGAACTACACCGCCGGGCAGCCCTTCCCGATGCTCGAGATCTCCCCGGACGATCCCCTGGCGGGGCTCAAGTGGGCGTGGAACTCCGAGCTCCGCTACCAGGGCGCGGGTTTCTGGACTCCGTTCCGCACCGTCGACATGGTCGGACGCGACGGCAAGGGCGAGCCGTTCGAGGGCGAGACGTTCAAGGCGCAGCTCTCCTTCCGCGCCGACCGCGCGAACGACGGCTACACCACACCGGGTGCGCGCGGGAACCACTGGGTGTCCGGCGGGAAGCTCCTCGAGCCGACCGACGCGCGCGAGCACGCCTGGCGGCAGTACCGCAATCTCGATCACCTGAAGGAGCCCGGGCGCAGCGACGATCTGCACGCCTACCTCCCGAACTATCGCCGCGTCCGGCGCGTGAGCGGGGTGGACGTCGAAGGCGTCTACATGCCCTCGTTCAGCGTGGGCGTCGTCAAGCCGGGCGTGATCGCCGGGCTGGGCGGGGGCCTCGACGGCGGCGCCGCGGGCGGCGCGGCGTCCGGCGCGGCGGCGACCAGCATCACCACCAAGCGCAGCGGCTTCGAGGTGCTGGAGACGCGGCCGCTGCTCTACGAATACCGCGTCGCCGGCGCCCGCGACGTGCTCACCCCGATCAACGCCTCGCGCCCCAGCTACCCGGAGGTGAAGGACCGGGACTTCGGGCCGTGGGGGCTCTCGTTCGCGACCGACCGCTGGGACCTGCGCCGCGCGGTCGTGATCGAAGGCCGTTACAAGGGGCACACCGGCGGCACCCAGGTGGCCCGCTTCGTGCTCTACATCGACGCCCAGACGGCGATGCCGCTCTACTACATGTCCTTCGATTCGCGCGACGAGCGGATCGACGTGGGGATGTTCGTCGGCCGCTGGAGCGAGGACCGCAGCGACTATCGCCGCTGGCCCGGGGATCCCAAGCTCCCCGTGCGCGTGATCGATTCGGTGGGAGAATCCTTCGCGAACATCGCCGAGGACGGCGGCTGGCGCCGCGAATCGTGGACCAGCATGTCGACACCGCCCGACGACAAGACGCTCCAGCGGGAGCTGTCGGTCAACAACCTCGGCAAGGGACACTGAGCCTCGCCGCTCACGCGCTCGAGATCAGCGCCTCCTGCGCCGTCGAGGCGATCAGCCGTCCGTCGCGCGTGTAGATACGGCCGCGGGAGAGGCCGCGCCCGGCGTGCGCCACCTCGCTGCTCATCTCGAGCAGCCACCAATCGTCCCAGCGCGCGGGCTGGTGGACCCAGAGCGAAAGGTCGAGGGTCTGGAAGCGATCGACCGCGAACCCGCGTCCGACGCGCCGCTCGAAGGGCCAGTGCGAGTAGAAGTCCGCCAGGAAGACCAGCGCCGCCATCTGGAGGCGTGGATCGTCGCCCAGCGGCGCGCGCGGAAGCACCCACTCGACGTGCGGGCCCGAGGTGTCCCCGGTCGGATCCGGCCAGATGCGGGGACGCGCCCTCCGGAACTCGATCGGCCCCCGCGCGTAGTCGGCCCAGCCCTCGGCCCGCGCCTGCTCGAGCGTGCTGGGCAGGGCCTCGGGCGGCGGTAGCTCGGCCGTCGGCTGCGCGTCCTGGTAGGCGAGGCCCTTCTCCGGCGGGGCGAAGCTCGCCACCACCTGGCAGAGCAGCAGGCCGTCGCCCTCGATCCGCACCTGCCTGCGCGCCCCGCTCGCGTCGTCGGCGAGCGGCTCGACGCGCAGCGCGAGGCGGCGTCCCGGCGGGGCCGGGCGCAGGAAGCCCGCGTGCAGCGAGCGGAGCGCGAGCCTCTCGCAGCTGGAGGCCGCCGCGAGCGCGGCGCGCGCCAGCAGGTCGCCGCCCAGCACGGAGCCCCAGAAGCTCTCGCAGCAGGCGGAGAATTCACCCTCGCGCACGCGCTCGACGCGAAGCATCTCGGCCAGGTTCTCGCGCGGGCTGGCAGCGCCGCTCATGCTCCGCCCTCCGGATTCCCCCCGGATCCAAGACGTCCGACCGCCCCCGCAGGATACGTTTCGCGTCTCGCCACCGCCCGGCTGCGGGCGTTGTAGACTCGGGCCTCACCCCGGTGAGAAGCGAGCTGAGTTCTCCGAGGCAGGGCATGAACGCGGTGATCGACTCCGATCAACATCTGTTCGAGTACCGCGGCCTCTGGGAGGAGCAGATCGACCCGGCCCGGCGCGGGGACGCGATCCGCTTCGTCGACGATTCCCTCGGCCACGTGCGCGTGGTCTGGCGCGACAAGCTGCTGGCAGTCGCCGACGTGCAGATGCCGGGCGAGACCGATGCGATCGGCGAGCGGCGGCGGCGCGAGCGCTCCGGCGCTCCCCCGCTCGCGCGCTACGACGAGATCCTGCCGCGGGACTACTGGGACCCGGCCGCGCGCCGCGATCGGCTCGCGACGCTCGGGGTCGACGAGGCGATCTGCTTCCCGAACTACGGGCTCGTCTGGGAGCGCGCGCTGCAAGGCGACCTGCCCGCCCTCACGGCCAACATGGCGGCCTGGAATCGCTGGTGCGAGACGGTGGCCGTCGAGGGCCGCGGGCGGCTGCACCCCGTGGCCCACCTCACGCTGCGCGATCTCGGCTGGCTCGAGGCACAGCTCGCGCGGCTCTCGGCGGCCGGCGTGCGCACGGCGATGATCGCGCCGGCGCTGGTGGACGGGAAGCCGCTCTCGCACCCCGCGCTCGAGCCCGCCTGGGCGGCCTTCGCGCACCACGGGATCTCGCCCGTCTTCCACGTCGCCGATCAGCCCAAGGTCTTCGACGACGCCTGGTACACCGACCGCGCGGACCTCGGTGTATTCGCGATCGACAGCGTGCTGCTCTACGTGCCCGCGGCGCTCGCCTGCACCGACCTGATCCTGAACGGCGTGCTCGCGCGCCACCCCGATCTGCGGCTCGGCATCGTGGAGCTCTCCGCCGTCTGGGTGCCGCTCTTCCTGATGATGCTCGACGGGGGCAGCCGGTTCGTCCAAAGGCTCAACGGGCGCGAGCCGGGGCTCGAGCTGCGGCCGAGCGAGTACTTCAAGCGCCAGGTGCGCGTCTCGTCCTTCGCCTACGAGCTTCCCGCGAAGATCCAACGCCAGCTCGGGGGCGCCGAGCTGCTGATGTGTTGCAGCGATTACCCCCACTCGGAGGGCACGGCGCGTCCGCTCGAGGACTACGCCGCTCCGGGCAAGCTCGCGCTGCGCCCGGCCGGCGCGCCGGGCTTGTTTCACGACAATGCAGCCTTCCTGCTGCGGAAGGGCTGACCTTTGCCTCGACCGCCCCGTTTCCCGGATTTCTTCGTGGTCGGCGCCCCGCGCTGCGGCACCACCGCGTTCTGCAAGTACCTCGCCCGCAACCCCCAGGTCTGCTTCTCGAAGCCCAAAGAGCCGCACTACTTCACGAGGCTCGACCGGGATCCGTCCGAGGCCGAGCTGAAGCGGGACTATCTTGAACGCTGCTTCTGGCACCACGACGACGCGCACCGGGCCGTGGGGGAGGGATCCGTCTCGTATCTCTACCTGCCCGAGGTGATCGAGCGGATCCGGCGCATCCATCCGGAGGCGCGCTTCATCGCGCTGGTTCGCAACCCGCTCCAGATGTTGCCATCGTATCACCTGAAGATGTTGTACCTGCTCCAGGAGGACGAGCCGGATCTCGCGAAGGCGTGGGCGCTACAGCCCGTACGCGCGCGCGGAAGCCGGGTCCCGAAGCTCTGCCTGGATCCCCGGCTGCTGATGTACGGAGAGGTCGCGAAGCTCGGCGCGCAGGTGCAGCGGCTCTACGACGTCGCGGGGCGGGCGCGCTCGCACGTGGTGGTCTTCGACGACCTCGTGAGCGACCCGCTCGGCGTCTACCGGCGCGCGCTCGAGTTCATCGGAGTCGACTACGACGGCCAGACCGTGTTCGAGCCGAAGTACGCGAGCCGCATCTATCGCCATCGCTGGCTCCAGCGGATGCTCTACGTGCCCGCGACGAAGGGCGGCAAGGTGGTCGACACGCTCCAGCGACGGACGCGCCAGTACAACCCGGATGGCACGCGCCGGAAGAGCTGGATCAAGCGGCTCGCCTCCTGGAACAAGATCCCGGCGTCGCCGGCGCCGCTCACGCCGCAGATGCGGGTCGTCGTGCGCGATGCGCTGATGCCGGACGTCGAACATCTGTCGAAGCTGCTGGACCGGGATCTTCGCCACTGGCTGGCAGGTTGAGGATCGAAATGCAGATCGCATTCCTGGTGGGATCGCTGCTGCTCCTCGGCGTCTTCGCCTGGCTGGTCAAGCGACGGCTGGATGCGCTGCCGACCAAGGCCAAGAAGCAGCTCCTCAAGCGGAAGCTGAACGGCGTCTTCGTCTACTGCGAGGATCGCGGCTGGATCCCGCGCAATCCGGCCTTCCAACGGGACTACCTGGGCGATTTTCCCGCGCTCGCGAAGCTCGAGGCCGGATATCCGGCGGTCCGCTCGGAATGCCTCGCGCTCCTCGAGCACAAGGAGCGGCTCACGAACGCCTCGGCGCTCGGCGGGAGCTTCACCACCGCCGGCATCCACACGATCAGCTGGAAGACCTTCGTCTTCAAATCCGGCGACTTCATCGAGGAGAACTGCGCGCGCTGTCCGCGCACGGCCGCTCTGCTGCGCGAGATCCCCGGCCTCTACACCGCCTTCTTCTCGGTGCTCGAGCCGCGCCAGGTGATCGCGCCGCACTGGGGCTACTACAAGGGCATCCTCCGCTATCACCTGGGCGTCTTGATCCCGAACGACAACGCCGACGAGGCGTGCTGGCTGCGGGTCCACGCCGACCCCTACGACAACGCGCTGGAACGCGACAAGAAGAACAAGCAGCGCGACACCAGCTCGATCGTGAAGGGGGAGATCTATCACTGGCACGACGGGGAGGGGATCGTCTTCGACGACAACTACCTGCACGACGCCGGGAACAACTCGGACCAGGTGCGCGTGGTGCTCTGGCTGGACCTGAAGCGCCCGCTGCCGCTCCCCCTGGATCTCTTCAACCGCCTGGTGGGCTGGGTCGCCAGCCGGGACGCGTCGATGCGGAAGATCCGCAGCAACGTGATCGTGCACGACTAGCCGGTTGGCAGGATCCGAGGGATCAATGTCATTGCAGACAGATCCCGCGCTTGCCATCCTGCCGGCATGGCACGTGCGAAAGCGACCCAGCGAGAGGCGCGGGAGCCCCGGCGGGTGGCGCTGCTGGCCTTCCCGGAGGCCCAGAGCCTCGACGTGATCGGGCCGCTCGAGGTCTTCTCGAGCGCGACCCGCCTGCTGCTCCGCGGCGCCGATCCCCGCGCGCCCGGCTACCGGATCGAGCTGCTCTCCTCGTCCGGAGAGGGCCCCGTGCGGATGTCCTGCGGGGTGCCGCTCTTCGCGCAGGGGCTGCCGCCGCGCTCGGCGCCGGCGCCCGACACGCTGATCGTCGCCGGCGGCGAAGGCACCCGCGCGGCGCTGGCGGACCCGGCGCTGATCGCGTGGCTGCGCGCGACCGCGCCCCGCGTGCGCCGTCTCGCCAGCGTCTGCACGGGCGCCTTCCTGCTGGCGGAGGCCGGCCTGCTCGACGGGCGCCGTGCGACCACGCATTGGTCGGCCTGCGAGGCGCTCGCGCGCCGGCATCCGCGGGTCCGCGTCGACCCGGATCCGATCTTCGTGCGCGACGGCGCCGTCTATACGTCCGCGGGTGTCACATCCGGGATGGACCTCGCTCTGGCGCTGGTCGAGGAGGACCACGGACGCGAGCTGGCGCTCTCCGTGGCGCGCTGGCTGGTGCTGTTCCTGAAGCGCCCCGGCGGCCAGTCGCAGTTCAGCGCGCAGCTCTCCTCCCAGCTGGCTTCGCGCCAGCCGATCCAGGAGCTTCAGGCCTGGATCGTCGAGAACGTGCACGCCGACCTCTCGGTGGACGCGCTGGCGGCGCGCGCCGGCATGAGCCCGCGAAACTTCGCCCGCGTGTTCACGCGCGAGGTAGGGGCGACGCCCGCGCTCTTCGTCGAGATCGCGCGCGTGGAAGCCGCGCGGCGCCGGCTCGAAGAAGAGGGCGGACGCGGGATCGAGGCGGTCGCCGCCGATTGCGGCTTCGGGAGCGCCGAGACCATGCGGCGCGCGTTCCTGCGGCGGGTGCGGGTCAGCCCCTCGGACTACCGCACCCGATTCCAGGCAAGCGGAGCGCGCAGCGAGCCGTAGGCGAGCGGAGTTCATTCAGGCAAGCGGAGCGCGCAGCGAGCCGTAGGCGAGCGGAGTTCATTCAGGCCTGCGGAGCGCGCAGCGAGCCGTAGGCGAGCGGAGTTCACTCAGGCTGAGCAGGAGGAATTTCGATGGGCATCACGACCGGAATCCTGTTGTTCGAAGACGCCGAGGAGCTCGACTTCGCGGGCCCCTGGGAGGTGTTCACGCTGGCCGCGCGCAAGGAGCAGGGCGACCGGGTGGTGACGATCGCGCCCATGCCGGGGCCCGTGCGCTGCGCGAAGGGGCTGCGCGTGATCCCCGATCACGGCTTCGAGGGCGCGCCCGCGCTGGACGTCCTGCTGGTGCCCGGAGGCCAGGGCACGCGCCGGGAGGTCTCGAACCCGGTCGTGATCGACTGGCTGCGCAAGACGGCTGCGCGCTGCCGTTTCGTGACCAGCGTCTGCACCGGCTCGCTGCTGGTGGCCGGCGCCGGCCTCGCCGTGGGCAAGCGCATCACCACGCACTGGGCGTTTGTCGAGACGCTTCGCCAGCGGGGCGACGGCGCCACCGTGGTGGACGGCGTGCGCTACGTGCGCGACGGCAACCTGGTGACGGCCGCGGGCGTCTCCGCCGGCATCGACATGTCGCTCTGGCTGGTGGGCCAGCTCTACGACGTGGCGCACGCGCGCAACGTGCAGCGGCTGATGCAATACGATCCGGCGCCCCCCTACGCCGCGGACGTCTGAAGCAGGGCGGCCGGGGTCTTCATCCGCGCGCGCGCACCCGCTTCGCCAGCTCCCGCCAGAGCTCCGGGTCCCAGGCGCCGTTCGCGGCGCCGCTCGTCGAGGGGGCCGCGAAGATGCGCGTCGCGCCGATCCGCTCGGCCTGGAGGCCGGGCTCGATGGCGCGGCGCCCGAGGAATTCGCCGGCGGCGCGCTTGCCGTTGAAGCAGAGGACGCCCGGCTGCAGGCGCGCGATCTTGCGCTCGAGCTCGCGCCGGCCCGCGCTCCGGAAGTCGATCTCGGCGTCGCCCCCCGACTGGTGCTTGACGAGATCCGTGAGGCCGATCTCGAAGGCGAGCAGCTGCCGGTACTCGGAGGGCGCGAGCCGCCGCGGCGTGAGCCCGGTCTCCGCGAGGATCCGCCAGAACTTGTTGCCGGGGCCCGCGTAGTACTGCCGCAGCTGGGCCGAGCGCGTTCCCGCCGCCGACCCGCAGAAGACGACCGCGAGGCCCGGCGCGAGCAGGTCGTCGAGCACGGGCGCGGCTAGTCCGTCTCGCCGTGGATCGCGTGCACGAAGGCCGCGCGCAGGGCGGCGCGGATGTGCGTCTGCGAGGCGCCCCCGTAGACCTTGCGGAAGGCCCGCAGCGGGATGATGCCCTTGGCCATCGAGCGATGGCCGCCGCCCACGCCGAGGCCTTCGACCACCGCGCGGACCACGTCGCCCGCGGCGCGCACGTAGCCGACGTTGCGCACCGAGAAGACCAGATCCGAGCCGACGATGCCGGCGGCGATCGCCCACTCGGCGCCCTCCGCCTGGAGGCCCATGTCGGCGACCTGCGGGATCACGTCCTCGCGCACGCGGCCGAGCACCAGCAGATGGATGCCGTCCTCCACGTGGCTGGTGGCGAGCGCGCGCCCGAGCGCGCGCAGGCCGTCGGCCGGGAGCGCGGGGCGCTCGATCCGGCGCAGCAGCGCGGGGCTGTGACACGCGTGCAGGTAGGCGAAGGCGGCGATGTCCTGGCGGCTCGTCTCGCGGCCGAGGAGCTGGGTATCGCTCTTGATGCCGTAGACGAGCGCGGTGGCGAGACGCGGGCGGAGCTCGATCTCGGAGGCGCGCACGTACTCGGTGAGGATCGTCGAGGTGGCGCCATAAGTAGGCCTGATGTCCTTGATCACGGCGTCGTACCCCGGGCGCTCCGGATGGTGGTCGATCACCAGATCGACCGAGCGCAGCCGCGCCGGCGGATCCTCGCCGAACACCGTGGGCTGTACGTCGAGCAGCGCCAGCGCGTCGAACTCGACGAACTCCTCGGCCGTGATGGTGCGCACGTCGATCCCGAGCGCGGCCACCATCGCGCGGTTCTCCGGGCGCGTCACCTCGCCGAAGGAGATCAGCGGCGCGGTCGGGCGCTTGCGGCCGAGCAGCGCGCGCAGCGCATAGCCGCAGGCGATCCCATCCGGGTCCGGATCGGGCTGGAGCAGGATGCCGAGCTTCTCGCGCGGCTCCATCAGCGCGCGCAGCTCCACCACCCGGCGCAGGTTCTCGAGGTGCGCGAACTCCTCTTCGATGTCGTCCCGGATCAGGGAGCGCAGGCCCGTGCGCAGCAAACAACGGTCGGAGGGCAGCTCCTCGTCGTCGACCCGATCCGAGAGCAGCAGCACGGGGGCTTCCGGCGCCGCCTCACGCACCGCCACCAGCGCGGCGCGCACGAAGGCGAGATCCTCGCTCACGATCGCGAAGCCGTCGCCGGTCTTGAAATCGAGCTTCGCGATCGCCTCGGCCGAGAGGCCGCCCGGAAGCGCGTGGAATCCCGGCGGACGGAAGCGCGATTCCTTCTCGCGAGGCACCCAGCTCAGCACCTCGTCGGGGCTGGAGCCGATCTGGCTCCACAGGCGCGCGTGCTCCGCCCCATCGCACAGGATGACGCGACTCGACAAGTGACCCCCGAGCTCGATCGGCGCCTCGGCAGGCGCAGGCCCTGGAGGGGGAGCCCGCCTGGGTGGCGGCAGTGTAGCCGGATCGGCGGGTGGACGAGAAAGCTGTTGTCCCCGCGGGGTAGCGACGGCCGCGGCCGCGCCGGTGGTTATGCTTGGGCATCTCATGCAACCCATCTTCGTCGGCGACGTTCAGGGCTGCTCCGAGGAGCTCGCCGAGCTGGTCGCGCGCGCGCGGGCCGCCTACGGCGAGGGCTTCGAGCTGTGGCTGGTGGGGGACCTGATCAACCGGGGACCCGGAAACCTCGCGGTGCTGCGGGAGGTGCGCGCGCTGGTCGACGCCGGCCGCGCGCGCTGCGTGCTCGGCAACCACGAGATCGGCCTGCTGCTGACGGCGGCCGGCCTGCGCGAGCGCAAGCCGCTCGACAGCTTCGTGGATGTGCTGGGCGCGCCGGACGCCGGGGATTGGCTCTCCTGGTTGCGGAAGCGGCCGCTGCTCGAGACCGGCCAGCTCGGCGGCCAGCGCTTCGCCATGGTCCACGCCTCCGTGCATCCGGACTGGAGCCTCGCCGAGCTCGAGCGCCGCGCGCGGCGGGTCGAGGCGCGCCTTGCTGCGGAAGACCCGCGCGAGGCCGCCGCGCTGCTGGCCGCGGATCCGGGGCGCGATCCGGACCGCGATCTGCTCGGCCGGCTGACGCAGGCGCGCAGCGTCACGCGCGCGGGCGGCTGGTCGTCCGAGCTTCCCGGCGGCGAGCTCGAGCCGTGGCACCAGCGCTGGTCGGCGCGCGGCCATGACTACTGCGTGGTGTATGGCCACTGGGCCTTGCAGGGGCTGCACGTCGAGCCGCGGCTGCGCGGGCTCGACACCGGATGCGTGCACCACGGTCGCGGGCGCGAAGGAGCGCTGACGGCGTGGATCCCGGATCCGAGCCAGCCTGCGCCGTTCGACGTTCCCGACGGCCGCTTCTGGCACATCCCCGCGCGCCGCATGTATTACCAGGCGCCTTGAAGCCTAGATTTTTCTTGCCGCACCGACGGAACGGGCGTAGCATCGACGGCGTACGCGATGCGCGGTGTGGAGGAAGCCGAGGTCTCGTTCCCGCCGACCCCATGACCCGCCGCGAGGGTCGCGTACCGATGGTCGTGTCGGAGGGAGCGAGCAGAGGTCCGCACGGCAAACGGAGCCGATGAGCCCGAATGCCCGCGGACACAGGCGCGGGAAGCCTTCCCGGACCCGGGAGCTTCCAACGTACATGCGGAGACCGAGGGTAGGGATCATCGGTTGACGCTTGCGGCGGCGCCCTCGTCGACATGACGAGAGCCGGCTCGCCCTGGTGGTCGACGAACCCCCCCGAGGCCGCGTGCGGCGCGCGTTGCTCGCGGGCTTCGTCCCACGGAGTGACATGCGCGCGCCGTTCGACGCTCCGCTGAACCCAATGGGCCTGCCCCGTCGGAGGCCCGGGAAGGGCCCGCGACCTCGGTGATCTCACACGCCCCTCGGATCCGAGCACCACGATGACCAGGCAGTTCATCAATCCGCCGGGGATGCCGGCGCCGCGCGGCTACTCGTACGCGGTCAAGAAGACCGGGACGCCCGTCTTCATCTCCGGCCAGGTCGCCATCGACGGGCGCGATCAGGTGGTGGGCGAGGGCGACGCGGCCGCCCAGGTCGAGCAGGTGTTTCGCAACCTGCGCACGGTCGTCGAGGCGAGCGGCGGGACGCTCGACGACATCGTCAAGCTCAACGTCTACGTCACGGACGCCGCCTACCGGCCGGCGGTGGTGGCGGCGCGACAGCGGCACTTCCAGGAAGGCCGCTATCCCGCCAGCACCTACGTCGTGGTCACCGCGCTGGCGATCCCCCAGCTGCTGGTGGAGATCGAAGCGGTCGCGATGATCGGCTGAGGCTCAGGGCGCGGGCGTCGGCGCGGGCTCGTGCGGGTCGTTCCCCATGCCGTGGCCCGGGTGCTTGCGCTCGCGCATCTGCTGCTTCATCTCCTGGCACCTGGCCGGATCCGCCTCGCACTTCGCCTTCATCTCCGCCCGGCGCTGCTTCATCTGAGCCCGCTGTTCCTGGCACTTCTCGGGGTTCTGCTTGCAGAACTCGCGGCGCTTGGCGCGGGCTTCCTCGCACTTGCCCGGGTTCTCCTTGCAGAATTGCCACGCTGGCCTGGGGCCGGGCGACGACGGGGGCGGGGCGTCCTCCGCGAACGCGATCGCCGCGCCGAGCAGCAGGCCGGCGACGCCGGCGAGTCCAAGAACGGTCCGATGACGATGCATGCGGCTTCTCCTCGAGGATACGAACCCGCGAGCGGGGCGGAGGTTGCGTCAGGCGATCCGCCGCAGCGCCTGCGCCTTGATCAGCGCGTGCACCTGGCTTCCCGGGCGCAGCCCCAGCCTCTCGACCGCGCCGGCCGTCAGCCGGGCGACCAGCCGTTCGCCGGCGTCGAGCGTAACCGAAGCGTCGCCCTGCGCGAGTTCGATCTTGTCCACCCGCGCCGCCAGCACGTTGCGCGCGGAGACGCGGCCGGGGGGATCGGCGCTCAGCAGCACGTCGTGGGCGCGCAGGGAGAGACACACGCGCTCGCCGATCGGGAGCGCCACCGGCAGCACCAGGCGCAGACCGCGGGGGGTCTCGACGCTGCACTCGAGAGCGCTGGTCGAGACCACGCGCGCGTCGATCGAGTTCTCGAGCCCGAGCGCCTCGGAGAGGGGGAGCACCGCCCGGCTCCAGAGCACCTCGCGCGGCGGACCCGTCGCGACCAGGCGTCCACGCTCGATGACGACCGCGATCTCGCCCGCCACCTGCGCTTCGTCCGGGTCGTGCGTGATCCACAGGATCGGGATCTCCAGCTCGTCGCGCATCCGCAGCAGATGGCGCAGCACGCGGGCCCGCAGCGGCAGGTCGAGCGAGGCGAGCGGCTCGTCGAGCAGCAGCGCGCGGGGTCGGGAGGCGAGCGCGCGGGCGATCGCGACGCGCTGGCGCTCGCCGCCCGAGAGCTCGTGCGCGCGGCGTCCCAGCAGGTCCCCGATCTCGAGCGCCTCGATCGCGCGCGCGAGCGTTCCGTCCCCGGAGAGATCGGCGCCACGTCCGGCGGCGAAGCGCAGATTGCCTTCCACGCCGAGGTGCGGGAAGAGCAGCGCGTGTTGCGGAACCCAGCCGAGGCGACGCGCCTCCGGGCGCAGGCGCAGACCCCGCTCGGCGTCGTCGAGCCAGCTGCCCCCCACGCGGATCCGGGCGGCGCCCGCGGGCAGCAGGCCGAGCACCGCCTCCAGCAGGGTCGACTTTCCCGAGCCGCTCGGGCCGAAGATCACGGCCACCCGGGCGTCCCAAGACAAATTGACGTCGAGCGAGAACGCTCCGCGCGAGATCGCGACGCGGATCTGCGTAGCTGCCTCGCTCATCGGCTCCTGCCCTGGGGCCGCAGCCAGCTCTCGGCGATCAACATCGCCGCGAGCGCGATCGCGAAGGAGATGGCGCAGAGCGCGAGCGCGCCGCCGTCTTCGCCCAGCTGCACCCGCGCGTAGATCCCGAGCGCGAGCGTCTCGGTGCGCCCCGGCAGGATGCCGGCGACCAGCGCGGTGGCGCCGAACTCGCCGAGCGCGCGCGTGAAGGCGAGCAGCGCGCCGTAGATCACGCCGCGGCGCGCGAGCGGGAGCGTCACGCGCAAAAAGGCTTGCAGCGGCGAGAGCCCGAGCGTGCGCGCGAGCCGCTCGTAGCCGGGATCCACCGCGGCGAAGGCCTGCTCGCAGGCGCGCGCCAGCAGCGGGAAGCCCACCGCGGCCGCCGCGATCGCGGCGGCCCACCAGGTGAAGACCAGCTCGACCCCGAGCGCGGACCAGAGCGGGCCGAGCGGACCGCGGCGGCCGAGCAGCAGCAGCAGCGCGAGGCCCACCGCGACCGGCGGAAGCACCATCGGCAGCGCGATCACGGCCTGCACCAGGGCCTTGCCGCGAAAGCTCCGGCGCGCGAGCAGCAGCCCCGTCGCGATCCCGGGCAGCAGGATCGCGGCGGTCGCGACGGCGCCGACGCGCAGCGTGAGGCCGGTGATCTCCGCGATCTCGGCGCCGCTCAAGGCGCCGGATCGCCGGGCGGCGGCGGGAAGCCCGCGGCCTCGAAGTCCCGGCGCGCGGCGGGATCGCCGAGCTCGGCGAGGAATGCACCCGCCAGAGCGGGCGCGCGGCCGCTCGTGAGCAGGGCCGCGACGTAGACGATGCGCGGCTGCTCCGCCTCCGGCGGCGTGAAGGCGACCCGCGCCGAGCGCGCGGCCTTCACGTCGGTGGCGTAGACGATGCCGGCGTCGGCGTTTCCCGCGTCCACCGCCGCCAGCGTCGCGCGCGCGTGCTCGGTGGCGACGAAGCGCGGCGCGAGAGCCTCCAGGATTCCCCTGCCGGCCAGCCACTCGCGCGCGTAATGACCCACCGGCACCGCGCGCTCCGCGAGCGCGATCCGGCGCACCTCGGGCCGCGCGAGGTCGGCGGCGCTCTCGATCGGCGCCTTCAGATCCGCCGAGGCGACCACGACCAGCCGATTGCCGGCGATCGTCTTGCGGCTGCCCGCGCGCACCAGACCCGCCGCCGCGAGCGCGTCGATGCTCTCCTCGTCGGCCGCGAGGAAGACGTCGAACGGCGCGCCTGCCCTCGCCTGCGCGGAGAGCGCGCTGGAGGCGCCGAAGGCGAGCTGCACCTGCGCGCCCGCGTGCGCCGCCTCGAAGCGCTCGGCGATCGCCTCCAGCGGCCCGCGCAGGCTCACCGCCGCCGCGACCAGCAGCTCCTCGGCGGCGGCCGGCTTCGCCGCGATCGCGGCCAGAGCCAGGCTGATGCAGAGCCTTCGCATGCGAGCCCTCCGGCCAGCGCGTGGCCGCGCGGCAGCGACGTGCGAGGATAGGCGAGGCAGGCATCCAGGGGAGGGCGGGCGTGGAATCCGTCGAGCTGCGGATCGACGAGCTCGCGGCAGGCGGAGACGGCGTCGGGCGCGGGCCCGACGGACGCGTCGTCTTCGTCCCGTTCACCGCGCCCGGAGACTTCGTCCGCGTGCGCGTGACGGAGAGCCGAGCGCGCTTCGCGCGCGCCCGCGTGGAGGCCCTGCTCGAGCCAGGCCCGCAGCGCTGCGACCCCGTCTGCCCCGTCTTCGGCTCCTGCGGCGGCTGCGCCTGGCAACACGTCGCCTATCCCGCGCAGCTCGCCGCCAAGGCGCGGATCCTCGAGGACGCCCTGCGCCGGCTCGGCCGCCTCGAGCCGCCCGGAAGCGTCGAGGTGATGGCGTCGCCCTCCGCCTACGGCTACCGCAGCCGCGCTCGCGTGCTCGTGCAAGCCGGGCGGGTCGGGTTCCGGCGGCTGCGCTCGCACGCCGTCTGCGCCACCAGCCGGTGTCCCGTGCTGCTCCCCGCGCTCGACGAGAAGCTGCACGAGCTCGCGCAGCGGCCGCCTTCCCGCGACGGCGAGTGGGAGCTGGCGTGGGGCGACGGCTCGGCGCGCGCCGTGCCGCTGGCGGCGCCCGGCCTCGAGCGGATCGCGATGCAGGTGGCGGGCGAGCGGATCGGCATCTCGCCGGGCGTCTTCGCGCAGGCGAACGCGCTGCTGCTGCCGGCGCTGGCGGCGCGGCTGCTCGCCCTCGCCGGAGCCGGCGGCCGCGCGCTCGAGCTCTACTCTGGAGCCGGCTGCTTCACGCTGCCGCTCGCGCGCCGCTTCGAGCAGCTGGTCGCGCTGGAAGCGAGCCCGGACGCGGCGCGCGACCTGCGCGCGAACCTCACGGACGCCCGGATTGAGAACGTCGAGGTGCTCGCCGAGACGCTCGAGAGCGCGCTCGCGCGGGGGGGCTTCGCCGCGCTCGCGCCCGAGGCGCTGGTGCTCGATCCGCCGCGCGCCGGGTTGCCGGAGGGAGCGGCCGAGACGCTGGCGGGGCTCGCCCCCGCGCGCGTCGTCTACCTCTCCTGCGACCCGGCCACGCTGGCACGCGATCTCGCGTCATTCGCGCTGCGCGGCTACGCGCTGCGCAGCCTGGAGGGCTTCGACCTGTTTCCGCAGACGCCTCACGTCGAGGCGCTGGCGCTGCTCGAACGGGATTGACTCCGGCCCGGCCTGGGTGAACTCCGCTCGCCTGCGGCCGGCCCGAATGAACTCCGCTCGCCTTCGGCTCGCTGCGCGCTTCGCTTGCGCGCGCGGGCTCCGCCGCGCTTGCCGGACTCTTCGGCGATTGCTTGCTACGGTATCGACCGTGTCGCGGGATCCCCACCTTGGCGGTGGCGAATCTCCCGAGCCCTTCCTGCTCTTCGTGGAGGGCGCTCGGGATCGCGGCATTCTCGAGGGCTGGTCGCAGCGGCACTTTCCGTCGCTCACGCGCCCCCTCTCGCATGCCTCCGTGATCCTCGGCGGGCGCCAGCCGGCCCGCGCGGTCGAGCGCTTCCGCCGCCTGAGCTCCCAGAGAGAGGGGGCGCGCGCGCTGTGCGTGCTCGACCGCGACGACGGCAGCGCGCCCAGCCCGCCGGACGCGAGCCTGCCCGGGCTCGAGTTCTTCACCTGGAGCCGGCGGCACATCGAGAGCTACCTGCTCGTCCCCGCCGCGATCCGCCGCGCCCTGCGGCTGCGTGACGCCGACCCGAGGATCGATCGCGTCCTGCGCGACCACCTCCCGGCCGCCGGCGACGAGTCTGCTTATCGCGCGCTCGACGCCAAACGCCTGCTCGGTTCGAACGGAGTCTTGCCCCGGGCGCTCGGCTGCGCCATCCCGCTCGGCCAGGTCGCGCGCGCGACCCGCGCCGAGGAGTTGCACGCCGACGTGCATGCCCTCTTCGTCCGCCTGCGCGGAAAGCTCGCGAGCGCGGGCGTCCGCGGCCTATCCTGAGCCGGATGCTGCGCAGCACCGCCCGCCTGCTCGGTCTCGCGCTGATCGTCGGCTGCGGCGGCGATCAATCGGTCGGCGTGATCGAGGGCGAGCGCCTCCCGGAGACCGTGCTCGAGCAGGAGCGCGGTGCGCAGCAGGCCGCGCGCCGCGAGATCGATCGCCGCGCCGGCGGCCTGCGCCCCGCGGTCGGCAAGCGCATCCTGTTCGGCGATCTCCACGTGCATACCACCTACTCGATCGACGCCTTCCTGATGGCGCTTCCGATCATGGCCGGCGAGGGCGCGCATCCTCCCGCGGACGCCTGCGACTTCGCGCGCTACTGCGCGCAGCTCGACTTCTTCTCGCTCAACGATCATTCCGAGGCGATCACGCCCGCCCACTGGAAGGAGACCAAGGAGAGCTTGCGCGAGTGCAACGAGCGCGCGGGCGACCCGAGCGATCCCGACCTGGTCGCCTTCGTCGGCTTCGAGTGGACCCAGGTGGGCCAGACGCCGGAGACCCACTACGGACACAAGAATGTGATGTACCCGGGGCTCGCCGAGGAGGAGCTCCCCAAGCGCCCGATCACCGCGCTCGAAGACGACGGCGATCTGAGGCTCTTCCAGGGGATCGACCGGATCGGCCGCGCGCGCCTGATCGATCCGCTCGGCTGGCGCGCCTACTCGGACTTCCTGTGGCTCGGTGATCAGCTCACCGCGGTTCCGAACTGCCCGGCCGGCGTCGACACCCGCGAGCTGCCGGCGGATTGCCGCGAGAACGCCGCCACGCCGAAGGTGCTCTTCGAGAAGCTCGCGCAGTCGGGGCTCGAGACGCTCGTGATCCCGCACGGAACCACCTGGGGCTTCTACACGCCCCCGGGCACCAGCATGGACAAGGCGCTGGGCCGCGAGCAGCACGATCCCGAGCGGCAGCGCCTGATCGAGATCCACTCGGGCCACGGCAACTCCGAGGAGTACCGCTCCTGGCGCGAGTTCGAGGTGGCGGAGGACGGCTCGAAGATCTGCCCCGCCCCCACTCCGGACCATCTGCCCTGCTGCTGGCGGGCCGGCGAGATCATGCGCGAGCGCTGCGGCGATCTGGATCCCGCCGAGTGCGACGCCCGGGTCGAGGAGGCGAAGCGGATCGCGCTCGAATCCGGCGTCGCGTCGCACCTGCTCTTCCCCGACACCACGGGCGACGACTGGCTCGACTGTGGGCAGTGTCGGGACTGTTTCAAGCCCACGCTCGCGCTGCGGCCGCGGGAATCCGTGCAGTACACGATGGCGCTCTCGAACTTCGACGAGCCCGAGTCGGACGGCTCGCCGCTGCGCTTCCGCTACGGCTTCATCGCCTCCAGCGACAACCACAAGGCGCGGCCCGGCACCGGCTACAAGCAGTACCAGCGGCGCCGGATGACGGAGGCGACCGGCCCGCGCTCCGAGTTCTACCGCAACGCGCTGGTCCGCAACCTGCGCACGATGCTGCCCGAGGATCTGGATCCCCGGCGGGCCTTCGCGCCGACGCCGGAGCTGGTGGGCCTGCTCACGCTCGACACCGAGCGGATCGCGAGCTTCCTCTACCCCGGCGGCCTGGTGGCGGTGCACTCCGAGGGGCGCACGCGCAAACAAATCTGGGACGCACTCGAGCGGCGCGAGGTCTACGGCACCAGCGGTCCGCGCATGCTGCTCTGGTTCGATCTGCTGAACGGGCCGGAGGGGCCGGTGCCGATGGGCGGCGGCGCCAGCCTCGCCTGGGCGCCGCGCTTCGAGGTGCGCGCGGTCGGCGCGCTCGAGCAGAAGCCCGGCTGCGCGGAGTTCGCCGAGCAGGCGCTCGGCGCGGATCGGCTCGACTATCTCTGCCGCGGCGAGTGCTACAACCCGAGCGACGTGCGCCATCCGGTGGTCGCGATCGAGGTGGTGCGGATCCGCCCGCAGCAAACCAAAGGCGAGCCGATCGATCCCCTGATCGAGGATCCCTGGCGGCGCTTCGAATGCCGCCCCGACCCGAACGGCTGCGTCGTCAGCTTCGAGGATCCCGAGTTCGTGGACGCCGGGCGCGACGTCGTCTACTACGTCCGAGCGCTCCAGGAGGAGACCCCGGCCGTGAACGGCGCGAACCTGCGCACGCAGTTCGACGCGGACGGGAAGGCCGTCGCGACGTCGCCTTGTTTTGGCGACTACCGCACGCCCTTCAGCGATGACTGTCTCGCGCCCGTGCAGGAGCGCGCCTGGTCCTCGCCGATCTTCGTGGACCAGCCGCGGAGCTAATCCAGCGCCGCCCCGATCAGCCGCTCGACCAGCGCGCCGCCCAGCCAGGAGCCGAGACCCAGGCTCACGTACACCGCGAAGCGGAGCCAGACGCCGAGGTCGAAGGGCCAGGTGTTGGCGGCTTCCACCAGCCCGCGATAGGCGACCAGGTTCGAGAGCCGCGCGCCGAGCGCCGCGGCGGCGCCAGCCTCGCCTGGGCGCCGCGCTTCGAGGTGCGCGCG
>DATBRV010000010.1:0-4110 GCA_036560145.1 Myxococcota bacterium
AGCAGGTGCTGCCAGAGGTTCCCGAAGTCGCCGTTGCTCATCACGATCACGACGTCGCCTTCGCGGCAGTCTTGGGCGAGCCTCTCCACGATGGCGGGGACGCCCTCGATCGCATCGGCCGGGATGCCGCGGGAGCGCAGGTCGCCGGCCAGCTCCTCCGCCGAGAAGCGCTCCGTCACCTCGCCGGTGATGCTGTAGATCGGCGTGTCGGGCACGACCGCGATCACGGCCTGGCCCGCCCCCTCGAAGGCCTCGGCGTAGTCGCGCTGGAAGACCCGACGCCGGCTGGTGTTGGTGCGCGGCTCGAAGACGGCGACCAGGCGGCGGCCGGGGTGGCGCGCGCGCACGGCGCCCAAGGTGGCGCGCACGGCCGTGGGGTGGTGCGCGAAATCGTCAATTACGGTTACGCCGCGCTCCTCGCCCCTCACCTCCTGGCGGCGCTTGACGCCCTTGAAGCCGGCGAGCGCGACCGCCGCCTCCTCCAGGGGCACGCCGAGCGCGTCGACCGTCGCGAGAGCGGCCAGCGCGTTCTCCACGTTGATGCGGCCGAAGAGCGGAACCCGCAGCCGGGCCGTGAAGCGTCCGCCCAGGGAGACGTCGAAGCGCGTCCCCTCCGCATCCGCGGAAAGGCCGCTCGCGCGCCAGCTGCCGGCGCCGCGCGCCTCGAGGCCGTAGCCGACCACGCGGCAGGGGGCGCCCGCGATCACGTCGCGCACGCCTTCGTGATCGATCGCCGCGATCAGCGTGCCGTCCGCCGGCAGGCGCGAAACGAGAGTCCGGAAGGACTGCTTCACGTGCTCGAGATCGCGGTAGATGTCGGCATGATCGAACTCGACCGAGGTGATCACCAGGGTGCGCGCGCCGTAGTGCAGGAATTTTGGCGTCTTGTCGAAGAAGGCGGTGTCGTACTCGTCGCCCTCGACGACGAAGTGCTCCCCCTGCCCTTCGCGGAAGCTCCCCTCGAAATCGAGCGAATGCCCGCCGACCAGCAGCGAGGGATCGCGCCCGGTTCCGCTCAGCAGCGCCGCCACCAGGCTGGTGGTCGTGGTCTTGCCGTGCGTTCCGGAAATGACGACGGAGTGCTTGCCCGCGATCGCGAGCTCGTAGAGCGCGTCCGGGAAGGAGCGATAGGGGAGGCCTTCGTCGATCGCCGCGCGCGCCTCCGGGTTGCTGGCGCGCACCGCGTTGCCGATCACCACCAGATCCGGGGGGTGCTCGAGCACGTTCTCGGCGCGGAAGCCCTGCATCACCGGAATTCCCCAGCGATCGAGCAGCGTGCTCATCGGCGGGTAGAGCTTCTCGTCCGAGCCGGTGACGTGGAGCCCGCGCGCGTGAAGCAGCCCGGCGAGCGATCCCATGCCGGTGCCGCCGATCGCGATGAAATGGACGTGGCGCAGCGCCTCGCTCATGTCTTCAGGCCTCCGCGAAGGCTTCCCGGATCGCGTCGTGTACGATCGAGCGCAGCTCGAAGCGGCTGCGCTTGGCGACCAGATGAACCCGGTTGGTGAGCATCACGATGATTGCCTCCTGCTCGAGGTCGATCCAGAGCGAGGTGCCGGTGAAGCCCAGGTGGCCGACGGACTGCTCGGAAAAGTGCTTGCCCGAGGAAGACGCGCCGCGCGTCGGTGTATCCCAGCCGAGCGCCCAATCGGAGCCCTGGGGCAGATGCTGACGCGTCAAGAAGGCCCGCAGCAGCTCGCGCGGGAGCAGCTCGCTGCGGCCGTGCCACACGTCGAGGATGGTCTGCGCGAAGGTCATCACGTCGTCCGCGCTCGCGAAGAGGCCCGCGTGGCCCGCGACGCCTCCCATCACGGAGGCGTTGGGGTCGTGCACCTCGCCCCACACCACCCGCCCGCGCCAGGGGCAGTTCTCGGTCGCCGCCACGCGCCGGCGCACCCCGTCGGGGAGCCCAGGCACGCCGTCGCCCGTGCGCACGAAGAAGCTGTCGCGCATTCCGAGCGGTCCGAACACGCGCTCGGCCACGAACTCGTCGAGGGGCCGGCGCGCCACCGCCTCGATCACCGCCCCCAGCACGATGAAATCGAGATCGCCGTAGACGGCGGCTTCCCCGGGCTGGTGGACCAGCGCCGAGCGGAGCACGCGCTCGAGGACGAACTCGCGGGCCGCGGGCGTCCCGATCAGGCGCTCGCCCGTGCGCCGCTCCTTGTCGAGCAGCAGGTCGTGGAAGCCGCGCCAGGGCCGGAGGCCCGAGGAATGCGTCAGCAGATGCCGGATCGTCACCGCCTGCTTGTCGCGCTCCGCGAAATCGGGAAGGAACTTCGAGACCGGGTCGTCGATCCCCAGCGCGCCGTCGCTCGCGAGCAGCAGGATCCCCGTGGTGGTCGCGATCGGCTTGGTGAGCGACGCCAGGTCGAAAATCGTTTCGCGCGCCATCGGGATCCGCTCCGGGCGGAGCACCGCGAAGCCGCGCGCGCAGAAGTGCTCGAGGCGCTCGCCGTGCATCGGCATGCGCGCGAGCACCACGGCGCCCGGGATCTCCGCCTTCGCGATCGCCTGGTCGATGGCGCGATCGACGCGCGCGAGCTTGCGCTTGACGACGCTCCACTTCATGGCGCGACGCTCACCCCCCGCTCGAGAATCCGAAGCTCCCCCCGATCGCCGTCGAGCTTAGCGCGGCAGCCCATCGGCCAGGGATGGTTCTCCTTCACGTGACCGAAGGGCAGGCCCGTCACGAGCGGGATCCCGAGCGGCGCGATCTCCTCCGCGACCAGCTGCTCGGCGTCGAGTCCCGGGTAGCGCTCGTCCACGCAGCTCGAGAAATCGCCGAGCCCGACGGCCACGAGGGGCTCGAGCTTGCCCGCGCCGCGCAGCTGCTGGAGCATGCGGTCGATCCGATAGGGGCGCTCGAAGCGGTCCTCGAGCAGCAGGATCGCGCCGCGCGTGTCGATCTCCCAGGAAGTGCCGATGCTCGCCGCCACCAGCGTGAGCGAGCCTCCCACCAGGCGGCCGGTCGCCGCGCCGCCACTGCGCGGCGTACCCCGCAGCGGAGCCGCGGGGGCCCCGGCGAGCGCGCCGATCAGCGCGTCGAGCACGGCCGGATCGACGTCGGCGCCGCGCTCGAGCATGGGTCCGTGGAAACCGACCAGCCCGGCGCAGCGCCGCTGCCACAACAGGAGTGCCGTCACGTCGCTGTAGCCGACCAGGGGCTTGCGGGCGGCGCGGAAGGCCGCGGCGTCGAGGCGCGGGATGATCCGGTCGCAGCCGTAGCCGCCGCGCGCCACCAGGATGGCCTCGACCTTCGGGTCCGCGACCAGCTCGGCGAGCTCCCCCGCGCGCCGCGCGTCGTCGCCCGCCAGATAGCGGTGGCGCGCGTGCACGTCGTCGCGCATCCGGATCCGGAAGCCGCAGCCCTCCAACAGCGCGACGCCAGCCTGCAGCAGGTCGGAGTCCACGGCCCCGCCGGGGGCCGCGATCCCGAGCGTCGCACCGATGCGCACCGCGTGCGGTTTCAGCAGCGCGGGCACCTAGAAGACGTCTTCCTCGATCTCGCGCGGGGGGGCATCGTCGCGCGCGAAACCAACTTCTTGCGGCAGCCCGAGGCCCTGGCGCGTCTCCGCCGTCAGGTCGCGGAAGGTCGCGTAACGCGCCTCGAACTGGAGATGGATCGTCCCGGTCGGACCGTTGCGCTGCTTGGCGACGATCAGCTCGGCGATCCCCTTGTTCTCTTCGGTGCGGTTGTAGACCTCGTCGCGGTAGATGAAGGAGACCACGTCGGCGTCCTGCTCGATGGCGCCGGACTCGCGCAGGTCGCCCATGTTCGGGCGGCGCTTGTCGGGATCGCGCTGCTCGGGGCCGCGGTTGAGCTGCGAGAGCGCGATCACCGGGATGTCGAGCTCCTTGGCGAGGGACTTGAGGCCATGGCTGATCTCGGCGATCTCGAGGTCCTTGCGGTGCGTCGGCGTGTCGCCGTGGCAGAGCTGGAGGTAATCGAGCAGCACCAGGTCGAGCCCGCGCTCCGAGGCCAGCCGGCGGCACTTCGCCTTGATCTCGAGGATCGTGATCATGCCGCTGTCGTCGATCCAGATGTCGGCGGCCGCCAACTGCCCGGCGGCCTTCACCAGGCGCGCGTTGGCGTCGACGGAGCCGTAG
>DATBRV010000011.1:0-91890 GCA_036560145.1 Myxococcota bacterium
CACCGCAGGAAACGGCTGGCGCATAGTGTTCGCCACGGCTGTCCCATCGATCGCTGCGATTCCCATCTGGGGAGTCGCTGTTGGCCTGTCCGTTAGGCTCGGAGCCCCAGACCAGGAGGCGGTCCTCTCCCGGTTTGTCCCAGGCTCCGCTGCTCTCCTTGTCTACTACCTGGTAACCGCCTTCGAAGCAGGAATCCTAAGCCTCCTGTTGCTAACGCTCAGGCGCGCAGAAACGGCGGTGAACGGTCGGGCTGATCCTTGACAGAAGTCCGGGGAGGTCCTCTACACCCATTAGCACCCGCCGGAGCGGGCGACTCCGGCCAGCAATGCCTGCGTTCGCGCGGGGGCTTCCGGGTCGCCCTCCACCGCGAACGGGACGGCGTTGAGATCGGTGACGCCGATCCCGGCGAGGGCTTCCAGCTCGCGCGCCACCGCGTCCTCGTCGCCGACGATCGCCGCGTCGGACGGCCGCGCGAGACCTCCGCGCTCCAGCACGCGCCGGTAGGCGGGGAGCTTCGAGCTGCGCGCGAGCAGCGCCTCTGCGCCCGCGCGCGCGGGCGCGAGGTCGCGCGTGACCGCGATCGGGAATCCACAGGCGATCCGGGGCGCCGGGCGTCCGGCCGCGCGCGCGGCTTCGCGCAGGTGCGGCACCGCGAAGGTCTCCAGGTAGCGGCGCGAGCCCAGCCAGATCGCCGCGCCGTCCGCGGCCGCTCCCGCCAGCCGCAGCATCGCCGGTCCGAGCGCGGCGAGCAGCACGGGCGGCGGATCCGTGCCGAGGCTGCCCAGCTGGAGCGAAACCCGGTAGCGCTCGCCCGCGTGCTGCACGCGGGCGCCCGCGAGCAATGGAGTCAGCAGGTCGAGATACTCTCGCATGTGGCGAACGGGGTGCTCGAAGCGCTCGCCGAAGCGACGCGCGACCACCTCTTCGTGGCTCACCCCCACGCCGAGCGCGAGCCGGCCTCCGCTCGCCGCCTGCACCGTGAGCGCCTGCTGCGCGAGCACGGCCGGGTGCCGGAGGGGAGCCGGGACGACCCAGGAGCCCAGCTCGATGCGCCGGGTCGCGCGCGCGGCCAGGGCGAGCAGCGTGAGCGCGTCGTGATCGAAGACCTGACCGGCCCAGGCGGTGGCGAAGCCCTCCGCCTCGGCGCGCTCGAAGCGCGCCAGGATCGCGTCGATCGGAGTGGCAGGGCCCGCCGAGATGTAGAGACCGATGCGCATGCGCCGCCCCGCACACCCGAAACCGCGAGAATCGCTTTGATTCTATCGGCAATTCACTTATGGTGGCGCGCCAGGGGGGACCTCGGCGTGACGGATCCCGAGCTCACGCGCCGCGACTTCCTGCGCGACACGACGATCTATGGCGGCGGCCTCTGGATCGCGTTCTCGTTGCCGCGGCCGAACGCGGCGCGCGCGGCCGCCGAATCGGGCGAGCGGAGCGTGCTGACCGAGACCGAGTGGGTCACGATCGAGTCCATCTGTGGCCGCATCATCCCCGCCGACCACGAGCCGGGCGCGATCGAAGCGCGCTGCGTGAACTTCATCGACAAGGCGCTGGCGCATGAGGACGCGCAGGCGCGTCCGCTCTATGCGCTCGGGGTCGCGGGCACGGAGCAGGTGGCGCAGCGCCGCTTCGGGCGGGGCTTCGCGAAGCTCGCGCCCGCCGAGCAAGACCTGCTGCTGGCGGCGCTCGAGCAGGGCGACGCGCCCGGCTGGCCGGAGGGCCCCGTCTCGTCGGCGGCATTCTTCGCCACCGTGCGCGCGCACACGATCCTCGGCTTCCTGGCCGACCCCAAGTACGGCGGCAACCGCGACTTCGCCGGCTGGAAGGTCGTCGGCTACCCCGGGCCGCGCCACCACCTCGGCGGCTACTCCCCCGACCAGATGCTGGGCCGCGCGAAGATCAAGACCGTCTGGGGGACGGATCTCTAGCCGCACGAGCGTCATGATCGCCCTTCGCACCGACATCCTGATCCTCGGCGCGGGCCTGCTGGGAACCGGCGTGGCCCTCGAGCTCGCGCAGAGGGGAAGGCGCGTCACGCTGCTGGACGCGGAGCCGCGCGCGATGAATCGCGCGAGCCTTCGCAACGAGGGAAAGATCCACCTCGGACTCGTCTACGCCAACGATCGATCGCTCCGCTCGGCGCTGCTCCAGCTCGAGGGCGCGCTCCGGTTCCTGGCGATCTGCGAGCGTTGGCTCGGCCGCCGTTCGGCCTGGCTCTCGCTCTCTACTCCCTTCCACTACCTCGTCGCCGGCGATTCCATCGTCGCTGCGAGCCGTCTGGCCGAGCACTACGCCGCGGTCGAAGAGCAGTGTCGGAAGCGGCTCGAGCAGGACACGACGCTCGACTACCTGGGCGCCCGTCCGGGCCGGATCGTGCGGCCCCTCGCGGCCTCCGAGATCGCGGCGCACTTCGATCCGGGCCGCATCGCCGCCGGCTTCGCGACGGCGGAGCGCGCGCTCGACACCGACCCGTTCGCCGCCGGCCTGCGGCGCGCGATCGAGCGCTCGCCGAACATCGCGTTCCTCCCGTCGCACGCGGCCCGCAGCGTCGCCGAAGAGGAAGACGGATTCCGCGTCGAGGGCGACGGGGCGCAGGGGGCGTGGCGCGTTCACGCGCGCCAGGTCGTGAACGCCACCTGGGAGCGGCGCTTCGCGCTCGACCAACAGCTCGGGATCGCGCCGCCGGGGAACCTGCTGCACCGGCTCAAGTATCGCGTGATCGCCCGGCTGCCCGAGGAGCTGCGCGGGGCGCCGTCGGTCACCATGGTGCTGGGCCGCTACGGCGACGTCGTGATCCGAGCGTGCGGAACCGCCTATCTGTCCTGGTATCCGGCGGCGCTGCGCGGTTGGAGCCACGCCCTCGAGCCGCCGGCCGAGTGGGAGCCGGCCTGCCGCGGCGAGGTTCCCGCCGCGCTCGCGCGCGAGATCGAGGCGGAGGTGCTGGCGGGAATCGGCGCGTGGCTCCCCGCGATCGCGCGCTGCCGGCCTTTGCGCGTCGACGCCGGAGCCATCGTCGCGAACGGCCGCAGCGACGTGGACGATCCCGCGAGCGCCCTGCACGACCGCACGCAGATCGGCGTCACGTCGCGCGGAGGCTATCACTCCGTGAATACCGGAAAGCTGACCACCGCGCCGCTCTTCGCGATCGAGGCCGCCGACCGCGTCGAGGCCTTCTCGCTGGAGACGAGGGCCGCCTCGTGAGGGTCGCGGCTTCCCATCCCCGGGTCGTCGCCCTGGTTCCGGCCTTTACAGCGGCGGAATTCATCGCCGCGACGCTCGACACGTTGGCCGCGCAGAGCCATCCGAACCTCGAGATCCTCGTCTCCGACGACGCCTCGCCCGACGGAACCGCCGCGATCTGCGAGCGATACGCGGCGCGCGACGCCAGGTTCCGGCTGATCCGCCAGCCGCGAAACCTGGGCTGGACGGGAAACGTGAACGCGCTGCTCGGGGAGGCGCGCGGCGACTACTTCTGCATCGCGGGCCACGATGACCGGCTGGAGCCCGGCTACGTCGAGCGGTGCGTCGCGGCGCTGGAGGCGAATCCGCGCGCGGTCCTCGCCTTCACGGATCTCATGCTGGTGAAGGCGGACGGCCGCCGCGAGCTGAAGTCCTACGCCGTGCTCGACGGAGTCTCCGATCGCGGGCGGCGCGCCCGGCGGATCGCACGCCGCACGGGGGCCCACTGGATCCCCTACCGCGGCGTGTTTCGCGCACCGGCCGCGCGCGCCGTCGGCGGTCTGCGGCGTCACGGCGCGGGCGAATTCTCCGCGGACTGGCCGTGGCTCCTTCAGCTGAGCCTGCTGGGCGAGTTCGTCCGCATCCCCGAGCCCCTGTACACCAAGATCAGCCGCCCGCAGGGCCTGTCGCGGGATTGGAACCGCCGCAAGCGCTCCTGGAGCGCGGTCACGGGGTCCGCGATGGCCGCAGTGTCCCGGGCGGAGGTCCCTTCGCGCGAGAAGCTCGCGCTCTACGCCAACCTTGGCGGGACGCTCGCCTGGCGCCGGCTGCGGGCGAAGCTCAGGAGCGTCGCCGGTGGGGAGCGGTCGCCACGTTCACCGGCTCCTGGAGCACGCCCACCAGCGCAGGCGCGAGGCGCTTGAGAACCTCCACCGGCAGCGAGCTCGTGAAGCCGAACCCAGCGGCGTCTTCGCCTTCGACGTAGGCGGTGATGACGCCGAAGTGTCGGTCGCCGATCAGGAAGGCGAAGGTGGCCGACCGGCTCGTCACCTGCGAGCGCTCCAGCCGGAGCCCGGTGCTGTAGGTCTCGATCCGGTTGTCGCCTGTCCCTGTCTTGCCGCCGAGCGCGAGGTGGGTCCCGTCCGGCAGCGCGAAGGCGCCGCGCGCGCGCACCGCCGTGCCGGCCTCGACCACGTCGACCAGCGCCGCGCGCACCGCATTCGCGACCTCGCTGCGCAGCACCCGCTCGGGCGCGAAGCTGCGCGGCCGCAGCACGGTCGCGAACGGCGTCCCCTCCGCGAAGCGCAGCTCCTCGATGCGGGTGGTGGCGCGGCGCAGTCCGCCGCCCTGCACGATGCCGAGCAGCTCGGCCAGCGCGTCGGGCCGGTCGGCGGAGGAGCCGATCGCCGTCGCGAGAGAGGGGACCAGCGACGCGAAGGGATAGCCGAGCCGGCGCCAGTCCGCGTGGATCCTGGCAAAGGCGTCCTGTTCGAGCAGGATCCGGATCCGCAGGTTCTGCGCGCCGCGCCGCTTCGATTTCAGCAGCCACGCGTAGGCCTCGCGCCGCACCGGCTGGCTCGCGAGCAGGACCTCGCCGCGGCTCGCGCCCGGATGCGCGTTCAGGTAGCTCACCAGCCAGAGCTCGATCGGATGGATGCCCGTCAGCCAGCCGCGGTCGGAATACGAGAGTCCGGCGGGCTGGAAGCCCTCGTACAGCCCGGTCATCTGGTCCTCGGAGAGGCGCTTCGCGCTCTCCTCGGGGAGCTCCGTCATCAGCACCGCGCGCAGCGCGTAGAGATCGGCGTCCGGATCGATCGAGCGCTGCACCAGGGTGAGCTTGCGCGGCGTCACGCGCTGGCCTTCGAGCAGCGCGCTGCTGCGCTGCTCCGGCGTGAGCTTCGCGTGCTTGGCGAAGAAGCGGTTGAACAGCAGCCGGCCCTCCCAGGCGACGAAGCGCTCGAGATAGGCGGCGCGCATCGGATCCGCGGGATCGTCGAGGACGCGGCTCGCGAAGCCGTCCGGCCCGAACTGGGTGTGATCGACGATCTCCCGCATCAGGCGGACGAAGGGCAGGTTCACCGAGTGGCGGAAGGCGGTGCGCAGCGTCATCACGTGCGCGTCGTCGGCCTCGTCGAAGTTCGCGAACCGGTGCAGGCCGCCGCCGGTGAAGAAGAGCGTCCCGGGATTCGCGGAGAAGCGCCGGTCGAGGGCGGCTTCGAGCAGCGGGGCGAGCTCGATCCCCGGGCGCGCGCGCAGCGTCTCCAGCACGAAGGCGCCGATCGCATCCGAGCGGTGCGGCTGGATCAGGGCCAGCCTCGCGCCGGGGAGCGCGTGCCAGCGCTCCCACAGGCGGGACACCATCTCGAGATACTGGACGAGCGTGCGCAGCTTGGCGGTCGAGCCGAGGTCGAGCTTCATGCCGCGGTTCACGTTGAACGGTTGATCGAGGGTGTCGACCTGCGCGCGGAGCACGTTCGCGTCGCCCGCGCTCTCGTAGAGCGAGAAGGAATAGACCACCTTCGAAGGGTCGCCGCGGGCGAGCAGGCGCGGCTCGCGCAGGCTGCCGCCGAGTCCGTGGGGATCGCGCAGGTCCTGGAGCACGCGGCGCACCGCCGTCTGGGTGGGCACGTCGAGCGTGGTCGTGACCTGCGCATCCAGGCGGTCGAGCTCGTAGGTCCCGGGGACGTGGAGCAGGGAGAGCAGCTCCGCGCGCACCGCATCGACGGCCTTGGTCTCGGCGAAGGAGGCCGGCGGGGTGGGCGGGGCGCCCGGGCGGAACTCGAGGATCGTCGCGAGCGCCGCGTCGCGCAGGCGCGCGTCGATCACGCCGGCCTGCTCGAGCAGCACCAGGTGGCGATCCGTCAGCTCGCGCAGCGCGGCATGGCCCCCGATCAGCAGGCCCGACGGGCGGCGCTGGGCCAGCATCAGCGAGAGCACCTGGCGATAGGCGCGCGCGCGGCGCGTGAGCCCGTCCGCGCCGGGCGGAGCCGAGAGTACGGCGTTGACCTCGGCGAAATCGGCGCCGTGCCAGGCCCAGAGCGCGTCGCCGAGCCCGCGCAGCTCGCCGAAGCCCGCGCGCGCCGAGAGCGGGACGCTGTTCAGGTAGTCGAGCGCGATGCGCTTGCGCGCCGCGGTGGTGTCGGGGCCGTCGAGATAGGCGCGCAGCGTCGCCGCGCCGATCTGGCGCAGCTTGTCGCGGGTGCCGCCGGTGTAGCCGCCCGGCGAGTGCAGGTACTTCTCGAGCTGCGTCGCGAGCGTGCTGCCGCCCGGGAGGCTCTGGCCCTGCGCCCTCGGCGAGAGCTGCGAAAGACTCGCCGCCGCCAGGCGGTCCCACTCGATCACGGGGTTGCGGGTGCGGGATCCGGGCGCCAGCAGCTCGCGGTTCTCGATGAAGAGCAGCGTCTGCACCACCAGCGGCGGGATGCTCGCGAAGTTCCGATAGACGCGGCCGGGATGGCGGGCGTGCGCGAGCGAGCGGCCGGTATGGTCCTCGATCGAGAGGCCGGCGCGGATCTTCTCGTGATAGATCGCCGGGAGTCCCCAATCCATCAGCGCGCGCAGGCGCTCGGAGGAGCGCGCCTGGAACTTCACCTCGAAGCCGGCGCTCTCGAGCTGCGAGACGAAGCCGGGGAGCGCGGTGTAGCCGAGCCGCTCGTCGTGCGGGCCGCTCGCCGGGAATCGCATCGCGGGGTTCTTCCCCGCCTCCAGCCGGAAGGAGATCTCGCGGGCGACGTGCGAGGCGAGCGCCGCTTGCAGGCGCGAGGTGCGCAGCTCGGCGAGCGCGAGCAGGGCGACGAGCGCCGCCAGCAGCAGCCAGAGCGGCGGTCGCGCGAGCCGCAGCGCCGTGCGCGCCGCCGCCCATCGGGCGGGAGCAGCGGCGGTCGGGACGGCGCTCGGATTCACGGGGCACCTGCACGCAGGACGGTTACCCGTGAGTCCAGCGATCGGGGTGGAAGGTGACGAGGCGGCCCCGGGGTTTCTGCGTCGGCGGCGCCCGCGGGTTCGCCCGCCGGCAGCTCGGGTCCGGCGGCCGGCAGCTTCGTGGTGGAGGCCGGCTCGCGGCGCCGGGCTTCCAACCGGGGCCGGATTCGCGTAGCATCTGACGCACCGTCAGATTTGGCTCCGGCGCACCGCCGGCGGGCGCCCCGAGGCAGGCATGCACGACCGCTTCCCGTTTCCGCCCTATCCGAACGGCTGGTTCCGCGCCGCCTACTCGCACGAGCTGGCGCCGGGCGACGTGGTGCCGCTGCATTTCTTCGGGCGCGACCTCGTGCTCTTCCGCGACGCCGAAGGCGTGGCGGTCGTGCTCGACGCGCACTGCCGGCACCTGGGCGCGCACCTCGGGTACGGCGGCAAGGTGGAGGGGCGCGGGATCCGCTGTCCCTTCCACGCCTGGCTCTGGGATCGCGACGGCGATTGCCGCGACATCCCGTACGCGAAGCGGATCCCCGTCGGCGCGAAGATGCGGGCCTGGACGCTGGTCGAGAAGAACGGGCTGGTGATGATCCACCACGACGCCGGCGACAAGCCGCCGGCCTACCCGCTGCCCGACCTTCCGCAGGTCGGCTCGCCCGGCTGGACGCCGCTCGAGGTCCGGCGCTGGAAGGTGAAGAGCCGCTGGCTCGACATGAACGAGAACGCCGTCGACCAGGCGCACTTCCGATTCGTGCACGGCACCCAGACGACGCCCAGGACCGAGGTCGAGCTCGAGGGCCACATCCTGCGCTGCCGGTCGCGGATGGAGCTCGCGACGCCGCGCGGAAACGTGGCCGGCGGCATCGACACCACCGACTTCGGGCCCGGCTTCCAGACCGTGCACCTGACCGGCATCGTCGAGACGCTGATGGTGAACACCTCGACGCCGATCGACGGGGAAACCACGGACGTCTCGTTCGCCTACACCGTGAACACGGCGGGAGACGAGAAGAAGGCCCGCGGCGTGGGCGCCGCGATCATCCGCGATCTCGAGAAGCAGATGTCCGAGGACATCCCCATCTGGGAGAACAAGAAGTATTACGCGCAGCCGATGCTGTGCGACGGCGATGGACCCTTCGGCGTGTACCGACGTTGGATGCGCCAGTTCTTCGACGAGACGGATACGAGGAAGTCATGACGGTGCGCGTGATCGACTGCTGGGTCAACGTCAACATGAGCGGCCTGGGCCGCCCGGACTTCCTCACGGACGTGGCGAAGAACTACTTCAAGCAGGGGGAGGACTTCTTCCGCGACTACTCGATCGAGGAGATCCTGAAGACCATGGACTCCCTCGGGGTGGAGAAGGCGATCCTCACCACGGATGCGCACCAGCCCCAGCCGCACGTGATGTCGTTCGCCGAGAAGAGACCTGACCGCTTCTTCCTGGGAGCCCAGCTCGACCCGCGCCGCGGCATGAAGGCGATCCGCGCCCTGGAGGGCTTCGTGCGCGATCACAACGTGGTGCTCGCCCGGATCACGCCGTTCATGCTCGATCTGCCGCCCAACCACGCCGTCTACTATCCCGTCTACGCCAAGTGCATCGAGCTCGACCTTCCGATCACGATCAACACCGGCATCCCCGGGCCGCCGGTCCCCGGCGAGTGCCAGCATCCGATGCACCTCGACAAGGTCTGTCTGCACTTCCCGGAGCTGAAGCTGGTGATGGCGCACGGAGCCGATCCCTGGTGGAGCGAGGCGTGCCGGCTGATGCTCAAGTACGCCAACCTCTCGATGATGACGTCGGCCTACCTCCCGAAGTACTTCCCGCCCGAGCTGCTCCATTTCATGAACACGCGCGGGAAGACCAAGGTGATGTTCGCGTCGGACCACCCGGCGATCCAGATGGACCGCTGCCTCGCGGAGGCGCTCGCGCTCGACCTGCGCCCGGGCGTGCTGGACGGCTTCCTGTACGAGAACGCCAACCGCGTCTTCTTCTCGAAGGCGGCGCGCTAGCGCGCGCGGCTGCCGTGGACTTCCGCGAGAGCCCCGAGCAGGCGCGCTTCCGTCTCGAGGTGCGGGCCTGGCTCGAGAAGAACCTGCCCTCGGGTTGGGGGACGCCCGGTTACCGCGGACCCGACACCGCTGCGGAACGGATGCGCTTCACGCGCTGGTGGCAGGGGAAGCTCTTCGAAGGCGGCTGGGCCGGTCTCGCCTGGCCCAGGGCGTATGGTGGCCGCGAGCTCGGGATCCTCGAGCAGACGATCTGGGGCGAGGAGTATGCGCGCGCCTGGGCCCCGGATCTGATCAGCCTGGGCGTGGGGATCAGCCTGACCGGCCCGGTGCTGATCGCGAAGGGGAAGGATTGGCAGCGCGAGGCCTTCCTGCGCAGGATCCTCACCGGCGAGCACATCTGGTGTCAGGGCTTCTCGGAGCCGGGCGCCGGTTCGGATCTCGCCGCGCTGCGCACGCGCGGCGACGTCGAAGCGGACGCGATCGTCGTCACCGGCCAGAAGATCTGGACCAGCTTCGCGCAGTACGCCGACTGGTGCATCCTGATCGTGCGCACCGATCCGGATGCGAAGCGCAAGCACGACGGCATCACCTTCCTGCTGGTCGACATGCAGTCGCCGGGCATCGAGATCCGCCCGCTCAAGGAGATGACGGGCGAGGACTGGTTCAACGAGGTCTTCTTTGATCGCGTGCGCGTCCCGATCGAGAACGTGGTGGGCGAGATCGGCGGCGGCTGGGACGTGGTCGTGAACACGCTCTCGCACGAGCGCGCCTCCGCCTCGCCGCACGCGCGGCTCGAGGCGGAGCTGGCGCTCTTGCGCGGGCTCGCGCGCCGCACGCCGCGCGGGCGCGGCGTCGCCGCCGAGGATCCCGTGATCCGGCAGCAGCTCGCGCGCTTCACGATCGAGGCGACGGCGCTGCGCCTGAGCGCCTACCGCAATCTCGCGACCATCCAACGCACCGGCCACCCCGGGCCGCAGGGCTCGACGCAGAAGCTCGGCTGGAGCGAGCTCGACCAGCGCATCAAGGACCTCGCTGGGAGAATCCTCGGTCCGGCGGGGCTGCTGCTGCCGGGCGATCCGCTCGCCCCCGACGGAGGGCATTGGGCGCACGAGCAGCTCTGGTCGCGCGCGTCCACCCTCTACGCCGGCACCTCCGAGGTGCAGCGCAACATCATCGCGGAGCGCGTGCTGGGGCTGCCGCGGTGAGGCGCTCGCCGGGCGTCGATTCCGCTTGCCTTCGCGAGCCTATCTGATATACCGTCAGATCTCGCAACGCCAGCGAAATCAGGGGTTTGCGCCCAAGTAACCACGCGCGTCGTCGACGCATGAAGCCGAGGAGAGCATGCGGTTCAAGAACAAGGTTGCGGTCGTCACGGGAGCAGGGCAGGGGATCGGCGAGGGCTACGCCAAGGCGCTCGCGAAGGAAGGCGCGGCGGTCGCGATCGCCGAGCTCTCGGCCGATCAGGGCCAGCGCGTCGCCAAGGAGATCAACGCGGCGGGCGGCAAGGCGATCTTCGTGAAGACCGACGTCTCCTCGGAGAGCTCCACCAAGGCGATGGGCGAAACCGTGCGCCGCGAGCTCGGCGGCGTCGACTACCTCGTCAACAACGCCGCGATCTACCACGACATGGAGATGCACGGGCTGCTCACCGTGCCGTTCGACTACTACACGAAATTCATGGCGGTCAACATGCACGGCTGCCTGCTCGCGACGCGCGCCGTGTACGAGTCGATGGTCGAGCGCGGCGGCGGGGCGATCGTGAACCAGTCCTCGTCGGCCGCCTGGATGGGCGCGGGCTACTACGGGATCGCCAAGCTGGCGATGCACGGCATCACGCACGCCCTCGCGCGCGAGCTGGGACCCCGGAAGATCCGCGTCAACGCGATCGCGCCGGGGCCGACCGACACCGAGGCGACCCGCAAGGTCGTGCCGGACGTCTTCAAGAAGATGATCATCGCGCAGATGCCGCTCGGCCGGATGGCCGAAGTCAGCGAGATGGTGGGCGCCTGCCTGTTCCTGCTCTCGGACGAGGCCTCGTTCATCACCGCCCAGATCCTGGCCGTCGACGGCGGACAGATCATGAGGGTGTGACGGCGGTGAAGCCCGTGCGCAGCGAGGGCGGAAGCGCGGGCCCCCGCGAGGAACGCACGCTCGATCAGAGCGGGCGCGCGCTCGGGCCGCGGGCGCTCGGCACGCGCCAGCGCCTGCTGGCCGCCACCGGGGACCTGCTCAAGGAGAAGAGCGTCCGCGACATCTCCGTCGTCGACATCGCACGCCGGGCCAACACCTCTCCCGCCACCTTCTACCAGTACTTCAAGGACGTGGGCGAGGCGACGCTGCGCCTCGCCGAGCTGGCGGCGGAGGAAGTCCCGACGGTGATCGAGCTGATCGACGGCTCCTGGCGGGGACAGAAGGGCCTCGAGACGGCGCGCGCGATCGCGACCGCCTTCGTGAACCATTGGGATGCGCACCGCTCGGTGCTGCTGGTGCGCAACCTGGCCGCCGACGAGGGCGACCGCCGCTTCCAGAAGGTGCGCCGCGAGGCGCTCACGCCCGTGATCGAACACCTCGCGCGCAAGATCGAGGAATCGCAGCAGCAGGGCCGGATCGCGCCAGAGGTGCACCCCTACGCGGCGGCCGCCGCGCTCGCCACGATCCTCGAGCGGCTGGCGGCCTATCACAAGGAGCTCGAGTACTTCGGCACGACGCGCGCCCACCTGGTCGAGACCTGCGCGCGGATCCTGTTTCAGACCGTGACCGGGCGCGGGGCGCCCTGATCCTTCGCCGCGACGGCCTCCGCGTAGCGCGGCCGCACCCGTGCGTGTCCCCAGTGCATCGCGAAGTCCATCTCGTTCACGCGGTCGTACTGCCGCGGCACGGGGATCAGCCGCTCGGCGACCCCGAGCCTGCGGGCGCGGGTGCGCAGCTTGACGAGGCCCCACTGCCAGGGTCGGCGCCACCAGGCGGGGCGCGGCATCGAGCGCCGGTAGGACTCGAAATCGGCGCGGCCCTCCGGGCTCATGGCGGCCGGCGTCTTCAGGTAGATGGCGGCGGATCGCGCCTTGCGCACGCCGAAGCATCCGCGCGGAATTCCCGCCTCTTCGAGGATGCGCCGCGCGATCGGACGGTCATAGCTTCCGCCCAGGCGCCAGGGACGCATCTCCTCCGAACGCGAAATCCCGTCGAGAGCCGACAGGTGCAGGCCCGCCGTGAAGAGGGGATTGAAGTTCAGGAAGCCGACCCGCAGCCGGAACTCGAGCAGGGTCGAGCCGGAAGGGACGTGTTCGCGCAGCGTCTGGAAACCGGCGAGCTTCCTGGCCGGGTCGAGACCGAAGACGATGTCTCCGTTGCGCCCGATCACCAGGACCTTCCCGACCAGCGCTTCTTCGCAGGGGGCGAGCACGACGTCGAAACCCCGCGGCCCCGTGAAGAACTCCGCCTCCGGGGCGCTGCGCAGCCCGCGGAAGGCGCGCCGATCGAACTCCCGCACCGTCATCCCCAGGCGCCTCGCGACCTCGGCGCCGCTGTCCTTGCCGGAGGCTCCGTCGGCGAAGGTGATGGCTTCCCGCACGCCGAGCCTCGCCAGCAGCGCGGCGAGCGCGTTCGAGTCGTATCCGCCCGACACCGTCGCGAGTCCCGCGAAGCGACGGCTCCGGCGCGCTGGCGAGGCCGCGTTCGCGAGCACCGAGGCCAGCACGCCCTCCAGCTGCGCGACGTATTCCCCGTAGCTCTCCGGCCGCGGATCCGCCGGCTTCTCGATCCGCGCGACGCGCAGGTCCGGGCCGACCTCGAGCTGACAGCGATCGTGCAGCGCCACGCGCCGCCCCCGCCCGGTGTGGATCGTCTTGCGCGTGCGGCGGATCCCGTCCATCGCGTGTGCGCGCAGCGCGTGGTAGTAGAAGGGAAAGCCGGGGTCCGGCTCGTCGTCCGTCATCGCCAGCAGGAAGACCAGCGAGTTCGAGAGGAAGAGCTCGGCTCCCACGCGGACCGAGTAGAGGCGCTCGATCGTGTCGGACTGCGTGCAGAAGACCGCGCGGCCCGCGCGCAGCACGCCGCCGCTCCCCAGATTGAACGCGGCGCGGTCGAGCTCGCCGGCTTCGAAGTCGCCGCTCCAGGCGCCCTCCACGAACCAGCCCTCGCGCGTCTCGACCCAGGGTCCGTGATGGACGCGGACGAGCTCGCTCCCCTGCTGGAGCTGGGCGCACCAGGCCATGCGGGGAAGGCTGGCGCAGAGGACGAACTCGAAGCGCATTCCGGACGAGACTCCTTCGTCAGGGCCCGGCGCGGGCGAGTGGAAGGCTCGCGCACCGCGCGTGGTGCGCAAGCAGGACGGCTCGGACGTCTGGGGCTTCGAGGGCGCGCCGAGTCTCGGAACGTCGACCTGCGCCTCGAGAGCCAGGGCGGCAAGCCGCCCCAGGAGGAGTAGCGGCTTCAGCCGCCGCTGCCCGCGGGCGGGCGCCGCCACAGACCGAGACCCAGCCACGCCTGCGAGGCGCTGACCAGCCCGAGCACCGCGAGCCCCACCGCGCGCGCCGCGCCGGCGCTGCCCGCGGCCAGCGGGCCGCCGATCCCGGCGAGCGCGAGCGCGAGCACGATCAGCAGGGGATTGCCGCGCGGAACCACGCCGGCGCGAGCGAAGCCGAGCGCGAGCACGCCGGATCCGACGAAGAACGCCGCGATCAGGGGCGCGATGGTGAGCAGCCCAGCCCCCTGCATGCGCTCCATCACCGGGAGCATGGCGGTCCGGTCGATTCCGGGGGCGACCATCTCGACCGCGAGCAGATGGAACACCGCGTCCGCCGCCGAGCCCATCGCCCCGATCGCGAGCAGGATCGCGCCCGCGCGGACCTGGCGCTGGCGCCGCAGCCGACGGGTCGCGACGATGCCCACCAGCGCCGGGGCGTAGCAGGCGGCCGAGAGCAGCTGTGCGGCGACGGATACGCGCACGCGGCCGGCGTGCCGGCCGACCAGCTCGAGGATCCGCCCGGCGTCGGTGATGCCGACCCCCGGCATCAGCAGCCACGACAGCCAGAAGAGCGCCGCGGCAATCACGAGCGACGCTCCCGCCAGTCGTGCGGTCAACGCTGACTCCCACCGTCCGGGCCGACGTGGGGACGATAGGCCGTGGGCTCGCGCTGGGCACCTGTTTCGGGTCGCCCTCGCGCGTAACGTCGCGGGGGCCTCGGACGTTCAGAGGGGGAGAGAGCGAAGGAGTCGGACATGAAGTGGGTGACCCGAGCCGGAGCCAGAGTGGATCGCATCGCCTGCCCGTGGCTGATCGCGCGCTTCGTCGATCCGGCGGCCGAATTCGTGTTCGTTCCGGCCGATCAGGTGCTCGACGTCGCTGCGCGCGATGGCGCGATTCCATTCGACGTCCCCGGCGTCGAGCTCGGTCATCATGCCGAGTTCTGCTCCTTCGACGCCGTCCTCGACAAGTACGGTCTCCAGGATCCGGCGCTGCGAGGGCTCGCCGAGATCGTGCGCGGCGCCGATACGGCGAACCTCCAACTCACGCCGGAGTCGGCCGGCCTCTACGCACTCGCCTCGGGCTTCCGAAAGATCGCTCGAGACGATCACGAGAACCTGCGCCTCCAGTTTCCGGCCTACGATGCGCTTTATTCGTTCTGCCGCGAGCGAAAGGGCGCTTCTCCGGCAACCAGGGCGTGAGGCTCCCGAGCCGGCCTGGCGCGGCTTGCGCCGTCGCCGGCCGTTCTGCGCGCATTCCTGCACATCCGGATCCGGGCACGGAGTTCGCATCCAGCAGGCTGCGGCGGAGGCGAGCGTGTGCCCGTGAACGAAAAGCTGCGCATCGCGCTCGTCGACGAGAAGACGGAGCGCTCCAGCGACCTCGAGCGCGCGCTCGGCGAGGCCGGGTTCGAGGTGGTGGCGCGCCTCGGTGGGCGCGACGATCTGCGCGCGCGGATCGCCGATCTCGCGCCCGACGTCGTCATCATCGACATGCAATCGCCGGACCGTGACGTCCTCGAGGACATGCAGCGCATCCACCGCGAGCACCCCCGGCCGATCGTGATGTTCGTCGACGAGAGCGACAGCGAATCGATTCGCGTCGCGGTCGAGGCGGGTGTCAGCGCGTACGTGGTGGACGGCCTGAGGGCTCGAAGCGTGCGGCCGATCATCGAGGTCGCGATCGCGCGCTTTCAGGCCTTCCAGGCGCTGCGCGACGAGCTCGCGGCGGCGCGAACATCGCTCGCCGAGCGTAAGCTGATCGAGAAGGCAAAGGGGATCCTGATGAGCCGGCGAGAAGTGAACGAGGAGGAGGCATATCAGCTCCTCCGCAAGTCGGCGATGGACCGGAAGATGAAGCTGGCGGACGTGGCAAGGCACCTGATCGAGATGGCGGAGCTCCTGTGATGGACCCCGAGAAGCGCCGGCTTCGGATCGGGATCACGCCGCTCACGGACGCGGCGCCGATCGTCGTTGCGCTCGAACTCGGCTTCTTCGCCCGGCAGGGGCTCCACGTCGAGCTCTCGCGCGAGCCTTCGTGGGCGAACATCCGTGACAAGCTCGCGGCGGGGGCCCTCGACGCGGCTCACGCGCTTGCGCCGATGCCGATCGCGGCGACGCTCGGCCTGGGTCCCCTTCAGCAACCGACCGTCACGGCCCTCTCGCTGGGCCTCGGCGGCAACGCGATCACGGTCTCGACCGCGTTGCGGCGCGCGCTCGATGACGCCGACCCCATCGCGGCGGCCGACCCCGCGCTCTGCGGCCGGGCGCTGGCGCGGGTCATCGGCGCTCGGCGTGCCGCTGGCGCTCCGCCGCTGCGGTTCGCCAGCGTCTTCCCCGTCTCGATGCACATGTACGAGCTGCGATATTGGCTCGCCGCCTGGGACGTCGCGCCGGAGCGCGACGTCCGCCTGCTCGTGGTCCCGCCGCCGCGCATGGTGGCGGAGCTCGAAGCCGGCCGGATCGATGCCTTCTGCGTCGGCGAGCCGTGGAACAGCGTGGCTGCGCAGCACGGCAGTGGCACGATTCTCCTCACAGGCCACGAGATTTGGAGTCACGCCCCCGAGAAGGTGCTCGCGGTCTCCTACGACTGGGCAAGGCGGCATCGGGGCACGCACCGCGCGCTCCTGCGCGCGATCCTCGAGGCCGCGCGCTGGTGCGACGACCCGGAGAACCAGCGCGATCTCGCGCACCGGCTTTCCGCCGGCGGCTACGTCGACGTGCCGGAGGACGCGCTGACGCCGGCTCTCGTCGGCCCCCTGCGCACGGCAAGAGCCACATCCCAACCAGTGATGCCGGCGTTCTACGACTTCCACCGATTCGCGGCCGGCTTTCCCTGGCGCTCGCACGCCGCGTGGATCATCACGCAGATGCTGCGCTGGGGTCAGATCGAAAAGCCGGTGGACGTACGGGCCGTGGCCGCCGCCGTGTATCGGAGTGATCTGCATCGCGAGGCGGCCGAGGATCTGGGGCTTGCCTGCCCGACGCGAGACGAGAAGTCGGAAGGCGCGCACGCGGCGCCCTGGACGCTCGAGACGACGGGGGCGCCGATCGACATGCCGCCGGACCGGTTTCTCGATGGCCGCGTCTTCGATCCGTTCGACGTCCCCGGCTACCTCACGGGCTTCTCGCAACACGAGTTGCGCGTTCCGCTCGACGAGCTGGCAGCCGCCCAAGGCCATCGCGGCTGATCCCGAATCGGGCAGCGCGTGCGCACGCCGTGGGCACCTGCGCGTGCATCGGCACGCATCCGTTCCCCGAGACCGTCGGAGAGCGCGCGCATGGTTGGCACGCTCCGTGAATGGGACGTTCGGCGGGCCTTCCCAACGACGCGGCGGCCCACCACGGGATTGAAGCGCGGATCAGTGGAGATCCGCTTGCGGACAAAGGCGTCCGACCGAGCGCGGGAGTCGCGCTCGGCCGGGCGTCTTCGTTTTTGGGGGTTCGAGGGATGGGTGCAAGGCGGTCGCTCGCGCGACTCGGCTCGGCGTTGCTCGTCGCGGCTCTCCTGGGATCGGCGGCGCCTGCCGCGGCCGTGCCTCCCGAAAAGGACGAGCTCAAGCTCGGATTCATCAAGCTCACCGACTGCGCCCCCCTCGTCATCGCGAAAGAGCTCGGGTTCTTCGAAGAGGAGGATCTCTACGTCACACTCGAGGCGCAGGCCAATTGGAAGATCCTTCTCGACCGTGTGATCTCGGGCGAGCTCGACGGGGCCCACATGCTCGCCGGCCAGCCGATCGGAGCGACGATCGGAGTCGGGACGAAGGCCCCCGTCGTCACCGCGTTCAGCATGGACCTGAACGGGAACGCGATCACCGTATCGAACGCGATCTGGAAGCGGATGCAGGCGGCGGACCCGAAGCTGGCCGGGCCAAGACCGTCGCATCCGGTCTCCGCCAGGGCGCTCGTGCCCATCGTGGAGGAGTTCAAGGCAAAGGGCGAGCCCATGCGCATGGGCGTGGTCTTTCCGCTCTCCACCCACAACTACGAACTCCGTTACTGGCTCGCGGCCGCCGGCATCAAGCCGGGTTTCTATACGAACGGCGACTCGACCGGGACGCGGGATGCCGACGTCCTGATCTCGGTCACGCCGCCCCCGCAAATGCCCAGCACGCTCGAGCAAGGGACCATCCAGGGCTATTGCGTCGGCGAGCCCTGGAACCAGCAGGCTGTCTTCAAGGGGATCGGTGTTCCGATCATCACCGACCTCGAGATCTGGAAGAACAATCCGGAAAAAGTCTTCGGCGTGACGGCGGGGTGGGCGCAGCAGCATCCCGAGACCCACGTTCGCGTCGTCAAAGCGCTGATCCGCGCCGGCCAGTGGCTGGACGCGAGCCCCGCGAATCGCAAGAAGGCGGTCGAGATCCTGGCGCGACCCGAATACGTCGGAGCAGACGCCGCGGTGATCGCGAACAGCATGACGGGATACTTCGAGTACGAAAAGGGCGATCGGCGCGAGATGCCCGACTTCAATGTCTTCTTCCGCTACTTCGCCACCTATCCGTACTACAGCGACGGCGTCTGGTACCTCACCCAGATGCGGCGCTGGGGTCAGATCCCCGAGCCGAAGCCCGACGCCTGGTTCGACGCGACGATCCGCTCCGTCTACCTCCCCGCCGTCTGGCGCCAGGCCGCGGAACGCCTCGTCGCCGAGCAACATCTGGCGCCCGCGGATCTGCCTGCGACCGACGGCTACAAACCGCCGGACTCCGGCTTCATCGACGGCGTCCCCTACGACGGACGCAAGCCCAACGCGTACCTGCGCTCGCTCGCGATCGGCCTGAAGGACTGACCAGGAGGCTGCGATGCTCGACGTTCGACAGCTGCTCCGCACGATTGGCGCTCCCGTGATGGCGCTCGCGCTCTTCGTCGCGCTGTGGTCCGCGGCGGCGGCGCGCATCGAGACGAGCATCGGCGCTCTGCCCGGGCCCGGGCAGGTCTTGCTCGCGGCGCGTGGGCTCGTGGCCGAGCATCGGGCGGAGCGCGCGCGAGAGGGCGAATTCACGACCCGGATGGAGGTGAAGAGGCGCGCCGCGCTCGCCGCGGGCGAGCCATGGCGGGATCGCCAATATGCCGGCAAACCCACCTATTTCGACCAGATCGCGACGAGCCTCGCGACCGTGTTCACCGGATTCCTGATCGCCTCGCTCGTCGCGGTTCCGCTCGGCGTGCTGTGTGGCACCAGTCCGACCGTCTACGCGGCGCTCAATCCGCTGATCCAGCTCTTCCGCCCGGTCTCACCGCTCGCCTGGCTCCCGATCGTCATGATCCTCGTGAGCGCGCTCTACACGAGCACGGATCCCCTCTTCGAGAAGTCGTTCCTGTCCTCGGCGATCACCGTCGCGCTCTGCTCGCTCTGGCCGACGCTCGTGAACACCGCTCTCGGTGTCGCCTCCGTCGATCCGGACCACCTGAACGTGGCGCGCGTGCTGCGTCTGCCGTGGTACGTGCGTGTGCGCAAGATCGTGATTCCGTCCTCGTTGCCCTGGATCTTCACGGGATTGCGCCTCTCGCTCGGTGTCGGCTGGATGGTGTTGATCGCGGCGGAGATGCTCGCGCAGAACCCGGGCCTCGGGAAGTTCGTGTGGGACATGTTCCAGAACGGCAGCAGCGAGACTCTCGCCCAGATCATGGTCGCCGTTTTCACGATCGGGGGGATCGGGTACGCGCTCGACCGGGGCATGATTGCGCTGCAACGGGCGGTGAGCCATGACGTCCGTGCGACCTGAGGAGATCCGCAGCGGCGCGCGGCCCGCGGCGCTCGCCCTGCGCGGCGTCGCGAAGGGCTTCGGCCCGCGCGGGCGTCGCAGCGAGGTGCTGGCCGGCGTCGAGTTCGAGCTTGCGCCGGGCGAGTGTGTCGCGGTGCTCGGCTTCTCGGGGAGCGGGAAGACGACGCTGCTCTCGATCCTGGCGGGCCTTCTCCCGCCGGACGCGGGCTCCGTCGAGATGGACGGCGCGCCGGCTCCGCCCGCGGGCCCCGAACGCGGTGTCGTCTTTCAGAGCTACGCGCTGCTTCCCTGGCTCACGGTCGCGGGCAACGTGCAGCTCGCGGTCGACGCCGTCCACCCGGAGCTCGGCCGGCGCGCCCGGCGCGCGCGCACGCTCGAGCTCGTGCGCGTCGTCGGTCTCGAGGCGGCGCTCGAGAAGCGTCCACGCGAGCTCTCCGGAGGCATGCGACAACGGGTGGCGGTCGCACGCGCGCTCGCGCTGGAGCCGCGAATCCTGCTGCTCGACGAGCCGCTCGGCGCGGTCGACGCGCTGACGCGCAGCTCGCTTCAGGCCGAGTTCGCGCGTCTCTTCGAGCGCTCGCACAAGAGCGTCGTCCTCGTCACCAACGACGTCGACGAAGCCATTCTGCTCGCGGACCGCATCGTGCCGCTGACGCCCGGGCCTCGTGCGACGCTCGGCGCCTCGTTTCGCGTCGCGCTCGCGCGCCCGCGCGATCGCACCTGGTTGAATCGCGACCCCGCCTTCAAGAAGCTGCGAAACGAGATCACGACCCATCTGCTCGAGCTCTCCGCGCGGCGTCCAGGCAGGGCGCGCCGATGAGCGCCTACCTCGAGCTGTTCGCGCTCGCCAAGGACTTCGATGGTCCCCAGGGGCGCACGCGCGTCGTGGAAGGCTTCGACATCGCACTCGCGCGCGGGGAGTTCGTGTGCCTGCTCGGCCACTCGGGCTGCGGGAAGTCGACCGTGCTCTCGATGGTCGCGGGCCTCACGGGGATCTCGTCCGGCGGCGTCGTGCTCGACGGCCGCGAGATCGACGGACCCGGGCCCGATCGCGGCGTGGTCTTCCAGTCGCCGAGCCTGCTGCCGTGGCTGACGGCGCTCGCCAACGTCCGGCTCGGCGTGGACCGCGTGTTTGCGGACCGCAGCGAGGCCGAGCGGCGCGCGATCGCTGCGGAAACGCTCGAGCGGGTGGGCCTCGGCGACGCGCTCGACCGGCGACCCGACGAGCTGTCGCAGGGCGAATGTCAGCGCGTGGGAATCGCGCGGGCCTTTGCGCTCGCGCCGAAGCTGCTGCTGCTCGACGAGCCGTTCGGGATGCTCGACTCGCTGACGCGCATGGAGCTTCAGGAGGTGCTGCTCGAGCTCTGGAGCCACGATCGCAAGACGGCGCTGATGGTCACCCACGACGTGGACGAAGCCCTCTACCTATCGGATCGGATCGCGCTGATGACCAAGGGACCGAAGGCCCGGATCGGCGAGATCGTGGAAGTCGGTTTCCCGCGACCGCGCGAGCGCAGCGCCGTGCTCGAGCACCCGGACTACTACCAGCTCCGTGAACGCCTGCTGGATTTCCTCGAAGAGCAGGACGCGCGGCCCGAAGCCGAGCTGGTGAGCGACGCCGTCACCGGGCTCGGGGGAGTCGCCGCATGAGCGAAGCGTTGCGCGAGACCCGGAGCGTCTGCAGCTTCTGCGGCGTCGGATGCGGCGTGATCGTGACTTCGCAGGGTGACCGGATGGTCGGCGTGCGCGGCGACCCCGACCACCCGGCGAACCGCGGGGCGCTGTGCACGAAGGGCCTCGCGCTGCACGAGATGGTGTCCGGGGACGATCGCCTCCGGGCGCCGCTCGGCCGCCGTGTCAAAGGCGGTCCGCTCGAGCGCCTCTCGTGGGAAGCGGCGGAGGATCGGCTCGCCGGCGCGCTGCGGGAGGCGCTGCGCGCGCGCGGCCCCGACGCCATCGGACTCTACCTCTCGGGCCAGCTTCTCACCGAGGACTATTACGCGCTCAACAAGCTCGCGAAGGGCTTCCTCGGCACGAACCACGTCGATTCGAATTCGCGGCTCTGCATGTCGAGCGCTGTGTCGGCGTATCAGCGCGCGTTCGGCGTCGACGGACCGCCGACCTGCTACGAGGACCTCGACCACGCGGATCTCTACCTCGTGGTGGGTGCCAACATGGCGTGGTGCCACCCCGTGCTGTTTCGCCGGCTCGAGACGGCGCGCGCGTCGCGACGGCCAGCGCCGCGCCTGATCGTGCTCGATCCGCGTCGCACCGCCACGGCCGGCGTGGCTGATCTCCACGTCGCGCTGCGTCCCGGGAGCGACGGCGTCTTCCTCACGGCGGTGCTCGCCGAGCTCTGGCGGCGGGGCCGTCTGGACGACGCGTATGTCGACGCGCACACGGAGAATTTCGAAGCGCTCGAAGCCGTGCTCCCGGACTTCGGGCCGGAGCGTGTCGAGCGAGATTGCGGGATCTCGCAAGCGACGCTCGCATCCGTCGTCGACTGGTGGGCCGATGCGGGCGCAGCCCTCTCGCTCTGGGCGATGGGCGTGAACCAGAGCGCGCACGGAACGGACACGGCGAACGCGCTCATCAACCTGCACCTCGCCAGCGGCCAGATCGGTCGACCCGGATCCGGCCCGTTCTCGCTCACCGGTCAGCCGAACGCGATGGGCGGGCGCGAGGTCGGGGCGATGGCGACCATGCTCTCCGCGCACCGCGACCTCGCTTCGGAGCGCGATCGCCTCGACCTCGCGTCGTTCTGGGGGAGCGGACCGATCGGCGCCACGCCAGGTCGGACCGCCGTCGAGCTGTTCGATCACGCGGCCGACGGCGGCCTGGACGTGCTCTGGATCGTCGCCACCAATCCGGCCGTGACGCTCCCCGACCAGGCGAGCGTTCGCCGCGCGCTCGAGCGCACACCGCTGGTGGTGCTCCAGGACGTGGTCGGCGGCACCGACACCGCGCGCTACGCCGATCTCCTGCTTCCGGCTGCCGGCTGGGGCGAGAAGTCGGGGACGATGACGAACAGTGAACGCTGCGTCTCGCGGCTGAACGCGGCGGTGCCGCCGCCCGGCGAGGCGCGTCCGGATTGGATGATCGCGGCGGCGATCGCGGCGCGCATGGGCTTTGGGCACGCCTTCGCGTGGCGCAGCGAGACCGATATCTGGCGCGAACACACCGCGACCACCGCCGGGCGCGACTGCGACATGCTTGGCATGACCGCGGAGCGCCTGGCTTCCTCGCCGCTGCGCTGGCCGTGTCCCGACGCGTCGCACCCGGGGACGCTGCGGCTCTACGGGGACGGGCGCTTCCAGACCCCGAGCGGACGCGCCCGTTTCGTGGTCCCGCGCCGCCTGCGCGTGGCGGAGGCGCCTTCGGCCGGCACGCCGATCGCGCTGACGACCGGACGCGTTCGCGACCAGTGGCACACCATGACGAAGACCGGCCGCGTTGCGCGCCTGCTCGGCCACTCTCCCGTGCCGGAGATCGAACTGTCGCCCGCGGACGCGGCCCGGCTCGGCATCGGAGACGGGGACCTCGTGCGGGTCACGGCGTCTCGCGGCGGCTTCACGATGCCGGCGCGCATCACGGACGCCTTGCCGGAGGGTGTCGCGTTCGCGCCGATGCACTGGAGCGATGCCACCGCCGAGGATGCTCTCGTGAACGGCGCGCTCGCCCCACAGATCGACCCGCACTCGAAGCAGCCCGAGCTCAAGCACGTTCCGGTGCGCGTCGAACGCCTCGCCGGGAAGGCTGCGCCGGCCGGCGACACGGCCGGCGCGCGCACCCTGTGCGTCTGTCGCGAAGTGACGTTCGACTCGGTGCAGACCGCCCTCGCGCAGGGCGCGGCGGGCGTCGGATCCGTCGGTCGCCGGACGGGCGCCGGAATGGGTTGCGGCTCGTGCGTCCCGGAGATCGCGGGGCTGCTCCGCCGCGCACCGGCCGCGCCCGGGCGCGAGCGGCTCGTCGTGATCGGAAACGGAATGGTCGGCCACCGCTTCGTCGAGTCTCTGGTCGAGCACGGCGGGGCGGAGCGCTACCAGGTCGTCGTGCTCGGCGAAGAGCCGCGCCCGGCCTACGACCGGGTGCACCTCTCGGATCTCTTCTCGGGCCGGACGCCAGCGGATCTCGCGCTCGCCTGCGCGGAGGAATATCTGGCGGACGGCGTCGAGCTTCGGGTCGGCGCGCGCGTCATGGCGATCGATCGCGACGACCGGAGCGTCCTCACCAGCGACGGCGAGCGCATCCCGTACGACGCGCTCGTACTGGCAACCGGCTCCTCGCCCTTCGTGCCGCCCATTCCGGGAACCGAGAAGCGCGGCGTCTTCGTCTACCGCACGATCGAGGACGTCGAAGCGATCCGCGCTGCCGCTGCCGGGGCGCGCACCGGCATCGTGATCGGCGGGGGGCTGCTCGGGCTCGAGGCGGCGAAGGCGTTGCGCGACCTCGGCCTCGAGACGCACGTGGTCGAGGCGGCGGCCCGGCTGATGCCCCGCCAGCTCGACGCCGCGGGCTCGGCCGCGCTCGTGCGGCGCATCGAGGCGCTGGGCGTTCGCGTCCATCTCGCCACGGCGATCGAGCAGGTGCTCGGCGACGACAGGGCGACCGGCCTGCTCCTCGCGGGCCGCAAGCAGCTCGCGGCCGAGCTGATCGCGATCTCGGCCGGCATCCGACCCCGCGACGAGCTGGCGGTCGCTTGCGGCCTCGCGCGCGCCGAGCGCGGCGGCGTCGCGGTGGACGACGAGCTGCGCACCAGTGACCCGCGCATCTTCGCGATCGGGGAGGTCGCTTCGCACCGCGGCATGGTCTACGGGCTGGCCGCTCCTGGCTACGCGATGGCCGACACGCTTGCGTGGAATTTCGCCTCGGAGCCAGCCGCCGAGGCGCGGCGCTTCGAAGGCGCCGACCTCTCCACGCAGCTCAAGCTCCTGGGCGTCGACGTGGCGAGCCTCGGCGACCCGTTCGCGGGTGGCGAGAGCGCGACGGCGGTCGTGTTCCAGGACCTGCGGCGCGATCGCTACGCGAAGCTCGTGATCTCGGACGACGGCCGCCGGCTCGCCGGCGGCATCCTGGTCGGCGACGTGAGCCAGTACGCGCGCCTGCTCCAGCTCGCGCGCGAGGGCCGGGAGCTTCCCGAGAGCACGGACGAGCTCCTCTTCGGAACCCGCGCGAGCGAAGCGGTGGACGCGAGCGACGCAGCTCAGGTCTGTTCCTGCAACAACGTGAGCCGCGGCTCCCTGCGCGGCGCGATCCGCGAGAACGCGCTCGACACGATTGCGGCGGTCAAGAAGGCGACCAAGGCGGGCACGGGCTGCGGGGGATGCCTGCCGATCGTGACGCAGATCCTGAACGCGGAGCTCGCGGCGGCCGGGCGGGCCGGAGAAAACCACCTTTGCGAGCACTTCGCCTACACGCGGCAGGAGCTCTTCCAGATCGTGAAGATCACGGGTAGCCGAAGCTTCGAGGCACTGCTCGCGAGCCACGGGCGCGGCGCGGGCTGCGAGATCTGCAAGCCGGCAGTGGCGTCGATTCTCGCGAGCTTGTGGAACGAGCCGATTCTCGGCCAGGATACGATCCAGGACAGCAACGACCGCTTCCTCGGGAACATCCAGCGCGGCGGCACCTACTCCGTCGTCCCTCGCGTCCCGGGTGGCGAGATCACCCCCGAAAAGCTCGTCGTGCTCGGGCAGGTGGCCAGCAGGTTCAGCCTCTACTGCAAGATCACCGGCGGCCAGCGCATCGACCTGCTCGGCGCGCGCGTCGAGCAGCTCCCCGACATCTGGAAGGAGCTGGTCGAGGCGGGCTTCGAGAGCGGCCACGCCTACGGCAAGGCCATGCGAACCGTCAAGAGTTGCGTCGGCACGACCTGGTGTCGCTACGGCGTTCAGGACTCGACCGGTCTCGCGATCCGCATCGAGGAGCGATACCGGGGCATCCGCGCGCCGCACAAGCTCAAGGCTGCCGTCTCCGGCTGCATCCGCGAGTGTGCGGAGGCGCAAAGCAAGGACTTCGGCGTGATCGCGACCGAGCGCGGCTGGAACCTCTACGTGTGCGGGAACGGCGGGTCGAAGCCCCGCCATGCGGAGCTTCTCGCCGCGGATCTCGACGAGCCGACGCTGGTTCGCTTCATCGACCGCTTCCTCATGTACTACATCCAGACGGCGGATCGATTGACGCGCACCGCGCGTTGGCTCGAGACGCTGCCAGGCGGAGTCGACTACCTGCGCAAGGTCGTGGTCGACGATCACCTCGGTGTGGCCGCGGAGCTGGAGAGCCAGGTGCAGCATCTCGTCGACACCTACGCGTGCGAGTGGAAGCAGGTCGTCGAGAGCCCGGAGCTCCAGAAGCGCTTCCGTCATTTTGCGAACGCGAGCGAGCCCGACGACACGCTGAGCTTCGTCGAGGAGCGAGGCCAGCGGCGCCCGGCCGACTGGGCGAAGCCGGTTGCGTGTGCCCCGCCCGACCCCGAAGCGCTTGCAGAAGACTCCAGCTGGGTGCCGCTCGCCTCGGTGGACGAGGTGCCGGCCGACGGCGGCGTCGCCGTGCGCTACGGCGACGTCCAGCTCGCCGTCTTCCACGTGGCCGCGCACGACGCCTGGTACGCCACCCAGAACCGCTGCCCCCACACGGGGGACATGGTGCTGGGCCGCGGCATCGTGGGAGATCAGGGCGGCCGAGCCAAGGTCGCCTGTCCGCAGCACAAGAAGACGTTCGATCTGGAGACCGGCTCGGGGCTCTCCGATCCGGAGTACTGCATCGCGACGTTCCCGGTGAACGTCGAGGAGGGAAAGGTGTACGTCAAGCTGCCGCCCGCGACGGTGCTGGCCCGGCTGCTCACCAGCGCCGCCTGCCTGCTCCTGCTGCTGCTCGCTCCCGGCGCCGGTCGCGCCGAGGATGGGGACGGCTTCTTCGCGTCGCCCTCGCTCTACTGGCAGTCGGGCGACCATCGGATCGACCTCGGCGCGAGCGTCCGCGCCCGCGGCGAGGGCTGGGACGCCTTCGCCGACGACACCGATTGGTACTCGGGGATCCGCACGCGCGTCCGCATGCAGTACGCCTTCAAGGAGAGGTTCATCGTCGCAGGCGAGTTCCAGGACGTGCGCCTCAACAGCATGAACGCGAACGGCACGGGCGCGCTCGCGAATTATCGCAACGCGAACAAGGGCGGGGACAGCGCCCACGGCGACGACCTGCGCTCGCTCTACGTCGAAGGCCGGCTCCCGGATTGGGGCTTCCTGCGCGTCGGGCGCCAGGATGTGAAGCTCGGACAGGAGGTGCTCTACCCGGAGCCCAACTGGCGCTATCTCAAGATGGCGCGCCTGGGCGAGCGGCTGGTCGGGACCGTCGGCTGGAGCCACGTCGAGCGCGCCTACGACGGCTTCGCGGGCGCCATCGAGCGCGGCGGCGTGCAGCTCTACGGCTTCGGCGCGCGGCCCACGACCGGCGTCTTCGAGGCCGAGGATGCGTACTCGGACTTCAGCGACATCACCGTCGGCGGCGCGACGCTCACCGTGAAGCGCGGCACGCTGCTCGAGGCGAGCGAGATCGGCGTCTTCGGGCTCGGCTACCACGACGACCGGTCGATCTCGGGCGGCGGTCTTCCGGGCGACGTCGAGATCGGAACCTTCGGCGCGCACTGGCTCGGCGTCTACCCGCTCGGCCCCGGCAACGCGGACGTACTCCTATGGGGCGCCGGTCAGTTCGGCGAATACAACGGGCTCGACCATGCGGCGGGCGCCGGAATCGTCGAGGTCGGCTACCAGCTCCCGAATCTCTTCGCGAAGCCGTGGTTGCGCCTCGGCGTAAACGTCGCCTCCGGCGACGGCGACTCCGGCGACGGAGACCACACGACGTTCTTCAACATGCTCCCCACCAACCATCTCTACTACGGCTTCGCCGATCAGCTCTCGTTCCAGAATCTGACGAACCCATTCGTGCAGCTCCGGCTGGCGCCGCACCCGATGCTCGCGATCAACTTCTTCGTACACTGGTTCGAGCTCACGAACTCGAACGACATGCGCTATGCCGGGACCGGCGCGTATGACAAGTCCAGCTTCGGGTTCCCGGCGTTCCCGTCGGGCGGGCGCCACCACGTCGGCGTCGAGTACGACGTGGTCGCGACCTTCACACCGCACCGGACCACGACGATCGAGGTCGGCTTCTCGCACCTCGACGGGGGCGCCATGTTCAGCGCAGCCCCGTCGCGCGACGTCCAGTTCATCTACACGTCGCTCGAGCTTCGCTACTGAGGCAGAACCGGTGCGCGCCTTCCGCCGGAGTTCCGAGGTTCACGGCAGATAGGTTCCCAGGTAGCCCTTCACGAGGCGCTGGGTCTCCTCGACCAGCGCCTCGAAGTCGGGGCGCTCGTCGACCAGCGCGCGGTCCTGGAGCGCGTTGCCGGCCGTCACCACGGTGCGGCAGATCTCGAGCGCCTTGGCGCGCGAGATCCCGGCGCGGCCGAAGGCCGGATGCAGCGACATCAGGTCCGCGACGCGCTCGTTCGAGGCCGCCGTGACCTCCGCGAACTCGGCCGTGAAGCGGATCGTGCGGAGCAGGGTCCGGTAGTCGGGCGACGCGCCGAAGAAGCCGACGGTCGCGCTCACGGTGCGGTCCACCGCCTCGCGCCAGGCAAGCCCCCGGCATTCGGCGAGCTGGCGCGCGGTCTCGCTGTCGGCTTCGTCCATCACGGTCTCGGCCACCGCGAGCAGCAGCGCGTTCTTGCTCGAGAAATACTGATAGACGGAGCCCACAGGAACGCCGGCGCGCTCCGCGATTCCCTCGATCGTGATCTCGGCGACCGGCTGCGCCTCCAGCTCGCGGCGGGCCGCGTCGAGGATCCGCTCGACCCGCTCGCGCGCGCGCGCCTGCTTGGGGATCCGCCGCCGCGGGCCCTCGGTGTCCGGTGCGCTCACGCCGTTGCTCCTCCGGCCGGAATCAGTCTACTTGATCCCGCCGGCCGCTTCCGGATATGGTCGCGCGATGCGCCCCCGCCCGTTTCGGACGCTGCTGATCGCCCTCCTCGCCGCGCTCGCGGCGATCCTCTGGTTCCGCTGGATGGCCTCCGCACCCGCGGATCCGCCGGCCGCGCCGCCTCCCTCCGACACGAACGTCGGTGGCGCGGCGGCTCCGGCTCCCGCGCGCGAGGAGGAGCCCGAGCCCCCCGCCGCGGCGCCGGATCCGGCTGCCGGCGAACTCGGCTCGGCGTGGGCTTCCGTGGATCTGGAGGAGATCCGCCGCGTGATGCCCGACAACCTGTACTGGCAGGTCGCGATGCCGACCGAGGACGCCCGCGTGCTCCGGGACCGCGAGGACGAGCGCGCTCGCTGGAACGTCGAGTACGGGAAGGTGCTGTCCGGAAACGCCAGCGAAGCGGAGATCATGGCGTACTACGCGCATCGGCAGCGGCTCTCGGCCGACTACGTCGAGTTCACCAGCTACGTGCTCGACCAGCACGGCGACGATCTCTCCGAGCAGGATGTCGAGCTGCTCGAGCTGGCCCGGCGCCTGCACCTGGCGCGTCTCGAGGAATACCCGCGCCAGCAGCAGGAGGCCTTCGACCGCAAGCGAAAGCAGGACCAGGCGCGCGCGGACTGGCTCGCCGACCAGGAGGCGTTCGGCGAGAAGGCGCCGCAATGAACGTGACTGGCGTTCATCTTTCCGGTGGGCGGGTACGGAGAGCGCGGCCGTCCGGGCTTTCGGCGCCGCACGGTGTCGCGAACACAACCGTTCGAGATCGTTGAAGGAATCCGGCTGGCGCCGCCAGCTCTCGCTCCCCGCAGGGATCGAGAGCCGGCGCCCGGTCCTACGGGTTTCTAACTTTTTTTGTTGAACTCGGATCACGTTTCGTGCTCCACTCGGCCGACGTCGGCTTGGTGTCACACGCCGTGCGGCGTGCGGGTCCACCGGGCCGGATTGAGGGCCGAGGGGGAGGGCGCACGATGAACCGGAAGACATTTGCGAGCCTCGCGATCGCGTTGCTGATCAGCGCGTGGCCGATCACGACGGCGCTCGCGATCGGGATCGAGGACGTCGTCGACGGCGGGAACAGCTACGCGTGGCAGGAAGTGCGGCTGCCCGGCACGATGTGCGGGAACGGCTCGCAGTACAAGTTCTACGTCTACGACAGTCCCACATCGAACAATCTCCTGCTCTACTTCGAGGGCGGCGGCGCCTGCTGGGACTACCCGTCCTGCAGCGGACAGGCCGGCATCCTCGGCGCGGCGCATCCGAACGGGATCCCCGACAACTACATCGCCGAGTTCCAGCCGCAGTACGTCTCGCCGCTGGTCAACGGCGCCGACCCGGGCATTCCCGGCCGAGCCAAGAAGGACATCGCCACCAAGGGCTACGACGTGGTGTACATGCCGTATTGCACGGGCGACGTGCACGTCGGAAACAACGTGGTCACCTACACGGATCCGGCCGGTGTGAATCCGCCCGTCACCTGGCGGCACGTCGGCTACAACAACACCCGCGCGGCCCTCGACTACCTGCACACCCGCTTCCCGACCGTCGGCAAGCTGCTGGTGAGCGGGTTCAGCGCCGGCGGCACCGCCACCAACGCCGTCTACTACCAGGCCCGGCGCACGCTCCTGCCCACCGTGAAGGGCTACATGCTGAACGATTCCGGGCCGATCTTCCCGGCGCCCAACGCCACCTACAAGTCGCGCCCCCTGCACCAGCTGATCACCAGCCAGTGGGCGCTGGCTTCGCTCTACGCGCAGCTTCCCGCGACCTTCAACCCGAACGATTTCGGAAGCGTCACGGCCATGCTGGCGGGCGAGTTCCCGAACGACCGGCTGGCGTACACGGGCTACTCGAGCGATTACAACTACTCCCGGTTCTCGTACGAGCGCTTCTATCCGGGGATCTCGCAGGCGACGGTGCTCGCGTACTGGCGGCAGGACCAGACGAATCTCGTCAACGTGATGAAGAACTACCCCAACTACAGCTACCACATCCCGTGGCACCGCCCGATCAACGACAGCCACTGCTCGTCGATCATCACCTTCATCGGGAGCCACGCCTGCTCGAGCATCCGGAAGAAGTACTGGTACGAGATCCCCTGGCCGCAGTCCTGGAAGTGCACGGGCACCTTCCGGCCCTTCGAGACCTTCCTCTCGAACTGGCTGAACGGAAACCTTCAGCAGCGGATCGTCGAGACGGAGAACTACTACAACAACGAAGATCTGGGCATGCAGATCGTGGCGCCGCTGATCAACGACGCCATCAGCGGGTAGGCGCGCGAACCGATCTGCGGAAGCCGTGCGTGCCTTCGGGCTCTTCGCAATCGTCGTCGTGTCGCTGACGCTCGCCGGGGTGGGCTCCCCCGGCGAGCCTCTCGCTCCGGCGCCCTTCACGCTCGAGCAGCGCTTCCTCGAGGCGGCCCGGCAGGGCGATCTCGCCACGCTCGAGAAGGCGCTCGCGCGCGGCGTCCCCATCCAGTCGAGGGACGACCTCGGCCGCAACGCGCTGCTGCTCGCGGCGCGCGACGCGGGGAGCCTCGAGGTGGTGCGCTTCCTGCGCGCCAAAGGAGTCGCGGTCGATGCGCCCGACCTGGGCGGCCGAGCGGCGATCAGCTGGGCCGCCGGCGAAGGGCGGATCGCGATCGTGCGCGAGCTGGCGGGGGCGGGCGCGCAGATCGACCGGCGCGACGTGGACGGACGCACGCCCTGCTTCCAGGCCGTGCTCGGCGATCACCGGGAGGTGGTGGTGTTCCTGCTGGATGCCGGAGCCGACGTGAACGCCGCCGATCGCTTCCGGGACACGCCGCTGATGCAGGCCTGCGCCAAGGGCTTCGATGCCATGGCGGCGCTCCTGCTCCAGCGCGGAGCCGATCCGGCGCTGAAGGATCAGGAAGGCCGGACCGCGCGCGATCGCGCCGCCAAGGGAGCCGACGCCTGCCTGGGACCGCGCTCGCTGTAGGCCCTGCGCAGCGCGGCTCGCTCGGGGCGCGCCTGCACCCCTGGCTGCTCGCGGCGCTCGGCGGCGCGCTCTATTGCCTCGGCTACCTCGGTTTCGGCGTCTGGCCACTCGCGTGGATCTGTCTGGCTCCCCTCTGGCAGGCGCTCGAGGAGATCCGCGCGCGCCCGCTGCGCACGTCGGCGCTGCTCGGGTTCACGTTCGCCTGGGTCGCGCACGCGGGCGGCTACCGCTGGCTGTGGCGTCTGGTCGAGGTCTTCCTGGGCGGAAACCTCGTGCTCGGCGCTGCGCTCTGGCTCGCGCACTCGGCCTTCTTCGCGCTCGCCTTCGCGATCTACGCGGGGCTCTATCGCCGGGTGCGCCAGCAGGGGCGCTCGGTGGCGGTCGCGGGGATTCCGCCGCTGCTCGCGCTCGAGTGGCTATATCCGTCGCTCTTCCCGGTGCACCTGGGCGACACCCTGGTGGATCGGACGTTGCTGCTCCAGATCGTCGATCTCGGCGGGCCGCTGCTGGCGAGCGCGCTCGTCGCACTCGTCAACCTGGCGGTCTTCGAGAGCTGGCGCTGGCGCCGGCGCGAGCGTCCCCGGCCGGACGCGGTCTGGCTCTGCGCCGGGCTCGCCCTCTTCGCTTCGGCGGCCTACGGGATGGCGCGCATCGACGCCGTCTCGCGCTCGCTCGCAGGCGCGCCCTTGCTGAGGGTGGGCCTGGTGCAGGGAAACCTCGGCGTGCTCGAGAAGCGCCGCGAAGCCGCGCTCGTGCACCGCCGCTACCTCGAGCAGACCCGCGAGCTGCTGGCCGAGGGCGGCGAGCTGGATCTCGTCGTCTGGCCCGAGACCGTCTACAGCCGCGGGCTCAAGGGACCCTTTCCGATCTCGGGGGAGGGGATCCGCGAGGAGCTGCGGGTGCCGATCCTGTTCGGGGCGGCGACGGTGCGGACCGAAGGCGGGCGACGGCGCACGTACAACTCCGCGCTCCTGATCGGCGCGGACGGCGTGATCCAGGCCGGCTACGACAAGAACCTGCCCGTCCCCTTCGCGGAGAAGGTTCCCCTCGCCGATCGGATTCCCGCGCTCGCCGCCCTCTTCCCCCACGCCCAGGAGTTCGGCACGGGATCCGGCGCGCCGGCGCTGGCGCTCGGCCCCTGGCGGATCTCGACGCCGATCTGCTCGGAATCGGCGGAGCCGGCTTTCGTGCGCCGGATGCTGGCGCAGGCGGATCCGCATCTGATCGCGAGCCTCGCCAACGACGCCTGGTTCGGGGATTCCCAGGAGCCGTGGATCCACCTCGCGGTGGCGAGGCTGCGGGCGGCCGAGCACAAGCGCTTCCTGGTGCACGCCACCAACAGCGGCGTGAGCGCGGTGGTGGATCCCTTCGGGCGCGTGATCGCGCGCAGCGGCCTGCTCACGCGCGAGAACCTGCGCGCGACGGTCCGCCTGCGTGACGCGCAGACCATCTACGCGCGGCTCGGGGACTGGCCGGGCTGGCTGGCGCTGGCCGTCCTGCTGGCGACGGCTATTCGGAATCCCCGCGCTGCCCGAGCTGCGCGAGGTACGCCGCGTAGCGGGTGGTAGCCTGGCGGTAGGCGCTGCGCGCGGTTTCGCGCTGCTGGACGATGCGCGCGCGCGCGTCGCCGACCGGGTAGCCGCGCGCCATCATCTGCGAGTAGGCGGCGTTGGCGCCGTCGAGTCGCTGGCTGGCGACGACGGCTTCTTCGCGGATCCGCTGCGCCTCCGCGCGCTCCGCGCTGCTGCCGAGGTCGGGAACCGGAGCCGGCGCGGCGACGGGCGCCGGCACGTCGGTCTCGGCCGTATCGAGCTCCACCGTCTTGCCCGTATCGGCGGCGTCGAGGCCCACCGTCTCGCCCGTGTCGACGGAGTCGAGGCTGTCCGTCTTGCCGGTATCCGCCGAGTCGAGGCTGTTCGTGTGGCCGGTGTCGGCCTCGTCGAGGTCGTCGGTCTCCCCGATGTCGACCGCGTCGAGGCTGTGGGTCCTGCCCTTGTCGACCGCGTCGAGGTCGACGGTCCCGTCGTTCGCCTCCGCGACCACGCCGAACAGGACACCGATCCCGATCGCAGCCGCGCGCCGCAGCTCGCCCATCACGATCCTCCCGAGGAGATCAGCGCCCGGTCGATTCGCGGCGCTCTTCGCGGCGAGCCTCGCCGCCCGTTTCGACGACGCCGTCCGAATCGTCGTCGTCGCCCGCGTCGGAGGGCTGCCACTGCTGGCCGCCGCCGAGACCGTCGCAGGCATCGTCACCGTCGTCCATCGAGATCACGATCGACCCGTTGTTGCACTGGCACCTGGTCGAGGCCAGCGCCGCGCCCGGCAGGAGCAGGCAGATGAGCGCGAAAAGGCTCGCGAGGGCGAGGATTCTGGTGCGAAGCATGTGGCGAGGATCTCCGGGCATAGAGATCGCCGAAACAAGGCGCTGACTTGATTCCGGAGTGATTTCACCGCGCCTGGACGCGGCGCAGGTAGACGGCGGGAGGCAGGAACGCGAGCCAGGCGGACGCGGCGGAGACGAGGCCCAGGATCCCCACCGTCATCGCGCCCAGGGGCGCGGCCGGCAGATCGATTCCCAGGAAGGAGAGCACGAAGGAGGTCGTGTAGCTGACCGAGGCGCCGGCCATCGCGATCGTCCACAGCCGCACGCGGTCCGCGACCACCGGGTCGGCGAGGCCGATCGCGAGCCGCTTCTGGAGCTGGCGCGCGAACAGGCCGGCCTCCAGGCACGACCAGTAGAGGATGCCGAGGCCGATCACGACGCGCAGGTAGCCGGGCGCTCCCGGGTAGGGCTCGGCCGAGAGCGCGCTCGCGACCAGCCCGGGCCAGATGGCTTCGGCCGGGACCAGTAGCGCGAGTGCCGTAATGCAGCTTGCCATGGCGACCTCGACCAGGACGCTCGCGGGCCGGAACACGCGCCAGGTGAAGATGGCGAGGGCTGCGAAGCCGACGGTGTTACACAGGGCAGAGCAACCCAGGAAGAGACCGCGGACGTCGTCCGGAAGGGCGGTCACGACGCGGCCCACGGTGGCGAAGGGGTAGCCGAGCGCGCCCATCAGGAGCAGGCACAGGCCCATCGTGAATTCCGGGAGCTGTCGCCGGCTGCGGCCCAGCGCCAGCAGCCGCGGCCCGAGCACGAAGCTCACCAGCACGAAGGATCCGCCGCCGAACGCAGCCAGCCAGATCATGGCTTCCCCCTCCCGGAGGGTCTGGTTTCCAGGTCGGCCGATCGGGGCCGCCGGTTGAATCCGATCCGGGTCCCGATTCCGCGGGCGGCGGCTAGACTGCCCCGCGCCGATGACGATCCGAATCGCCGGGCCCCGGTTCGTGGACGATCAGGGCCGAACGTTGATCCTGCGCGGGGTCAATCTGGGGGGCAGCAGCAAGGTTCCGGCCCGGCCGGACGGCGCGACGCACCTTCGCGACGGCTTCTTCCAGCACCGCGACGTCTCCTTCGTGGGCCGTCCGTTTCCGCTCGAGGAGGCCGACGAGCACTTCGCCCGCCTGCGCTCCTGGGGCCTCACCTTCCTGCGCTTCCTGGTCACCTGGGAGGCGATCGAGCACGCCGGCCCCGGCCGCTACGACGAGGCGTACTTCGACTACGTGCGCGCCATCGTCGAATGCGCCGGCCGGCACGGCTTCGACCTCTTCATCGATCCCCACCAGGACATGTGGAGCCGCTTCTCGGGCGGCGACGGCGCGCCGGGCTGGACCCTCGAGGCGGTCGGATTCGACCTCGAGCAGCTCGCCGCGACTGGCGCGGCCGTGGTCCACGCGCTCTACGAGGGTCCCTTCCCCCGCATGATCTGGCCCTCGAACGAGAGCAAGCTCGCCACCGCCACCATGTTCACGCTGTTCTTCGGGGGGAGCGCATTCGCTCCCGAGACGCGGATCGAAGGCGAGCCTGCGCAGGAGTACCTCCAGCGCCACTACGTCGCTGCCTTGCGTCAGCTGGCACAGCGGCTCGAGGGTCTTCCCTGCGTGATGGGCTACGACACCCTGAACGAGCCGCTGCGCGGCTACCTCGGCTGGCCGGACCTGCGCGTCGCGGGAGGGATGGTGAAGGTCGGGCCCTGTCCGACTCCGTTCCAGTCGATGCTGCTCGGCGCCGGCCACCCGCAGGCGGTCGAGCATTGGGCCGCCGGCCCTGCCGGATTCCGCAGCCGCGGGGCGCAGACCGTGAACGCGGCGGGCGCTCGCGCCTGGCTGCCCGGCTTCGACTGCGTCTGGCGACGCAACGGCGTGTGGGACGTCGACAGAGACGGGACGCCGCGGCTGCTCCGGCCCGATCACTTCGCTCGGGGGAGGGCCGGCGCGGTCGACTTCTCCGAGCACCATTATCTTCCCTTCGCGCGCCGCTTCGCCGCGGCGATCCGCGGCGTCCAGCCGGGGGCCGCGATCTTCGTCGAGAGCGCCCCCCAGCAGCCGCCGCCGCGCTGGCGGGATCCCGGCCTGGTGCATGCGCCGCACTGGTACGACGGGTTCGTGCTCTTCCTGAAGCGCTACAGCGGCTGGGTGGCCGTCGACAACCGCAGCCAGAAGCTGGTGTTCACCCCCTGGAGGATCCGGCGATCCTTCGCGGAGCAGCTGAAGGCGCTCCGCGACGAGGCCGCCCACGCGCTGGGCGGCGCGCCGACGCTGCTCGGCGAGTTCGGGATCGCCTTCGATCTCGCGGGCGGGCGCGCCTTCCGCGACGGCGACTTCCGCGCGCAGGTGAAGGCGATGGACCGCACGCTGTGCGCGCTAGACGACGCCCTGCTCAGCGGCACGCTCTGGAACTACACGGCCGACAACCGCAACGACCGCGGCGATCTCTGGAACGGCGAGGACCTCTCGATCTTCAGCCGGGATCAGCAGCGCGATCCCGGGGACCTGAACTCGGGGGGCCGGGCGCTCGAGGCCGTCGTGCGCCCGTACGCGCGCGCCGTGGCGGGCGAGCCTCTGCGCATGCATTTCGACCGCCGCCGCCGCGTCTTCGAGCTCGCATTCCGGCACGATCCGCGCGTCTCGGCGCCCACCGAGATCTTCGTCCCCGCCTATCAGTACCCGCACGGTTACCGGGTGACGGTCTCGGACGGATTCTTCGAAGCGATCCCCGCGCAGCAGACCCTCGCGTATCGTCACGGCGCGGAGCGGGAGACGCACACGCTGCGGATCCGGCCGGAGCGGTAGCCAAGCCCCGCCGCTGCTCAGACCGCCCGGCAGGCGAGCAGCACGCTCGCGACATACCAGGAGAGGGCCGCCCCGGCGATGGACAGGACGAAGAGCGCGACGGCGAGGGCCATCGCGGCGCGCGCCATCGAGCGAGCGCGCGCTCCCGAAACCACGCGCACCGCGCCCCACCCCCAAGGGCCGGGCGGCGGGAAGCGTTCTTCCCGCAAGGCTCGGCGGCCGGAGGCGAAGATCGCGATGCCGAGCGCCCCGGTCGTCCCGAAGACGAGGGCGGCGACGCCGCGGAAGATTCCTGCGAGCTCGGCGCGGGCGCGGATCACGTCGTGCGCGGCGAGGGTCTGGATCTCATCGAGCCGCGAGCGCAGGACCTGTTGGAGCGCGAGGCCGAGCGCCACGGCGATCGCCAGGGTGAAGAGTGCGGCCAGCCAGGAACGGGGTTTGCCGGCGACCTGCACGTCGGGTGAGGCCATGGCCTTCTCATCGGCTGGGCGGCGCCGCGGCCGAAGCGGGTTCCTGACCGCGCTGCTGGCCCTCGCGCTGCTCGCCCTCGCGGTTTCTTCTCCCGCCGCCGCGGAGTTCTTCGAGGGCCGCGTCGTCGCCGTCTTCGACGGGGACACGATCGAGGTGCTGGTCGGCCGCGAGCGCCGCCGTGTGCGCCTCGCCGGAATCGACACTCCGGAGCGGGGTCAGCCATGGGCCAAGAATGCCCGGCAGGCGCTCTCGCGGCGGGTCTTCGGCAAGGAAGTCCGCGTGAACGACGTCGGCACCGATCGCTGGGGCCGCACCGTGGGCGAGGTCTACGCCGACAACGTCTGCGTCGGCTGCGAGCTGGTGCGCGAGGGCAACGCCTGGGTCTACCGCCAGTACTCGGACGACGAGGTCCTCTACCAGCTCGAAGCCGAGGCGCGCGCCGCGCGGCGCGGCCTCTGGAGCCTGCCCGAAGCGCAGCGGGTGCCGCCCTGGGAGTGGCGGCATTCCCATTCCAGGTCAGGGTCGGGCGGAGCTCGGTGATTCGAGGGCGCGGACCAGCAGGCTGCGCAGCGCGCCGGTGTCGCGCAGCCGGGCGACGACCTGGTGCCCGCCTTCGCCATGGGGGTGCAGCGTCACGCCGGGAGCGCCGCGCATCCGCCGCGCGTGCAGGCTGTCGATCCGCGACTGCGAGCTGTAGTGCAGCTCGATCTGCGGCACGGCCGGAAGGCGGGGCAACGCGCCGCGCAGATCGAAGACGTCCCAGCGCGCCTGGGGAAGCGCGTGAACCCTCGCGATCTCGCGCCGCCAGCGGCGATCCCAGAAGAGGAGCCGCCTCCAGCGGTCGATGAACGTCTGGGGAGAGATGGCGTGGACGGCATGCGCTCCCGCCAGCGCGCCCAGAAGAATGGCGGCGTAACCGCCCATCGAGTTTCCCACGAACACGAAGCGCTCGGCGCGCGACTCCTGCATCCGGGCGCGCAGGAACCGGGCGATCCCCGGCAGGTCTTCCGAGATTCCCGGCAGGCCCTCGTGATACCAGGCCTGGCGGAGATCCCGCACGAAGATCCGCTTGCAGTCGAGGTCGGCGGAGAGCTTGAAGAACTCGAAGGGCGGCATCCCCAGGGCGCCCGCGATCCCGCCGAAGGCCACCAGGAGCGCGCGTCCCGGAGGACTGAAATCGATGGCGACCGGAACGGTCGGTTCATCCAGCGCGGATCGGAGGTCCTGCATGCCGCCGTCCTCGATCGGAAGATCGGGCGCTTTCGTGTAGGCTTTCGACTCGCGAATCCGGCAGGAGATCCAGATGGCCCGCAAGCTGTTGATCGCACTCGTGCTTCTCGCGGCGCTCGCCGCCTGCCTGGCCTTCTTCCTGCGCAACCAGCTGTTTGCGGCGCCGCCCGCGCCGCCCGAGCTGGCGCGCGTCGCGGATCCCAGCTCGCAGCGCACCCTGCCGGGAGGCGGCGAGGTGATCGGCTACACCGGGCGCTACGGGAGCCACGTCTGGCTCGGGATTCCGTACGCGGAGCCGCCCGTGGGCGAGCGGCGCTGGCGGGCGCCCGCGCCGCCCGCGCCGTGGAGCGGAACCCGGGAGGCGCTCGCCTTCGGGAATCACTGCCCGCAGATCGCGAGCCCGTTCGGGGGAGTCGCAGACGCGCCGGCCGGCTCGATCACGGGCGACGAGGATTGCCTCTACCTCAACGTGTATGCGCCGAGCATGCCGCAGGGCGCCGTGGCGCGCGCGAAGCTGCCGGTGCTGGTCTGGATCCACGGCGGCGGCAACGTCGTCGGGCTCGCGAACTTCTACGACGGCGGCCGTCTCGCGCAGAGCCAGGACGTGATGGTGGTGACGCTTCACTACCGGCTCGGCCCCTTCGGCTGGCTCCGCCATGCGGCGCTGCGCGAAGGCGCTTCGCCCGCCGAGCAGTCGGGCAACTTCGCGATCCTCGATCTGGTGCGCGCGCTCGAATGGGTGCGCGAGAACGCGGCCAGCTTCGGCGGCGACCCGGGCAACGTCACCCTCTTCGGAGAGTCGGCCGGCGGCGCCAACGTCTTCTCGCTGTTGCTCTCGCCGCTCGCGAACGGCCTCTTCCACCGCGCCATCGCGCAGAGCGGCGGCGTCGACATGCGGACGCCCGCCGAGGCGGAGAGCTTCCGCGACGATGCGCAGCCGGGCAGTCCCGGTTCGTCGAACGAGGTGCTCGCGCGGCTCCTGGTGGAGGAGGGCAAGGCGGCCGACGCGGCTTCCGCGAAGCAGGCGATCGCGTCGATGCCTGCGCCCGAGATCGCGGCCTTCCTGCGCAGCCGGACGGCCGAGCAGCTCTTCGCGGGCTACCCGGTGGAGCCCGACGAAGGAATGATCGCGGCGCCGACCGTCTTCGCCGACGGCGTCGTGCTGCCGGCCGGCGACCCGCTGGCGCTCTTCGCGCGCCCCGACGGCTGGAACCGCGTGCCGGTGATCGCGGGCACCAACCTCGACGAGCAGAAGCTCTTCATGTTCCTGAACCCGCTCTACGTCCGGAACTGGTTCGGCCTGCTGCCGCAGATCCGCGATCCCGAGCTGTACCTGGCGGCGGCGGACCTGCGCAGCGCGATGTGGAAGGCCACCGGCGCGGACGGCCCCGCGGCCGCGATCTGGACCACGCAGCCGAGGGTCTTCGTGTACCGGTTCGACTGGAACGAGGAGCCGAGCCTGCTCGGAATCGACCTCGGCGCCTTCCTGGGAGCCGCGCACGGCTTCGAGATCCCCTTCGTGTTCGGCCATTGGGACATCGGCGCGCAGGGCAACGTGATCTTTTCTGCCGCCAATCAGACCGGGCGCGAGGCGCTCGCGGAGCAGATGATGTCCTACTGGGCGAACTTCGCGCGCACGGGGGATCCGGGGCGCGGGCGCAGCGGCGAGCTGCCGGGGTGGACCGCCTGGGACGGCCGGCCGGATGCGCACAAGTACCTGATCCTCGACACCGAGGCGGGCGGCGGCGTGCGCATGGGTTCGGAGCCGGTGACGGTCGAGAGCGTGCTCGCGTCCGTCGACACCGATCCGCGTCTCGCGACCCAGCGCGATCGCTGCTTCGTGTACCGCGAGCTGGCGCGCTGGGGTGGCCCTTCGGCAGTGCAGGAGTATCCGGCGTCCGGGCGTGCGGGATGCGCGGAGTATCCGTACGACGAGTTCCCCTGGGACTGAGCGGGGCTCGTCAGGCGCCCTCGTCCACCAGCCCGCGCCGGCGGCGGATCCGCCCCTCGATCGCGGCGAAGACCAGGCCGTCGACCAGGATCCCGATCACCAGGATCACGATCATCAGGGCGATCAGCGCGGGCGCGTCGGAGAGCTCGCGCGCGAACTGGAGCTGGCTGCCGAGCGCGGGCCGCGACTCGATGATCACCAGCAGCTCGCCGGCCATCAGCGAGCGCCAGGAGAACGCCCAGCCTTGTTTGAGCCCGGCGACGTAACCGGGCAGGGCGGCGGGCAGCACCACGTGCCAGAGGCTCGCGAGCCCGCGCGCGCCGAGCACGCGCCCGGCGCGCAGCAGCAGCGGCGGGATGTGATCGATGCCGTTGATGAGGCCATTCGCGATCGAGGGCGAAGCCCCCAGCACCACCACGAACAGGATCGCCGACTCGGAGAGCTTGAAGACCAGGATCGCGAAGGGGAACCAGGCGATCGAGGGCATGCTCTGGAGCCCGGTGATGAACGAGCCGAAGGCGCGGCGTAGGATGCGGCTGCGCGAGACAGCGACACCAAGAAGCGTTCCAATCCCGATCGCCAGCCCGAAGCCCGCCGCCGCGCGCTGCAGCGTGGTGGCGACGGCGGACCAGAACTTCGCGGTCCCCATCAGCTCGCCGATTTCGGCGAAGACGCGCACGGGGCCGGGCAACACGTAGACCGGGCGCCAGCCGAGCCACACGATCGCCTGCCAGGCGGCCAGCACGAATCCCACCGCCGCCAGCTTCGGCCAGGCGGCGCGCCAGAAGACCCGGAGCTTGCGCTCGGGCTCGATGAAGGGGACGTCGAGCGCGTCGAGGCCCTCGATCTCCTGCTCGAGCGATTCGCTCTCCACGATGGCCGAGCGGTCAACGCCCATGTCGGCGCACCTCCTCGCGCAGCCGGTTGGTGATGGCGGCCGCCATTTCCGTGACGGGGACGGAGTCCGCGCTGCGCGGCCTCGGAAGGTCGATCGGGAACTCCGCCACCACGCGGCCGGGGCGGCTGGAGAGCAGCACGACCCGGTCGCCCAGCCGCACGGCCTCGCGCACGTTGTGGGTGACGAAGAGCACCGTGAGGCCCGTGCGGCAGCAGATCGCCTCGATCTCGTCGTGCAGCACGTCGCGGGTCATGGCGTCGAGGGCGCCGAACGGCTCGTCCATCAGCAGCACGTCCGCCTCCTGCGAGAGCGCGCGGGCGATCGCCACCCGCTGGCGCATGCCGCCCGAGAGCTCGTGCGGTCGCCGCTCGGCGAACGCCTCCAGGTGGACCAGGCGGAGCAGATCGAGCGCCTTGCTGCGCCGCTCCGGCGCCGAGACGCCGCGGAAGCGCATGCCCATCTCGACGTTCTTCTGGACCGTCAGCCAGGGAAACAGCGCCGGCTCCTGGAACATCAGCGCGACCCGGCGGCCGCCGACGTCGATCGTCCCCGAGCTGACCTGATAGATCCCCACGATCAGGTTGAGCAGCGTGCTCTTGCCGCAGCCTGACGCGCCGAGCAGACACACGAAGCTGCCCTGCGCGACGTCGAGCGAAACCCGGTCGAGCGCCTGGATGGAGCTGTGCCCCTCGTGATAGGTCTGCGAGACGTTGCGGATCCGGATCGCCATCGGCTGGGCGGCGGATTCCGGCTGGGCGACGGCCTCCACGTTCGCGCTAGTCCGAGACCGGCGGCTGGCCGGCCGCGGCGAGGATCTGGTTCAGCGGCCCGAGCTCGTAGATGCCGTCGAGCTTCACGGGATCCAGCAGCCCCACCGCGGTGGCGTCCGCGGCCGACTTGCGCAGCGAGGCGGCGATCGGATCCACCGTGAAGGTGAGCGTCGCCCAGGCGCGCTCGATCACGGCGGCGGGCAACGCCTTGCCGATCGACTTCTCGATTCCCGCGTTCACGATCTCGCGCGCTTTGGCGGGCTCCGCGTTCAAGAACCCGATCGCTCGCACGTGCGCGCGCAGGAAGCTCGCCACGATCTCCGGGTGCTGCTTCAGGAACGGCGTGCGCACGATCACGTGGGTCGTCACGAACTTCCCGTCCGGCCAGAGGGTCCGCTCGTCGACGAGCAGCGAGCCTCCCCCCTCCAGCAGCAGGCGCGTCGCCCACGGCTCGGGAACCCAGGCGCCCTGGATCTCCCCCGAGCGGAACGTCTCGAGCGTCTGCGCGTTCGGCTGCGGGAGGATGGAGACGTCGCCGCCTCCCTCGAGATCCGACTTCAGGCCGTGCTCCACGAGCCAGGCCCGCAGCGCGACGTCCTGCGTGTTGCCACGCTGCGGTGTCGCGAGGCGGGTTCCCTTGAGCTGCGCCGGCGTGCTGATCTTCGGGTCGACCACCAGGGCCGCCCCGCCCGAGGTGGCGCCCGCCACGATCCGGATCGCCTCGCCCTGCGACTGCGCGAAGGCGTTGATGGCAGGATTCGGGCCGATGTAGCTGATGTCGAGGGCGTCCGAGAAGATCGCCTCGACGGCCTCGGGCCCGGCGTTGAAGGTGCGCAGCTCGAGCTTCACCCCGTGCCCGAGCGCCTCGGCGAGATAGCCCTGCTCGATCGCCGCGATCGCCGGGGCGTGCGTGACGTTCGCGAAGTAGCCGAGCCGCAGGACCGGCGGCGCGGCGTCCGAGGCGGGCCCCTCACCGCAGCCGGCCAGGGCGATCGGAAGCGCCAGCAGAGCGCTGGCTGAGGCGCGCAGCATCGTCACCTGGTTCTCCTCCGCGGAATCCGGGCCCGGATTCGAGCGGGCGGGAGTCTACCGCGGCTGGCGCGAGAGGGCGGCGGCGAGCCAGCGCCAGGCGGCGGCGGGCGTCGGGGAGAGGACGAAGAGGCGGCCGCGCACCCGGCGCAGCTGGCGGCCGCGCGCGCGGGCCGCCAGCTCGTCGAGGATCCGCAGGGCCCGGTCCCGCGCGCCGATGCTCGCCAGCAGGCCGGCGAGCTCGAAGCCCGGCTCGAAGGCGGTCGGCTGGATCTTGCGCGCGCGCTGGAGCAGGGTGAGCGCATCCCCCCGCGTGCGGCGGGAGCGCAGGCGCCGGGAGCCGTCGACCAGCGCGTTCACGGCATCGACCGGCCGCCCGCGCGACACCTCGAGGTCGGCGAGCGCGAGCCAGAGACGGTGCTCCTTCGAGAGGTACAGGCAGGCCTCGCGGTAGACCCCGATCGCCTGGTCGACGAAGCCCTGCTGGCTGAGCTGCCCCGCGGCGCGGCGATAGCTCTCCCAGGCGTCCGCGGGCCGCCGGGTGCGCGCCAGCAGCGGCGCGATCCGGCGATGTACGAGCACGTCGTTCGGGTCGACCGCGAGGATCTCCTGGTAGAGGGCGATCGCGCGCTTGTGTCGCCGGCGGCCGGCGGCGCGCATCGCCCGGTCGAGAATCCGGGAGCGATCGTAGGAGCGCTTGCGGCCGAACCATCCCATGCCCCGCCTTATCGGTGGGCCGGGCGCCGCGTTCAAGACCCCGGCGGCGCCATCGCGTCCGGCTGATTCGGGGGGGCAGGGGCGGGGCGGGCCTCGATCGCCGCGAGCCGGCCGACGGAAGCGTCATCCGAGGATGGCGAACGCGATCGCGGCGCCGATCGACCACGCGACCAGGACGTTCAGGGCCATCAGCACGAGCCGCGCGGGAAGGCGGAGGCCGGCGAGCATCGGATACACGGGGCCGCTCAGTACGCTGAGGGCGACGAGGTAAGGCACCCCCTTGAGGGTGAGCATCGAGAAGAAGCCGCTCGACTCCGCCTCGATCGTGAAGAGGCCGGTCGCCACACCGAGCCACGGCGCGATCACGAATCCCAGCAGCGCGGTTCCGAAAAAGACGAGCAGGCCGTATCCGGCGGCGTGAAGGTAGCTTCGGGTCTCGAAGCTCAACGGCGGCTCGCGCTGCGGGTCACGTGGCGGCTCGCCGATGTAGCCCCCAGAGCACGAGAGCTGCGCACAGCAATGGCGCCACGACGCCGCCGATCGGGCTGATCCGAAGGATCGTCTCCGCCCAGGGCGACGCTTCGAAGCCGGCCCCGGCGAGGATCGGCTGGCTCGCCCCGACGATCGCGGAAAACAGCGGAATCCCCCAGTTCGCGTAGGCGCCGACGACGCCCGTCGCGTACGCGCACGTCGCCGCGCGACCCTCGAGGCCGAGTCGCGGCCACGCAACTCCGAGAACGATCAGGAAGATCGCGTTGACGACCCCTTCGACGTGCGCCGCGACCCCCATGCGGGGATTCTCGAGCGCATACGCCGCCAGGCCGGTAAGGAGCCCGAGCAGGTAGAGGGCAAAGCCGTGCCGAAGCAGCCGCTGCTCGCGGTCCATGGAAGGGCCTCCCATGAAGGTGTCGCCCGGGAAGCAGCCTACTCCCGCCGGGCCCGCGGCGCTCACACCAGGCCGAGGGCGAGAGCGACGAAGCCCGGCCCCGACAATCCGGCGTGCAGGAAGGCCGCGAGCCAGGTGTTTCGCCGTCGCTGCGCGATCCAGGGAACCAGCACGAGGCTCGGCAGCAGGACGAGCAGGTTTCCCAGCCCGAAGGCGGTGTGGAACGCGCCCCAGAGAGCGGCGTTGAGAAGCCAGGCGCGCTCGCCCAGACGGGCCTGCATGCGCGGCAGCGAGATGCCCCGCCAGACGAGCTCCTCGCCCAGGATGTTGATGGGCCAATACACGGTCCACAGACCGAGCATCCACAGCCGGGGGCCGACCAGCGGTTGCACGTGCCGCGAGAACGGCGGATTGGGATCGAGGCCCAGCAGGAAGCACGAACGGAACGCGGCTGCGCTTCCGAGCGCGATGCCGAGCAGCCCCAGCCAACCCCAGCGCCAGTCGGCCGACGAGGGTCGGCGCAGACGGAGCCGATCGATCCAGTGCTGGCTGCGTCGCTCTCCTCGCAGGATCCGCGAGCCGCCCACGAGGATGGGTGCGAAGACCAGCGGCAGGGCGAGCAGCATCCAGGCGGCCATGGGATCCACGCCGGCCGCCGACAGCGCCGGCACGCCCCACCCGACGACGCCAGCCACCAGGCAGCCGCCTCCCAGGAAGAGGGCTACGTCGGGAAGCAGGCTGGGCGGCTCCGGTCGGGCGCCGTCGCTCATCGGTTGCGCTCACCCCTGCGCAAGCGCGACGCCGGTGACGATGCAGATCCACAGGAGCAGGAGCACGGCCCAGCTGGAGAAATACGCCGCGATCCGGTGCTGGAGCTGGTTGCTTCCCGTGTGGATGTAGGTGTGCGCGCAACGCAGCGCGACGTAGAGCCAGGCGAGGCCGATCACGAGCGTGGTGGCCTGTCCCGTGACCATGGCCGACACGCAGGCGACGTAGAACAGGGTCGGGGCTTCGAAGAGATTGACGAAGTGACGCGCCAGCTTCGCGGAGGCCTCGGGCTCGCTCCCGTTCTGATAGGTCTTGAAGTACGCAGGGTTCACCGCGCCTTCGCGGACGAAGCGAACGCGCGTGCGGAAGAGCCTCACCAGGGTCGAGAACGTGAGGAGCACCATCGCGAACATGGGATAGATGAGCGAATGATCCTTCATTTTGTCGGCTCCTCGTGCGGTCGTCGGTCGGTCATCTCTCCGAGCAGCCGCTCGGCCCCCTGGCGATCACGGCAGCAGCCAGGCGTACCCTTCGCGCAGGGCCTTGCGGCCGCCGCTCTCCAGGATCTCGCCGTGGGCGACCACGACGCGATCGAAATCCCAGGCGAGGATGCGCTCGAGGCTTTGCCGCGCGGCGACGCGATCTCGGATCAGGAAGGGATCCAGCCTGGACGGACCGAAGCGCCCGTAGCTCCGGATCAGCTTCATGAGCAGCCGTGTCGGCGCCGCCGCGCGCGGGCCGAAGTTGAAGGCGAGATCGCACAGGATCAGCGTGCGGCTGGCGCGGTGGAAGAAGGTCACCTCGTTCTCGTACGGCCTCCCGCGGAAGAAGGTCTGCTGCACCTCGTCCCGCCATTCCTCGGGCGCGTCGTCGCCGAGCACCGCCTCGAAGCGGAGGTCGGGGCGCTTGCGCTCGAGCCCGGGCCCCACCCAGAGGCGCGCCTCCGGGTAGACCTTCGCGACCTCGCCCGCGTACAGGTGATGGACGCGATTGGGCGCGACCACGTAGCGGACGCGGCCGAGCGCATCGAGCTCCGCGCGCAGCCCCTCGTCGAGAGCGACCGGGGAGTGGAGCAGCAGCCGACCGCCGGAGAGCCGGATCACGGTCATCCGGGTTCCCACCGGCAGCCCGTAGAAGGTCTGCGGCCGATCCGCGACCCAGAGGTCCTTCGCCAACGCCCTCAGAGGATCGAGCGGGCTCACGCTAGGCGCCTTCCTCCCGTGCAGCATCGATCCATGCGGGCGCCTCGAATCCGGCATCCAGCTCGACCTGGAGCGAATTGAGCGCGGTCGCGATCAGCGTGTATTGGCCGATCGTGAAGACGATGTCGAGGAGTTGCTTGTGGCTGAAGTGGGCGGCCAGGGTCTTCCATGTCTCTTCGGCGATCCGACCGTCGTTCCTGGTTTCGAGACAGGCCCGCAACAGGGCGGCCTCGCTGCTCGACCAGGAAGCGTGATCCGGCCCCGACTCGATTCTCGCGACTTCGTCCGAGGTGAGCGCGCGAAGCGCCTCGCTGATCCTGGCGTGGTGCGACCAGGGGTAGATGGCTCGCCAGGCGAAGGAAGTCCCGAGGATCAGGAGCTGGCGATCCCGTGCGGGCAGGGACGAGTTCGGCATGACGTGCACGGCAAACGGCAGCCAGGCCGCGTAGAGATCCGGATGCGCGCCGAAGGTGAGGTGCATGTTGGGAACGTATCCGCCGAGCGATTCGATTCGCTCGAACTCGGCCTCGGAGCGCGGATCCGCCTGGCGGCGCTCGATCGGCGGGATGCGCGCCTTCATTCGTCCTCCCGGGCGCTTCGTCAGGCCGCGCGCTTCGATGCCGCGGCCGTGCGGATCGAAAGCACGAGGCCCGCGAGCGCGATGGCGTACAGGATTCCCTTGACGAAGACGACCGTCGCGGTCGCGAGCCCGGAGACGTCCTGGGCCGCGCCGCGCTCGAGCTGGCCGAAGAAGCTGCCGTAGAGCCCGCCGCACAGGACGGCCCAGGCGGCGACCAGCAGCACCGGTCCGTTTTGCTTCCGGCGCGAGACCGCGCGCGCAGCGTACAGCAGCAGCGCGCCCGCGATGAAGTCGTCGACGTAGCCGGAGATGGTTTCGAAGTTGGTGCGGCGCCGGAGCGCCTCGAGCAGGGGAAGCGCGACTCCCATCGCGTAGGCAGCGGCCAGCTCGAAACGCATGCGCCCCTCCCGATGCCGGATCCTAGCCCTTCAGGCGCTTCGTGAAGAAGGCCAGGATCTCGGGACCGCCGTCGCAGCCAGGGTGCTAGGCTGGATTCTCGCGACGCCCGGAGGAGCCGTGGGTCTTGTACGCGCCGAGATCGAGATCGACGCCCCGGCCGAGCGGATCTTCGACATCCTGACCGACCTGTCAGCCTACCCCGAGTGGAATCCCTTCACGCCGCGGGTCGAATCGACGCTGCGCCGGGGCGATCCCGTGCACCTCTACGTCCGGCTGCGCGGGGAGCGGCTCGCACACCGCGTCGAGTACGTCACCCAGCATGACCGGCCGTCGCGCCTGTGCTGGGGGACGACGATCGGCCCGCGCTTCCTGCTCCGGGCGGAGCGATGCCAGACGCTCACGCCCATCGACGAACGCCGGACCCGCTTCGTGAACCAGGACGTTCTGCGCGGCTGGCTCGCGCCCCTCGTGATGCTCGCCTACGGCGGCGCCATGCAGCGGGGCTTCGAGTCGGTCGCCACCGCGCTCAAGAAGCGCGCCGAGTCGAGCTAGCGAAGGAGCCCCCCTTGTCCGATCAAACCGCCGCGCAGCGCCTGATGTCCGGGAAATCCTGGGAGGAGTTCTGCGACACGTTGAAGAGCGCCGGCAAGACCATCCTCGCCGAGGGCTCGCCCGAGAATCCGCTGGATCGCGCGGAGGGCTTCCGGTATCTGAGCCGCCTCGCCCGCGCCGCCCTCGAGACCTTCGTCGAGCACGCGGATCCGCTCGCGCCCGTCCTGCACCGCCCGGTGCACGAGACCGCGAAGATCGGCGCCGACAATCCGGACAACTACTACCAGCACGCGACCCTCAGCGGGAAGCACGAGTACCGGATCACCGGCACGCGCGGCACGATCCACTATCTGGATTTTGCGACGCAGTCGAGCGGCGTCGCGAGCTCCGGCAGCTCGCGCCAGGGGGGGCACCTCGACGCGGCCGATCTCGAGATCGGGCCCGATGGCCGCTTCGAGATCCTGCTGAGCTGCGAGCCGAAGAAAGGCAACTGGCTGGCGATGACGCCCGACACCACCGCGCTGATCGTGCGCCAGACCTACCTCGACCGCGATCGCGAGCAGCCCGCGCAGCTCCGGATCGAGCGGCTCGGCGGCGACGGCAAGCCGACGCCCCTCACCCCGGAAGCGCTCGACGCCGGATTCAAGGCCGCCGCGGGTCTCGTGGTGGGCTGCGCCGCGCTCTTCTCGGGCTGGGCCCAGGGCTTCCAGAAGCACACCAACCAGCTTCCGAAGTTCAGCGACGCCATCTCGATGGGGGCCGGCGGCGACCCGAACATCGGCTACTACCACAGCTACTGGAAGCTCGGCCCCGAAGAGGCGCTGCTGATCGAGGTGATGCCGCCCGCCTGCGAGCACTGGAACTTCCAGCTCGACAACCACTGGATGGAATCCCTCGACTACCGCCACCACCGCATCCACATCAACAAGCACACCGCGCGGTACCAGCGAGACGGCAGCGTGCGGATCGTGGTGGCGCACCGCGATCCCGGCGTTCCGAACTGGATCGAGACCGCCGGCCACTCGCAGGGCACCATGTGCTTCCGCTGGATCCGCGCCGATGCGCATCCCCAGCCGGCGACGCGGGTCGTGAAGCTCTCGGAGCTGGAGGCTTGAGCGCCGCGCCCGCCGCCGGATTCCAGCCCCCGCCGTTCCCGCTTCCGGTGCGGGTCGCGCTCACGGGCTGGCGCGCCCTGCAAGAGCTGGGACTGGCGCGGACCTCCCTCGACGAGGCGTCGCTGCTCGCGGCGGCGCGGCGCGAGAGCGGCCTGCGAGATCTTGGCGACGAGTCCTTTCGGGGGCCGCTGCGCCAGCTGCTCGCGTCGTTGGAAGAGGAAGCCCACCTGCATCCGCTCGGCCGGCTGCTGCTCCGCCAGAGCCTGGTGCGCGCGCTGGTGAACCGCCTGCGCATCGAGGATCTCTGTCGCCGGCATCCGGAGATCGGCGAGCTGCCGGTCCGGGAGCCCGTCTTCGTGCTCGGGCTTCAGCGCACCGGCACCACCCTGCTGCACCGTCTGCTGACCTGCGAGCCCGCCCTTCGCCCGCTGCTCTCGTGGGAGGCGCTCAACCCGGCGCCATTTCCGGGTGTCATCCCGAGCGGAGGCCGCGACCCTCGCATGCGCCTCGCCGAAGTCGCCGAGCGCGGCCTGCGCTACCTCGCGCCGGAGTTCTTCGCGATCCATCCCGTCGAGGCGCACGCGCCGGAAGAGGACGTGCTGCTGCTCGACCTCAGCTTCATGAGCCCCACGGCCGACGCCACCCTGAGCGTTCCCCGCTACTCGGCCTGGCTGCGCGCCACCGATCAGCGCCCGTCGTACCAGATGTTCCGCCGCGCGATCCAGTTGTTGCTCTGGCAACGCCCCGGCCGCTGGCTCGGCAAGACCCCCCACCACCTCGAGAACCTCGACGCGCTGCTGGGCGTCTTTCCCGACGCGAAGGTGATCCAGACCCACCGCGACCCGGTGCGGGTGGTGGCGTCGTACGCGAGCATGATGGCCCACGGCCGGGCGATTTTCAGCGACCGCGTCGACGCCCGCGCGGTCGGCGCGCAGCTCGCCGGCCAGGCGGTGCGCGCCGTGACGCGCGCGATCTCGGTGCGCGACGCCGCGGCCTCTGGCGCGTTCCACGACGTCGCGTATCCGGACCTGCTCGCCGACCCGTTGAAGGAGATCCGGCGCATCTACGATTTTCTCGGGTTCTCGCTCGCGCCCGCGACCGAAGCCTCCATGCAGCGCTGGCTCGCCGCGAACCCCCAGAACAAGCGCGGCGTTCACCGCTACCGCCTCGAGGACTTCGGCCTGGACCGCGCGCAGCTCGAGCGGAGCTTCGAGCCCTATCGCCAGCGTTTCGGCGTGGCCGCCGAATGAGGAGGTGCGCGTGAGCGACATGCAAGGCCGCGTCTGCCTGGTGACCGGTGCCACCGACGGCCACGGCCGCGCGGTCGCCCGCGCGCTCGCAAAGCGGGGCGCCGACCTCGTAATGCTCGGACGCAGCCCCGAGAAATGCCGCCGCGTGCAGGCCGAGATCGCCGCCGAGAGCGGCGGCAAGAGCCCCGAGGTCCTGCTCTGCGATCTCGCCTCGCGCGAAGCGGTCGACCGCGCCGCCTCCGAATACCTCGCCAGCGGCAGGCCGCTGCACGTGCTCGTCAACAACGCGGGCCTTGTCAGCCAGACCCGCGAGTGCAACGCCGAGGGAATCGAGCTCACCTTCGCCGTCAACTACCTCTCGATGTTCCAGCTCACCCTGCGCCTGCTGCCGCGCCTGCTGGAGAGCGCCCCCGCGCGCATCGTGAACATCTCCTCCGACACCTATCGCATGGCCACGCTCGACTTCGCGGACCTCCAGCTCGAGCGCGGCTACTCCTTCATGCGCGCCTACGGCCGCTCCAAGCTCGCCATCACGTACTTCACGCTCGAGCTCGCCCGCCGCCTCGCAGGCCGCGGCGTCACCGTGAACGCCGTCGATCCGGGGCCGGTTGCGTCGAACATCGGCGCCAACAACCCGGGCCTCGCCTACCGGATCGTCGCGCCGATCATCCGCCGTCTCTTCCCCAGCCCGGAGCGCGCCGCGCGCACGGCCCTGATGCTCGCCACCGACCCGAAGCTCGAAGCGGAGACCGGCGGCTACTACCGCTCCCTCCGGAGGCGGGAGCGTCCGCTGGTGTTCGACACGGCGACCAGCGACCGGCTGTGGCGACTCAGCGCCGAGCTGACGCGCGTTTCGATGTGAGGAAGATCCTGGCGTTCGCCTGCGTCGTCGAGGTCGGCACCGGCCTCGCCCTGATGATCGATCCTGCCCTCGTCGTGAGGGCGCTGCTGGGCGCGATGATCTCCCCGATCGGGACGCTGCTCGGCCGCTGCTTCGGCATCGCGCTGCTCTCGCTCGGAGTCGCGTGCTGGCCGGGCCGGCTGCACGTCGCGAGCGGCTCGCCCGCCGTCCGGGCGATGCTGATCTACAACGCGCTGATCGCGTTGTATCTCGCCTACCTCGGAACCATCGCGCATCTGGGCGGCGCGCTGCTCTGGCCGGCCGTCGTGCTGCACGGCGTGGTGGCGGGACTACTCCTGAATCGCCGCTGAGAGCTGAAGCGCGACGAAGCCGAGCACTCCGGCGAAACACAGCAGGTGATCCCGGCAGATCGACCGCGCCAGCGCGCTCTGCCGTGCGGCCGGGTCCTTGCGGGCGCCCAGGCGCACCGCGTTCGGAACCACCCGCCCGACGGCGAGCAGGATCGGGGCGCCGGAGAGCAGCAGCGACGCGAACGCCCGCCAGCGCGGGCCCTGGCCCCCGGCGATCTGGACCGCCAGCGTGATCAGCGTGATCGCCATGGCCACCGCCACCAGGTGACCCATCGGCGAAGCGTCAGTGGTGACGCGGCGATAGTACCCGGCGATCGAGGCGAGCACGGGCTCCGGCAGCTCGGCGTCCGGCCGCCGCGAGCGCAGCACCTGGACGTCGAACATCAGGTCCATCCACAAGACCGCCAGCAGGAACCCGCCGCAGGCGGCGAGGATCGCGGACGTGGTTGCCATAGTGACCTGCCTCCGCGGCGCCATGGCCGCTTTGGCATCGCCCGCTGGAGAACTTGCTACGCTGCCGCGCGTCGATGAACGCTCTGCCCCTCAGCGACCTGGTGGCAGCCTTCCGCTCTTGCTCGCTCCCGCGCCAGCAGTGGACGCATGTCGCCCACCTTCGCGTCGGGGCATGGCACGTGCACCATCACGGCGCCGCCCCCGCGCTCCCGATGCTGCGAAGCGGAATCCGGCGGCTGAACGACCACCACGGAACCTTGAACTCGCCCACCAGTGGATATCATGAGACGATCACGGCCGCCTATGTGCGCCTGATCGAAGCCTTCCTCTTCGCATTCTACACGGAGGTTTCGCTCGAGCATCGGGTGGAGGCCCTGGTTGGAAGCTCTCTCGGAGAGAGGTCCGTTCTCTTCAGGTACTGGTCGCGGGACCTGTTGATGTCCGCGCGAGCGCGGACTGAATGGGTGCCTCCCGACCTGGGGCCGCTGGTGGTTCACCCGGAGGCGCTTTCACGGACGGGCGTGTGGAACCATGCGCAAGAGGAGTCGACATGAAGAAGTGCCATCTCATCGCTGCATTCTCGGCATCGATCCTGATCGTCGCGGGCTGCACCACCACGGCCAAGTTCATCGTGCCCCCCGACACCGAGCTGTACATCTACGAGCGCCCGGAACCCGTCGCGGTCGCGGCTGACGGAACGGTCACCACCCGGCCTTATTTCTGGACCGCCGCCGGTGGGGTTCCCTACTCACTTCGGAAGGACGGAGTCGTGGTCAAGGTGGGCAAACTGCGGACGAAGTTCCGCGTGGTTTCCCTCTTCTGGCCGCCCTTTGCTGAAGCGTACTGGCCCATGGGACTGAATTCCTCGCTCACCTACGACCTCGTGAACGAGACGCAGGGAATCAAGAAGCGATAGCGCGCGGCCCGGCCGCGGGCGGCGGTCCTGCCGCAGGAAACGAGCTGCATTCCGCAGGCTGCGCCGTTCGTGCAAGCTGTGGGGCCTGGCGGTCACCCGCCACCTACAGAAGGGAGATTGCGCGATGAGCTACCGAGCCGTGGCTGGACTGCTGATCGGCGGGGCGATGTTCATTTTTCTCGCGATGTTCACCGTCTCGATGGCCACCAGCGGAAGCGCGGTGAGCGGCTTCGGCAACGGAGGCAACCGCGTGTACGCGGATCCGACGCGCGACGAGCTGGCGGAGCTGCTGGTCTCCACGGGATCGGCGCCCGAAGTCTCCGACGAAGCCCTGCGAGCGATCCACGAGGCGATCAGCCGTCGCGCAGCCGCCGGGGAGCTCGATGCGGCCCTGGTCGTGCTCCAGGTGGCAGCTCTCCAGCGCGAGATCGAATAGCGCGCCTAGCGGGTCAGCGGCCGATCGAGCTGCGTGCGCCACTTCGCCGGATCGGACCCCGACTCCGGACCCGCGAGGTAACACTCCCAGAGCTCCGCCGTCGGCGTGTGCCGCTCGGCCGCGATCCACGCCATGAACTCGCCCCACGCAGAAGCGAGCCCCTCGTAGGGTCCGTGGTAGACCGTGCGCGCCACCCGCATGGCGGGCCGGTGGCTCGGCTGGATCCGGCCCGCGGCCGCGACGGGCTTCGCGACCGGCACGCCGATCTCGAAGTCGAAGACCTCCCCGGGCATCTTCAGATGGTGCGTGAACCACGGCCCGGTGATGGCGATACGCTGGGCCGCGACGGCGGCCTTCAGCTCGCCGAGGCCCGGCCCCATCACCTTCTGGATCTCCTCCCGAGGCACGGTGAGCCGGATCACGGCGATGGCCTGGGCGGCGGTCTGAACGATCTGCGGTTTGTCGATCACGGGGGTCTCCTCGCAGGGGCGTCCGCGTCTTCAACCTGGATGACGTGCGAGCGGTGTGGAAATCGACAGGCGCGCCCGGGGAATTCTGCCGGTCCGATTTGACGATGCGTCAGATTTTTCTGGTAGGCTGTCGGGCGTGGCAGACGTCTTCCGGATGCTTCCCAAGGTCACGTCGAAGAACGAGCACTTCTGGCGCGGCGGCGAGCGCGGCGAGCTGTGCTTTCTGCGCTGCCGGCCCTGCGGCCACTACATCCACCCGCCGCAGCCCCTCTGCCCCGCTTGCCTCTCGAAGGACCTGGCGCCGGCGGCCGTCTCCGGCCTCGCCACGGTCGCGACCTTCACGCTCAACCACCAGCCCTGGGTGCCGGCCCCCGATCATCCCTACGCGATCGCGATCGTCGAGATCGACGAGCAGCCGAGCGTGAGGCTGATGACGAACATCGTCGGCTGCCCGGCCGAAGCGGTGCGCATCGGCATGCGCGTGCGCGTCGTCTTCGAGCATCGCGAGGACGTGTACCTCCCGCTCTTCCAGCCGGTGGACGCCTGATGGAGATCCTCGAGCGGCGCGCGGCGATCACCGGGATCGGGCAGAGCGACATCGGCCGGCGCCTGAACCGCGATCCGCTCGAGCTGACGCTCGACGCCTGCCTCGCGGCGATCGCGGACGCGGGCCTCACGCGCGAGGACATCGACGGCCTCGCCACCTACCCGGGCAGCATGGGCGGCGCGCCGGGCTTCTCCGGCGCGGGCATCACGGAAGTGCACGACGCGCTGCGCCTGAACCTCAACTGGTTTACCGGTGGTCTCGAACTACCCGGACAACTTGGCTCGGTGATCAACGCCTGCCTGGCGGTGGCCTGCGGCCTCGCGAAGCACGTGCTTTGCTTCCGATCGGTCTGGGAGGCGACCGCGCAGGGGGCCGGCGGCCGCGCGCCGATCGGCGGCGGTGCGTCGTCCGAAGGGGGAGGGCGGGCGCCGCGCGCGGTGGGCTCCATGCTGGAGTTCACGCTGCCCTTCCGCGCCTACTCGGCCGCGAACTGGGTGGCGCTCGCCGCGCAGCGACACTTCCACGAGTTTGGCACCACCCGCGAGCAGCTCGCGCAGATCGCGCTCAACGCGCGCAAGAACGCCGCGGGAAATCCCAAGGCGGTCTACCGCGAGCCGATGACGCCGGAGAGCTACTTCGCGGCGCGCATGATCAGCACGCCGTTCTGCCTGTTCGACTGCGACGTCCCCGTCGACGGCGCGACCGCGGTGATCGTCTCCCGGGCCGACGCGGCGCGCGATCTACGCCGCCCGCCGCTGCGGGTCGAGGCGGTCGGCTCGGCGCTGCACGGCCGGCCCTCCTGGGACCAGTTCGACGACCTCACCACGATGGCGATGCGCGACGCCGGCGCGATGCTCTGGACGCGCACGGACCTGAAACCCGCGGACGTCGACGTCGCCCAGCTCTACGACGGCTTCAGCTTCCTCGCGCTGGCCTGGCTCGAGGGGCTGGGCTTCTGCCGCAAGGGCGAAGGGGGACCCTTCATCGAGGGCGGCAAGCGGATTGCCCTCGACGGCGAGCTGCCGCTCAACACCAATGGCGGTCAGCTCTCGGGCGGACGGCTGCACGGCTACGGCTTCCTGCACGAGGCCTGCCTTCAGCTCTGGGGCGAGGGCGGCGCGCGCCAGGTTCCGGGGGGCCCCCGCGTGGCGGTCGCCGCCGCGGGCGGAGGTCCGCTGGCAGGCTGTCTGCTCGTGACGAGGCCGTGATGGGGGATCCGGGCGCGCTTCCCGATCGACTGCGCCCGGCGCTCTCCGTCTTCTTCCAGCACGCGAGCCCGCGCGTGCTGAGCGCGCTGGTCGCTGCGGCGCTCGGCATCCGCGTGGCGCTCGGGAACTGGTCGGCCTGGGACGCCGCGATCCCGCTCATGCTCCTCTGCTTCTGGCCGCTCCAGGAGTGGCTGATCCACGTCTTCATCCTGCACTACCGGCCGGTGACGCTGTTCGGGCGCCAGCTCGACTTCAAGGTGCCGCGGCTGCACCGCGAGCATCATCAGGATCCCTGGCGCCTCGATCTGGTCTTCATCCCGATCCACGTGTTCGCCTACACGCCGCTCACGGTCGGGGCGCTCGTGCTGCTCGGCCTTCCGCAGCCGCAGCTGGTCGCGACGGGCCTCGCCGCGTATTACGCGCTCTCGCTCCACTACGAGTGGGTGCATTTCATGATCCACACGCGCTATCGGCCGCGCCTCGGCTACTACCAGCGCCTCGCGCGCAATCACCTGCTGCATCACTTCCGCAACGAGCACTACTGGTATGGCGTCACCATGCTTCAGGCCGACGGCTGGCTGGGCACGGCGCCGGTCCCGAATGAGGTGCCGAAATCGGAGACGGCCATGACGCTCGCGCCCCAGGCGGGGAGCTAGCCGGTGCGCGCGCTGGTGGTCGAGGCGGGCTTCGCGCGGCTGGCGGCCACGAAGGTCCTGTCCTGGCTGACGCCGCGCGCGTTCCTCGGGCCGCTCGCCCCGATCCGGCTGCGCGAGATCGCGGACCCGGAATTGCCCGCTCCGGACTGGGTGGTGCTGCGCACGCAGCTATGCGGCCTCTGCGGGAGCGACTACAAGCAGGTGTTCCTGAACGGCCGCATCGACAACCCGATGACGGCTCTCGTCTCGTTCCCGCAGGTGCTGGGACACGAGGTGGTGGCGCGGATCGAACGGATCGGCCCGGGCGTGCGCACGCGCCGCGTGGGGGAGCGCGTGGTGCTGAACCCCTGGCTCTCCTGCGCGCCGCGCGGGCTCCCGCTCTGCGAGTGGTGCCGGCAGGGGGAACTCGCCCAGTGCCTCAACTTCACGCGCGGGACCCTGACCAGGGGCATCCACCACGGCAACTCGAGCCAGGCGACGGGCGGGATGGCGCCGCTGGTGCCGGCGCACGAATCGCAGTGCATCCCGATCCCCGACGAGATCTCGGATGAAGCAGCCGTGCTCGCCGACCCTTTCGCGGTGTCGCTGCACGCGATCCTGCACCATCCGCCGCCCGCGGGAGGGGCGGCGCTGGTCTACGGCTGCGGCACGCTGGGGCTGCTCGCGATCGCGATCCTGCGCTCGCTGCACCCCGCGGTGCGCGTGCTGGCGGTGGCGCGCTTCCCGCATCAGGCCGAGCTCGCGCGTCGCTTCGGCGCCGAGACGGTGCTGCCGCACCAGCCCGCGCGCGCGGTGATCGAGGGCGTCGGGCACGCGCTCGGCGTCGAGCTGCGCGAGCCTTGGTACGGTCTCCCGATGCTGAACGGCGGCGCCGACGTGGTCTACGACACGGTGACCGCGCCGGCCACGCTCGAGGTGGGCGTGCGCGTGACGCGAACCCGCGGCCGGATCGTGGCGCTCGGCGTCGAGGTCCCGAAGGCCTTCGAATGGACGCCGCTCTACCACAAGGAGCTGGCGCTGGTGGGCTCGAATGCCTTCGCGTTCGAGACCTTCGAGGGCCGCCGCCAGCATGCGATGGAGTGGTACTTCGAGCTGATTCGGACCCGACGCATCGACGTGACGCCGATCCTGACCCACCGCTTCCCGCTGGCCGATTACCGCAAGGCCTTCCTGGCCTGCCATGACCAGGGCGCGAGCGGCGCGGTCAAGGTGCTCTTCGACCGCTTCGACTAGGTCGCCCGGCCCTGCGCTCCGCCAGCGTCCGGTCGCCGCGAGCGCGGGCGCGTGGTAACACTATGCGATTCGGAAATCGCTCTCGAAAAGGCTTGCGCTCGCGCTCTTCTCCACGGTCGTCTGCCTGTGCCTGGCGGAGATACTCGTCCGCTCGAGCGGCCTCTTTGCCGAGGAGCGCGCGGCGACGCGCTTGCAGGATCCGCCGGACGCCGACGGCCTCGACCCGCGGCGCCGGTTCCTGCTCCACCCCTTTCTCGGGTACGCCGGAAACCCCGCCTACGACCGCGGATTGATCGGAGAGGCGGCGCTGCGCAGGACGTTCCCGGCGGCTCCGTCGTCGTACTACCTGCGCAACAGCCGGATCAACGCTCACGGGTTCCCGTCCGAACACGCGGACTACGCGGCGGAAACGGGCGGCTTTCACGTCGGTGTCTTCGGCGGATCGGTCGCCGAGCAGCTCGCAACCGTAGGCGGGGAGGCGCTGATCGCGGAGCTCGAGCGGCAGGCGCCGGAGCTCCGCGGACGCGTGCGCGTCTTCAATGCCGCGATCGGCGGCTACAAGCAGCCGCAGCAGCTGATCGCGCTGATCCTGCTGACGCTCCAGGGCGTGCGCTTCGATGCGATCGTCAATCTGGACGGCTTCAACGAGGTCGCGCTGTCCCCCTCCGATGCGGCGGCGCGCTACAACCCGATTTTTCCCAGCCGCTTGCACTATCTCGCCATGCTGAACTTCGGACCGGACGCGAGCTCGGCGCACACGATCGAGCTCTACGCAGACGTGATCGGCACGCGGCGCAGGGCGACGGAGTGGCGCTCGGCGGCGGACCGCGGACCTCTCGGTCGCTCGGAGCTGGCGCGCGCGGCGATCGGCCGGGCCGTTCTCCAGCTCAAATCGCGTGCGACACGGCTCGAGCAGGCGCTCCAGGAGGCGGCGGCCCCGCCCCCGGGCCTCGCGGCGTACGAGCCCGCCTGCCTGCGCGATCCCCAGGACGCCTGTTGGGATCTGATCGTCGACGTCTGGAGGAGGGGCTCGCTCGAGATGGCGGCGGTCGCTCGACAGATCGGCGCGCGCTACGTGCACGTGTTGCAACCCAACCAGTACGACGAGGGGAGCAAACCGCTGAGCGAAGGCGAAAGAGAAATCGCCTACCTTCCGGACGGCGACTGGCCGGCGGGCGTCCGGCGGGGCTACCCGATGCTGCGGGCCCAGATCCCTGGAATGCTCGCGCAGGGGGTGGCCGTGCTCGATCTCACGCAGATGTTCGCGTCCGTCGACGAGGACGTGTACGTCGACACCTGCTGCCATTACAATCTGCGCGGAACCAACGCGCTGGCGACCGCCGTCGCAGACCGGATCCTGCGGACGAAGCCAGTGCCTTCGGAAGGTGGCGGCTGAGCATGGCGGTGGCGAAGCATCGGTTCTCTCCGCTCCTGCTCCTTCCCGTCGGGCTCGCGGTCGGATGCGCGACGTCTCCGCCGCCGCCCGAGCTCTCTCCCGCCCAGCGCCGGATCGAGCGACTGCTGGTGGAGCTGCACCTTCCGGAGTATGCCGGACGGCTCGAGCACGCCGCGCTGAGTGTCGCCGGCCATCCCGAGGACGGAGACCTCGCGGACGACGTGCGCCTGCGGCCGCGCATCGAGACCCAGCTGGCCCCGGACGCGGTGGTCTCCGACGTGGTGCGCCGCGTCTCGGAATCCTTCGACGAGACGGCCGTCGCCGAGCTCGAGCGTTTCGGAGAGAGCCCGGCCGGCCGCAGGGTGCACGCCGCGTCGGCCGCTCCCTACTCGTGGTTCTCGCGGCTCGGCTATCGGATCTTCGGCGCTCCCAGCGACGAGTCCCCCGAGCGCGTGGCGCTCGCGCGCAAGCTCGACGAGCGCACGCTCTCGAGCCGGGCCACCACCGACCTGTATCTGAGGATCTACGAGGCGATCGTCCGCTGGTACGCAGCGCGGGCCGCCATGGATCCCGAGGAGAGCGCCGCCGTGGGCGGGATCGACGGGCTGCTCGCGCGCGAGCGGGAGCGGGCCGACGCGGTCGCCGCGCAGCACGGCGTCCCCTTCACGCTCTACGCCTTCTCCGATCTCTCGACATCCGAGATCGAGGAGTACCTGGCCGTGGTCGAATCGCCGGCGGGGCAGTGGTTCGTGAAGTCGGTGCGCGAGGCGCTGGCCGAGACGATCGATCTCCGGAGCCAGGCGATCTCGCGCTGAGGCCCGCCCCGGCCTCAGATCCGCCGCTCGCGTCCCGCCCAGTAGGGGTCGCGCAGCTTGCGTTTGTAGAGCTTGCCGTTCGGGTCCCGCGGCATCGCGTTGGTGAAGTCGATCGACCGCGGGCACTTGTACTTCGCGAGGCGAGTCTCGCACCAGGCCAGGATCTCGCGCGCCAGCGTCTCGCCGGCCGTCGCGCCCGGCGCCGGCTCGACCACCGCCTTCACCTGCTCGCCCCAGTCCTCGTCCGGAATTCCGAAGACCGCGGCGTCGCCCACCCTCGGATGCGAGAGCAGCACGGCCTCGATCTCGGCGGGGTAGATGTTGACGCCGCCGGAGATGATCATGTCGATCTTGCGATCACACAGGAAGAGGTAGCCGTCGGCGTCGAGGTAGCCGACGTCGCCCACGGTGAAGAAGTTGCCGATCCGGTTCGAGCGGGTCTTCTGCTCGTCGCCCTTGTAGGCGAAATCCTGGAGCAGCTTGAGATACACCGTTCCCGGTTCGCCGGGGGGGCGGTCCTTGCCCTCGTCGTCGAGCACCCGGATCGCGGCGCCTTCCCAGGCCTTGCCCACCGTCCCCGGGCGCTCGAGCCACTCCTGCGGCGTCACCAGCGTGCCGCCCCCTTCGGTGGCGCCGTAGTACTCGTAGATCACGGGGCCCCACCACTCGAGCATGCGGCGCTTCACCTCGACCGGGCAGGGGGCCGCGGCGTGGAGCACGTTCTTCAGCGAGGAGCAGTCGTACTTCCGCCGCGTCTCCACCGGGAGCTGGAGCAGGCGGTGGAACTGGGTGGGCACCATGTGCGTGGTGGTGACGCGGTGCTTCTCGATCAGCTCGAGCGCGCGCTCGGGATCCCAGCGGTCCATCAGCACCACCGTGTGCTCGAAGTGGAGCGCGAACCAGCTGAAGGCGAGCGGCGCGGTGTGATACATCGGCGACGTGCACAGGTGCACGCCGTCCCCCCCCGGCGTGATGCCGAAGCGGGCGAGGTGGCCGGCCTGGAGCCCCGCCATCGCGTCGGGGTCCATCGGGATCAGGTCGCGCTTGATGCCCTTGGGCTTGCCGGTGGTGCCCGAGGTGTACTGCATGAACTGTCCGGCGCAGCGATCCGGCGGAAGTGTAGGGGGCTGGGCGTCCTTCAGCGCCGGGTAGGACGCGAAGCCCGGCAGCTCGCCCACCGCGATTCGCGCGGAGGCCGGGAGGCCCGCCTCGTCGGCGGCGGCGGTTGCGCGCCCCTCCTCCCGGGCGTCGGCGATGAACGCCCTGGCGCCCGAATCGCGCAGGATGTGCGCGATCTCGGGCGGCGCGAGGTTGGTGTTGAGCGGCGTGATGTACCAGCCGGCTTGCATCGCGGCCAGCAGCACTTCGAGAGCGGGCGCCGCGTTCGGGAGCAGCATGGCGACGACGTCGCCGCGCGAGAGCCCGCGGGCGCGCAGGGCGTGCACGAGCCGGTGGCTCGCCCCGGCGAGCTCTCCCGCGCTGACGATCCGCCCGTCGCTCTCGATCAGCGCGCGCCGGCCGGGTTCCGCCAGCGCCGCCTGCCAGAAGCCCCGAACCGGCATGATCCTCTTTGCCCACGATCTGACGCTGTGTCAGAATGTTCTGACGATATATCAGATTCGCGTTGGGATGGGAACCCTTGGCAATCGAATCCAGCCAGCCGGCCGCCTGGGATGCCGTCTCCGCCGGCGACGCGATCCCGGTCTTCGCGCGGACCACGGACCTCGCGAACTGGAACCGCTTCGCGGCGGTCAACGACGAATTCATCCCGCTGCACATGGATGCCGACGCCGCCCGCGCCGTCGGGCAGCCGGACGTGTTCGGGATGGGGAACCTGCGGCTCTCCTACCTCCACAATCTGCTGCATGCGTGGCTCGCCGGGCGCGGCGACATCGTCGAGCTCTCCTGCGAGTTCCGCGGGCTCAACTTCAAGGGGGACCGGCTCACGGCGCGCGGGCGCGTGATCGGCAAGGAGCGCGTGAAGACCGGCCCGGTGATCCATCTCGAGCTCGGCATCGAGAATCAACGCGGAGAGGAGACGACGCCCGGCGAGGCGACCGTGCTGCTCTTCGAAGCCGGCGGCGCGAAGATCCTTCCCGATCCCAAGCCGCTTCCCCCGCCCGAGAAGCCCGCCCCCGGCGCGCTGCTCGACGAGCGCACGCTCGGCTGGCTCGGCCGCGCGACGGAGCCGTTCGAGTCGCTTCCGGTCGGCGCCAACGACATCCGCCGCTGGGCGATCGCCACCCACCACCCGGAGCCGCCTCCGCCCGAGTTCACGGACCTGAAGGCGGCCGAGCGCGGACCCTGGGGCGGGCTGGTGGCGCCGCGCGACTTCAACCCGTTCGCCTGGATGACGCAGGACGCCCGGCGCGAGCCCTGGCTGCGCGGCATGGGCACGACGCCCGGCACCCGCGTGCTGAACGGCGGGCAGCGCAGCCGCTACTTCGCGCCGATCCGCCCGGGCGACGTGATCACCTCGACCGCCTCGCTGAGCAACGCCTACGAACGCATCGGGAAGCTGGGCACGATGCTCTTCCTGGTGAACGAGACACGCTGGACGAACCAGGACGGCCGGCTGGTTCGCGTCGGCAATCGCACCACGATCTACTACTAGGCAGACCGGTCCGGAGAACGCCATGCACGGGGACTACCGCGTCGTCGACGCCGACGGGCACGTGATCGAGCCCGCGGATCTCTGGGAGAGGTACATCGACCCCGAGTTCCGCGATCAGGCGCCGCGCTGCTTCGGCGCGATGAGCGTCGACGTGCTCGGCCACCGGATGCCCGACGTTCCGGGCTGGAAGGAGGCCAGCACCAGCATCGCCACCAAACGGACGGGCGATCCGCGCTTCGCGTTCGCGGCCGAGCGCGACTTCGACGCCGCGAGCCAGGTGGAGGCGATGGACGTGGAAGGCATCGACATGGCCGTGCTGTATCCCTCGCGCGGCCTCTTCGCGGCCTCGGCCGACGGGATCCCGCCGAAGCTCGCGGGCGCGATCTGCCGGGCCTACAACCGCTGGCTCGCGGAGTTCTGCAGCCATGCGCCGCGGCGGCTCTTCGGCGCGGCGATGGTCTCGCTGCACGACGGCGAAGTGGCGGCGCGCGAGGCGGCCCATGCCGTCGAGGAGCTCGGCATGAAGTCGATCTTCATCCGGCCGAACCCGGTGAACGGGAAGACCATCGACCACCGCGACTTCGACGAGTTCTACGCCGAGGCCGAGCGCCTGAACGTTCCGATCGCGACGCACGAGGGCGCCGGCGTGCACCTCCAGCAGTACGGGCGCGAGCGCTACGACAAGCTCTTCAAGGTCCACATGATCTGCCACGCGGTCGAGAGCATGGGCGCCTGCATGGACCTGATCGTGGGCGGCGTGCTGGAGCGGCACCCGAAGCTGCGCGCGGTCTTCCTGGAAGCCTCCTGCGGCTGGGCGCCCTGGTGGCTCGAAAGGATGGACGAGCACTTCGAGGGCTTCCACGGCTCGCGCGAAGCGACCCACCTGACGCGCAAGCCGAGCGAGTACTTCGCGCGGCAGTGCTTCGTCTCCGCCGAGGTCGACGAGCGCGCCGCGCAGTACGTGGTGGACGCCTTCGGGCCCCACAACCTGGTGATGGGGAGCGATTATCCGCACGGCGACGGGAGCTATCCACACGCCGTCAGCAAGTTCCTAGCCATCGACACGCTCTCGGACGACGTCAAGCGCAAGGCGCTCTGGGACAATCCGGTGCGCCTCTACGGGCTCGAGAAGGATGCGGCGTGCGCGTCGGTGTGATCGGGCTCGGAAACATCGGCGGAGCGATCGCCGCTAACCTGGTCGCCGACGGCCATTCCGTGGCGGTCTTCGATCAGGACTCCGCCCGGGCCGCCGCGATCGCGGGCGCGGCGGCCGCCAGGTCTCCGGAGGAGGTCGCGCGCGCGTCAGAGACGTGCTTCCTCTCGCTGCCGACGCCGGCGGTGGTCCGCGCGGTGGCCGAGCAGTGGCTGCGCGGCGCCGCGCCCGGCAGCGTGCTGGTCGATCTCTCGACCAACGCGCCTGCGGCCGTGCGCGAGCTCGGCCGCCTGGTCGAGAAGCAGGGCTGTCACCTGCTGGAGGCCCCGCTCACCGGTGGCGCGCCGGGCGCCAAGGCGCGCACGCTGGTGTTCCTGGTGGGAGGCGATCCGGAGGTCTTCGCGCGCTGCCAGCCGCTGCTCGGCAAGCTCGGCCGCGCGGTCTTCCACTTCGGCCCGCTCGGGAAGGGCAACACCGCGAAGCTCGTGAACAGCCTGCTGGCGTTCACGTCGACCTGGGTCTCGCTCGAGGGGCTCGCGATCGCGGCCAAAGGCGGCCTTGACCTGCGCACCCTGGTCGAGGCGATTCGCACCGGTGGCGCCGGGAACTTCTTCATCGACCGCATGGTCGAGGGGATCAACCAGCGCGGGCGCCCGGCGCAGTTCGCGCTCGCGCTGGCGGCCAAGGACGCGGGCCTGGTGGTGGAGGTCGCGCGCGAGGCCGGCGTCCCCGCGCCGGTGGCTTCCCAGATCGCGCAGGTGCTGGCGGCGGCGACGCAGTCCGGTCTCGGCGAGCGAGACTGGAGCGATCTCGTGCTGTGGATGGAGCAGGAAGCGGGCCTCGCCTTGGTGCTCCCGCCCAAACCCGTGGTTCCGGAGGTGAAATGAGCGAGGTCCGCAAGGCGAAGGTTCCCATCGAGCCCGGCTTCTTCACGGTGCCCGACGATCCCGCGACGCCGCCGCGGCTGCTCGGCTCGCGTTGCCGAGCCTGCGACGAGCACTTCTTCCCGCGCCGGCAGGTCTGCGCGCGCTGTCTGGCCGACGGGACGGACGACGTCCTGCTCTCGCCGCGCGGCAAGCTCTACACCTGGACGTACGTGCACTTCCCGCTCTTCGGGGCGAAGCGCGCCGATCACGCCGGCGGCTACGGGGTGGGGCAGGTGGATCTCCCGGAAGGGCCCCGGGTGATGGCGGTGCTTCAGGGCGAGTCCGGCGACTTCCGGATCGGGATGGAAATGGAGCTCGAGCTCGAGACGCTGCGCGAGAACAAGGAAGGGCAGGAGGTGGTGATCCATCGCTTCCGCCCCGTCGGAGACGCCCGATGAAGCTCGACGACGTCGCCGTGCTGGGAGTCGGGATGACGCGATTCGGCGTCTACCGCGACCGCTCGAACATCGATCTCGCGCGCGAAGCGGGGCTCGCCGCGCTGCGCGACGCCGGCATCTCGTTCAAGGACGTAGGGGAGGCCTTCGTCGGGTACATCGCCGGAATGCCGATGACCGGGATCCGCGCCATGAAGGAGTTCGGGCTCACCGGCCTCCCGGTCACCCATGTCGAGAACGCCTCGGCCACCGGTCTGGTCGCCTTCCGCGACGCCGCCTGGGCGGTGGCGAGCGGGCGCTGCCAGATCGCGATGGCGCTCGGCTTCGACAAGATGACGGAGATGAGCGGCGGAATGCGAGCCGGGCGCGGCGTGGGCCGCGATTCGATCGACAGCGTGATCCTGCCGGCCGCCTACTTCTCGCTCTGGGCCATGCGGCGCATGCACGAGCGCGGCACCCGGCCCGAGCACTTCGCCGCGATCGCCGCCAAGAACTGGAACTTCGGCGCGAAGAATCCCTGGAGCGACCGCCAGCCCGATCACGAGGTGACCGTCGAAGAAGTGCTCGCCTCGCGCAAGATCGCGGAGCCGGTGACGGCGATGATGAGCTGCCCGGTCGACGACGGCGCGGCCTGCGCGATCGTCGCCACCAAGGAGCTGGCGAGGCGTCTCCAGCCCGGCCGGCCGCTGGTTGCGCCGATCGTCTCGGCGCTCCAGTCCGAGACCTACGCGCGCGGGCACACCTTCATGGGCCCCGTGGTCGGCCCGCCCAGCATGACGCGCGACACCGCGCGCGAGGCCTACGAGACCGCCGGCGTCGGCCCCGAAGACGTGAGCCTCACGCTGGTGCACGACGCCTTCGCCACCGAGGAGCTCGAGTACTACGAGCTGCTCGGCTTCTGCCGCGAGGGGGAGGCCGAGAAGCTGGTCGAGGAGCGGCAGACGCACCTGGGCGGACGCTTCCCGTTCAACACCGACGGGGGTCTGATCGCGCGCGGCCACCCGGGCGGACCCACCGGTCTCGCGCAGATCTTCGAGCTGACCCGCCAGCTGCGCGGCGAGGCCGGCCCGCGCCAGGTCGCGAACGCGCGGATCGGACTCGCGCACCTGGTGGGCGGCGGCAGCGTCTGCACCATCAGCATCCTGCAAAAGGAGTAGTCATGGCGGGCGAAGAGGAGCTGCGCGCAAAGGGCCGCGAGGTGATGGCGAAGCTGTGGGGCGAGCGCGCCGGGAAGGGTGGCGGCGGCCCGCCGGGCGCCCAGATCGCGCCGGAGTTCTTCGATCTTGTGACGCAGTTCTGCTTCGGAGGCTTCTGGTCGCGCCCGGGCCTCGACGTGCGCAGCCGCAGCCTGGTGACGGTCGCCCAGCTCGCCGCGCTCGGCCGCACCGACGAGCTCAAGGCGCACCTCGTCGGCGCGCTGCACCTCGGCATCCGGCGCGAGGAGCTGATCGAGGTGCTGATGCACACCTCGCAGTACGCCGGCATCCCCGCGGCGGTCTCTGCGCTCAACGCCGCCGCCGAGATCCTGAAGCCGCCCGCGGGTTCTTGACAGCGGCGACGCTCCCGGGAGTATCCTCCGGGCGGAGGTACCCCCCATGGCCGTGAAGTGTCGCTTCGTCGATTACTACGCCGTGAAGCTCGCCGACCGCCCGGGAACGGCAGCCAAGGCGCTCGGCGTCTTCCGGCGCGCGCGCGTCGCGCTCGAGGCGGTCCACGCCTTCCCGGAGGGCCGCGGCTGCCAGCTGGACCTGGTGCCGACGCGGCGCGCCGCCTTCCTGCGCGCGGCGCGCGCCGGCAAGCTGCGGACCTCGGGCCGCAAGCGGGCGCTGCTGATCGAGGGCGACGACCGCACCGGCGTGCTGGCCGGCGTTCTCGACGAGATCGCCGCCGCCGGCGTGAACCTCACCGCCGTGACGGGCGTGCGCGCGGGCAAGGGCCGCTTCGGGGCGATCCTGTGGGTGAAGCCGCGGGACCTGCGCCGGGCGGCGAAGGCGCTGGGCGTTCGGGGCTAGTCCTCGGGCGCGGCGGGGACGCCGTCTTTGTATGGCTGGCGGGCCTTCCACTGGCGGAACTCCTCGGTCTGGATCCGCCGGCAGCGCTGGCCCGCCGAATTGCACTTGGTGTCGTAGCGGTGCTCCGGCTTCTCGTCCGGGGCGGCTTTGGGCGGCCGGGAGAGGTTGGGGATCTTGGTGGTCCCGCGCTTCGGCTGCGTGAGGTCGCGGTTCTTGCGGCGGAGCTGCTCGAGCCGGTGGTTCGGCGAGGTGATCGTGCCCGGCTCGTCGCTGCCCTCGACGACGTTCACCGTGCCCTTCCCCGGATCGTTCGGGGGCCTGCCGACCTGATACCGGAAGCGAGGCGGCACCTTCTCGAGGCTCGAGGTGAAGTGGGGCTGCCCCTTCTCGTCGGTCCAGCGGTAGATCTCCGCCGCCGCGCTTCCCCCGACCAGGAGCGCGAGGACCGCCCAGGCTGCGACGCACACGGGTCGACGCATCCCTGGATCATCGAATGAACCGGAACCCGGCTTTAGGCTCGGGGCGCGCGGCTCAGCCTTCCAGGGCGCGCCGTTTGGCCCAGCGGTAGTCGGGCTTTCCCGCCGGGGTGCGGACGATCTCGTCCACGCAGACGAGGGCGCGCGGCACCTTGTAGCCCGCGATCCGCTCCCGGCAGTGAGAGGCGAGCTCCTCCAGGCTGGGCGCGCGGCCCGGGCGCGGCGTCACCAGCGCTGCGACGCGTTCGCCGAAGCGCGCATCGGGGACGCCGACCGCCACCGCGTCGAAAACGTCCGGGTGTGACTTGAGCGCCGCCTCCACCTCCTCGGGGTAGATCTTCTCCCCTCCCGAGTTGATGCAGACCGAGCCGCGTCCGAGCAGCACCAGCGTGCCGTCCGCTTCCAGCGTGGCGAAGTCGCCCGGGATCACCCAACGCACGCCGTCGATCACCGGGAAGGTTTGCGCCGTCTTGACGGGATCCTTGTGGTAGCCGAGGGGAACGTGGCCGCGGCGCGCCAGGCGCCCCACCACGCCCGAGCCGGGCGCCAGCGGCCGGCCGTCGTCGCCGAGCACCGTCGTCTCCTCGTGCAGCGTGAAACGCGGGCCGGCCGGAGGGCCCGCGAGGTCGAGCACGGTGCCGTTGTAGCCCGTCTCGGAGGCGCCGAAGCTGTCGAGGATCAGCGCCTTCGGGAGTTGCTCGCGCAGCTGCTGCTTGACGGCCTTCGAGAGGATCGCGCCGCCCGAGCCCACGATCGCGAGCGACGAGAGCTCGAAGTTCGCGCCCGGCGCGGCGAGCGCTTCGGCCAGCGGACGCCCCATCGCGTCGCCCACGATCGAGAGCGAGGTGACGCGCTCGCGCTCGACCAGGCGCCAGATCTGGTTCGGGTCGAAGCTCGCGCCGGTGTAGAGCACCAGCGTATTGGCCGCGAAGAACGCATTGAACGTCGTCCATTGGCCACCGCCGTGCATCATGGGCGCGATCGCGAGCAGCGTGGCGCGCGGCTCCTTCGCGGCGTTGCCGGCGATCGCCTCGGGACGGCGGATCGGCTCGCCCCCGAAGTTCCCGCCGCCCAGCGCCGCGAAGAAGATGTCCTCCTGCCGCCAGAGCGTGCCCTTCGGCATCCCCGTGGTGCCGCCGGTGTAGAGCACGTAGAGGTCGTCGGGCGAGCGCGGTCCGAAGCCGCGGGCGGGGGAGGCGGCAGCGAGCGCCGCTTCGTACGCGACGGCGCCGAGCGCCGAGACGTCGGCGTCGCTCCCGTCCTCCAGGCAGATGAAGTGGCGCAGCTTGGGGAGGCTCTCCCGGATCCGCAGCAGGCGGGGGGCGAAGCGGCGTTCGAAGATCAGCGTCACGAGATCCGCGTCGTCGAGCACGTAGCGGAGCTCGTCGTCGACGTAGCGGAAGTTGAGGTTGATCGGTGCGGCGCGCATTTTATAGGCCGCCAGCATCGATTCGATCCACTCGGCCCGGTTCTGGGCCAGGATGCCGATCCAATCGCCGGGCCGGTTGCCGCTGGCTTCGAGGTGGTGGGCCAGTCGGTTGGAGCGCTCATCGAGCTCGCGATAGCGCAGGCGTGCCTCGCCGGCGACGAGCGCCATCCGCTCCGGCGCCGCGTCGGCCACGCACTCGTAGAGATCGGCGAGGTTGAACTGCAAGCCGTCGCTCGTCACTGCGCGGGGGCGGACTCCTCGTCCGGCGAGTCGACGACGCGCACCGTGTTTGCATCCAGATCGAACAGGCTGATGGCCTTCGCGCGCTCCGTCGTCAGGGGCCCCAGATCGGTCTCGTAGACGTCCCCGTCCTGGTTCACGAGGAAGGTCATCACGCCGGAAACGCCGTAGGTCGCGGGGTAGGCGATCAGCCCGAAGCCGCCGATCAGCTGACCCTTGGCGAGGTAGCTGTAGGGCCCCCCGGGCGCGCGCGTGCCCTGGCCCTCGAGGATCCGGTAGAAGTAGCCGTGATAGGGCGCCGGCGCTTCGCCCGTGCCGAGCTGATAGCCCTCCGCGTTCGCTGCATCGAACAGGGGCCCCAGAGGGCTCGGCTCTTCGCCCTCGGCGGTCGGCCAGAAGAGGCCGTCCTTGCGGCCAGGCGAGCTCGTGAAGAAGCGCGCGTAGTGCAGCAACGGAGACTTCTCGGGGTTGCGCACGTAGTACTCGCGCTGCGCATCCACGTAGGCGAGGGACGCCTGGATCGCGGACAGCTCGTTGCGGCCGATCCGGCGGCTCACGATCTCTTCCTCGCCGGCCTTGCCGTCGAAGCGCCAGCCGGCGGCGTCCTTCACGATCGGAATCGGAAGCGGCCACTGGTCTTCGCCGACTTCGAGCTCGGCGCGTGTCGCCGCGGTCTTCAGGATCCGGTGGCCGGATTGGTATCGCTCGACGAAGCCCTCGGCGGCGTTGCGGTCGGCGACCGGATCGCCGGACTCGATCAGACCCTTCTCGTCGGCGCCGAAGAGGGCGTAGAGCGAGGTCTTGTCGTCCGACTGGAGGGCGGCGATCAACGCCTCCACCGCCGCTTCGGGCGTCTCGAAGTGCTTCTGTGCGGGCTCGGCCGCGAAGGCGCCGCCGGCCGGCAGCGCCGCCGCCAGCAGTCCGGCGGCGAAGCACGACGCAAGAACGCGGATGCTGCGCGCAGTCATCTTGGCTACCTCCAGCGTGATCGGAATGCGCCCGCTCATCGGCCTCGCCCCCCGCCGCCGCCGCGCCCGCCGCCACCGCCGCCTCGCGATCCGCCTCCGCCTCCCCGCGAGCCGCCTCCGCCGCTGAACCCGCCTCGGGATCCGCCGCTCGACCCACCCCAGCTCTTGGCGCTCTTCTGGCTGGCCTGGCCACGGCTGGAGTCGCGCCGCGCCTGGCTCCCGCTGCGGTCGCCCTGGAAGGCGGGAGAGCCCGCGCCGCGGTCCATCGAAGAGGGACGATTCTTGCCCTGGCTTCCCAGGCCGCTCTGGCCAGCGCCTCCGCCCGGCCGCTGGCCGCCGCTCGGCTTGGCGCGATCGAGATCCCGCTGCACCGCGCCGGTGCCCTGCTTCGCCATCTGCTGGCGGCCCTGCTCGGCGCGGCCGCGGAACTGGTCGCGCGAGGCGGCGTTCTGGCGATCGCCCTTTCCGTACTTCTGCTGGCTCGCCTTGTCCCGGTATCCGACTCCCTTGCGGTGCTCGCCGTTGTGCTCCCACTTCTTGTTGCTGATGTCGTTCCGGTTGATGTTGGTGTTCCGGTTGAAGTTGTTGTTGACGTCGATGTCGATGTCCCCGTTACCCCAGTTGCAATTGCCCCAGAGCGCGCCGCCCACCGCCATGCCGACGCCGAAAGAGAGAAGAGCCGTTCCCCACACGTACCCCGGCGGGTAGGGGTAGTAGGGCGGGTAGGCGGGGTAGGGCCAGGTGCCGTAGACGACCGTCGGGTTGTAGCTGGGGACGTAGACGACCTGCGGGCTCGCCGGCACGATCTGGATGATGGTCGTGGTGCTGCTGCCCGCCGGGGCCGGCTCGACGGTCACCGTCTGCTGCTCGGTGGTCTCGAGATTCCCCTCGGCCTTCGCCCTGGCGCGCAGCCGCTGCACGCCGTCCATCACGTCCTTCTGCTGCGCGAGGAAGACGTCGCCGAGCTTCTGGGTCCAGTCGAGCTTCTCGTTCATCAGGTCGAGGACCTGGGGGAAGGCGGTCAGCGACTTCACGCTCGCGTCCCAGGTCTGCTTCAGGAGCGCGTCCTCGAGCGCCTTGTCCTTCAGGTCCGGGTTCTCCTTGCGCCAGCGCGCCGCCTCGACGATCTCCAGCGGATACGTCGACGCCATCAGCACCTGGGCGAGCAGCGAGTCGGGGTAGAGCGCGACGGGCGCCACCACCTGATCGATCTCCTCGGCCGAATACTGAGCGGCCTCCTGCGCTGACGACGCCGATCCGACGCCATTCAGTGTCATCAGCACCGCCATCAGGCGCGCCAGAATGCGACTCATGCTGCTCCTCCCTTGCCGGGCCAACAGTAGAACACCTTCTCCGCGTGTGAGACAATGGGGCCGTGCCGACCCACCAGGAGATCGAGGCGCAGCTCACCGGCCCCGGGGCCCCCTTCGAGATCGTGGTCGAGCCGGTGCTGGGCGTTCCGACCCGCGTCTTCAAGGAGCGGGCGCGCTCGCTGCGGGCGCTCCTCGAGGGCTCGGCCGCGTTCGGCGACCGGGAGTACCTCGTCCAGGGCGACCTGCGGCTCTCCTTCGCGCAGCACGCCCGGGTGGTCGCCTCCGTCGCCAAGGGCCTCTCCGAGCGTTACGGGATCGGGAAGGGCGATCGCGTCGCGATCCTGGCGGCCAACTGTCCCGAGTGGATCGTCTCGTTCTGGGCGGCGCTCTCGCTGGGCGCGATCGCGGTCGGCCTCAACGGCTGGTGGGCCGGCGACGAGATCGTCTACGGGCTCGAGGATTCGGATCCGAAGCTGCTGATCGGCGACTCAAAAAGACTTGCCCGGATCACGGGCCGCCCCTTGCGGATCCCGGTCCTCGAGATCGAGCAGGACTTCGAGAAGCTCTGGAGCCACGATCTCGACGCGGCGCTGCCGCAGGCGGCGATCGACGAGGACGACGCCGCCACCATCCTGTATACCAGCGGCACCACCGGCCGGCCGAAGGGCGCCGTCAACACGCACCGCAACATCATCGCGCTCTGCCGCGTCCAGATGTTCCACGGCGTGCGAAGCCTGATGCTCAGCGCGGGGCAGGGCGCGCCGCCGGCGCTCTCGACCGGCGCCTGCATGCTGATGAACACTCCCCTGTTTCACGTCTCGGGGCTGTACGCCGGCGCCGTCACCCTGCTCTCGACCGGCGTCAAGACCGTCTGGAGCACCGGCCGCTTCGATCCCGCGCAGGTGCTGGAGCTGATCGAGCGCGAGAAGGTCACCAACTGGGGACCGATGGGCACCATGATCCATCGGGTTCTCAACCATCCCGACCTCGGGAAGTACGATCTCTCCAGCCTGCGCAACGTCGGCTCCGGCGGCGCGCCGCTCTCGCGCGAGCTCCAGCAGCGGATGCGAGAGGCGTTTCCCCAGATCCGCTCGCAGATGGGGCTGGGCTACGGGCTGACCGAGAGCACCGCGCTGGCGACCCTCAACGCCGGCGCCGAGCTGGAGGCGCACCCGGAATCGGTCGGGCGCCCGCTGCCGACGATCGAGATCGAGATCCGCGACCCGGAGGGCTCTACCCTGCCCGAGGGCCGCGAAGGCGAGATCCACATCCGCGGCCCGCTGGTGATGAAGGAGTACTGGCGCAATCCCGCGGCGACCGCGCAAACGATCCTGCCCGGGCGCTGGCTGCGCACCGGCGACATCGGCTGGATCAAGGACGGGCGCCTCACGATCGAGTCGCGCAAGCGCGACCTGATCCTGCGCGGCGCCGAGAACATCTACCCTGCCGAGATCGAGCTGTGCCTGGAGGCGCACCCCGACGTGCGCGAGGCCGCGGTGGTGGGCGTCGACCACCCGGAGCTCGGCCAGGAGGTGAAGGCGATCGTGGTGCCGGCGCCCGGGCGCCGGCCCGACCCCGAGGATCTCGCGCGCTTCGTCGCCGGGCGCCTCGCCTACTTCAAGGTTCCCTCGCGCTGGGAGCTGCGCGACGAGCCGCTCCCGCGCAACGCGACCGGCAAGGTCCTCAAGCAGGTCCTCACCGGCGACGCCGCCAACACCTTCGTCGACGAATAGGCCGCAAGCGAAGCGCGCAGCGAGCCGCAGGCGAGCGAAGTTCACTCAGGCCGGCTGACCGGGCTTCCTCGCGATCACCCGCTGATTCGACGTTTCGTATCCCAGGCGCGCGCGCAGCCAGTCGAACGGCACGAAGAACGCGAGCAGCAGCGGGTTCTGGTAGTGGAAGAAGCGCACGATGCCCGCCGGCCAGCCGCGGTCGAGCAGGTAGTTGTGCAGCGAGATGGTCCAGCTCGAGGTGCTGATCAGATATTCGCTGCGCGCGATCTGGAAGCCGGCCGCCTCGAGCATGCGACGGAGCGAAGCGGTCGAGAAGAGATTCCAGTGGCGCGGGAAGTGATAGTGGCCCCACCAGCGGCCCTGGAACCAGCGATGATCGAGGCCGCCCAGGTTCGGGGTCTCGACCACGAAGACGCCCCCGGGACGGAGCAGCCTGAAAACGGCCCGCGAGATCGCGACGGGATCCTCCACGTGCTCGATCAGCTGGAGCATGATCACCGCGTCGAGCGTTCCCTCGGCGACTGGGAGATCTTCGATCCGGCCGGCGTAGGCCTCGAATCCGAGCGCGCGGCAGCGCGCCGCGGCGGCCTCGTCGAAGTCGATGCCCACCAGCTCCCACTCCGGCGCGCCGAACTCGCGGAGCAGCGAGAGGAAGCGGCCGTCGCCGCAGCCGACGTCGAGCAGGCGCCGCGGCCCCGCGCCGACCAGCGCCCGGTAGAGGCGCACCTTGCCGGCCTCCCAGCGGCGGCGCAACCGCGCCACCAGCGGATTTCCGGGTCCGGCGAAGGCGTAGTAGTTCGGCGGATAGATGACGGAGAGGTCGGAAGCGGCCGGACGCGGGCTCAGATACTCGTGCGCGCAGGCGAGGCAGCGGAGGAAGCGGAACTCGTTGGGCGCCGTCGAATACTCGAAATCGAAGCCCGACGCCGCCAGCTCCGCGTCGCCCGAGCCGCACAGCGCGCAGCGCGTCTCAACGAGAGCGAGGGGGTTCGATCGGAACGCCATGCTCTCTCAAGTAGTCGATCTTCTCCCGGAACACCGCACGGTAGCCGTGCCACGGAATCGCGGGCCAGAGGTGATGGATGGCGTGGTAGTTGTGCCCGAGCACGAGCGGCGTGAGCCAGGCGCGATCGACGATGCGCGTTCCCTGGAAGCGGCCCGGCGGCAGGCCCGCGTGCGGCAGGTAGTTGATGTACCAGTCCATCACGAGCTTCGCGATCACGACGGGCAGCAGCCAGAGCCAGAGCAGGTCGCGCAGCGCGCCCAGCCACCAGGCCAGCGCGAAGAGCCCGCCGACCGCGGCGACCGAGACGGCGTCCGAGATCCGCTCGCCGGGCTGGCGGGGATCCCGGGTCAGCAGCTTGCGCGCATAGCCGAGCGCGCGCGGGTAGCGCAGCGGGAGCTTCCAGAGCGGCCCGTCGGTGTAGACGAAGTTCGGGTCCTCGGGCTCGTTGAGCCGCGCGTGGTGCTCGAGGTGGATCCAGCGCTGCATGAAGTAGGGCGTCATGTAGGGGAACATGCCGAGCACGCCCACCGCGTGATTGACCCAGGTCCGGTGCGACACGTTTCGGTGGACGCCTTCGTGCCAGATCGTGAAGGCGAGGTGGATCGCGATCGCCGCGATCGCGACGTGAACGGCCAGCGGCAGCGGCGAGACGCGGTGCCAGGCGAAGTTGCCGATCAGCACGAGATACATCGTGAGCAGGAGGGCGAGCGTCGGCCAGTCCGTTCTTCGCGACGCGGCCATGATTCGATAAGCTTACGAATCTCGTTCCGGTCAGTCAATTTGGCGGCCGCCAGGGGCGCTCCTCGATGACGCAGCAGCGCGACGCGCGATGTCCCATGTGCGGCAGCCCAGACGCGGAGCTGCGCTACCGGCTTTCGCACTTCCACGTACTTGGCTGCCGCGGTTGCGCGCTCGTCTATCTGTGGCCGCAGCCCACCCCGGAGCAGATCCGGGCCATGTTCTCGACGCTCTACACCACCGGCGCGGGCTCGGTGCCCGAGCTCCGCGACTACTTCGGGTTCTGCTACGACGATGTCCCGAGCAACCCGCTGGTCCAGAGCTACGAGCGCTGGCTGGCCGCGCTGGAGCGCGTCCGCAAGCCGGGCCGGCTGCTCGACGTGGGTTGCGGCACGGGGCTCTTCCTCGCCGTCGCGCGCCGCCGTGGCTGGCAGCCGTTCGGCATCGACGATTGCGCCGAGGCCACCCGGCATGCGCGCGAGCACTTCGGCCTCGACGTCTGGGACGGCGAGTTCGCGGACTTCGCGTCCGGGGACCGGCGCTTCGACGCGATCACCGGCTGGGACATCATCGAGCACTCGCGCTCGCCGCTCGCGCTGCTCGAGACCGTCGCGCGCTGTCTCGCGCCCGGCGGCGTGGTGGGCCTCTCGACCCCGAACCAGCGCAGCATCCTCGACGTGGTGGCCGGCGCGCTCTACCGGCTGAGCGGAGGCGCCCTCCGGGCGCCGCTCGAGAAGTTCTACATCGAGCAGCACTTCCTCTACTTCACGGCCGAAACGCTCGCGCAAGCCCTTGGCCGCGCGGGGCTCGCGGTGGTGGAGAGCCGGCGCGAGCTCACGGACCTGCGCCGGCTCACGCTCTCGCCCGCGGCGCGGCTGCTCTTGCACGGCCTGTTCGGCGTGGCGCGCGTGACGGGCCTCCAGAACCGGCTCTTCGTGATGGCCCGCGCCGCCGGGTGAAGCTTCGCTCGACTCGGGCGCTCCCGGGCTGATACCCTGCGCCGGTTCGAAAACCGCCGCCGGAGCCGACGCGCTCTCCATGCTGGCCCGCGCCCTCGTCGTTCTTCCCACCTACAACGAGGCGGAGAACGTGCTGCCGCTCACGCGCGCGATCCTGGCGATCGACGCCACGCTCGACGTGCTGGTGGTCGACGACGCGAGCCCGGACGGCACCGGAGACCTGGTCGAGGCCGAGCGCTCCCACGAGCCCCGGCTCTCGCTCCTGCGGCGCGCGGGGAAGCTCGGTCTCGGCACCGCCTATCTGGCGGGCTTTCGCTGGGGCCTGGACCGCGGCTACGGACGCGTCCTCACCATGGACTGCGATGGCAGCCACCATCCCCGCTACATCCCCGCTCTGCTGGCGGCGCTCGGCGGGGCCGACATGGCGATCGGATCCCGCTACGTGCCCGGCGGCGGGATCGTGAACTGGCCGCGGCCGCGGCGCGCGCTCTCGGCGTTCGCGAACACCTATGCGCGCGTGCTGCTGCGGCTGCCGGCGCGCGACTGCACCTCCGGCTTTCGCGTCTATTCGCGCAAGGTGCTGGAGAGCGTCGATCCCTTCGCGATCCGGTCCTCCGGCTATTCCTTCCTGGAGGAGATGGCGTGGCGTGTGGCCCGCTGCGGCTTCCGGATCGCCGAGGTCCCGATCGTCTTCGAGCAGCGCACGCTCGGGGTCTCGAAGATCGACTCCTCCGAGATCTACCTGGCGGCCTGGCGCGTGCTCGTGCTGGCGCTGCGCCCGCCGCCCGTCCCGCGAAGGTAGGAGTGTCGGCCGTCACAATGCCCCGCCGGGCCAGGGACGATCTCTGGGTCCGGGGCGCAGGGTTGCGCTTGGAGCCGAACATGGGTGACGTCAAGCAATTCGACTTCTCCGTATTCACGGACCAGCAGCTCCTGCACCTGCATGCGCAAGTGCGGGCCGAGATCACGCGCCGGCAGCTCGCCGCCAAGCGGCTCAAGGTCCGCTATGGCCGCTCGGTCGAGATCGAGGGTCCGAAATACCGGAACCCCCAGAACTCGGCCGAGACCTGGTCCGGGCGCGGCAAGCGACCCCATTGGGTCGAGATCGCGCTCGCGCGCGGCGCCTCGCTCGAGAGCCTCGCGATCGACGACAACCACCCCGTTCCGCACGCCCGAGATCCCCGCCGCCGGCGCTAGCCGCCCGCCCGACCCACCGCGCAGGGCCCGCTAGACTGCCCGGTCGGGAGGGTTCCGATGGCGTCCGCGGTCCAGAACTGGGGCGAGATCCTGCGCACGCAGAATCTTCCGCCCGATCGGCCGATGGATCTGGTCTCGCGCTGGCTGCTGATCACGCGCGCGAGCGTCTTCCCGATGACGCTCACCTCGGGCGCGGTCGGCGGCCTGCTCGCGATCGGCGCGCCCCACAACCACTGGCTCTACTTTTCGGCCGCGCTGCTCGGGCTGCTGCTCGCGCACGCGGCCAACAACATGATCAACGACTACTTCGACCTCGAGGGAGGGGTCGACACCCAGGACTACGTGCGCGCGCTCTACGCGCCGCATCCCGTGCTCTCGGGCCTGATCTCGAAGACCGGCCTGCTGATCGCGATCGCGATCGTGAACCTCATCGATCTCGGCCTGCTGGTCTTCCTCACCGAGCGGCGCGGCTGGCCGGTGGCCCTGTTCGCGCTGCTGGGCCTCTTCATCAGCGTCTTCTACGTGGCGCCGCCGCTCCAGCTCAAGCACCGGGGATTCGGCGAGCCGGGGGTCTTCGTGGTCTGGGGCCCCCTGATGATCGGCGGCACCTATTACGTCACGGCGGGGACGCTGCCGCCCTGGGTGCTGGTCGCGAGCCTTCCCTACGCGCTGCTCGTCACGACCGTGCTGATGGGCAAGCACGTCGACAAGCTGGAGGCCGACACCGCGAAGGGCATCCGCACGCTGCCGGTGATCCTGGGCCGCGAGCGCGCGCTCTTCCTCACCCAGCAGCTGCTGGTCAGCTTCTTCGTCTTCGTGATCTGCCTGGTGCTGACGGGCACGCTCTCGGTCTGGACGCTGCTGGTGCTGCTGGCGCTGCCGCAGCTGTGGAAGGTGCTGAAGGTGCTGACGCAGCCGCGCCCCGAGGCGGCCCCGCCGAACTATCCGTTGTGGCCGCTCTGGTACGTGGCCTGGTGCTTCCTGGTCACGCGCCGCGCGGGGGCGCTCTTCGTGCTCGGACTGATCCTCGAGGCGATCTATCCGGTGCGCCTGCCGACCTGAGCATGTCCGGCCCGATCCGCTCGCTGCTCGACAGCCGCCGCGACCAGATGCTGCCGATCCTCGCGTCGGCGGAGAGCGACCGGCTGCGGCGCTTCGGGCAGATGCGCTCCTTCGCCGCCGGCGAAAGGCTGGTCGGGATCGGCGAGGTGGGACACGGCCTCACCGTGATCCTGGGCGGCGAGGTGGCCATCACCCATCGCGACGGGCGGGGCCGCAGCCAGACCATCGTCACCCACGGCGCGGGCTCCTTCATGGGCGAGCTCGCGCAGCTCTCGGGTCGCCCGTCCCTGGTCGACGCCCACGCCGTGGGGCCGGTCGAGGCGGTGGTCATCTCGCCGGAGCGGCTGCGGGCCCTGCTGGTGGCGGAGGCCGAGCTGGGCGAGCGGATCATGCGCGCCCTGATCCTGCGCCGTGTCAACCTGATCCAGCAGGGAGCCGGCGGACCGGTGATCCTCGGCCGCGCCGAAGACGGCGACGTGCTGCGGATCGCCAACTTCCTGTCCCGCAACGGCCACCCGCACCAGTCGCTGGATCCCGAGAGCGATCCCGAGGCGAGGGCCCTGATGGAGCGCTTCGCGCTCGACCCGGGCCAGCTCCCGATCGTGCTGTGTCCCGGCGGTCAGCTGCTCGAGAACCCCAGCGAGTCCGAGCTCGGCCGATGTCTGGGCCTGGTCGGCCCGATCGATCCCACCCGCATCTTCGACGTCGCGATCGTGGGCGCCGGCCCGGCCGGCCTGGCGGCCGCGGTCTACGCGGCGTCCGAGGGGCTTTCCGTCCTGGTGCTCGACCGCCAGGCCTTCGGCGGCCAGGCCGGCGCCTCCTCCCGGATCGAGAACTACCTGGGCTTTCCGACCGGCATCAGCGGGATGGCGCTGATGGCGCGCGCCTTCAATCAGGCCCAGAAGTTCGGGGCCGAGATGGCGATTCCGGACGACGTGGTCAGCCTGGACGACGGCGCGGGAACCGGGGGCGGCGGATTCCGGCTCTGCCTCGCCAGCCAGGAATGCGTGAGCGCCCGCGCGCTGGTGATCGCCAGCGGGGCCCGCTACCGGCGGCTCGCGGTCGAGGATTTCGGTGCCTTCGAATGCACGTCAATCCATTTTTGGGCTTCGCCGCTGGAAGGACGCCTGTGCGCCGGCCAGGAGGTGGCGGTGGTGGGCGGCGGCAATTCCGCCGGCCAGGCGACGGTCTATCTGGCGGAGCAGGTGGCCAAGGTCTGGCTGCTGGTGCGCGGGGCCAGCCTGGGCGCGAGCATGTCGCGCTATCTGGTCGACCGGATCGCGTCGCTTCCGAACGTCGAGGTGCTGACGCAGGCGCAGGTCAGCGGGCTCGAGGGCCGCGGCGGCACGCTCGAGGCGATCCGCTGGCGAAGGGGTGCCTCCGGCCACGAGACGCGGCGCCCGATCCGCCATCTCTTCCTCTTCATCGGCGCGGATCCCAACACCGATTGGCTGTCACGCTCGGGTGTAGCGCTCGACGACAAGGGTTTCGTGCGCACGGGCGGGGAAGCCGGTGGCGATCGCCGTCTGCTCGAGACGAGCCGGCGCGGCGTATTCGCCATCGGCGACGTCCGCTCCGGCTCGATCAAGCGCGTCGCCGCCTCCGTCGGCGAGGGCGCCCAGGTGGTCGCCGCGTTGCACGCGTTCCTGGCGGATTTCGCATCCGTACCGGGAAATTGATAAACTGCTCCCCCCAATCGAAAGCGGAAGGGACCTGAAAGATGAGCGAAGCCTGGATCATCGATGCGGTGCGCACCCCCCGCGGCCGGGGCAAGGCCGGGGTCGGCGCGCTCTCCGGGGAGCACCCCCAGGAGCTGCTCTCGCAGTGCCTGAACGCGCTGCGGGATCGCAACGGAATCTCGGTCCGCGACGTCGAGGACGTGGTGGCGGGCTGCGTGAGCGCCTTCGGCGAGCAGGGCGCCGACATCGCCCGCAACGCCGTGCTCAACGCCGGTTGGCCCGTGGACAGCGCCAGCGGCGTGACGCTCAACCGCTTCTGCGGCTCCGGCCAGCAGGCGGTGAACTTCGCCGCGATGGGCGTGATGGCCGGCCAGCAGGATCTGGTGATCGGCGGCGGGATCGAATCCATGTCCCGCGTGCCGATGGGCTCGGGAGGCGGGGGGCTCGACGGCGACAACCCGCACCTGGCCGAGCAACACCCGATGGTGCCGCAGGGCATCTCTGCGGACCTGATCGCCTCGCTCGAGGGCTTCACCCGCGCGCAGCTCGACGCCTTCGCCGCCGAGAGCCAGAACCGCACGCAGCTGGCTCAAAAAGAAGGGCGCTTCGGGAAGAGCCTGATCCCCGTGCGCGATCTCGCGGGCAAGGTCCTGCTCGACAAGGACGAGCATCCGCGCGCCGGCACCACCGCCGAGGGCCTCGGCAAGCTCAAGCCCTCCTTCGAGGAGCTGGGCGCCTACAAGCCGAAGGGCTCCTCGCTGACGCTCGACGAGCGCGCGCTCTCGCGCTACCCGCAGCTGAAGAAGATCGAGCACGTCCACCACGCCGGGAACTCGTCGGGCATCGTCGACGGCGCCAGCGCGGTGCTGCTCGCCTCGCCGAGCTACGCCCGGGCGCACGGCCTGCGGCCGCGCGCGCGCATCAAGGCGATGGCCACCGCGGCGAGCGACCCGATCATCATGCTGACCGCGCCGACGCCGGCGACGCAGCGCTGCCTGAAGCGGGCGGGCATGAGCGTTCGTGACCTCGACCTGATCGAGATCAACGAGGCCTTCGCCGCGATCCCGCTCCAGACCATGCGCAATCTCGAGATGGATCCGGCCCGGGTGAACGTGAACGGCGGCGCGATTGCGCTCGGCCACCCGCTCGGCGCGACCGGCGGGATGCTGATCGGAACGCTGCTCGACGAGCTCGAGCGTCAGGACAGGGGCGTGGGGCTGGTCACCATGTGCATCGGCGGCGGAATGGGGATCGCGACGATCCTCGAGCGGATCTAGCTCCGCCGGCGGCGAGCGAGGGCGAGAGCGAGCAGGCCGCCGCCGAGGAGCGCGGCGCTCGCGGGCTCGGGGATCACCTGGAGGGTGATGTTCTCCGAGACGAGGTCGCCCACCTTCTCGCCGAATTCGTCGATGTAGCGCGCCTTGATCGACGACGAATCCGGCGTGGTGAAGAGCGTGCCGGTATCCATCTCGAGATCGAAGACCCAGGCGTAGGTTCCGCCCGGCACCGCCACGCCGGTGCTCCCGGCGTAGGCGCAGTCAAAGCCGGAGCCCGAGCCGGAGCACCCGTTCGCGTTCAGGCCGCCCATCCAGGTGGTCCAGCCCCCCGCCACGAAGGGGGCGCTGAAGAGCGACATGTTGACCAGCATCGAGCTCACCTTGACCGCGACCGCGTTGAGCAGGATGCCGCCGCCGTTGTAGGCGGACGTGTCGATCGTGAGGGTGATCCGGAAGGTCTCGGTGGTCGCCGTCGTGCTGATCGGGCTGCCGCTGTATTCGAGCGTGTAGATCGAGCCCTGGCAGGTGCCGCAGTCGGGGCCGATCGGGTCGGCGGAGGCGCTGCCTCCGAGGAGCGCCAGGGCCGCCAGCGTCAGCAACGAAACAGCGCAATTCCGCATCAGGATCCCCTTCCACGAGAAGCCGGAGTGAAGTATCGCTGCAATTTTCGTTCCCCGGCCGAACTATTCGCCGGCCGAAGAAATAACCTCGGATTCGCAGGGGCTTACGTCGCAGGGTCGAGATCCCACATCCCTGCATAACGGAATGGCTTTTCCCAATTTGGACAGGCCGTTGGACCTTTAGAGCCTCAGCAGGACCCGCTCGATCGCCTCGACGATGCCGCCTTCGGCGTTGCTGCGGGCGACGAATCCGGCCGCCGCTCGCGCGGATTCCACGGCGTTTCCCATCGCGATGCCGAAGCCCGCGCGGCTCAGCATCTCGGCGTCGCTCACGTCGTCGCCGACGGCCGCGATCTCCTCCGGCGCGATCCCGGCCTGCTCGGCCACGCGCGCGAGCGCGCCCCATTTTCCCGACCGGGGCGACAGGAACTCGAGGATCGCCCCCTGATAGTTCTTGTTCTGGATCACGTGCGTGTGTACGCGGGGGCCGAGCACGTCGGCGGCGCGCGCGCGCAGTGCGCCGAGCTCCTCGGCGCCCGCCATCAGGCTGGCCATGATCACGTCCGCGCGGCCCTCGGCCGCGAGGTCCTCGACCTCCCGGCAATGGGCGCCGTGATCGCGCATGTATTCGCGCTGGAACGGGTGGGCGTGCGCGGAGCGCTCGGTCAGGAAATCGGTCGCTTCGGGATAGGCGTCGACGTAGACGAGCGGCGGGCCGACGCTGCGCGCGAGCGCCAGCACCTCCGGGTAGACCTCCGCCGGAAGATAATGGTGGTGCAGGGTGCGGGAGCTGGCGAGATCTTTCACCAGCGCCCCGTTGTTGACGACGATCGGCCCTTCGATCTCGAGGGCGCGCGCGATCGGCAGCGCGGTGCGGTAGCGCCGACCCGTGCACAGCACGACGGCGAGGCCCGCGTGCCGCGCGGCGGCCACCGCGCCCTTCGCGGCGTCGGTGAGGGCGCCGTAGGGATCGAGCAGCGTCCCGTCGATGTCGAGTGCCAGCAGGCGCGTGCGCATCAGGCGCCCGCTCCCGGGCGGGGGCTGCGCCTCTCCTCGAGCTCCTCGAGCGTGCGCGGCCAGTCCGCGTGGAGCAGGCGCGAGAGAGCGCGGTCGGCGAGCAGGCGGCCCTGCGTCTGGCAGGGCGCGCAGTAGTTCGTCTCATTCGCGGCGAAGACGATCCGCTGGACCGGTGCGCCGCAGTCGGGGCACGCCTGGCGGTAGCGCCCGTGCACCGCCATCCCTTCGCGGAAGGCGGTCACGCGCTCGGGGAAGCGGTCGCCGGCCTCGGCGCGCAGCCGCTCGGTCCAGTCGAGCAGGGTCGTCTGCGCGGCGGCGAAGAGCCGCGCGTGCTCGGCCTCCGTGAGCCTTCCCGCCAGCTTCACGGGCGAGAGCCGCGCCCGGTGCAGGATCTCGTCGGAATAGGCGTTCCCGATGCCCGAGAGGACGTGCGGATCGGTGAGCGCGCGCTTGAGCGTGTGCCTCGTCGCGGCGAGCCGCGCGCGAAACGCCTCGGGGCCCGCCTCCAGCACCTCGAGGCCGCCCGGATCGTGCTGCGCGAGCGCCGCCTCGCCCTGCACGAGGTGGAGCGACGCGCGCTTGCGGGTCGCCGCTTCCGTGAGCGTGAGGACTCCCGATGAGAACCCGAAGCGCGCCAGCGGGCGGGCGCGTCCGGCGGCTCCGCCCGCTTCGCTCCAGCGCAGGCGCCCCGCGATCATCAGGTGCAGGATCAGGAAGAGATCGCCCTCGAGCGCGAGCACCACCCGTTTGCCCAGGCGCCGGACCCCGGCGACCCGCCGGCCCTCGGCCGCCGCGAGCGGCGGGTCCACGCTGCGCAGCAGGGCCGGGCCAAGCACCCGGACTGATTCGAGCGTGGCTCCATCCACACGCTTGGCGAGGGCTTCGACGTAGAGCGTGATATCCGGGAGCTCGGGCACGCAGGGAGGATGTCACGTCGGCGGGGTGGGCGCTTCCAGCGCCCAGCTGGTGCGCGCGCGGTGGTAAAATCGCGCACCCATCCGGAGGTCGCGAAGATGTCGATCGGTTCCATTCGCCCGCTGCTTTCCGCGCTCTGCCTGCTCGGGCTCGCGAGCCCGCTTCCGGCGCGCGCCGACGAGACGTGCCAGAGCCCGTATCTCCCGCGCCTGGTCGGGCAGGAGGACTTCATCTACGTCTGGACCCTCGGGATCGAGGGAGTCGGCGACGGCTCGGACAAGCTGGTGACCGTCGGCGCGAACCCGGAGCGAGAGGGCTACGGCAAGGTCGTCTCCAGCGTCTCGGTCGGCGGCCGCCACGAGGCGCACCACGGCGGGCCCACCGACGACCGTCGTCACCTCTGGGTCGGCGGACTCGACGACAGCAGCATCTTCATCTTCGACGTGGCGAGCGATCCGGCGCGCCCGAAGCTCGTGCGCACGCTCACCGACTTCCCGCAGAAGACCGGAGGCGTAGTGGGCCCCCACGGCTTCTACGCGCTCCCCGGCCGCATGCTGATCTCCGCGCTCTCGAACGCCAAGGACGGAGGCGGGCGGACGGCGCTGGTCGAGTACAACCACGACGGCGAGTTCATCCGCACCATCTGGATGCCGGAGGACGCCTCCTACGGCTACGACGCGCGCATCAAGCCCGAGCTCAACCGCATGCTCACGTCGTCCTTCACGGGCAAGAACAACTACATGCGCAAGCTCCCCGACCTGATGGGCGATGCGGAGGCGATGAAGAACTTTGGCAGCACCATGGTGGTGTGGGACTACCACGCCCGGAAGCCGCTCCAGGTGCTGAAGGTTCCCGGCGCGCCGCTCGAGATCCGCTGGGCCCTCGGGAACGACCATCACTACGCCTTCACGGCCGCGGCCCTGACGTCGAAGCTGATCGGGGTGTTCCGCAAGCCGGACGGGAGCTTCGAGGCGGTCGAGATCGCCGACATCGGCGATCCCAGCAAGACGCCGCTGCCGGTCGACATCAGCCTCTCCTCCGACGACAAGTTCCTGTTCGTCGACACCTTCATGGACGGAAAGGTCCGCGTCTTCGACGTCTCGCAGCCGCGCGCGCCGAAGGTCGTCTACGAGCAGAAAATCGGGCCGCAGCTGAACATGGTCTCGCAATCCTGGGACGGGAAGCGGCTCTACTTCACCACCTCCCTGCTCGCGAACTGGGACGGCGTCGGAGGCGACGACGCGCAGTTCCTGAAGGCCTTCGGCTGGGATGGGAAGCAGCTGACGCCGCGCTTCGAGATCGACTTCCGCAAGCAGCAGCTGGGCCGGCCGCACATCATGAACTTCGGACAGAAGGGCCTCTACAAGACCCAGGGGCAGCCGGGCGGCGAGGCCGGTTGATCCGGCAAGTCTCTTTGACGCTGCTCGCGGCCGGATCGCTGGCGGCTTCGGCCGGCGAGGCGCCCCCGCTCTACGAGCTGCCCGCCGCCGGGAGCTACGCGCTCCCCCCGATCGACCGCGTGTCCGAGCACGTGCTGCTCGGCTCCGACGGGAAGCCCGCGCCGCTGCTCGGCCTCGCGCACGGCCGCTTCGCGATCGTCGCGTTCGTCTACCTCGGCTGCCACGACGCCGCCGGCTGCCCGCTGCTGCTGGCCGCGCTCCAGGCCACCGATCGCCGGCTGGCGGCGAGCCCCGAGCTGCGCGGCCGGGTGCGCCTGGTCACCGTGAGCTTCGATCCCGCGCGGGATGGCCCGGCCGAGATGGCGAGCCTGCGCCGCGCGCTGGCGCCGCGCGGCGAGTGGCTCTTCTTCACCAGCCGCGACGAAGCCGAGCTGCGCCCGGTGCTGGAGGACTTCGGCCAGGATGCCGTGCGCGAGCTGGCGCGCGAGGGCGCGGGCGAGAGCGCCCTGCGCCACGTGGCGAAGGTCTTCCTGGTGGACGGCGAGGGCCGGATCCGGAACGTCTACGGCAGCGGCTTCCTCGATGCGAACCTGCTGGTGCGGGATCTGGAGACGCTGCTGGGCGAGCACTCCGCGGCCCGATGAGAAACCGATTCTGGAAGGGGCACGCGCTCGGCAACGACTACCTCGTACTGGACCCGCGCGAGCTCGACTTCCCCTTGACCCCGCGCCGGGTGCGGGCCCTCTGCGATCGCCACCGCGGGGTCGGGGGCGACGGCGTACTGGAGCTGGTCGCCTCCCGGCGGGCGGATTTCGGCCTGCGGATCTGGAACCCGGATGGGAGCCGCGCGGAGAAGTCCGGCAACGGCCTGCGGATCTTCGCGCGCTTCCTGTTTGCAACCGGTCGCACCCGGCGCACGCGCCTCTGCGTCGAGACGGCGGGAGGCGTCGTCGCGATCCGGCTCCTGCCAGGCCGTGACGGCATTCCGCGCCGCGCGCGTGTCGAGATCGGGCACGCGAGCTTCGCGCCGGTCGAGCGAAGGGTCCGCGTGGCCGGCCGGGCGCTGCGCTTCACCGGCGTGTCGGTCGGGAATCCGCACTGCGTGGTGTTCGCACCTCGCGGTCGCCGCTGGTCGCGCGCCGATCTCCTCGTGCTCGGCCCGCGTCTCGAGCGCCATCCTTACTTTCCGAAGCGCTGCAATGTGCAGCTCGCGGCCCGCACCGGCCCGCATGCGCTCGAGATCCTGATCTGGGAGCGCGGCGCGGGCGAGACGGCGGCTTCGGGCACCTCGGCCTGCGCGGCCGCCTGCGCGGCGATCCGGCTCGGCCTGGTCGCGAGCCCGGTGGTGGTACGCGCGCCGGGCGGCGCGCTGCGCGTCACCGCGAGCGCGGAATTCGACGTGACGCTGGAAGGAGCGGTCGACGAAGTGGCGAGCGGTGCGCTGGCTCCGTCCTTCGTCCGAGCGCTGCGCTGAAACGCCGTTTCCCGCGACGCAGTTTTTTTTCGCTCGCGCGGCTCGTTCCGCTTTACTCCGGACGCGCGCTGCGATTAGGATGCGCGAGAGGGGTTCGACATTTTCGGCGTTGTGAGACGGATGGGCGAATCCGTCCAACGAGAGGGCCCTCCTGTCGCGCAACCGGGACACAGCCCGGAGACAGGAGGGCGCTTCGCCGCAGCCGGCGCGCCCGCCCCTCAGCCCTCGTTCAGCCAGCGCAGGATCCCGTCGTTCTCCTCCCGCGGATAGGCGTGCGAGAGGTCGGCGATCTCGCGGTACTCGATCTCCGCTCCGGCGGCGGCCAGCTCCGCGCGCGCGGCCCGCGCGAGAGCCACCGGGAAGAGCCAGTCGAGCGCGCCGTGGCACAGCCGCAGCTTCCTCCCGCGCGCACGCGCGAGGTTCCCGTTCGCGAAGTTCGCGGGATGCAGCACGCCCGAGACGGGCGCGAGGTGGCTGAAGGGTGAATCCGGAGCCAGTCCGGCGAGCAGCGTGAAGGTCGCGCCGTCCGAGAGCCCGGTCAGCAGCATCCGCTGCCGGTCGACCGGAAAGCTCGAGCAGACGGACTCGACCAGCGAGTGCAGCGCGCGCAGATCGAGCGGCGGAGCGTCGAGCGACCAGGTCGCTCCCTGCGAGCTCGGCGCGAGCAGCAGGAAGCCGCGGCTGCGCGCCTCCCGCAGCCAGGTCCAGACGAATTCGAAGCCATGCCCGAAGCCGCCGTGCAGGGCGACCACCAGCGGAAGCGGCGTCTTGCCGTCGCAGCGCTCCGGCGCGTAGAGCGAGAAGGCGCCGCGCGGCAGATCGCCCTCCTCGGGCCCGCCCCGGTGGAGGCCCACCGTGACGCCGGGCGCCGGCTCGGGGTCGAGCTCGGCCAACCGCGCGTGCCAGCCCGGCTCGGCGAAGTAGCGGCCGATCGGCGGCAACGCGAGGCGCAGCGGATAGAGCTGCTCCTGCGCCCGGCAGTGCGCGGAGAAGCTCGCCAGCACTCGGGGCGCGGCTTGCGCAGGCGCGGCGGGCTGCGTGAAGAGCCGGGCCGCGTCGAGCGCGGCTTCCGCTCCCGCAGCGAGCTGCTCGTGGAAGGGGCCCAGACCGTCCGGAACCCGCGCCGCGCGAAAGCGCGCGAGCGCCTCGGCCTGCCGGTCGCGCAGCGGGGCGAGCGTCTCGCGCAGGGCCGGAAGCAGCGGCGGGTGCACGCGCCGCTGCACCGTCTCGAAGGCTTCGAGCAGGCCGATGGTGGCGGCGCCGGCGGCCGCCAGCGCGTGTCCGTAGGCGTCTAGCGCCATGCGAAGACCGGCTGCTCGTACTGCGAGACGCGGGTGGCGCGCCCCCAGACCGCCACCTCGCGCAGCTGGAACAGGACCGCGGCGGTGGGTGCGTGGATGAAGGTGCCGAGCAGCGGGATCGAGATCACCGGGCGGTCGCTCTCGGGGATGGCGCGCAGCCTCGGCACGTCCGGACGGTCGAGCTCGGCGAGTGGCACGCGATAGACCGCGGCGACCTCGTTCGGATTGGGCTCGAGCAGACCGGCGCCGCCCCAGACCACGACCGGCGTGATCACGAAGCCGGAGCGGGTGGGATAGTCGTCGAGGCGGCCCAGCACGTCGCCGGGTGCGGCGGCGAGGCCCACCTCCTCGGCCAGCTCGCGCAGGGCCGCCGTCTCGGGGCTCTCGCCCGCGTCGAGGCGCCCGCCCGGGAGCGCCCACTGGCCTCCGTGCGCGCGCAGCTTCGCCGCGCGGCGCGTGAGCACGAAGCAGGGCCGGCCGTCGTCGCCGGGGACGAGCGCCAGCGCCACCGCGGCCGCGCGCAGGGCCGGACCTGCGTGGGGCGCGAGCTCGAAGCCGGCGAGGTTGGCGCGGATGCGTTCGCGCAGGGCGTCGTCGTGAACGGTCGGGGCCTCGCGCACCGAAGCAGGATACCGGGGGCGGGTGGCGCCCGCCGCGCGGCGCCGCCAGACTCCCGCCTCCCATGCTGGAGAACGCCAAGCGCGGCCGGATCTCGCTGCCCGAGAACGGCGTCGAGATCGCGACCCTCGATTTCGGCGGCCGCGGGCCGCTGGCGCTGCTGCACCACGCGAACGGATTTTGCGCCGCCATCTGGGCCCCCGTCGCCGCCGCCCTCACCCGACACTTTCGAGTCATCGCGATGGACGCGCGCGGCCACGGCGATTCGTCCAAGCCGGCGGGCGAGGGCGCCTACGAATGGGGCTGGTTCGGCCGCGACGCGATCGGCGTCGCGGATGCGCTCTGCCGGGAGCACGGCGCCTCGAGCATTGCGCTCGGGCTGGGCCACTCGTTCGGCGGCACCGCGCTCGTCACCGCCTCGGCGCAGCGTCCCGCCCTCTTCGATCGGCTCGTGCTGCTCGACATGATCGCCCCGCCGCGGCCCGGATCCGAGCTCGACCTCCTGCGCCGCGGGCAGGGGAATCCGTTCTCGGAAGGCGCGCGCCGGCGGCGCGCCGTCTGGCCGAGCCGCGAGGCGGCGGGCGAGAAGTGGGCCGGCAAGGACCTCTTCGTCGGCTGGGACCCGCGCGTGTTCGCGCTCTACCTGGCGGAGGGCTTGCACGATCGGCCCGACGGGCAGGTGGAGCTCGCCTGTCCGCCCGAGATCGAGGCGGCGATCTTCGACGCCAATTCGAGCCTCGACGTGCTCGAGCGGGCGGGGAAGGTGCGCGTCCCCGCACTGCTCCTGTGGGCGCGCGCCGGGAACTTCCCCTACACGCACTTCGAGACCCTCGCAGCGCAGATGCCGCGGGGCGAGCTGCGCGTCGCCGACGCCGGGCATCTGATTCCGATGGAGAATCCGGAGCTGGTGGTGCGCGAGGTGCTGCGCTTCGTTCAGCGCTCGACCGGGTAGTTTCGCTTCGTCCAGCCGGTCCAGCCCTCGGCGAGCGAGACGATCCGGCTGAAGCCCATTTCGCTCAGCGTATGGACCGCCAGCGCGCTGCGGTGGCCGCCGCCGCAGTAGAGCACCAGTGGCCGATCGCGCTCGGCGAGCCAGACGTCGCGCTTCGGGTGCTCGAGGTCCGCCTTCACCTCGAGAAAGCCGCGCGGATAGTTGCGCGCGCCCGGGATCCGCCCGGCGGCAAACTCGTCCGGCTCGCGCACGTCGAGGAAGGTCCAACCCTCGCGATACGGCTGCGCGAGCAGGCGGGCCGCCTCCTCGGGCGTGATCTCCCGGATCTGCGCGAGCGCCTCGTCTACGAAGTCCTTCAGCGATTTCGCCATTCCATCACCTCAGCCGAAGTAGAGCGCTGCCAGCGCCACTACGGCAAAGCCCGCCAGACAGAGCTGGAATGGCCGGTCCTCGAATACCACGTCCTCGGGCTTCTCACCGAGCCCGCGTGTCTCCACCAGCAGCTGGTATCGGAAGAGGCCGAACATCACGAAGGGAAGCGTGAGCCCGAGCCAGGGGAACTTCCCGAGCACCGCGTGCACGTAGAGCGCGTACGTGATCAGCGCGGCCGCCATCGAGGTGGCCGTGAAGGCGGCGAGCGTGCTCGGCGTATAGGCGGCGAGCACGGGGCGGGCGAGGCTCGCGGCCTCGCCCCCGCGCAGCAGCTCGGCCCGGCGCTTCGAGAGCGCGAGAAAGAGCGCCAGGAAGAGCGTGCAGAGCACGAACCAATCCGACCAAGGCACCGGAATCGCGAGCGCCCCCGCGACGGCCCGGATCACGAAGCCCGCGGCGACCAGCATCACGTCGAGGATCGCGACGTTCTTGCCCGCGAACGAGTAGAAGTGGGTGAGCGCGAGGTAGACCAGCACGGCCCCCAGGAAGCGTGCGCCGAGCGCGGCGCCGAGCACGAGCGCGGCGGCGGTGAGGCCCACCGCGAGCAGCAGCGCCGACTGGCGCCCGACCTCGCCGGAGGCGATCGGGCGGTTGCGTTTCTCGGGGTGCTGGCGGTCGCGCGGCGCGTCGACCAGATCGTTCACGACGTAGGCCGAGCTCGAGGCGAGGCAGAAGCAGACGAAGGCGAGGCCTGCGCGCAGCAGCGCCTCGGGCACGAACAGCTTCTCCGCGAACACCAGGGCCGCGAAGAGCAGCGCGTTCTTGGTCCATTGCCGGGGACGCAGCAGCCGAAGCACGCGCGGATTCTACTCCAGCCGCCAGGAAGATCGCCCCGCGCCCGCGCGCCGCGATATCCTGGGCCCCCGCCGCAGCCCGGCCCGGAGGTCCCCATGCAGCACCCCTGCGCGTTCCATCCGGAAGAGCACGCCGTGTTCGACGCCAGGAAGATGGGCAAGGCAACCCTCTTCTCGTCGCCGCGCCTGCTGGTGGGGCTCAACTGTTTCGAGCCCGGCCAGGAGCACAAGCTGCACGCCCACGCCGGCCTCGACAAGGTCTACCAGGTGCTCTCGGGAGAGGGCGTCTTCGTGCTCGAGGACCGCGAGCTCCCGATGCGCGCCGGCCACATGCTGGTGGCGCCCGAGGGCGTCCCCCACGGCATCCGCAACACCGCGCAGGAGCGGCTGGTGGTGCTCGCGATCCTCGCGCCGGCGCCGTGAGCGACGCGCGCAGCGCGGTCCTGCTCGGAGCGCTGCTCTTCGCGGTCTACGCGGCCGGCGCCTGTCCGACCATCTACGTGGGAGATAGCGGCGAGCTGGTGACCGCCGTCCACCTGCTCGGGATCCCGCACCCGACCGGGTATCCGCTCTACGTGCTGCTCGGCAAGCTCTGGACGCTGCTGGTTCCGTTCGGGTCGATCGCGTGGCGCATGAGCCTCTTCTCCGCCGCCTGCGGCGCGGCCGCCTGCGCGGCGCTCTTCTACTTCCTCCGGCGCGGGCTGCGCCTCGACCGCATGGCTGCACTGCTCGCGGCGTTGCTGCTCGCCTTCGCTCCCAGCTTTTGGGCGGAGGCGAACGTGCAGCGGGTCTACACGCTGAACGCGCTCTTCGTGGTGCTGGGGGTCCAGGCCGCCTGGCGCTGGCACCAACAGCGCACGGGCGCGCGGCTCGCGCTGGCGGCCTTCGTGTGCGGCCTCGGCGCGACCAACCACACCTTTCTAGCGGTCGAGGGGCTGGCGATCGGGGTCTTCGCGCTCGCGACCGAGCCGGCGCTCCTGCGCCGCCCGCGCGAGATCCTCGGGGCGGTGGCTGCCGGGTTCGCGGGCCTGCTCCCCTATCTCTATCTCCCGCTGCGCTCGCGCGCCGATCCGCGGCTCGATTGGGGCGATCCCGAGACCCTCGATCGCTTCCTCGCCGTGGTGCTGCGCCGCGACTTCTGGGGGCGCGCGTGGCTCGAGAGCCCCGGCGATCTCGCGACGATCGCGGCGGACTGGGCGCGGAGCCTGTTCCTCGAGTCGGCGTGGGCGGGGCCGGGGCTCGCGGCGCTCGCGATCGTGGCCGCGCGTCGCAAGAGCTGGCCCGTCCTGCTCCCGGTCCTGGTGATGCTCGCCAACCTCGGCGCGGTCGCGCTCCACGGCTCGCGTTCGGATCTCTTCATCTGGCATCGCTACTACATTCCTTCCTACGCGATGCTCGCCCTGCTCGCGGGGCTCGGCACGCAGGTGCTGATCGAGCGCCTCCCGCGCGCGGCGCGCCTGCTGCCGCTCGCAGCTGCGGTCTTCCTCCTCGCCACCGGCTGGAGCGCCTTCGACCGCAGCCGCTACCGGGTGGCGGAGGCCTTCGCGGAGGAGGTGCTGCGCTCGCTCCCGCCCGGCGCGCATCTCTCGGCGAGCGACGACAACATCCTGTTCACGCTCCTCTATCTG
>DATBRV010000012.1:0-42841 GCA_036560145.1 Myxococcota bacterium
CCCATCGAACTTGCGCCAGAGGGAGAGGACGAACGTGATCAGGGACGCCAGGTGCGAATGGCTGACGAGGCGCTTTTCCTGACCCTCGAAATCGTTGCCGATGAAGAAGGAGAGGAGGACGCCGTCCGGCTCGAGCTCGAATCCCTCGCGGACGATCAGCGCGAGATACTCGCGCGGCCCGATGCCGGGAATCCCCATGTTGATCAACTCGACGGGGCGTCCGGTCCGTTCGAGCCCCTGCTCCACCAGGGTCAGGTAGTTGAATTCATACGGGACGACGCCGAAGGCGACGCTGTCTCCGATCCCGAGGATGCGGGTCGTTCCGGCGGCTTTGGCCGTCTCGTACTCGACGTCCTTGAAGCCTCTGGAATTGAGGTGGGAAGACCAATCCGGCGCGAACGGCTTGCCGCGGTATCGATTGTAGGAATCGCTATGGAAGATGGGCAGCGGATCGATGGAGTTGTAGATCCGGAGGCTGAACTCGCCCAGCGCGACGGTGATCATCGCGAAGAGCAGGACGTCCAGACCAACCTTCGCGATGCTTCTCAGCGCCGGCATACGGACGGCTTTCGAAGTCGGATCGATCGACCCGATGCGACCCGAGCAGGATATCTCACGCAGGAGGGACGGCCACGAGGGCGGTGATCCTTTCGAAGAATCGGGCGTGCCAGCTGGAGCTGCTCATCCGCAGTCTCAAGCAGCAGGTGACGACGCTCCAGGAGCTATCGCTGGCGGTGCTCTACGCGGCGGAGGACCGCGGACACCAGGAAGGCTACGAACTGGTTCGGCGGATCCACCCGGACGTGCAGCTTCGATTGCAGGAGGATCGGCTGCCGCTCAAAACCCAGCTTCGGGATCTGGTCCGGTCGGATCGAAGAGAATTCTTCTCGTTCTTCGTCGACGACATCGTGGCGGTCGCCCCTTTTGGCTGGTGGGATCGACCGTTCTCCCTGTTGAGGAGTCGGCGCGACATCGCCGCCCTGTCGCTTCGGCTGAATCCCGAGGTGAACTACTGCCAGCCCCTGGACATCCAGACTCCGCCGCCCCGCCTGGACAGCGACCTGACCTGGGATTGGACCCGTTCCCGGAGTCGCCTGAAGCGGCTGAAGCATCGCCTTCTCGGCCGATCCCGCGCGAGAGGCGATTGGGCCGGCTCGATGTTCGTCGATGGGTACGTCTTCCGGCATGCGGAGTTCATCGACTACTTCGACGCGCTGCCGGAGATCCCGCACATCACGAAGCTCGAGCCGGTCATGCTGGACCAGCCGCTGCCAGGGCGACGCGTCGTCTGCTATCCGCAATCCCGGATCGTGAACGTCGCACTCAACCGGGTAGACGCACACTCACGATATCCGCACGGTGGAAGCTCGCCCGAGAGCCTCAACGCGCACTTTCTCGCCGGAGGGCGGCTGGCATACGACCATCTCGGGAACCTGCACGGCAACCGGACCTGCCATGTAGTCGTCGAGCCCCGTTGGCAAGCAGACGCGGCTCTCCGAGCAGCTCGAGACTCGATCGTGGAGCGATGATCAGCCTGGCGCGAGCGACGGGAGCACATCCACGCCGCGCTGGCGCAGCCAGTGGTCGGCGAGCACCAGGCAGACCATCGCCTCCACCATCGGCACCGCGCGAGGCAGCACGCAGGGATCGTGGCGGCCCTGCGCTTCGAGCTGGGTGGCGGCGCCGCTGCGGTCGACGGTCTGCTGCGGCTGCGAGATGGTCGCGGTCGGCTTGAAGGCGACGCGCACCAGCACCGGCTCGCCGTTGCTGATCCCGCCCTGGACGCCGCCGGAGCGGTTCGAAGCGGTCCGGGGACGGCCGTCCGGGCCCGGCACGAAGGGATCGTTGTGTTGGATCCCCGTCATGCGCGTGCCCTCGAAGCCGCTCCCGATCTCGAAGCCCTTGGAGGCCGGCAGCGACATCAGCGCGCGCGCCAGGTCGGCCTCCAGCTTGTCGAAGACCGGCTCGCCCAGTCCGGGCGGTACGCCGCGCGCCACGCACTCGACCACGCCGCCCAGCGAATCGCCCCGGCGCCGGGCGGCGTCGATCCGCTCGGCCATCTCGGCGGCGGCGGAGGCGTCCGGACAGCGCACCGGATTCGCTTCGACAGCAGCCAGTGTTACGCTCGCCGCATCGATCTTCGCCTCGACCTCGTGCACGCGCCGCACCCAGGCGAGCACCTCGACCCCGGCCGCGACCGCGAGCAGCTTGCGCGCGATCGCGCCGGCTGCGACGCGCCCCACCGTCTCGCGCGCGCTGGCGCGGCCCCCGCCCTGCCAGTTGCGGATCCCGTACTTCGCCTCGGTGGTGTAGTCCGCGTGCGAAGGCCGGTAGACGTCCTTCATCGCCGCGTAGGCCTCCGGCCGCGCGTCCTGGTTGCGCACCAGCAGCGCGATCGGCGTGCCGAGCGTCCTGCCTTCGAAGATGCCCGAGAGGATCTCGACGCGGTCCGGCTCGTCGCGCGGCGTGGTGAGGCGGCTCTGGCCCGGCCGCCGGCGGTCGAGGTCGCGCTGGATCTCTTCCGCGCTGATCGCGAGCCGCGGCGGGCAGCCGTCGACCACTACGCCTACGCCGCCGCCGTGGCTCTCGCCGAAGGTGGCGATCTGGAGGATCTGTCCGAACCGGCTGCTCATGCCGGGGGCGAGGATAGCGCGAGGGTCAGCGCCTTGCGGGTCAGCGTGGCCTGCGGGAGATCGGCGAGCGCACCCGGCGGAAGCCAGCGATGGGCGTCGAATTCGTGCAGCCGCACGCGACCCTCGGGCGTGTCGGAGCGGAAGACGTGGAGCCGCAGGCTCCGGTGCGTGAACAGGTGCCGCACCTCGCCGCGCCGCTCGGCGCCCGCGATCGCGAGGCCGGTGCGCTCGCGCAGCGCCCGGCGCAGCCCCGCCTCGGGCCGCTCGCGCGGCGCGAGCTCGTCGCCGGGCAGCTCCCACAGCCCCCCCAGCAGCCCGTGCGGCGGACGCCGCACCGCCAGCACGCGGCCGCGCCGAAGGATCAGGCCCGCCACCGCCTCGACCGCGCGCGGCGTCGGCTTGCGCGCCTTTACCGGAATTGCCTCGGCGTCGCCCGCCCCGCGGGCCGCGCAGCGGCGGCGCAGGGGGCAGGCGGGGCAGCGCGGGGCGCGCGGGGTGCAGACCAGCGCGCCCAGTTCCATGAGCGCCTGGTTCAGGTCGCCGGGGCTCGGACCGCGCGCGAGCTCGGCGGCATGCTCCCAGAGCTTTGCTCCGACCGCGGGGCGCTTCACGTCCTTGCGGATGCCATGCAGGCGCGCGAGCACGCGCGTGACGTTGCCGTCGACCACCGGCTCGGGCCGGTCGAAGGCGATCGAGGCCACCGCGCCCGCGGTGTAGCGGCCGATGCCCGGCAGCTCGCGCAGACCCTCTGCGGTGTCGGGCAGGCGCCCGCCGTGCCGCGCGGCAATCTCCTTGGCGGCGCGGTGCAGATTGCGGGCGCGCGAGTAGTAGCCGAGGCCGGCCCAGGCCCCGAGCACCGCGTCGGGCTCGGCGGCGGCGAGCGAGGCGACGTCCGGGAAGCGCGCGAGGAAGCGCTCCCAGTAGGGGATCACGGTCTCGACGCGCGTCTGCTGGAGCATCGCCTCCGAGATCCAGACGGAGTAGGGATCGCGGATCCTGCGCCACGGCAGGTCGCGGCGGTTCGCGCGGTACCAGTCGAGCAGGAGCTGGCGCGTCGCCTTCACATCCCGGGGTCGGGCGCGGCCGGCGGCGGGCCCAGCTGGTTCTCGACGTGCGACTCCACCCACCTGGCATCCCACCATTCGACCGGGTCGACGTAGGTGTCGCCGACCAGGATCGCAAAGTGCAGGTGATCGCCGCCGGCCAGCCCGGTCTGGCCCGAGAGGCCGAGGGTCTGGCCCTGCGAGACCGTCTCTCCCTGCTTCACGTCGATGCGGGAGAGATGGGCGTAGAGCGAGGTGATCCCCATCCCGTGATCGACCAGCACGCATTCTCCGTAGATCCCGAGCAGGCCAGCGAAGAGCACGCGACCGGCGTTGCTGGCGGTGATCGGGGTGTTCGCGGTGGCCGCCAGGTCGTAGCCGTAGTGGGTGGCCTCGGAGACCTGCGTTCCGTCGACGAAGTAGCTGCGCCGTTCGGCGAACACGCTGGTGACCTTCGAGTTGTAGAGCTGCTTGAAGGCGCCCTTCCAGTGCTTCTCCGAATCGTCGGCAGCCACCAGCTCGCGGATGCGCGCCTCGTTCTCCGCGCGCAGCTTCGAGTTGATGGTCTGGAAGGTCTCGATCGCAGCCGCGGCGGGGAGCTTCTCCTGCTGCGCGAGCTCCGGCACCTTGTTGTCGAGGAAGCTCTGGGGGAGCGTGATGTTGGCGCGCTGGAACTGGCGCTCCTTCAGCACCACGGACCAGCTCGCGGAGGCCGTGTTGCCGGCGGCGTCCTCCGCGACCACGCGGATCGGCGGGGCGGGAGGCGCGTCGGTCGCGACCGCGAAGATCGCGAAGCGCGCATTCGGGTCGTTCGAGCCCGGTCGCGGCACGCCGCGGTAGAAGCGCTCGCCCACCTGGACGCCGTCGCGCGCGGTGGGCTCGGAGACCGAATAGGCGACCGCGCCCGAGCCTCCGCGTTCGACGTAGGTCAGGCCGCTCGCAACCGACACGCGCGGGGCCGTGAGGTCGATCGTGACCGGCACCTCGAGCCGAGTCTGGTTGCCGCCGAAGCCGCCCCGCCAGGACCAGTCGCGCGCGCTGATGCGCAGGAAGCCGTTGCCCTCCGCCGAGCCGAGCGCCTTCGGATCGATGCGCAGCGTCAGGGTGCGATCCGCGCCGGCGTCTCCGCCGCGCAGCAGGCTCCCGGGGAAGAGCTCGAGCGCCACCTCGTGGTCGCCGCCCGCGTCCGAGAACACGGCGGAGAGCTCCCGCACCCCCGAATCCGCGTCCGAGGCCGCGATCTCGACGTCGCGCCCCGCCGCGCTCACCACCAGCGAGGGCGGCGCGATCAGCACCGGAGGCGTGCCCTCGGCCCGAAAGAAGGCGAGCCCGCCCAGGGCCATCGCCGCGAAGATCAAAAGGATTCCCAGCCAGCCGCGTGCGCTCACGCCCACCCCCTTCGTGAACGCGCGCAGTCTAGCGTGCGGATTGACGGAGCGTGTCCGGGACGCGATGCTCGGCGCCCTCGCGAAGCCGATCGAGGTTGCTCATGTCGGGACTGCGTCGCATCGTGCTGATCCGCCACGGCGAGACCGTCGGCAATTCGAGCGAGCGTCTGCACGGCAGCGCGGACCTCGCGCTCTCGCCCTCCGGGATCGAGCAGATGCGGCGCGCCGCTGCGTCGCTGCGGACGGAGGTCTTCGAGCTGGTGGTCGCGAGCACCCTGCGGCGCTCCTGGGAGGGCGCGCAGATCGTCTCCGGCGGAGCGCCGATCCGGCTCGAGCACGACTTCCGCGAGATCCACTTCGGCCGCTGGGAAGGGCTCACCCGGAGCGAGATCGAGGCCTCCGACCCGATCGCCCATCGCGACTGGCAGGCCAGGAAGCCCGGCTTCGAGTTTCCCGGCGGCGAGCCCCGCGCGCAGTTCCGGGCCCGCGTCGCGCGCGGCCTCGAGCGATTGCAGGCGTGCGGCGCCGACGCCGCGCTGGTGGTGGTGCACCGGGGCGTGATCCGCGCGCTCGCCGAGCAGCTGCTCGGCGCCCCGCTCGCGGACGCCACGCCGAGCCTCGGCGAGGTGGTCGCCCTCTCTCGCACGCCGGGCGGCGCCTGGTATCGCGGGCGCCACGGCAGCAATCCGGAAGCCCTGGAACCCGTTTCAGTTTCCGCTTGACGCTCTCCCGCGCGCGAGCGTATAGCCCCTGCTGGCGACGGGCCGGGCATTCCCCCCGGCGGGCCCAGGAGGATGGACTCATGCTGTGGAAGCTCGCGGCGGCGCTGGTCTTCGCGCTCGTCTGGCTGCCCGCGCCGTCCGTGCGCGCCGAGGAATCCGAAGAGAAGGCGGCGGCCGAGGAGGCCGCGGAGCCCGAGGCTGCGCCGGAGGCCGAAGAGCCCGCCGAAGAGGAAGACAGCGCGGACGCGGACACCTCCCCCTACGACCGCGATGGCTGGTACCTGGGGCTCGGCGCCGGCGCGGCACTCGAGCTCTTCGACGACGGAAACGCGGGAGACAGCGGCTTCGTGCAGCTCCGCGCGGGCTACCACTTCCTGCGCTTCGCGGCGCTCGAGGTCGAGCTCGAGTACACACCGAAGTTCAAGGGCAAGTCGGGAGACTACCAGGGTGTGAACATCGCGACCTGGGGCGCCTGGCTGAACGCCAAGGGCTATCCGACGGCGCCCTGGACCGGCCGCTTCCAGCCCTTCGCGATGGTCGGGATCGCCTGGATGTGGGATCGTCGCACGGGCTCGGCCATCAACGGCTCGGACGAGAGCGGCGCCTTCGTCTCCCGTTACGGGGGCGGGATCGACATCTACGTCACCGACAACATCGTGCTGACGGCCGAGAGCGCTTGGGTGCTCCCGTCCGGACAGCTGAGCGACCTGAACCAGGTCCAGGTCGGCGGCGCGGTCCAGTACCGCTTCTGATCGCTAGGCCTCTTCCCGCTGCTCCTGAAGCTTCGCGATCACGCTGAAATCCTCCAGCGTGGTGGTGTCGCCCACGGTCTTGCTTCCGGAGGCGATGTCGCGCAGCAGCCGGCGCATGATCTTGCCGGAGCGCGTCTTGGGCAGCGCGTCGGTGAAGCGGATGTCGGCGGGCTTCGCGATGCCGCCGATCTGGCGCGCCACGTGGCTGCGCAGATCCTCGGCGAACGCGCGGCCGACGGGCGTACCTTGTTTGGGGGTGACGAAGGCGACGATGGCCGTCCCCGTGAGCTCGTCCGGCCGCCCGACCACCGCGGCCTCCGCGACCCGCTCGTGCGCCACCAGCGCGCTCTCGATCTCCATCGAGCCGATCCGGTGTCCGGCGACGTTCATCACGTCGTCGATGCGGCCCATGATCCAGAAGTAGCCGTCCTTGTCCCGGTGGGAGCCGTCGCCCGCGAAGTAGGTGTCCTCGAAGCGGCTCCAGTACTGCTCCTGGTAGCGCTTCGGGTCGCCCCAGATGCCGCGCAACATGCCGGGCCAGGGACGCCGGAGCACCAGGAAGCCGCCGTGCGAGCGGCCGGCGATCTCACCCTCCTCGGTGTAGACCGCGGCGTCGATGCCGGGGAAGGGAAGCGTCGCGGAGCCCGGCTTGGTGGGCACGCCGGCGGGCAGCGGCGTGATCATGATCCCGCCGGTCTCCGTCTGCCACCAGGTGTCGACGATCGGGCAGCGCTTGCCGCCGATCACCTTGTGGTACCAGATCCAGGCTTCCGGGTTGATCGGCTCGCCCACCGTGCCGAGCAGGCGGAGCGACGAGAGATCGTGGCCGTTCGGATGCTCGTCGCCCAGGCGGATGAAGGTGCGGATCGCCGTGGGCGCGGTGTAGAAGATGGTGACCCGGTGCCGCTCGATCATCTCCCAGAAGCGGTCCGGGCGCGGGTGGGTCGGCACGCCCTCGTACATCAGCGTGGTCGCGCCGTTGGCGAGGATCCCGTACACGACGTAGGAGTGCCCGGTGACCCAGCCGAGATCGGCTGTACACCAATAGGTGTCTTCGTCCTTGAGGTCGAAGATCGCCTTCGCCGTGGTGGCCACGTGGGTGAGATAGCCGCCGGTGGTGTGCAGCACGCCCTTGGGCTTGCCGGTGGTGCCGCTGGTGTAGAGGATGAAGAGCGGATGCTCGCTGTCGAGCTTCGCGGGCGGGCAGTCGGCGCTGGCGTCCAGCATCGCGTCGTTCCACCAGACGTCGCGCCCCTCGCGCATCGCGACCGGCGCGCCGGTGCGCTTCACGCAGATCACCTTCTCCACGCCGGGCGCTCCCTCCAGCGCCTCGTCGACGGCGGGCTTGAGCGCGTGCGCCGCGCCGCGGCGGTAGCCGCCGTCGGCGGTCACCACCAGCTTCGCTCCGGCGTCGTTGATGCGGTCGCGCAGCGCCTCGGCGGAAAAGCCGCCGAAGACCACGCTGTGGGGCGCGCCGATCCGGGCGCAGGCGAGCACCGCGATCGCGAGCTCGGGGATCATCGGCAGGTAGATCGCAACGCGGTCGCCCTTGACGACGCCGTGCGCCAGCAACACGTTCGCGAAGCGGCAGACCTCGCGGTGCAGCTCCCCATAGGTGAGCACGCGCGTGTCGCCCGGCTCGCCCTCCCAGATGATCGCCGCCTTGTTGCGGCGCCAGGCGTTCTTTCCCTCGAGATGGCGGTCGAGGCAGTTGTAGGAGACGTTGAGCTTGCCGCCGACGAACCACTTCGCGAAGGGAGGCTTCCAGTCGAGGACCTTCTTCCAGGGCGTGAACCAGCTGACGTGCTCCCGGGCCATCTTGGCCCAGAAGCGCTCCGGATCGCGCTCGCCGAGCTTGCGGTAGGCGTTCACGGTCTTCCGGGGCCAGTTCGCCCGCTTCGCGAACCCGGCGTTCGGCTTGAAGACCCGCTTCTCCTTCAGGAGCGCCTTGGTTTCGGACATCTTCAGCGATCGCCGACCAGGGCTTCCAGCTCGTCGGGCAGCTTGGGGATCGCCGACGTCAGGTTCTCGTGGCCGCCCTCGGTGATCGCGAGGTCGTCCTCGATGCGGACGCCGATGCCGCGGAAGCGCGGATCGGCCTTCTCGTCGTCCTTCGGGACGTAGAGGCCGGGCTCGACCGTGAAGACCTGACCCGGCTCGAGCCGGCGCGGCTCGCCGTCCACCCGGTAGCTGCCGACGTCGTGGACGTCGAGGCCGAGCCAGTGGCTGGTCGAGTGCATGTAGTAGGCGCGGTAGGCCTCGCGCGCGATCAGCTCGGCGGGATCGCCCGAGAGCAGGCCGAGCTCGAGCATGCCTTCCACCAGCCGGCGCACGGCCGCGTCGTGGATCTCCGGCAGCGTTGCGCCCGGGCGGCAGATCTCGATCGCCGCCGTCTGGGCGGCGAGCACCACCTCGTAGAGGGCGCGCGCGGGGCCGCTGAAGCGCCCTCCCACCGGGTAGGTGCGCGTCACGTCGGAGGCGTAGCCCTCGAGCTCGCAGCCGGCGTCGATCAGCACCAGCTCGCCCTCGGCGAGCTTCTGGTCGTTGCGCACGTAGTGCAGCACGGTGGCGTTGCCGCCGCTGCCCACGATCGGTGTATAGGCGGGCCCGCTGGCGCCGCGGCGGCGGAAGGCGTGCAGCAGCGCGGCCTCCAGCTCGTACTCGAAGGCCCCGGGCAGCGCGAGGCGCGCCGCGGCGTCGTGGGCCTCGGCGCTGATGGCCGCCGCGCGCCGCAGGATGTCGAGCTCCTGCGGCTCCTTGAAGAGGCGCATCTCGTGCACCACGGTGCGGGGATCCACGATCGCGTCGGCCGGGTCGACCCCCTGCCGCGAGCGCAGGCGCAGGCTCTCCAGCGTCTCGAAGAGCTTCGCGTCGACACCGGGATCGCGGCCGAGCACGTGGTAGATCCGGCGCGCCTTGCGCAGCAGATCGGGGATGTGGCCTCGGAATGCGTCGCTGGCGTGCGATTCGTCGGCTTCGTAGTCGCGGCGCGCGCCCTCGAGGCCCGGCCGGTAGCCGTTCCAGGTCTCCATCTCCCGGTCGCGCGGCTCGACGTAGAGCGTGTAGGCCGGGCCGCCGGTGGTGCTCAGCACCGCCACGGCGCCGGGATGGTCGAAGCCGGTCAGGTAGAGGAAGTCGCTGTCCTGGCGGAACGGGAAGCCGCTGTCGCGCGAGCGCGTGACCACACCGGCGCCGAGAAAGATGGCGACGGCGTCCTCGCCCATCGCTTCGAGGAACCTTTTGCGACGGTCCGCGAACACGCGCGCAGCTTAGCAAGCGAAGCGCGCAGCGAGGCGGAGCCGAGCGGAGTCCCCTTGGGCTCAGGGTCGCGCGCGCTCCCGTCGCGGCGGCATCAGCGCCGCCAGCGGCGGCGGTGCCAACCAGGGAGGCAGGGACGCTCGTCTCGCGACTTGCCGCCCACTTGCTGATTTTTCGCAGACTTATGCGTTGCGCGACACCGGGCCGGGCTTGGCACGCAACGTGCTCTATGGGGGCTCGTAAGCTGATCTGATGGATCGGGCGATTGTAAGCGGGCGCGCACGGTCGTTCGATTCGAGCCCCTGGGAGGTCCCCGAGCTCAAAAAGGCGCTTTCCCCTTGAACGGCACCCCGCCTTCTCGGGGCCACCTTGGGCCAGATCGAACACCCCCCGGCCGGAAGTTCCGCGCCGGGGGGTCGTGTTTTCAGAGGCGCTCGACCGGGCGAGACGATCGTGGTCGACGGGACCCGAGGGGACCCTGGAAAGGGGGGATCCAGGCGCGTCGCCTCGGGGTCGATCCGGCTCGTGCTAGTCGCCCTTCTTCTCGGGGTTGCGGAGAACGCCTCGGCGACCGTCACGATCGCGCTCGAATGGGGAGCGTGCGGTGGCGGCGCAGGCGGTTGTACCCCCACCGGGTCGAACAGCATCTCGGTGAACTTCGGCGGGGGTCAGACCCTCCGGCTCGACGTGTTCCGTTCTCGGTGGACTTCGACATGAACCCCGCGGGCGTGTCGCTCGGCAACGAGCTGAACTTGACGGCTGGCATGGCGCCGGTCGAGTGGACTGGCTCGGACGTCGACCCGGGCCCGGGCGTGTCGACCTACGGGCCGTTCACGGTTGGCCTGACGATCCTCGAGTCGACGGGCGCTCTGGGTGGCCGCGTGAACTCGTTCGCGAGCGGTGGCCTCACCGGCGTCGTGCTGCCGGCCACCGGGGTTGCGTACTCGGTCGGGACCAACTCGGCGACGGCGCCGGCTCGCTACCGCGTTGGGCAGGTGTTCTTCACTACCACGACTCAAGTAACCAACGACGGCAGAGACGTGTTCGCCGGGCTGTTCAACGGCGTCTTCGACCTGATCTTCGACGGCAATGGCAACACCGTTGCGCCGGGTACCATCGTGATCGGTACTGCGTCAGTGAACCTGGGTCCAGCAATTCCGGAGCCCGGCACCGTCGCGCTCCTGGGCCTCGGCCTCGTCGTCCTGTTTCTGGCGAGGCGCCGCCGCCGAGCCTAGATCACTCGGGCCCGGCTTCGGCGCGCAGGCTGACGGCGGTGACTTCGTCGCCGAACTCGGTGACGAACCAGCCCTTGAGCTCCGGCAGCGTGGCGAGGTCGTCCGCCGTTTCGGGGGCGCGCCAGGCGATCGCCTCCAGCGCGGAGTTCGGACACAGCACGCCCGGGTCGAGGGCGAGCTCCGCGGCCCGCTTGGATCGCCACTGCTTGAGCGCGCCGAGCCGGCGCTCGGCCCCCCGGTCCATCCGCCGGCGGCCGTTGCCGGCCAGCTTGGGGATCGGGCCGTGGTGCTCGCGGGAGCCTTCCTTGACGGCGGCCATCACCTCGCGGCCGAGCCGCCGCACCAGCAGGTCGGTGATGCCCTTGATCTCCAGCAGGTCGGCGGTCTTGCGCGGCTTGCTCTCGGCGATGTCGAGCAACGTGCCGTTGCCGAGCACCTTGAAGGGCGGCCGGTCCATCTCGCGGGCGCGCGCATCGCGCATCAGATAGAGAGCGCGCAGGATCGAGAGCTCTTCGGGATTCAGCCTTCGCGCACCCTTGATGCGCAGGTAGCCGTGCTCGTCGAACTGGCGTCCGGGCCACTCGCGGCGCGTCAGCGTCTGGAACTCCTCCTCCGCCCAGCGCATGCGCTTGGCCTTGCGCAGCTCCTTGGCGAGGTTCTCGGCGAGGGCCATCAGATGCAGCACGTCGGAGGCGGCGTAGCTCTGCTGCTTGCTCGAGAGCGGGCGCGCCGACCAGTCCGAGCGCTGCTCGTCCTTCGGGAGCTTCACGCCGAAGTGACGCTCCGTGAGGCTCGAGAGCCCCACCGATGGATATCCCAAGAGCTGGGCGCTGATCATAGTGTCGAACAGGTTCGCGAACTGGAATGCGCAGTCGCGCTTGAGCACGTAGATGTCGTACTCGGCCGCGTGGAAGATCTTCTGGATGTTCGGCGAAGCGAAGATCGGGCCGAGCGGCGAGAGCTCCGAGGCGCCGCCCAGCGCGATCGGGTCGATCAGGTAGATCTGCCGCGGCGTCGCGACCTGCACCAGGCAGGTCTTGTCGAAGTAGTGGTAGAAGCTGTCGGCTTCGGTGTCGAAGGCGAGGACCTTCTCGCCGAGCAGATCCTGCGCCAGCGCGTCCAGATCGGCGCGGCTCTCGATCAGCTCGAAGTCCGACAAGCTCACCCTCTGCTCTCGAGACGAGTCCATCGCTTCCAGACGACGCGACGGGCAGATTCCCGCCGCATTCTGGGAGGTTTTTCGCGGTGCCAGGAGGGTTAGGCGCCGAGGGCCGCCGGCAAGCCTAGCCGAGCCCCGGAGAACCGGAAACCCGGGCCCTGGCTCTTATACTCGGGCCATGTTCCGCACCGGAGTCGGTCTCTCGACGCAAAGCGACGCTCGCGGCGCCGGCCGGGAGGCGGCCGAGGCGGCCCTCGCGGCGGCGGGCGGCGCGGAGGCGGCGCTCCTGTTCGCGACACCGACCTACGCCGCGGAGCTGCCGGCCCTGCTGGCGGCCGCCGGCGAGGTCCTCGGCGCCCGGGCGGTGGTCGGGGCCTCCGTCCACGGGATGCTGGTCGCCGGTCGGGAGCACGAAGGAGGCCCGGCGGTGGCGGTGCTCGCCTTCACCGGGGTGGCGGCCGAGCCCTTCCTGATCCCGGACCTGGCCGGCGAGGAGGCGCTCGCGGGCGAGCAGATCGCGGGGCTGCTCTCGCACGCTCCCCGGGCCGAGGACCTCGTGATCGTGCTGCCGGATCCGCGGGCGCTGCGGCCCGAGCCGCTGCTCGCGGGGCTGGCCCGGGCGCTCGGGGAGGCGGCCGTGGTGGGAGCCGGCGCGATGGGGGCGGACTCGGATCCTCCCCTCCAGTGGTGCGGAGCCCGGGTCGAGAGCGGGGCGCTGGCGGGCCTGGTGCTGCGCGGCGCAAAGCCGCCGCGGATCGGTGTCACCCAGGCTTGTCGCCCGGCCAGCGAGCTGTTTACGGTGACCCGCGCGCGCGGCAACTGGATCCTCGAGCTCGACGGCCGCCCGGCCCTCGAGGTCTACCGCGAGACGGCGCGCGAGCCGCTCGCCGCGGACCTGCGGCGCGCGGCCGCCCATCTGCTGATCGCGCTGCCGCGCGACGCCGCCGAGACGCTCGCGCCAGGCTCGTATCTGGTGCGCAACGTCGCGGGCTTCGCGACTTCCGAGAACGCGTTCGCAATTCCGGACCAGCTGGCGGCGGGCAGCCGCATCGCGCTCGCCCACCGGGATCCCGAGGCCGCCCGCGACGACCTGAAGGCGATGCTGGCGGGACTCGCCGGAGGGTCTCCCGGCGGTGCCCTCTACTTCGATTGCTGCGCCCGCGGAGCCGGCTTCCTCGGCGCGCAGGATCTGGAGGCCGCCTACCTCGAACAGGCGCTCGGGAAGGCTCCCCTGCTCGGCGTCTACGGCTCCTGCGAGGTCGGGCCGATCGCGGGCCGGACCGAGCTGCTCACCTACACGGGCGTGCTGGTCCTGCTCGACGGCTGATCCGCGGGGCGCTAGGCTTCGTTTCATTAGAAGGAATCATGTTCCGATTATCGGAACATCTTTGATTCCGGACGAGGCCCCGCTTGGAGTCCCTTTCCACGGTCGAGAAGGCGGTCGAGCTGCTCTACCACCTGCACGAGAGCCCGGCGCCGCAGGGGGTGACGGCGATCGGGCGCGCCCTCGGCGTGCCCAAATCGAGCGCGCACCGGCTGCTGACGGCGCTCTCGCGGCGTGGGCTGGTCGAGCAGGACGGGCGCGGGCGCTACGGGCCGGGCATCGGACTGGTGGCGCTCGGCCTCGGCGCCCTCGAGCGGGAGCCGGTGGTGGCGGCCGCGCGCCCGGTGCTCGAGCAGGAGGCGGAAGCCCTCGGCGAGACTTTCTTCCTGGTGGGCTCCCGGGCCGGGCGGCTGGTGGTGCTCGACAAGGCCGAGGGCAGCGGCTTCCTGCGCGCCGCCCCGCGCGTGGGCTCGACCGTTCCCGTCCACGCCACCGCCGCCGGCAAGCTCTATCTCGCCTTCGCGCCCGACTTGCTCGCGCCTCCTCCCGAAGCGCTCGAGCCATTCACCCCGCGCACGGCCGGGGGCGCCGCCGCGCTCGAGCGCGAGGTCGCCCAGGCCCGCCGGCGCGGCTGGGCCGTCAACCGCGAGGAGTGGATCCCGGGGCTCAGCGTGATCGCCGCTCCCATCCGGATCTTCGGCGGCGGGATCTCCGCCGGCGCACGCCTCGTGGCCGTGGTCGCCGTCGCCGCGCCGGCGCAGCGGATGCGCACGCTGGGCGAGCCCGAGGTGTCGAAACGAACGCTGGCCGCCGCCGCACGCATCGCGGCGCGGCTGGAAGGGAGGACCCCATGAGCACGGCCAAAGCCTGGATCGATGGCCAGGTGGTGGATGCCGCGCAGGCGCGGATCCCGATCACGGACCACGGGCTGCTCTACGGCGACGGCATCTTCGAGGGGATCCGCGTCTTCGGAAGCCGGATCTTCCGCTTCGAGCTCCACCTCGCCCGCTTCGCCGCCTCGGCGCGGGCGCTCGCGCTCGAGCTGCCGGGCGGGATCGACGCGATGCGCAGCGTGGTGCGCGACACGGTGCGGGCCCACGGCACGCCCGACGCCTACGTGCGGCTGATCGCGACGCGCGGCGAAGGCGCGCTTGGCGTGGATCCGACCAGCTGTTCGCAGCCCCGCGTGCTCTGCGTGGTGGACCGCATCTCGCTCTTCCCGCCGGAGAAGCTCGCGCTCGGGCTCGACCTGGTGACGGCGAGCCTGCGGCGTCCGCCGCCCGACGTGCTGGATCCGCGCGTGAAGAGCCTCAACTACCTGAACAGCGTGCTCGCGAAGCTGGAGGCGCGCCAACGCGGCGCGGACGAGGCGCTGATCCTGAACCTCGCGGGCAACATCGCCGAAGCCAGCGTCGCGAACGTCTTCGTGGCGCGCGGCGGCGAGCTGCGCACCCCGCCCGCCACCGACGGCGCGCTCGAGGGCATCACGCGTCAGACCGTGCTCGAGCTGGCCGGGACGCTCGGGATTCCCGCGCGCGAGCAGACGCTCGGCCGCTTCGACCTGTTCGCCGGCGAGGAGGCTTTCCTCACCGGCACCGGCGCGGGCATCGTGCCCGTGCGCAGCCTCGACGGGCGCCCGGTCGGCAGCGGCCGGCCCGGCCCCATCTACGCCAAGCTGCGCGCCGCCTACCTCGACGCGACCGGTCCCCTGGGAACCCCCGTATAGGCAGCCGCGGCACGCCTCCGGTAGGCTCCCCGCGCCCCCGGAGCAGGCATGCGCTGGACCCAGAGCTTCATCCCGACGCTGCGCGACGATCCCGCCGACGCGGAGGCGATCAGCCACAAGCTGCTCGTGCGCGCCGGCTACATCCGCCAGCTGATGTCGGGCGTGTACTCGCTGCTCCCGCTCGGCTTCGCGGTGGCCCGCAAGATCACCGCGGTCGTGCGCAGCGAGATGAACGCGATCGGCGCGCAGGAGTTCCACCTGCCGGCCCTGCATCCCGCCGAGCTCTGGCAGCGCTCGGGCCGCTGGGAGCTGGTGGGCGAGGAGATGTTCCGGCTGAAGGATCGCCGCGGCGCCGACACTGCGCTCGGCATGACGCACGAAGAAGTCTTCACGACGATCGCCTCCGAGCTGCGCAGCTATCGGCAGCTCCCGCAGATCTGGTTCCAGCTCCAGACGAAATTCCGAGACGAGCCCCGCCCGAAGTCGGGGCTGCTGCGGGTGCGCGAGTTCACCATGAAGGATTCCTATTCCTTCGATCTCGACACGGCCGGCCTCGACGAATCCTTCCAGAAGCACTTCCACGCCTATCGCCGGATCTTCTCGCGCTGCGGCCTCGAGACGCTCGCGGTCGAGGCTTCCTCGGGAGCGATGGGGGGGAGCGAATCGGTCGAGTTCATGCTGGCCAGCGACGCCGGCGAGGACTGGGTCGCCTCCTGCCCCGCCTGCGGCTACGCGGCGAACGTGGAGAAGGCGCGCTCGCTGCTGCCGGCGGCGGAGGACGGCGCCGGCCTCGCCGCGCCCGAAAGATTTGCCACCCCGGGCGTGCGGACCATCGAGGATCTGGCGGCCTTCGCGGCGAGCCCCGCTCCCGCCTCCCAGCAGATCAAGACCCTGGTCTACCGGCTGGGCGCCGAGACGGTGCTGGTGCTGCTGCGCGGCGACGATCAGCTGGTCGAGACCAAGCTGCGCGACGCCACCGGCGCCGCCGAGGCGCGGCCCGCCGAGGCCGCCGAGATGCGCGCCGCGCTGGGCGCCTCGGCCGGAAGCCTGGGCGCGGTGGGCGTCGCCGGCCTGCGTGTGCTCGCCGACGAGGCGCTGCGCGGGCGACGCGCAATGGTGACGGGCGCGAACCAGGACGGCTTCCATCTCAGGGGTGTCGAGGTCGAGCGCGACATCGCCGTGTCGGCCTGGCACGACCTGCGGCTGGCGCGCGCCGGCGAGGGCTGCCCGATGTGCGAGTCGCCGCTGCGCGTCGACAAGACGATCGAGGTCGGACACATCTTCAAGCTCGGCACGCGCTACTCGGAGAAGCTCGGCGCCAACGTGCTCGACGAATCCGGCGCGGCGAGGCCGATCGTGATGGGCTCCTACGGGATCGGAATCGAGCGCCTGCTGGCCGCCGTGGTGGAGCGCTCACACGACGAAGCGGGGATCATCTGGCCGCTCGCCGTGGCGCCCTACGAGGTGCTGATCAGCGTGGTGAACCCGAAGGACGCCGCCACCAGCGACGCCGCCGGGGGGATCTACGACGCGCTGCGCGGCGCGGGCATCGAGGTCCTGCTCGACGACCGCGACGAGCGCCCCGGCGTCAAGTTCAACGACGCCGACCTGATCGGGATCCCCTACCGCCTGACCGTGGGCCCGAAGGGGCTCAAGGAGGGCAAGGTCGAGATCACGCGCCGGCAGACGCGCATTGCGCGCAGCGTGGATCTGCACAAAGCCGCCGCGAGCCTCACGGAGTCGGTGCTCGAGGAGCGCAGCTTCGCCCCGCAACGCTGACCAGCGCATGGCTTCGCGCGCGCCCGTCGTGCACCTGATCGACGGTCCCGTCTACGTCTTCCGCGCCTATCACTCGCTGCCTCCGATGCGCGCGCCCGACGGCACGCCCACCAACGCGGCCTACGGCTACGCGAACACGCTGCTCAAGTACCTGGCCCAGGTCGAAGCCACGCACGCCGCGGTCGCCTTCGACTTCTCGGACCAGAGCTTTCGCAACGCGATCGAGCCGGGCTACAAGGCCCAGCGCGGCGAGACGCCCCCCGATCTCGCGCCCCAGTTCGATCTCTGCATGGAGCTGACGCGCGCGCTCGGCCTCGAGGTCTACGTCCTCCCGGATTTCGAAGCGGACGACCTGATCGCGACGCTAGCGGAGCGCCTGCTGGCGCAGCGCGCGAGCGCGGTGATCGTGACCACCGACAAGGACCTCGCGCAGCTGGTGCGCGAGGACGGCCGGGTCAACCTCTACGACCTGGCGCGCGACGAGCTGCGCGACGCGGACGCGGTGCGCGCCCGCTTCGGGGTGGATCCCGAGCAGATCCCGGATTACCTCGGCCTGGTGGGAGACGCCGTCGACAACCTGCCGGGCGTCCCGGGCGTGGGGCCCAAGAGCGCGGCGGCGGCGCTGCGCCGCTTCGGCAGCATCGAGGGGATTCCGGCGGATGCCGCGGCCTGGTCGGACGCCGGGGTGCGCGGCGCGGCGAGCGTCGCCGCGCGGATCGAGGCGCACCGCGAGCGCGCGCTGCTCACGCGCTCGCTGGCGACGCTGCGGCGCGACGTGCCCGGAATCGCCAGCGAGCTGTCCGGGCTGGTCTGGCGCGGCGCCGACCGCGCGGCGATCGAGCCTTTGTTCGCGCGCCTCGGTTGGGGGAAGATCGCCACGCGCATCCCGCGCTGGGCGTGAGACGGACACACGGCCTGCATTTGGCGGGGGAAAGCGCGCGGATTGCGGGTAAACTCGGCCCCCGAAGCGAGCACGCACCGTAGAGAAGGAGGGAAGCGCATGGAGATCTTCAGCCTGGAAGGTTGGTACTTCCTGCTCCGCTGGTTCCACTTCCTGGCCGGGATCACCTGGATCGGGGTTCTCTATTACTTCAACCTGATCCAAACGCCTTTCTTCGGGACCGAGCTCGGCGGGCAGGCGCGCAGCCCGATGGTTCGCGGGCTCGTCCCGAACGCGCTCTGGTGGTTCCGCTGGGGCGCCATGATCACGTTCCTGACCGGCTGGCTGATCGCGCTCACCAAGCTCGGCCACGAAGGCATGCCGCTCGCCAGCGGCTACATGACGCGGATCCTGACCGGCGGTCTCCTCGGCACCCTGATGTGGTTCAACGTCTGGTTCGTGATCTGGCCCGCCCAGCAGGTGGTGATCGCTTCGGCGAACGCCGTCGCCGGCGGCGGCCAGGCGGATCCGGCGGCCGCGGGCCGGGGGGCGCGCGCCGGGCTGGCGTCGCGCACGAACACGCTCTTCTCGATCCCGATGCTGTTCTTCATGGCCGCCGCGAGCCACTTCCCGTCGCTCACCTCGGCGCTCGACATGGGCGAGGGGATGCTCGGCGCCTACTGGCTCGTCTTCCTGGCGCTGGCCGCCGTGCTGGAGTGGAACGCGCTCTCGGGCACCGGCAAGCCGCTCCAGAAGCCGCTCGCGACGGTGAAGGGCACCATCCACTTCGGGCTCGGCGTCACGCTGGTGCTGTACCTGGCGCAGTCAATCCTGCTGTAGGTACGCGGCGACGTCGGGGAGCCGGTCCTTCAGGTACTCGAAGCGGGGCATCGCCTGCGAGGAACGCGCGGGCGTGTAGCCGGGCGGGTACTCGCCGCGCAGCACCTTGGCTTCGAGCAGCGCGAGCGAGGCGCCGGCGATCGGGGGACCGAGCGATCCGGGCTGCGTCGGATCGCCGTTGTGACAGGCCATGCAGACGTTCTGGTAGATCTGCCGGCCGCGTTTCACCGCGGCCGCCTGCTCGGAGTCCGCGTCCGCAGGGGCATCCCCGCCGTCCGAGCAGGCGATCGCGAAGATCGCCGCTGCGACGACGCTGGCGTGTTCGAGCCTCAAGGAACCCCCCGGCGCGGGCGCAGCGTAGCACGCGCGGGTAGAGTCGAACGCCGCTCCACGGCTGCTGGATTCGCCGCATGAGCCTGGCTCGCCTCGCCCGCCTGACCGCTTTCCTGACGGTGCTGGTCGGCGCCACCCACGTCGGCGCGCGCGTCACGACACAATATAGAGTCAGCGAGGGGACGCTCTTCGCGCAGGCCGAGCAGCGCCTCGCCGCCGCGAGCGTCCCCGAGACCCCGGTGCTGCTCCTGATCGGCGATTCCGGCGCGGCCTCGCCGGAGCTGCGCGCGAACCTTCGCGCGATGGCGAAGGAGCCCGCGCTGCTGGTGCTGCACGCGGGCGACATCGGCTACCGCGGCGCCCGCGAGTACGGGCGCTTCCTGAAGGCGGCCGAGGCGCTTCCCTTCCCGGTCTTCGCGGTTCCGGGCGACCACGACCGGGACGGCGAGGCGGGAGGCTACCAGGCGTGGGACGATCGCTTCGGCGGCCGCGACCGGGTGGTGGAGAAGGACGGCCTGCGCCTCGTGCTGCTGGACACCGCCGGCGACACCGTCTCCGAGGCGTCGTTCCGCTTCCTCGAGGAGGCGCTCCGGCGGCCGCCGCCCCCCGCGCCGGGTCCCCGCTGGACCGTGGTGCTGACGCATTGCCCTCCCTACCGCCCGCATCCCCCGGCCCCCAGGCCGCTGGGCAAGGGGCACGTGATCGAGGACCCGGCCGCCGCGAGGCGGCTGCTGGATCTGCTGCGCGACGCGCGCGTGACACTGCTGTGCGCCGGACACATCCACCGCTTCGAGGTCGGGAACCAGTACGGCGTGACGCTGGTCGTCTCCGGCGGCGGCGGGAAGGACGTCCAGCCGGGCGCGGACTTCCACTACGTCCGCATCACCCTCTCGGACCCGCCGAAGATCGAGCCGGTGGTCACCACGCCCGGGTCGGGACGGCAGCCGCTCGCGAAGCTCGGCGACCGCGTGATCGCGGAGTCGCTGCGCTCCGGCGATCAGACCACGATCGCGCTCGCCGTCGTCACCGCCGTGCTCTTTGCCTTCGAGCGCCGGCGCCGCGCGGGCCAGCATGGCTGACGCCCTCACGCTGCTCCGGCTGCTGGCCGTTCCGCTCTTCGTGCTCGCGGTCCGGGAGGGAGCCCACGGGCTGGCTGCAAGCATCTTCGCGCTCGCAGCCGCGACCGATTTCGCAGACGGCCGCGTGGCGCGCGCCCGCGGTCAGACCTCGGATCGCGGCGCCTTCTTCGACCATGCGGTGGACGCCGTCTTCGTCAGCGCCGGCGCCGCGGCGCTGGCCTCCGTGGGCGCGCTCCCCTGGCCCCTGGCGCCGCTGATCGCCTTCGCCTTCCTCCAATACGCGCTCGATTCGAAGCTGATGCGCTCGCGCGGACTCCGGGCCAGCGCCCTCGGCCGCTGGAACGGCATCGCGTACTACGTGATCGTCGCGGTTCCCGTGGTGCGCGACGCGCTCGGACTCGGCTGGCCGGGCCCCTCGCTGGTACGCGCGCTCGGCTGGGCGCTGGTGGTCTCGACCCTGCTCTCGATCAGCGACCGCCTGCGCCTGCTCGCGCGAGCTCGCGGTTCGTCCGGCGCAGGAAGAGCAGCCCGATCGCCGCGTTGAAGAAGACGAAGAAGTTGTGCTGCACCAGCCCGAAGGCGGCCATCTGGCCGGGATTCTCGGGATAGAGGTACGTCCAGAGCGTGATCGCGACGGCGCGGAATGGCCCGGGCACCGCGGCGCCGAAGAACACCACGGGCACGAAGGCGAGCATGTCGAGCAGCTCCGCCTCGACCCCGAACAGGCGAAGCGCCAGCGTGTAGACGACCACGCCCGCGATCATCGCCGGGGACCGCAGCACGATGAACGCCGCGTAGTTCCAAAGGCTGGCACGCCGGAAAGCGTGGAAGATCTGCCGGTCGCGCAGGGTCGATCCCGGCGCGATCACGCCCTGGAAGTAGAGCAGCCACACGGCGAGGACGCCGACGGCTCCCAGCGCGATCCACGGAATCGCGTGGAACACCGGCGGCAGCCGGTCGCCGCGCAGCGCCACGCCCAGCGTCGCCCAGGTGAGCAGGTAGAAGATCTCGCAGAACATCACGAAGAGCATGGAGGATCCCACCTGCCAGCCGGGGACGCCGTCGCGCCGGTGCAGGTAGTAGGCGATCGCTCCCTTGCCGATCCGCTCGTCGAGGATCGAGATGATGTAGGCGCTGGCCCGGATCGGCAGGATCTCGAGGTAACCCAATCTGGTGTTGAACCAGTTGATCACGCGCCAAATCACCAGCGAGTCGATGATCAGGAAGAAGGCGGAGTAGGGGATCATCAGCGCCAGCCAGCGGGTCCAGCTCACGCCGGCGAACACGCTGGCGAGGAAGTCCAGCGTCGTCTTTCCGTCGCGCGCCGCCTGTCCCTGGATCTTCCAGTAGAGGACGCCGAAGCAGAGCAGCGTGATCAGCCAGGGCATGCCGCGCCGGAGCCAGGAGCCGCCGCTGCGCGCAGCCGGGTCGGGAGCCTCGCTCACGCGCCCTCCGAGCCGGGCCCGACGCAGCGGCGCAGCGTCGCGTCGAGCGGGGTCAGCTGGAGGCCGAGCCGGTCGCAGGCCGGCTTGGGATCGATGTCGTCGTCGTGGTCGAGCACGCCCAGCATGGCGCGCGTGAGCGGGGGGTTCGCGAGCAGCGTTTCCGCGGCCAGGGCCATCGCGTGCTCCAGCGCGTAGGGGAGCGGGATCGCGATCGGATGGCTGTTCCAGAGGCGCGCCGAGCGCGCGAGCAGCTCGCGGCGCGAGAGCGACTCCGGGCCGGCGAGATCCAGCGCGAGATGGGCGGCGGCGGGGAGCCCGAGCCCGGCGAGGATCGCGGAGACCACGTCGTCGCCGTCGATCGGCTGCTCGCGCCCGCGTCCGCCGCGCAGCAACGGCACGAAGCGCGCGCGCGCCTGCTTGCGCAGCGTCCGCGACACGAAATCGCCCGCGCCGATCACCATCGGAACGCGCAGCACCAGCGCCGGCACCGCCCCCGCGAGCAGGATCTGCTCAGCGCGGCCCTTGGAGGCGAGGCAGGCGTTGCTCGCATCCGGGCGCGAGCCGAGGATGCTCAGGTACACGATCCGGCGCAGGCCCGCGCGCGGAGCCGCCGCCGCCAGGGCCCGGGTGGTCGCCTCGTGGGCGTCGGCGTAACGGCTGCCGCGCGTCTCGCGGATGATGCCCACCAGGTGGACGGCGCCGGTGCAGCCCTCGGCCGCGCGCACCAGCGCCTCGCTGTCGGTGTAGTCGACGACCGACACCTCGGGGCGGATGCCCTCCGGCAGACGCTCGAGCACCGCGGCCGCCGCCTTGGATCGCACCAGCGCGCGCACGCGGCGACGCGCAGCGGGGTCGCGCGCGATGCGCTCGAGCAGGCGCCGGCCGAGGTTTCCGTTGGCGCCCGTGACGAGGACGCGCTCGACCCGCCCTGTGGCTTCGGTGGGGTTCGGCAAGCGGCGGAGGATACCACGCGCGCGAATGCGTTGACTTCGAGCGCGGCGCTGGGTTTCATGGCGCGATGCGCAAGCCCCGTTCGCTCGCCCCGATCCTCTCGCTGGTCTCGCTCGCCGCCTTCGCGGTCTTCCTGCTGGCGAGCGCCTGGCTGGGCCGCCTCGAACGGGGGGGACCTCCCCACGCCGATCTCACGTTGGAGGGCGGAGTCCCCGCCACGCTCTTCCTGCCGATGCCAGCTTCCGGCGACGCGGCTTCCGCGTTCACCGATCCGCCGCCGCCCGGAGCGCGGCCTCCCGTCGTCGTCCTCACGCACGGCATCAGCTCGGACCGCGCCAACATGAGCGGGCTGGCGCGCAAGCTAGCCGGCTCGGGCTTCGCCGTCCTCACGCTCGACCATCGGGGCCACGGCGAGAATCGCAATCCGTTTCCGGCCGGCCGCGGCCGCGCGGATGCCCTGGCGCCGGACTACGCGGCGGCGGTCGACTTCTTGCGCACCTCGCCGCTGGTCGACGGCTCGCGGATCGCGGTGATGGGGCACTCGATGGGCGCCGGCGCCGCGCTCGATTTCGCGACGCGCGACTCCGGACTCGACGCGGTGGTGGCGATCTCCGGTGGTTGGTCGATGCTCGGCCCGCAGCGTCCCGCGAACGTGCTCTTCCTCTACGCGACCGGCGATCCCGAGCGGATCGAGGCGCGCACCGGCAAGCTCGCCGCGCGGCTCGCCGGCGCGCAGCAGCCGGCGCTCGGCGAGACCTACGGCGATTTCCGGCAGGGCACGGCGGTGCGCAGGGTCGAGATTCCGGGAGCCGACCATCTGACGATCCTCTGGTCGGATCTCGCCTTCTACCAGATGGTGGCCTGGCTCGATTCCGCCTTCGGGAGCGAGCGCAGCGTCGCGCCGGCTGCCTCGGATCCACGCGGCCCGGTGGTGGCGCTGCTCGCTGTCTCGATGGCGTTGCTGCTCCCGGGGTTCGGGCTCCTGATCGGAGGCCTCACGCCGACCGCCGAGCACCTGCCCGATTCGAAGCGAGCGATGGGCCTGCTGCTGCTGGCGGCGGCGCTGATCGCGAGCATGCCGCTCGTCTCGCTCGGAAACCCCGGCGCGATCCTCTCGATCGAGATCGGGGACGAGGTCGTCGTCCACTTCGCGCTGGCCGGGATCGCGCTGCTGATCGCACTCCATCTGCGCGATCGCGCGCAGTTCGCGTCCCTGTTCGCGGCTCCCGGGCGGAGCCTGCTGGGAGCCGCGCTCGGGACGATCGGGATCTACGTGCTGCTCCAGCCGATCGGCAGCTTCCTGCACCGGCTCTCGCTCACGCCGGAGCGGATGGCCGTCTTCGCGCTCGTCACGCTCGGCTTCCTTCCGCTCGCGCTCGCGATGCAGGCGCTGCTGCGCCGGGGCCGGCCCCTCTCCGCGGGGCTGTACTCTGCCGCCGGCCGCGTGGTCGTGCTGCTGGTGCTGGTCGCCGGCGTCGCCGCGGGCGCGATCGCGCCGGTCGTGATGTTGATGATTCCCGCGCTCGCGCTGGTCTTCGTGCTGGTGGAGATCATGGCCAGTTCGTTCTATCTCGCCTCGCGCAACCTGCTCGCGATCGGCCTGATCGACGCGGCGTGGCTGGGCCTGATCGTGGCTGCGATCATGCCGATGCGGGTCTGAAAGTCCGAACCGGACGGAGGCGGAGATGGAAGAAGCCGTCAGGCTGCTGCGTTGGGAGACGCTCACGAAGCGCCAGTTCGATCAGCTGGATCGGGCGCGCACCGTGGTGCTCGTCACCTGCTCTCCCCTCGAGGTCCACGGCCCGCATCTTCCGCTCGGCGCGGACGCGCTCGAGGGTGAGGGGCTGGCCGCGCGTATGCTGCGCTTCCTGCCGGAGAGGCATCGGGGACGAACCTTCATGAAGCTCCCGTTCATCTACGCGGCGTCGGATCCCGTGCCGCAGCCGGGCTCGCTCGCGTTCCGGCCCTCGACCACGATCGCGCTGATCGAGGATCTCGGCCGCTCGCTCGCCGCGCAGGGCTTTCGCGACGTGCTGGTCTCGAACTTCCACGGAAGTCCGCGGCATTTCCTCTCGATCGAGGTGGCGTGCGACCGCGTCGCGCGCGAACGCGGGATCCGGATGCTGTGCATCTTCTCCGCGCTGCTCACGCGGCTGAACGGCGGCGGCTCGGAGCTCGGCGACGTGCTCGGGCATCTCCCGGGCGTCAGCAAGGCGGATTTCGAGGGCGATACCCACGGCGGCCTGGTGGAAACCTCGCAGCTGCTGGCGCTGCATCCGGAGTGGGTGGATCCGGCCTTCAAGGAGCTGCCGCGGCGCAGCGTCGAGCTCTGGCTGGAGGAGCGGGGCGAGACGCGCCCGAAAGCGCAGCGCGGCAAGCTCGCGAACCTCGGCCAGATGCTCGCGTCGTTCCGGGCGGGGATCCGCTTCTTCTCGGAGGAGACCTACAGCGGCGCTCCAGGGAAGGCGTCCGCCGACCTCGGCGAGCAGATCCTCGACACCCTGGCGGGTCACGCGGCGGTCCTGGTGACGCAGCTCCTGGACGGCGAGTTGAAGGAGGCGGAATGGCACTCTCCGGTGTGGAAGCTCCGGCATCTGTTCGTGAACCCCGCGGCGGTGCGGCTCGCCGACGCCTGGCTCGGGGTGCCGCGCACCGTGAGCTGAGCGGAGCGCGGCTGCTCGCGCTCGCGCTGCTCGCGTCGCTGCTGGCGGGCTGCGCGGTCGGCGATCTGCTCGAGGTCCGCAGATCCCAGCAGATCCTGGCGGAGCAGTCCTACCTCGGCGGCTCGGTCGAGGCGGCGGACGGGTCCGACGGCTGGCTGGTCGTGTTGGTCGCTTCGTTCCCCTGCGACGAGGACTGGAGCGCGATCCGGGATTCCGTGGTCCGCGGCGAGAATCCGTCGCAGTCGGCGGATCCCGAGCTGCGGGCCGCCTTCGCGCGCGCGCGCGGAAAGCTCGAGCTCGTGAGCCATACCCTGCTCCAGCGCCCGGGCCGCTGGTACGCGGGGCTGGTCCCCGGCTGCTATGCGGTCGGCGCCTTCCAGGATCTGAACCGCGATCAGCGCTACTCGGACGAGCCGGCGCTGAACGTGCTGCATCCGGAGCAGCTGGTCGAGCTCGCGCCAGGGCAGCGCGTGGACGGGATGCGGCTCGTGGTTCCCCGCGACGGCCGCTTCGTGCTCGACAGCTTCGATCCCCTCGCCAGGCAGGCCGCCGACCTCGCGGTGCGTTCCCACGAGGACCAGACCTTCGTCTCCCTCGACCAGCTGGCGGTGGAGGGCAAGCTGGTCGACCTCGCCGATCCCGCCTTCGGCGAGGCGAGCGGGAAGCTCGGCTTCCTCGACGTCTACGAGTTCGCGTGGAAGCTGGGGCCGGGCGTGTACTTCCTCGAGCCCTACGATCCGAACAAGATCCCGGTGCTCTTCGTGCACGGCGCCGAGGGCTACCCGCAGCAGTTCGCGAAGCTGATCGCGGGGCTCGACCGCAAGCGCTTCCAGCCCTGGTTCTTCTTCTATCCCTCGGGCGCGCGGCTGGAGGCGGTGGCGCATTTCCTGACCGAGCGGATCGCGGGGCTCGAAGCGCGCTACGGATTCCAGAAGATGGCGGTGGTCGCCCACAGCATGGGAGGGCTGGTGTCGCGGGCCTTCCTGCTCGAGCACCACGGCCGCGTCGAGAACGATCCCATCCATCTTTTCGTGTCGTTCTCGACGCCCTGGGAAGGCGTGGCCTCCGCCAAGATGGGCGTCGAACGGTCGCCGGTGGTGATCGACTCCTGGCGCGACGTCGCGCAGGACAGCGAGTTCATCCAGGCAATGTTCTTCGAGGACAAGGAGGCGAAGCAGCCCCGCCATCTCCCCGATTCGATCGCCTATCACATGGTCTTCGGCGTGCAGGACCAGACGATCAGCGTGCCGAGCGCGATCCGCTGGCAGGTGGTGCGCGAGGCCAAGAACCGCTGGCCGCTTCCCTTCGGCCACGTCGACATCCTGTCCAGCCCGGAAGCTTCGCTGCTGCTGAACGAGATGCTGGCCGGGATGGACGATTAGACCATGCCGAGATCGAGCCTGGCCGCCTCGGACATCATGCTCGGGTTCCAGGGCGGATCCCAGACCAGATCGAGCTTCACGTCGGAGACGCCCGCGACGCCGCGGGCCTTGCTCTCCACCTCGGGCGGGAGCTGCTCGGCGGCCGGACACATCGGAGAGGTGAGCGTCATGCGGATCGCCACCTGTCCGGTGTCGTCGACGGTCACCTCGTAGATCAGCCCGAGCTCGTAGATGTTGACGGGGATCTCCGGGTCGAAGACCGTGCGGAGCTGCTCGATCACGCGCTCGCGGATCTGCGACGCGCCCTCTCCGGCCGTGAGAGTCGCCGGGGGAGGAGGTTGCATGCCAGCCCCTTCGCTCATTCCGTGCTCGCCGGCACGCTGCTCCCGTGCAGCGCGGCGCGCAGCGTGTGCCACGCCAGCGTCGCGCACTTCACCCGCACCGGGAACTCGCGCACGCCGCTGAAGACCGCGAGCTTGCCGAGGCCCTCGTCTTCGGCGGGCGACGCGGGATCGGAGGTCAGCAGACGGTGGAAGCCCTCGAATAGTTTTTCGACCTCGTCGACGCGCCGCCCCTTCACGCCCTCGGTCATCAGCGAGGCGGAGGCCGTCGAGATGGCGCAGCCGGAGCCCTGGAAGGCGGCATCCTTGACCACGTCGTTCTCCACCTCGAGGAACACGGTGAGCTGGTCGCCGCAGAGCGGATTGCGGCCCTCGGCGGTGCGGTTGGCGCTCGCGGGCCGGCGCAGGTTCCGCGGCGCCTTGTTGTGATCCAGGATCACCGATTGGTAGAGCTCGCGCAGATCCGACATCAGGCGAAGACCTTGCGGACGTGCGCGAGCCCTCGCAGCAGGGCGTCGACGTCGGCTTTCACGTTGTAGGGGGCGAAGGAGGCGCGCACGGTGGCAGGGATCCCATAGCGCTCCATCACCGGCTGGGCGCAGTGGTGGCCGGTGCGCACGGCAATCCCGTGTTGGTCGAGGATCGTCCCGACGTCGTGCGCGTGCACCCCGTCGAGAACGAACGAGACCACCGCCGCCTTCTCGCGCGCGGTTCCGATCAGGCGCAGGCCGGGCACGCGCGCGAGCTGCTCGCTCGCGTAGCGCAGCAGCTCGTGCTCGTGGGCGGCGATCGCGTCGAGACCGAGCGCGCTCACGTAGTCGATCGCCGCGCCGAGTCCGATCACGCCCGCGATGTCCGGCGTCCCCGCTTCGAACTTGTGCGGGATGCCCTGGTAGGTGGTCTCCTCGAAGCGGACCGAGAGGATCATGTCGCCGCCGCCCTGGTAGGGGGGGAGCGCCGAGAGCGCGTCCGCGCGGCCGTAGAGCACGCCGACGCCGGTCGGGCCGAACAGCTTGTGCGAGGAGAAGGCGTAGAAATCGCAGCCCAGCTCGCGCACGTCGACCTTCTGGTGGGGCACCGCCTGGGCGCCGTCGAGCAGCACGGGCACGCCGCGCGCGTGCGCGAGCTTCACGATCTCGCGCACGGGGTTCACGGTGCCGAGCGCGTTCGAGACGTGCGCGAGCGCCAGCAGCTTCGTGCGCGGGCCGAGCAGCTTGTCGAGCTCCTCGAGCACGAGATCGCCGCGGTCGTCAATCCCGACCACGCGCAGCTTGGCGCCGCGCTCCTGGCACGCCATCTGCCAGGGGACGATGTTCGAGTGGTGCTCCAGCTCCGTGATCAGGACCTCGTCGCCGGGCCCGAGCGTGGTGCGCGCGATCCCGTGCGCGACCAGGTTGATCGCCTCGGTGGTTCCGCGCACGAAGACGATCTCGCGGGCCTCGGCGGCGCCGATGAAGCGGGCCGCCTGGCTGCGCACGCCCTCGAAGGCCTGGGTGGCGCGCTCCGAGAGCTGGTAGACGCCCCGGTGTACGTTCGCGTAGCTGGTCTCGTAGAAGCGCTGCATGGCGTCGAGCACCGAGCGAGGCTTCTGCGCGCTGGCGGCGCTGTCGAGGAAGACGAGGGGCTTGCCGTGCACCTGCGTGCCCAGGATCGGGAAGTCCGCGCGGACGCGCTCGGGATCGAGTTTGTTCACGCCGCCTCCCCCGCCCCGGCGCGGCGCATCTGCTCGCGCAGCAGCTCCGTCAGGCCCTCGGCCAGCGCGGGCGAGGGCAGGCTCGCGAGCAGCTCGGCCGCGAAGCCCTGGACGAGCAGATCGCGCGCCGCGGCCTCTCCGATGCCGCGCGAGCGCAGGTAGAAGAGCGCGTTCTCGTCGAGCCGGCCGATCGTCGCGCCATGGCTGCACTTGACGTCGTCGGCCCAGATCTCGAGCTGGGGCTTGGCGTCGATCTCGGCGCCCTCGCTCAAGAGGATGTTGGCGCTCGACTGCGAGGCGTTCGTCTTCTGCGCGTCGGGCCGCACCACCACGCGGCCGCGGAAGACGCCGCGCGCGCGGCCTCCGAGCACGCACTTGTAGCGCTGGCGGCTCTCGCCGTGCGGGAGCGCGTGGTCCACCACCGTGTGGTTGTCGACCAGCGAGCTGCCGCCCGCGACGGTGAGCCCGTCGAGCCGCAGCGAAGCGCCTTCTTCCTCGAGCACGGCGTTCAGGTCGTTGCGCACGAAGCCGCCGCCGAGCGTCAGGGTATGCGCGGCGAAGCGCGCGTCGCGCGCGATCCGCACCTCGAGGTTCGAGACGTGGAAGCTCTCCGCGTTCTCGCGCTGGAGCAGCACCAGATCCACCGCCGCGCCCTGCCCGACCGAGACCTCGGCCACGGCGTTGCTGAAGCCGCGCGCTCCCGCGAGGGAGACGAAGTCCTGGATCACGGTGACCTGGCTCCCGGGCTCGGCGACCAGCAGCAGGCGGGGATGGCAGACGCGGTCCGGCGCGGCGCCGCTCGCGATCTGCACCACGTGGATCGGCTGCTCCACCCGGGTGGCCCGCGGCACGAAGAGGCAGGCGCCGTCGTCGAGGCAGGCGGTGCCCAGCGCGACGAAGGGATGGCGCTTGGGATCGGCGAGGCGGCCGAGCTGGCCCGCCAGCCGCGCGGGCGCGCGGGTCCGCAGCTCCGCCAGGCTCTCGACGCGAAGGTTCCCGGAGAGCGCGCGGGGAGAGGAGAGCTCCGGCCGGAAGCGGCCGTCCACGAAGACGAAGACGCTGCACGCGAAGACCGGGAAGCAGACCGCTTCCACCGCTTCGCGATCGACGGCGGCGGGCTCCGCGCCGGGCAGCTCGAAGCGCGTCTTCGCGAGCGGCGTCAGGTTGGTGTAGCGCCACTCCTCGAGCCGGGTGGTGGGAAGCCCCTGCTCGGCGAAGCTCGCCGCGGCTTCCGCACGCAGCGACCGGAGCCAGGCCGGGTCGCGCGGGTCTGCGGCTGCCGCGAACGCGCGCGCGCTCGCGACGAAGTGATCCCGGGCGGCCTCCAGGGCGCTCATCGGGGCGCCGCCGCGCCGAGCCAGCCATAGCCCTTCTGCTCCAGCTCGAGCGCCAGCTCCTTGCCCCCCGAGCGCACGATCCGCCCGCCCGAGAGCACGTGCACGAAATCCGGAACGATGTAGTCGAGCAGCCGCTGGTAGTGCGTGATCACCAGCAGCGCCCGCTCGGGGCTGCGCAGCGCGTTCACGCCGTTCGCGACCACGCGCAGCGCGTCGATGTCGAGGCCCGAGTCGGTCTCGTCGAGAACCGCCAGCTTGGGCTCCAGGATCGCCATCTGGAGGATCTCGTTGCGCTTCTTCTCGCCGCCGGAGAAGCCCTCGTTGACGGCGCGCTGGAGGAACTTCTCGTCCATCTCGACACGCTTGGCCTTCTCGCGCACCAGGGCGAGGAAGTCCATTGCATCCAGCTCGGCGAGCCCGCGCGCCTTGCGGATCGCGTTGAGCGAGGCCTTCAGGAAGTAGCTGTTCGCGACGCCCGGGATCTCGACCGGATACTGGAAGGCCAGGAAGATCCCCGCGCGCGCCCGCTCCTCGGGAGAGAGCGCCGTCAGGTCCTTGCCCTCGAAGAGCACGGAGCCCTGCGTGATCTCGACGCCCGGGCGCCCGGCGAGCACGTTCGCGAGCGTGCTCTTGCCCGAGCCGTTCGGCCCCATCACGGCGTGCACCTCGCCGGCGCGCACCACCAGATCGATGCCTTTGAGGATCTTCGCGCCGCCGGCGCTGGCGTGCAGGTTCGAGAGCTCGAGCATTTCAGCCTACGGTGTTTTCGAGGGACAGGGAGAGCAGGTTCTGGGCCTCCACCGCGAACTCCATCGGGAGCTCGCGGAAGACCTCCTTGCAGAACCCGTTCACGATCAGCGAGACGGCGTCCTCTTCCGAGAGGCCCCGCTGCCGGCAATAGAAAAGCTGGTCCTCGCCGATCTTCGAGGTGGTGGCCTCGTGCTCCACCTGCGCGGTGGCGTTCTCGATCTCGAGGTACGGGAAGGTGTGGGCGGAAGAGGTGCTGCCGAGCAGCAGCGAATCGCACCGGGAATGGTTGCGCGCGCCCACCGCGCGGGGCGAGACGTGCACGAGGCCGCGGTACGCCTGGCGCCCGTGCCCCGCCGAGATTCCCTTCGAAACGATCGTGCTGCTGGTGTTGCGGCCGATGTGGATCATCTTGGTGCCGGTGTCGGCCTGTTGATAATTGGTCGTCATCGCCACCGAGTAGAACTCGCCGATGGAATCGTCGCCCTGGAGGATGCAGCTCGGATACTTCCAGGTGATCGCCGAGCCGGTCTCGACCTGGGTCCAGGAGATCTTCGAGCGCTTGCCGCGGCAGGCGCCGCGCTTGGTGACGAAGTTGTAGATCCCGCCAACCCCGTGTTTGTCGCCCGGGTACCAGTTCTGGACGGTCGAGTACTTGATGGTCGCGTCGTCGAGCGCCACCAGCTCGACCACCGCCGCGTGCAGCTGGTTCTCGTCGCGCTTGGGGGCCGTGCAGCCCTCCAGGTAGCTCACGCTCGCGCCCTCGTCGGCGATGATCAGCGTGCGCTCGAACTGCCCCGTGCCGACGGCGTTGATCCGGAAATAGGTCGAGAGCTCCATCGGGCAACGGACGCCCTTGGGCACGTAGGCGAAGGAGCCGTCGGTGAAGACCGCCGAGTTCAGGGTCGCGAAGAAGTTGTCCGAGTAGGGCACCACCGAGCCCAGGTACTTGCGCACCAGCTCGGGATGCTGCTGGACCGCCTCCGAGAACGAGCAGAAGAGGATGCCCTGCTTCTCGAGCTCGGCGCGGAAGGTGGTGGCGACCGAGACGCTGTCGAAGACGGCGTCGACCGCCACGCCGGTGAGTCTCTTCTGCTCGGCCAGCGAGATCCCCAGCTTTTCGTAGGTGCGCAGCAGCTCGGGGTCGACCTCGTCGAGGCTGCTGAGCTGCTTGCGCTGCTTGGGGGCCGAGTAGTAGATGATCTTCTGGTAATCGATTTTTGGATAGTCGACCATCGCCCAGGTCGGCTCGGTCCCGTCCGCGGCGAGCTGGAGGAAGCGCTCCAGCGCCTTGAGCCGCCACGCGAGCAGCCACTCGGGCTCGTTCTTCTTGCTCGAGATCAGCCGGACGATGCCCTCGTCGAGGCCGGGCGGCACCGATTCGGATTCGATGTCGGTGACGAAGCCGTACTGGTACTCGCGCTCGGCGAGCTTCTCGAGGGTCGCGTTCTGGGATTCCGACATGGCGCTCTTCCTAACGGCCGCCGAGCGAAGCCAGCTCGGCGAGCGTCACGCGCGCGAGCGCGCTGCGGACCACGTGATTGATCTGCTGCCAGGGCTTGCGCACGTGGCAATTGGCTTCCTGCACGCACTGGCCCGGATGCATGGTGCACTCGGTGAGCCCGATCGGGCCCTCGAGCGCGGTGATCATCTCCACCACGTTGATGTCGTTCGGGCGGCGCGCCAGGCTGTAGCCTCCGCGCGGCCCGCGCTGCGAGAGCAGCAGACCCTCGCGCGTGAGCGCCTTCAGGATCTTGCTCACCACCGGCAGCGGCAGCTGCGTGCGCTCGGCGATGTCGCGCGCGCTGAGCTGGGCCTCGGCGGGCTGCTCGGCCAGGCAGGCCATCAGCACGATGCCGTAATCGGAGATGCGGGAGAGCCGGATCATGCGGCCGAGGATACCGGACCGTTTCAGTCCTGTAAAGGAAGAGCCCTGGAAAAGACAGTGATCACCGGGGCTTGGAAGCGGGGTCCAGGTCCTGGAGCGCGCGGTCGAGGAGCGTCTGGAGCTCGCGGATGTACTCGTAGAACGCCTTGTGGACGATCGCGAAGGACACCGCCTCCTTGAACACCGACGGGCGCCGCAGCAGGGTCGCACCGAGCAGCGTGAGCGTGAACCAGGCGCGCCGCGGTCCGCCCAGCAGCACGGTATCGCGCAGCACGCTCGCGAGCCGGCGCAGGTCGCCCGGGCGGATGTTCCGCCCGCCCGTGATCTGCGCGCCGCGGTGCAGCAGGAACTCGAGCGTGCGCGCGCGGTAGTTCCGGAAATCGTAGAGCTGCTCGGCGAGCCAGCGGTAGCCCTGATAGAGCGCGCGGCGGGTCATCCGTTGGGGGACGATGTTCGAGAGCACGAACTGATCCCCGGTCGACTCGGTGATCAAGCGGCCCTCGCGCTCCACGCGCTCGTAGAGCGGCGTCTTGGGCATGGCCTGGAGCATCCCGGTCATCGAGACGGGGATGCGCGCCTCCTGGATGAAGCGCAGCTGCTCCTCGAAAATGGAGGTGTCGTCGTGGTCGAAGCCCACGATCATGCCGGCCTGCACCTGGATCCCGTAGGACTGGATCTTGCGCACGTTCTCGACCAGATCCCCGCGCAGGTTCTGCGTCTTCTTCGTCTCGGCGAGCGATTCCCGGCGCGGGCTCTCGATCCCGATGAAGATGGTGGTGAAGTTCGCGGCGTGCATCAGCGAGAGCAGCTCGTCGTCCCCCGCGACGTTGAGCGAGACCTCGGTCTGGAACGTGATCGGATAGCCGTGCTCGCGTCCGAAGACGCCGAGCGCCCGCAGCAGCTCCTTGGCGAGCTTCTTGTTCCCGATGAAGTTGTCGTCGACGATGAAGACCTGCCGCGCGCCGAGCCGGTGGCACTCGTGGACCTCGCGCATCACCTGCTCGACGCTCTTCGCGCGCGGCCGGCGCCCGTACACGACGATGATGTCGCAGAACTCGCAGTTGAAGGGGCAGCCGCGCGCGAACTGGATGGTGAGCGCGTGGTAGCGGTCGACGCGGAGCAGATCAAAGCGTGGCGTCGGCGAGAGCGTCATGTCCGGCTTCTCGTCGGGCCGGTACTCCGTCTTGGGGACGCCGGCCGCGAAGTCCGCCAGGAACAGCGGCCAGGTCTCCTCGGCCTCCTCGATGAAGACCGCATCGCAGCGCCCGCGCAGCTGCTCGGGGCACAGGGATGCGAAGGGCCCCCCCACCACCACGAAGCGGCCGCGCCGGCGGAACTCGTCGATGATCTCGAACATCCGCTCGCGGTGGATGATGTAGCCGGTGACGCCGACCACGTCGGCTGCCTGGTCGAAATCGATCTCCTCGACGTTCTCGTCGCAGAGCACCACCTCGTGCGGCTCCGGCGTCATGCCGGCGACGGTGGGCATCGAGAGGTTCGGGAAGATGCAGCGCTTGCCGAGGACAGGGAGGATCTCGTCGTAGGTCCAAAAACTGGTCGGGTTCTTCGGGGTGACCAGGACGATCTTCATCGGGCCCCCTGCTCGCAAGGTTCCCCACTCTACATCGGGGCTTCGCGATCCGTAAACCTCGCGAACGGCAGCAACACCGGGCGGCCCTCGTGGTGCCAAGCGAGCGGCGGCGACTGGAGCTCTCCGGGCGGGCACAGGCGCGAGGCGCCGAGATCGGCGAGGCCGCGCGCTACGCGATCCAGGTCCCGCCCGAAGCCCGCCAGCGCCACGCCCGCGAGATGCGCCGCGAGCGGGCGGATCGAAGCCAGCAACTCTTCCGGATTCTCGACGGGACTGACGCGCAGGAAGCGGTTCAACGGGGCCGGGCGCGGCGCGGAATCGGCCTCACGCACGACGGCGTAGCGCTGCGCCGGGCCGCCCAGCAGGCGGACGCCGCCTCCGGCGGCCGCCCGCAGCTCGGCGCCGTCGCACTCCTGCCGGAAGGCCGCCGCGGCGGCTGCTTCGAGCTGACCGCGCGGCAGGCGCCGCTCCAGCGACGCGAGCGCCCGGGCGAGCGCCTCCGCCAGCCGGTCCGGCGCCTCGCGGTCCGAGCCCACGGCATACACCACGAGCGGTGACAGGCAGCCCTGCTGATCCCAGAGCGCGGCGTCGAGCGCGATGGCCTCGGCCGCGGCGGCCAGCGCATCGCCGCGCAGCGCCTCGGGGCCGAGCGCCGCCAGCGAGAGCCGGTGGCCGGAGGCGATCAGCCTTTGCTTCGGCAGCACGCGCGCGGCGAGCGCGGCGATGCTCGCGTCCGAGCCGGTGGCCGCCACGCAGTCGGCCTCGAGCAGCGCGCGCAGGCAGGCCTCGTCGCCCGAGCCGAAGCGCGCGATCGCGATGCAGCGCCCGAGCTCGGGGTCGACCTCCGCGATCGATTCCGCCACCAGCCCCGCCGTCACGGGATCGCGCGACGCGGGCTTTGCGAGCACGGGCGAGCGCAGCGCGAGCGGGGAGAGCAGCGCGAGCAGCGTCGGCTGCGGGATGGATCCCGCCAGCACCACCGCGGTGGCGTCGAAGCCCGAGAGCATGCTGCCCTGCGCGGCGTCGAGGCGCGCCGGATCGCCCAGCTCCGCGCGCACCAGCGCGAGCCACGCCTCGCCTCGAAAGGGCGCGAGCCCGCGCGCCAGCCCTTCGCGCACGTTCTCGCGCGAGAAGCCGGTGGCGCCCGGCAGCTCCTGCTCGAGGCGCCGCCGCCAGCTCGAATCCGGGCTCGCCCACAGCTCGAGCGCGCGGGCGAGCGAGGCGTGCGTCTCGCGCGCCGGGCGGCGGCGCAGCTTGACGCCGGCCTCGCGCAGCTCGGCCAGCTGCTCGCGGATCTCGGCCGCCGTCACGCGTCCGCCCCGGCGAGCAGCTCGTCGGCGGCGATCGAGCAGCCGCGCGCCTCGGCCCCCGGCTCGCGTCCCAGCACGTGGAAGCCGTCTGCGACCCGGCGCCCGAGGTCCGCGGTCTGGAGCGCGAGCACGCTGCCGGTGTTGGCGAGATCGATCACCACGATCTGGCCGACCGCCTGCTCGGGGGCGGGCCCGCCGCCCACCGGATCGAGCAGCGCGACGCGCGTCCAGGGCGGGCCGAGCTTGCGGCGCGGCTCGGCGGGCAGGCGCAGCACCGAATCGTGGAACTGGCTGGCGAGCTCCGTCATTCCATACTGGTTCACGATGCGCGCGGCGGGTACTCCGAGCCGCGCCTCGAGCTCGGCGTACAGCTCGCCCTGCCCGAGCTCGCGCGAGCGGCCCTTGAAGCCTCCCGTCTCCATGATGCGCGCGCTGCGAGGGAGGGCGAGCGAACGTCCGCGGCGCGCGAGCTCGTCGAGCAGGAACACGAACGCGAAGGCGGTGCCGCACAGCACCAGCGCAGACGTGCTCGCCGACGCGCGCTCGATTGCCGCCAGCAGCGCGTCGACCTCGAGCGCGCCCCCGCGCAGGAAGAAGCCGCTCTCCGACGTCCCCCGCTCGCGCAGCAGCACGCCGAACATGTGCGAGAGCGACGAATCCGGGACCTCCGCCGGGGAGGGAGCCAGCACCAGGATCGGAGCGCGCTCCCCCGCCGCGAGATCCGGCAGCAGGTGGCGCGCGAAGCTCGGCAGCAGGGAGGCTTCGTAGAGCGCGAGCGTGTCGAGGTGGAGGGCGCCGCGCGCGGCGCTCGAGGTGCCGCTGGTGCGGAAGACGTGCGCCGAGCGCTCGGTGGGAAAGCTGCGCAGCTCCAGTTCTTTGAAGGCGCCCGTCGGCACCGCGGGGATCTCCTGCCAGCTCGTGATGGTCGCCGGGCGCGCGCCTCGGCGCTCGCAGAAACGCCGGTAGGGCTGGCAGCGCTCCCACTGGAAGGCGAACAGCTCGAGCGCGAGCGCCTCGAAGCGCGCGGGGTCGTCGCGCCACTCCGGTTCGCGCATCCAGGCGAGCACGCGCGCGTCGAGCTCGCTGCGGGCGGGATCCGCTCCCCGCGTCACGCGAGCGCCTCGACCAGCAGATCCAGCGCCAGCTCGAGCGCCTCGGGCTCGATCGCGAGCGGGGGCGTGATGGAGAGCACGCGGCCATCGTCGCCCGATGCGAGCACGATCACGCCGCGGCGCAGCGCGCCGGCGCAGGCGCGCGCCGCCCGCTGCGCGTCCTCGCACTCGACCGCGAGCAGCAGGCCGAGGCCCCGCACCTCGGCGATCCCGGCGCCCCCCGCGAGCCGCCGGCGCAGGTGCCGGAGCGCCCGGGCGCCCGTCTCCGCGGCGCGCTCCACCAGCTTCCCTGCTTCGATCACCGCCAGCGAGGCGAGCGCCGCCGCGCAGCCGGGCGGGTGGCCGAGGAAGGTCTGCGTGTGCAGCGCTTCGCCGCGCGAGAGGGGCCAGGCCTCCATCACCTCGAGGCGGCCGAGGCAGGCGGAGATCGGCATTCCGGAGGCGAGGCCCTTGCCCGCGCACAGGAGGTCCGGGATCACGCCCTCGTGCTCGCAGGCGAACCAGCGGCCGGTCCGACCGAATCCGGTGTACACCTCGTCCGCGATCAGCAGCCAGCCCTCGGCGTCGCAGAGCGCGCGCAGCGCGGCGAGGAAGCCGGCCGGGGGGATGCGCTCGCCCCCGCGTCCCTGCACCGGCTCGACCAGCACCGCGCCGACGGGCGCGCGGCAGGACTTCGCCGCGCGCCGGACGTCCGCGGCGTCGCCGAAGCGCGCAAACGCGGTGGTCCCCGGCAGGCGCGCCGCGAACGGCTCGCGGAAGTCCCGTCGCCAGGTGGTGTCGAGCGCGCCGAGCGTGAGGCCGTGGTACGCGCCCTCGAAGGCCACCACGCCCGCGCGCCCGGTCGCGAGCAGGGCGGTCTTGAGCGCGGCCTCCACCGCGTCCGATCCCGACGAGCCGAGCACGCCGCGCGCGGGAACGCCGCCCGGATACCGGCGCACGAGCGCCTCCAGCAGCTCCACCTTCGGCGCGGACGGGTGCACGTCCCCCAGCCCGTGTAGCAGCAGCGAAGCCTGCTCGCGCACGGCCGCGACCACCTTGGGATGCGCGTGCCCCGCGTTCGCGACGCCGAAGCCGGCCGTGAGATCGACGTAGCGATTGCCGTCGACGTCCCAGACGTTGGCGCCCTGCGCCCGCTCCCAGAAGATGGGCCCGGGCGTGAGGCCCGTGACGTTGCGGCTCTCGCATGCGGCCAGGCGCGCGGCGAGCGCGGCCGAGCGGGGGCCGGGCACGGGCGTCAAAAAAGCCGGGGGGAGCGTCCGGAGCGCCGACACCTGCGGGAGTGTAGACGAGAGAGTCGGCTTCCCCTACGCCTCGATCGGCAGGCCGTAGAGCGCGGCTGCGTTTCCCACCGTCATCGCATGGCGCTCCTCGGGCGTGCAGTCCGCCAGGATCCGGTCCAGCGTGGGCCTCGAATCGGGCCAGATCGAGTCGCCGTGCGGGTAGTCGTTCGCCCACATCAGCGAATCGAGTCCGATCGAGTCGCGCGTCCGGATTCCGACCTCGTCGTCTTCGAAGGTGGTCCGGAAGTTCCGCCGCCAGTAGTCGCTGAAGCGCAGCCGGATCCGGCTGCGGTCCTCGTGGCGGAACTGACGCCAATCCATGCGGTCGAGGAAGTGCGCGATCCAGCCGGTTCCGTACTCGCTGGGGACGAAGCGGATCTCGGGGAAGCGCTCGCAGGCTCCGCCCATGATCAGGTCGCTGATCGTGACCGCGGCGCCGACGTGCTGGAGCACGTAGCGCAGGCCGTGGCGCCGGAACGCCTCGGCGCGGCTGTCGCGGTCCGGCCCGAACCCGGCGTGGAAGGCGACGGGCATCCGAATCTCCTCCGCCGCTGCCCAGAGCACGTCGTACGCAGCGTCGGCGTAGGGCCGCTCCGCGGGCGAGCCGCAGGGGACGAGGATGCCGACGTGGCCCCGCTGCTTCGCGCGCTCCAGCTCGGCGACGGCCGCGTGGAGGTCGCGCAGCTGGACGCAGGCCAGCGGGAAGAGCCGCCGCGGCGCCTCGCTACAGTAGTCCGCGACCCAGTCGTTGTAGGAAACGAGGAGCGCCTCGATCACCGCCGCGTCCGTCTCCCGGCGGGAGACGAAGCTCCCGAGCAGGGTGGGAAACAGCACCTCGGCCTCGACGCCGTCGCGGTCCATGTCGGCGAGCCGGGCCCGCGGATCCGTCAAGCAGGCGCGCGCGTAGCCGCTGCGCTCCTGCGCTTCGTAGTCCGGAGACTGGGGCTCGAGGCCGGCGGTCGCGAAGCGGCCGGGCTGGAAGCTCAGACCGAATCCGGTGTCGAGCACCCAGCCCCGGTCTTCGGTGAGGGTCAGCTCGGGCGCCTGCGTCCCGAACCGCTTGGCCACGGCGGCGAAGACCTCCGGGGGCTCGACGACGTGGGAGTCGGCCGAGATCAGTCGCTGCGCCGCCGCGTTCATGCGGGGAGCATCGCGTGGGCTCCGTCACGCGGTCAAGCCTCCGATTGACTATCGTCGTCCGTCGATGAGCTTCCACCCGTTGATGGCCCTGCTGGTGCGGGGTGCGGTCGAGATCCTCGGGCCGGACCCCACCGTCGTCGAGCTCGGGAACCAGACCTTCACGCCCGACGACGGCACGCTGCGACGGATTCTCGCTCACCCCGGGCGCGCCAAGGCCATCGACCGCGCCGGACTCGAAACCCTGCTGGGCGAACCGAAGCAAGCTCGGCGCGGCAGGACGGCGGCGTACTACCAGAGCCTTGGCTTCTCGGCCTACGACGCGATCGACGTGAACGACGGCTACGGCAGCCTGGTGATGGACCTGAACCGCGACCTGCGGCTCCATTACGGCTTCGATCGGAGCTTCTCCCTGGTGACGAACAACGGGACCGGGGAGCACGTCTTCGACCAACGATCCATCTTCCAGAACGTGCACGCGCTCACCGGCGTGGGCGGCGTCCAGCTGCACGTGCTGCCCTGTCTCGACTACGTGAATCACGGGTTCTACTCGTTCCACCCGAATCTGTTCCACGCGCTCGCGCGCGCGAACGGCTACCGGCTGATCGCGCTCGGCATCGGAAGTCGACTCGGCCACGCCGTGATCTCCCGCCCGGACGCCGAGGAGCCGCTCTTCGCGCCGCCCCTGCACTCGTGCCGCGAGGTCGATCCGGCGACGATCCTCGGCCGGGTGAAGGCGGAGCGCTCCGCGCTGCTGCCCCGCTTGGGGCGCTTCGGCCGGCGCATCTTCCGCGGCGAGAGCCCGAGCCGCGGGCTCTCGAGCGCCATCTCCCAGCTGCACAGGACCCACGGCAAGCTCGTGGTCTTCGCGGTGATGCGCAAGCTGGCGGACGGCGCCTTCCGGCCCCCGATCCAGGGCCGCTACGCGGACGCGATCTCCGATCCCGGAATCCGAATCGACTATCTCCCACCCGACGCAGAGCGATGAGGAACCACGCGTGGTTCCAGTAGCCCGGGCGGCGAGACTTCAGGCGCCTCCCTGCGAGACGACGTCGAGATGAGCCCGGCCGCGCACGAGGAACGAGTCGATGCGCGCGTTCCGCCGCCCGACCCGCTTGCAGTGGACGAGCTCCGGCACCAGCGCCTCGAGCGCGACGCGCGCCTCGAGGCGCGCGAGCGCCGAGCCCAGGCAGAAGTGCGGACCGAAGCCGAACGCGAGATGTCCGCGCGTGTCGCGCGTGATGTCGAAGCGGTCGGGCTCGGCGAACGCGCGCTCGTCGCGGTTGGCGGAGCCGAGCAGCGCCGCCACCACGGCTCCGCGCGGGAGGCGGGTCCCGGCGAGCTCGGTGTCCTGGGTGACGGTGCGGAAGGCCAGCTGGATCGGCGGGTCGTAGCGCAGCGCCTCTTCCACGAGAGCAGGCACGCGCTCGGGCTCGCGCGCCACCCGCTCGAGGGCCTCGGGGTGCTCGAGCAGGGCGGCGGCTGCGTTGCCGATCAGGTTCGTCGTGGTCTCGTTCCCGGCGACCAGCAGCAGCACGACGAACTGGATCATGTCGATCTCGTCGAGCACGCCGTCGCGCGAGGGATCGACGAGCACGCTCACGAGATCGTCGCCCGGATGGCGGCGCCGCTCGCGCACGGTCTCCCGGAGGAACAGGTAGAGCTCGGCGACGTCCTTCAGCGGCGCGGGATCGACCGGCCTCCGGCTTCCGGCGCCCGACATCATGGCGATCAGCGCGTTGCTCCCGCGCTTGAAATCGGCCCGCCGCGCGGCATCGATGCCGAGCATCTCCGCGATCATCGTCATGGGGAGCGGGACGGCGAGATCCTCGATCACGTCGAAGGTTGCGCCGCGCCCCAGCAAGTGGAGCTGCGCGTCCACGATCTCTCTCGCGCGCGGCTCCCAGGCCGCGATGCGGCTCGGCGTGAAGCCGCGGTTCACGATCCCGCGCAGCGTCTCGTGGCGAGATCCGTCCAGGCCGATCAACGAATTGCGCTTGCGCACCGCGAGCGGGTTGATCCGCGTCCGGATCACGAAGCGGAGCAGCCCAAGCAGGACGCGCAGGCCCATGGAAGCGAGATCGGCGCCGCCGAGCACGGTGGTCATGGCGGCGGACGAGAAGAGGTCCGCGCGCTTCAGCACGAACCCGACGTCCGCGTGGCGCGAGACGCAGAACATCCGCGCCTCGGGCGCGAAGTGGACGGGCGCCTCGTCGCGCAGGCGGCGATAGACGGGATAGGGGTCCTCCCGGAAATCGGGCGAGAGGGGTTCGTACGCGACGCTCATCGGGCCTCCTCCGGCCCGTATCGTCCGGACGGGGCTGCGACCGCAGGGCGCGCATCGGGGCTGGCTTCGGGGATAGAATGGGCCCCGGCTGCCGGCCTCGGCCCACGAGGGCGCGGCGCCGCGGCCCGATCCTCTCGGAGGCTCCCCCATGCGCCCGATCCTGGAAGGAATTCGCGTCCTCGACGTCGGCAGCTTCGTCTTCGGTCCGGCGGCCGCGACGGTGATGGCCGACTTCGGCGCCGACGTCGTCAAGATCGAGCCGCCCGAGACGGGGGATCCCTACCGCTACCTGCACCAGATGCCGCCGCTTCCGAAGTGCGAGGAGGACTACTGCTGGCTGCTGACCGGCCGCGGCAAGCGCAGCGTCGCGCTCGACCTGAAGGACGCCGAGGCGCGCGAGATCCTGCTGAGCCTGGTGCGCGAGAGCGACGTCTTCGTCACCAACTATCCCGTGCGCGTGCTGGAGGCGCTCCGGCTCGCCTGGCGCGATCTCGAGCCCCTGAATCCGCGCCTGGTGTATGCCCACGCGACGGGCTTCGGCGAGGCCGGGCCCGAGGCCGAGAAGCCCGGCTACGACGCCACCGCCTGGTGGGCGCGCTCGGGCCTTCAGGACGCGGTGCGGCCGCGCGGCGGCCTGCCCGCCCTCTCGGTCCCCGCGATGGGGGACCATCCGAGCGCGATGGCGCTGTTCGGGGCGGTCATGCTGGCGCTCTACCAGCGCGAGAAGACCGGGCGCGGGTGCAAGGTGCACAGCTCGCTGCTCGCCAACGGAGTCTGGTCGAACAGCATCTACCTACAGGCCATGCTGTGCGGCGCCGAGAGCTATCGACGCGTCGATTGCCGCGAGCCCGACAACGCGCTCGTGAACCAGTACGAGACGGCTGACAAAGAATGGATCCTGCTGGCGATGGTGCAGGAGGACCGGCTCTGGCCGGGCCTGTGCCGGGCGCTCGAGCGCGAGGATCTGCTGGCGGACCCGCGCTTCGCGACGCGGGGCGACCGCCGCGCGCGCGCGAAGGAGCTCTACGCGATCGTGGCGCCGCTCTTCGCGAGCCGCGAGTACGCGCACTGGCGCAAGGCCCTCGACGAGCACAGCGTCACCTTCACCCACATGGCGCGGCTCGACAGCCTGATGCACGACCCCCAGCTCGAGGCCGCCGGGATCCTGCGCGCGGGGCGGGACTCGCGGGGCCGCGAGGTGCGCAGCGTCGCGAGCCCGATCGCCGTGGAAGGCAGCGCGCCCGTCGAGATGCGGCCGCCGCCCGCCATCGGCGAGCACACCGACGAGGTGCTGGCCGGCCTCGGCTACGACGAGGCTGCCCGCGCGGCGCTACGGAGCCGGGGCGCGATCCGCTGAAACGGAGGGGCGTTTGTCCTGCGCGTGGGCGATCGCACGCGCTGGAGCCGCGCGGACCGGCGCACAAGGTCGAACACCCTAAACGTCTCCGGGCTTCGCCGGAGGCGGCGCTCACCGCCGATTGCAATGCATCGAGAGCGCGCCAGCGCGCACCGATAGAGGGACGGGC
>DATBRV010000013.1:0-38942 GCA_036560145.1 Myxococcota bacterium
GAGCAAACGGCGTTTCACCTGCCCCACCGTGGTCTCCCGGAAGTGGAAGATCGAGGCCGCCAGGGCGGCCTGCGCGTGCCCGCCCGCCGGACCGTCGTCCAGCGCCGCCGCCAGGTCCTCTGCGCTGCCGCCGCCGCCCGACGCGATCACGGGGACCGAGACGCGGTCGCTGACCGAACGCAGCAGAGCCAGGTCGTAGCCGCTCCGGGTGCCGTCGCGGTCCATGCTGGTGAGCAGGATCTCGCCGGCGCCGGCCTCCGCCATGCGCGCAGCCCAGTCGACGGCGTCGAGCCCGGTAGGACGGCGCCCGCCGTGCGTGCAGACCTCCCAGCGGCCGGGGCCGCTGGCCCGGCAGTCGATCGCGACCACCAGGTTCGCGCTGCCGATCTTCACCGCCGCCTCGGCCACCAGCTCCGGGTTCTCGACCGCGGCGGTCATGATCGAGACCTTGTCGGCTCCGGCGTTGAGCAGATCGCGCACGTCCTGCAGGGAGCGCACGCCTCCGCCGACCGTGAGCGGCATGAACACGGTCTCCGCCGTGCGCGACACCGCGTCGAGCAGGATCCGCCGCCCCTCGTGGCTCGCGCTGATGTCGAGGAACGTGATCTCGTCGGCTTCCTGCTCGTCGTAGAGCCGGGCGACCTCCACCGGATCCCCGGCGTCCACGTGATCGACGTAGCGCACGCCCTTCACCACGCGGCCCTTGTCGACGTCGAGGCAGGGGATGATCCGCTTCAAGAGCATGCCAGCTGCTCCAGCGTGGCGCCCAGATCGACGTCCCCGGTGTAGAGCGCGCGCCCGACGATCACGCCGGCGATGCCGCGCCCGGCCTGGGCGGCGGCGGCCAGCACGTCCGCCGACGAGCGGATCCCGCCCGAGACGATCACCGGGATCGAGACGCCGGCGGCGAGCTCCGCGGTCGCCTCCAGGTTCGGCCCCTGAAGCATGCCGTCGCGTCCGATGTCGGTGAAGACGATGGCTGCGACTCCCGCGTCCTCCAGCTCGTGCGCGAGGTCGACGGCGCGCTTCTGGCTGCGCTCGCGCCAGCCCTCGATCGCGACCCAGCCATCGCGCGCGTCGATGCCGACCGCGATCCGGCCCGGGAAGCGCCGGGCGGCTTCGCGGGCCACCGCCGGCTCGCGCACCGCGACCGTGCCGAGCACGGCGCGATCGACCCCGGCGGCGAGCACCGCCTCCACGGCGGCGAGGTCGCGCAGGCCGCCGCCGAGCTGCACGGGAACCCGGCCCGCGCTGGCGAGGATGCGCCGCACCGCGTCCGTGTTGCAGGGGCGCCCGGCCCGGGCTCCGTCGAGATCGACGACGTGGAGACGCCGGATCGGATGGCGCACGAAGCCCGCCGCGACCTCGGCGGGGTCGTCCGAATACACCGTCGCGCGTTGGTAGTCGCCCTGCGCGAGCCGCACGCATTTCCCACCGAGGAGGTCGATGGCGGGGATCAGCTCGAAGCCGCTCACCGGATTTGCGCGACCCAGGCGGCGTAGGCGTCGAGCAGACGCTTGCCGGCGGCCTGGCTCTTCTCGGGATGGAACTGCACGGCGAACAGGTTCGGGGCCGCGACCGCGGCGGCGAAATCGCCGCCGTAGTCGACGCGGCCCACCACGTCCGCCTCGCGCGCCGGCTCGGCGCGGTAGGCGTGGACGAAGTAGTACAGCTCGCGCTCCCCGAGTGTCGCGAGCATCGGATGCGCGCCCCGATAGCGGACCTCGTTCCAGCCGATGTGCGGCACCCGCAGCTTCGCCCCGCTCGCGTCGCGCTCCGGGAAGCGCGTGACGCGGCCCGGAAGCAGGCCGAGTCCCGGCGTGATCCCGTGCTCGTCGCCCGCCTCGAACAGGAGCTGGAGCCCCAGACACAGACCCAGGTAGGGCCGGCCGGCGTCGATGGAGGCGAGCACGGCGTCGCCGAGCCCGGTCTTCGCGAGGCTGGCGGCGGCCGCCGCGAAGGCGCCCACCCCCGGCAGCACCACGCCGTCCGCGCGGCGCAGCGCCTCGGGATCGCCCGTCACCACGGGCTCGAGCCCGGAGCGGGCGAGCGCCCGCGCGACGCTGCGGAGGTTCCCGGCGCCGTAATCGACGACCGCGATCCGGGGGGCGCTGCTCATAGGGAAGGGCCCTAGAGGGCCCCCTTCACGGTCGGCAGGCCGCGCACGCGCGGATCGCGCTCGACGCCGGCGCGCAGCGCGCGCGCCACCCCCTTGAAGATCGCCTCCACCACGTGGTGCGGGTTGCGCCCGTAGGAGAGGTTGACGTGCAGATCGAGGCCGGCGTTCTGCGAGAACGCGTAGAGGAAGTCCTCGGTGAGGGCGGCGTCGAAGCTCCCGATCTGCGTGTTCGCGAGCTTCACCTGATACACGAGATAGGGTCGGTTCGAGATGTCGACGGCGACCTCGACCCTGGCCTCCGCCATCGGGAGGATGGCGGACCCGTAGCGGCGGATGCCCTCGGCGGTGCCGAGCGCCTCGCGAAACGCCTGGCCGAGCGTGATGCCGACGTCTTCGATCGTGTGGTGCGTGTCGACCTGGAGATCGCCCTTGGCGGCGAGCCGCAGATCGAAGAGGGCGTGCTTCGCGAACGATTCGAGCATGTGGTCGAAGAAGGGCAGGCCCGTGGTGACCTCGTACTGGCCGCTGCCGTCGAGGTCGATCGCGACGCGCACCTCGGTCTCGCGCGTCTTGCGCTCGACCGCCGACTTGCGCTCCTTGCGCTCGCTCATAGCTCGATCTCCGCCTCGGCGTCGCGCGCGGCCTCGCGCTCGCGCCGCGCCCGCCGGATCTTCTGGAGCCTCATCTCCACCGACTTCCCGTGCCCCGTCAGCCCTTCCAGCGCGGCGAGCCGCATCACGTCCGCGCCCAGCTCGCGCAGCTTCGACGGCTCGAAGCGCACCACGCTCGTGCGCTTGAGGAAATCCTCGACGCCGAGCGGCGAGAAGAAGCGAGCCGTCCCACCCGTCGGCAGCACGTGGTTCGGGCCGGCGAGGTAATCGCCGACCGCCACCGGCGAGTAGTGCCCGAGGAAGATAGCGCCGGCGTTCTGGACGTGCTTCGAGACGGTCTCGGCGTCGTCCACCGCCAGCACCAGGTGTTCGGGCGCGTAGCGGTCGGCGAGCGCCAGACACTGCGCGAGGTCCTTGGCGACCACGATCGCGCCGCGCGTGGCCAGCGACTTGCGGGCGATCGCCGCGCGCTCCAGCGTCTTGAGCTGGCGCGCGATCTGCTCCTGCACGCGCGGAACCATGCTCTTGACCGGCGTGAAGAGGGCCACGCAGGCCATCTCGTCGTGCTCCGCCTGCGAGAGCAGATCCGCCGCGACCCAGGCCGGCGTCGCGCTCTTGTCGGCGATGATCAGCACCTCGGTCGGCCCGGCCTCGGAATCGATCGCGACGTCGCCGAACACGAAGCGCTTGGCGGCGGCCACGTACTGGTTGCCGGGGCCGACGATCTTGTCCACGCGCGGGACCGTCGCGGTGCCGTAGGCGAGCGCCGCGATCGCGTGCGCGCCGCCCATCTTGAAGATGCGATGCACGCCGGCGACCTTCGCCGCCATCAGCACCTCGGGACGCAGGCTCCCGTCCGGCTGCGCGGGCGTCGCCATCACGATCTCCGGCACCTCCACCACCGAGGCCGGCACCGCGTTCATGATCACGCTCGACGGATAGGTGGCCTTGCCGCCGGGGACGTAGATGCCCACGCGCTGGAGCGGCCGCACGCGGATGCCGAAGGTGCCGCCGCCCTCCTCGCGCACCTCCCAGCTGGAGGGGATCCGCTTGCGGTGGAAGTCGCGCACGCGCATGGCGGCCTTGCCCAGCGCCGCGCGGTCGGCGGGGTCGATGGTCTCGGCCGCCACCTCGTACTCCGCGCGCGTCACCTCCAGCTTGTCGACCCGGGCCCCGTCGTATTTGCGCACGCAGGCGATCAGCTCCCGATCGCCGCCGCCGCGGACCCGCTCCACGATCTTGCGGACCGTCTTCTCGACGTCCTCCGCCCGGTCCTGGCGGCGCTGCACCAGGCGGCCGAAGGCCGCTTCGAAGCCGGGTGCATCCGCGATCAGGACGGGGAGGAGGCCCTTGGCCGTGGCCGGGTTGCGACCCACCATCACGATCCCTCCCGTCGAACGTCCGCGCCGAGTGAGCGCAGCTTCTCCTCGATCCGTTCATAGCCGCGGTCGATGTGATAGACGCGATTCACCACCGTGTCACCTTCCGCCGCCAGCGCCGCCACCAGCAGGCCCGCGGAGGCGCGCAGATCGGTCGCCATCACGGGGGCGCCCATCAGGCGAGGCACGCCGCGGATGTGCGCGGAGCGGCCCGAGAGGGTGATGTCCGCTCCCAGGCGCTGGAGCTCGGGCACGTGCATGAAGCGGTTCTCGAAGACGCGCTCGGTCACCACGCTGGAGCCCTCGCCGACGCACAGGAGCGCCATGATCTGCGCCTGCATGTCGGTGGGATAGCCGGGGAAGGGGGCGGTCACCACGTGGATTGCGCGCGGCAGGCGTTCCGAGACGACGTGCAGCGCATCCGCCTCGACCGTGATCTCGGCGCCGGTCTCGCGCAGCTTCTCGAGCGTCGACTCCAGGATCCCGGGGTCGATCCCGGTGATCCGCACGTCCCCGCGCGTGATCAGGGCGGCCGCGACCAGGGTGCCGGCCTCGATCCGGTCCCCCGATACCTCGTGCTGGATGCCGCGCAGCGAGGCCACGCCGCGCACCAGGATGCGGTCGCCGCCGGCGCCGCGGATCTCGGCTCCCATCCGGCCCAGCACGTGCGCGAGCTCCGTCACCTCGGGCTCCCGCGCGGCGTTCTCGATCAGCGTCTCGCCGCGCGCGAGGGCGGCGGCCATCATCACGTTCTGGGTGCCGTTGACCGTGCTCACGTCGAACGCGATGCGCGCCCCGACGAGCGGCGCGCCGGCGGCCTCCACGTAGCCATGGTCGAGCCGGATCTTCGCGCCGAGCGCTTCCATTCCCTTGAGGTGCTGGTCCACCGGCCGCACGCCGATCGCGCAGCCGCCCGGCTCCGAGACGCGGGCGCTGCCGAAGCGCGCGAGCAGGGGGCCGAGCACCAGGAAGGAGGCGCGCATCTTGCGCACGATGTCGTAGGGCGCGACCAGGTTCGTGACCGAGCGCGCGTCGATGCGGACCGCGTGGGGATCGGCGGGATCCCAGTCGGCCTTGGCGCCGAGCGCGCAGAGCAGCTCGAGCATGGCGTCCACGTCGCGCAGGCGCGGCACCCGCCGGAGCACGGTCACGCCGTCGGCCAGCAGCGCCGCCGCCATCAGCGCGAGGGTCGAGTTCTTGGATCCCGAGACGGCCACCTCGCCGGTCAGGCGCGCGCCTCCGCGTACCACGATCCGATCCATGTCCCCCCTCCGCGCCTAGCTTCCGCGCCCCGAGACCACGCGAAACCGCCGCCCCAGGTCGCGCCGCTGCGCCACGTCTAGCAGGCCTGCCTCGCGGCACCAGCCCGCGACGCGCCCCGCCTGCTCGGGCGACACCTCGAAGGCGGCCGCGCCGCCCGGCAGCAGGTGCTCCGCCACCCCCTCCGCGAGCGCGCGCAACACCGCCAGGCCCTGCTCGGCGGCGAAGAGCGCCTCCCGCGGCTCGTGGGCGAGCTCGGGTGCAAAGCTCCCGCCGGGCGCGTTCGACAGGTAGGGGGGATTCGACACCACCAGATCGAAGCGCTCGCCCGCCACCGGCTCGAAGAGGCTTCCCTCCAGGAAGCGCAGGCGGCCGGAGAGCTCGAGGCGCTCCGCATTCCCGCGCGCCACCGCCAGCGCGGCGCCCGAGACGTCGGTGGCCGTGACCCTCGCCTTCGGGCGCTCGCTCGCGAGCGCCAGCGCGACGGCGCCCGAGCCGGTGCCGATGTCCAGTATTTCGAGCTCGGCGTCGCGCTGCGGCGCCAGCTCCAGCGCGGCTTCGATCAGCGTCTCGGTCTCCGGGCGCGGCGTCAGCACGTCCGGAGTCACCGCCAGCGGCAGCGACCAGAATTCCTTGCGCCCGACCAGCTGCGAGACCGGCACGCGCTGCTCCGCGCGCCGCCGCACCAGCTCGCGAAAGCCCGTGCGCTCGCCGGGGGCGAGCGGCTTGTCGAACTCGACGTAGAGCCGCAGGCGATCGACGCCGAGCGCGTGTGCGAGCAGGCACTCCGCGTCGAGCCGCGCGGTGTCGATCCCCTGCTTCGCGAAATGCTCGGTCGTCCAGCGCAGCAGCTCGAGGATGGTCCAGCTGCGGTCGGCGGCGGGCTGCGTCATGCCCCGCCCCGCGCGGCCTCGGCGCGCGCCGCCATCTCGACGTGGATCGCGTCGAGCAGCTCCCCCAGATCGCCCGCCAGGATCGACTCCAGCTTGTGCAGCGTGACGCCCGCGCGATGATCGGTGACGCGCGACTGCGCGAAGTTGTAGGTGCGGATCTTCTCGCTGCGGTCGCCGCTGCCCACCTGCGCGCGCCGCGCGCTGGCGCGCTCGCCCGCCTGTCGCTCCTGCTCGGCCTCCAGCAGCCGCGCCCGCAGGATTTTGAGCGCCTGCGCCTTGTTCTTGTGCTGGGATTTCTCGTCCTGGCACTGCACCACCAGCCCGGTCGGCAGGTGCGTGATGCGGACCGCCGAATCCGTGGTGTTCACGCTCTGCCCGCCGGGTCCGGAGGAGCGGAAGACGTCGATCCGCAGGTCCTTGGGGTCGATCTGGACTTCGACCTCCTCGGCTTCGGGCAGCACCGCGACGGTCACCGTGGAAGTGTGGATGCGCCCCTGCGCCTCGGTGGCGGGCACGCGCTGGACGCGGTGCACGCCGCGCTCGTACTTGAGGCGGCTGTAGACGCGCTCCCCGCTGATCGCGACCACCGCCTCCTTCACGCCGCCGCCCGTCGATTGCGAGATGGAGAGCGGCTCGAGCTTCCAGCCGTGCCGCTCGGCGTGGCGCGTGTACATGCGCAGCAGGTCGGCGGCGAAGAGCGCGGCCTCGTCCCCGCCGGTGCCGGCGCGGATCTCGAGCATCACGTTCTTCTCGTCGTTGGGATCCTTGGGCACCAGCAGCAGCCGGAGCTCGCGCTCCAGCGCCTGGATCCGCGCCTCGAGGCCTTCGAGCTCAGCGCGCGCCAGCTCGCTCACCTCGGGATCGGGATCGCCCTCCAGCGATTGCGCGTCCGCGCGCTGGGCGAGCGCGGCCCGGTAGCGGGCGCCGGCGTCGACCAGCGGCCGCAGGCCGGAGAGCTCCTTGGCGATCTGCGCGTACTCGCCCGGGGCGCTGGCGACCGCCGGGTCGGCGAGCCGCTGCTCGAGGCGCCGCGCGCGATCCTCGAACACGCTGATGCTCTCGAGTAGACCCGACATTTCACGCTGGCGTCAGGAGTTCATCGACTCCAGGAACTCGGCGTTGGTATCCGTCGCCTTGATCTTCTCGATCAGGAACTCCATCGAGTCCACCGGATTGAGCGGCGACAGCACCTTGCGCAGGATGTACATGCGGTTCAGCGTCGCCTCCGGCAGCAGCAGCTCCTCGCGGCGGGTCGCCGAGCGGTTGATGTCGATGGCCGGATAGGTGCGCCGCTCCGAGAGCTTGCGGTCGAGCACGATCTCGCTGTTGCCGGTGCCCTTGAACTCCTCGAAGATGACTTCGTCCATCCGCGAGCCGGTGTCGATCAGCGCGGTGCCGACGATGGTGAGGCTGCCGCCCTCTTCGATGTTGCGGGCCGCCCCGAAGAAGCGCTTCGGCTTCTGCATCGCGTTCGAGTCGACGCCGCCCGAGAGGATCTTGCCCGAGTGCGGCACCACCGTGTTGTGGGCCCGCGCCAGGCGGGTGATCGAATCGAGCAGGATCACCACGTCCCGCCGGTGCTCGACCAGGCGCCGGGCCTTCTCGATCACCATGTCCGCGACCTGCACGTGCCGCGTGGCGGGCTCGTCGAAGGTCGAGGAGATCACCTCGGCCTTCACCGTGCGCTGCATGTCGGTGACTTCCTCGGGGCGCTCGTCGATCAGCAGGACGATCAGCACCACCTCGGGGTGGTTCTCCGCGATCGCGTTGGCGATGTCCTTGAGGATCATGGTCTTGCCGGCCTTCGGCGGCGAGGGGATCAGCGCCCGCTGGCCCTTCCCGAGCGGCGCGATCAGATCGATGATGCGCGTCGTGAGGCCGCCCGACTTCGCCTCCAGGTTGAACTTCTCCTGGGGATAGAGCGGCGTCAGGTTGTCGAATAGTATTTTGTGGCGCGCCTTCTCGGGCGACTCGAAGTTGATCGAATTGACCTTGAGCAGCGCGAAGTAGCGCTCGCCTTCCTTGGGCGAGCGGATCTGCCCCACGATCGTGTCGCCGGTCCGCAGCGCGAAGCGGCGGATCTGCGAGGGCGAGACGTAGACGTCGTCCGGCCCGGCCAGGTAGTTCTGGTCCGGCGCCCGCAGGAACCCGAAGCCGTCCGGGAGCGTCTCCAGCACGCCCTCGGTGTAGATCTTGCCCTGCTTGGCGGTCTGGGCGCTCAGGATCTGGAAGATCAGGTCCTGCTTGCGCAGGCCGGCGGCGTTCTCGATCCCCATCGACTCGGCGAGCTCGGTGAGCTCCTGCATCGACTTCAGCTTGATGTCGGAGACGTTCATCCGCTCGGCGCCGTCATCGGCGTCGTCGATCTCGTCCTCGTAGGGCTCCTCGTCCGGGTAATCCATGGGCCGCCCGCCCATCAGGCGCGGATCGCGCTGACCGTTGCCGCCGCGGGAGCGGCGCCCGCGGCCACGGCCCCGCCGTCCGCCCTGGCCGCCCTGGCCGCCCTGGCCGCCCTGGCCGCCCTGTCCCGGGGGAAGGTTGCTCTCACCGATGCGCTGGTTGCTCACGAGATCTTCTCTTTTCTGATGGTTGGGTTGTCGTGGTGCGGCGCGGATTACGCGGCCGGGCGCCCCGCCGCGGTCGCGGCGGCGTGCCCTCGATCCGGTTGCCGGTGCGTGGACCGGCAAGCCAGATGCAGGTTGAGGGCTTTACTGTCTTCCTTCGTTCGGTTGGTCGGATCCAGAAGTTGACCCAAATCTGGCGATCGATCGGTGGCGATCGGGCTGACCGGGGGCGAGAGGCCGGCGGCTGACGAAAAGCCGGAACGCGGTCGATTGGAACGAACCCAGGCTAAGGCGCTTCCCCCCCGCGTGTCAAGCCTGGGTCCTGCGCGCCGCGATGTAGTGGTGCAGACGGCCGGCCGCCGCGCCCTCGCGGCGGTAGGAGTGGAAACGCACGGGATCGCAGCGCGTGCATGCGCTCGGCAGCAGTCCGAGAGCCTCCGGCGCGAGCCCGGCGCGCAGCAGCGCGGTCCGGGCGAGCCGGCCGAGGTCGAGCCAGGCGTGACCCGGCCGCGCCGGCCGGAGCGCCGCCGCGAGCTCCCCGCCGAAGGCCGGCGCCAGGGCCTCCAGCACCGGCTCGTCCACCTCGTAGCAGCAAACGCCGATGTGCGGACCGATCACCGCCACCAGGCGCGGCGCGCCGGCCGACTCTGCGCGCAACGCCTCGATCCCGGCCTCGATCACGCCGCAGGCGAGCCCCCGCCAGCCGGCGTGGATCGCCGCCACCGCCGCGCCGGCTTCGGTCGCGACCAGGATGGGGACACAGTCGGCGGTCACGACGCCCACCGGAACGCCCGGGAGCGCCGACACCACCGCATCCGCCCGCGGCGACGTCTCGCCCAGGCAGTCCGCCGCCTGCGCCACGCGGGCGCCGTGCACCTGCTGCGGCCGCCGCAGACCCGGCGGCGGAGCCAGCCCGCGCACGCCGAAGCCGTGCTCGACCCGGGCCGCCTCGAGCAGCGCGTGCCGGAGCGCCTTCACGGCTGCGCCTCGCGGCGCGCCAGCGCGCCGAGCAGCGCCGCGAGGTCCGCGGGCAGCGGCGCTTCGAAGCGCACGCGCTCGCCGCCGCGCGGGTGCTGGAAGCCGAGCACCGCCGCGTGCAGCGCGGGACGCCCGGGATCGGCGGGGCCCGCGCGCCCCCGTCCATAGACCGGATCGCCCGCGATCGGCAGGCCGACCGAAGCGAGGTGCACCCGGATCTGGTGGGTCCGGCCGGTCTCGGGCTTCACTTCCAGCCAGGCGCGCTCGCTCGCCGGGAAGCGCTCCAGTACCCGCCACGCGGTCTGCGCCTGGCGCGCCACCGGCGCGTGCACCGACATGCGCTTGCGCTCGCGCGGATGCCGGCCGATCGGCCGGTCCACCCGGCCTTCCTCCTGGCCCGGCGCGCCGCGCACCAGCGCGTGATAGATCCGCTCGATGCTGTGATCGCGGAACTGCTCGGCGAGCGCGCGATGCGCGAAATCGTTCTTCGCCACCACCAGCACGCCCGAGGTGCCCCGATCCAGGCGGTGCACGATCCCCGGGCGCAGCACGCCCCCCACGCCGGCCAGATCCGCGCAGTGGTGCAGCAGGGCGTTCACGAGCGTGCCGCTGGCGTGGCCGGGGGCGGGATGCACGACCAGGCCGGCCGGCTTGTCGAGCACCAGCAGGTCCGCGTCCTCCCACAGGATCGCGAGTGCGATCGGCTCGGGCGCGAGCGGCGAGGGGAGCGCCTCGGGCGGCTCGGTGTCGAGCGCGTCGCCGAGCTGCACCCGCTGGCTCGGCCGGCAGCTGCGGTCGTTGAGGCGCACGAGCCCATCGTCGATCCAGCGCCGGGCCTGTGAGCGGGAGATGCCGGTGATCGCGGCGAGCGCCTGGTCGACGCGCTCGCCGGCGTCGGCCTCGCCCACGATGAAGCTCTTCGTCACCGCGACTTGGAGAACCGGGTGCGGTGCTGCTCCGGGCGCGCGGCCTCGTAGCCCTTCATGTAGCTGGCCGCGACGCGGCTCGGATCCAGGCCGATGCAGGATGCGTAGGCGGCGACGAAGCCGCGCACGTAGACGCGCGCCGGCAGCTCTCCGAAGCGGCCCTCCTCCAGGAAGGAGAGATAGACGGAGTTGATCTTGGTGATCCGCGAGACGTCGTCGAGCTCGAGCCCGCGGCGCAGGCGCGCACGGCGCAGGCGGGCCCCGTCGAACTCGACCGAGTCGTCCTCCAGGTCCTCGAAGGCGTCCAGCGGGATCTGGATCTCGTGCGTCTCCTCCGCCTCCTCGACCAGCATCGGCGCCACGGGCAGCCCGTCGCCGGCCAGGAAGTCGTCGTAGGCGCGCCGCGCCTCGGGATCCGAGAGCACGCGGAAGGCCGTCTCGATCCGCTCCCGGATCGCGGCGGCGTCGCCCTGGTCGAAGACCGAGTAGCCCGCCAGCGAGTCGTCGGCGTAGGTCGCGCGCGCCAGCCGGTAGGCGCGCTCGATCTCCTCCGCGCCCGCCTCCGGCGTGACCTCGAGGGTCTCGTAGTGGTCCTGTTCGGAGAGCGGCTTCATCGCCCGCCCGTCCGGTGGGCCGCGCGCGGCGGCGCCGTCTCGCCCGCGAGCTTGCGCGCCACCCGCGCGATGTAGCGCGCCGCGTCGGAGCGCGGATGCGCGTCGACCAGCGGCTGGCGCGCGCGCACCGAGCGGCGGGCCGCCTCGTCGTGGTTCACGTAGCCGATGTACTCCGCCTCGACGCCGAAATACTTGCGGCACACGCTCGCCACCGAGAAGCCGAGCTTGACGTCGTCCGCGCTGCGCACCTCGTTCACGATGATGCGCGGCCGGAAGGCGCGCATGGTCTCGACGAAGCGCGCCCCTTCGGTGGCGTCGAGGCTCTGGATCTCGCGGAGCAGGTCGATCGGCGTGCGGATGCTGCGCTCGTTGCGCTCGTCCATCGCGAGCGTCACCAGCCGGCGCACGTCGTGGGACACCATCGCCAGCCGCAGCCGGCGGTAGAAGGCGGCGCGGATGAATGCGTAGGCGTTCTCCACCGAGGTCGGCTCCGGCGAGATCACCACCACGCCGTTCTCCCCGACCATGAAGTAGTCCATCACCGCCGGGTGCAGACCGGCGCCGAGGTCGAGCAGCACGAAGTCGGCGGGAAGCGCGCGCAGCGCGCGCAGCAGCTGCACGCGGCGCGAGTGGCTGGGCTGGGCGCTGCCCAGGTGGCTGCGCGTCGCCGCGATCAGCGAGAGGTTCGGAAGATGCGTGTCGAGCAGCAGCTTCTGGAGGTCCTCCTCGCGGTGCGCGACGTAGTCGGCGAGGCTCACGCGCGGCCGCTGGACGCCCAGGCAGGTGTGGAGGTTGGCGCCCTCGAGGTCGCCGTCGACCGCCACCACGCGGTGTCCCTGACGCGCGAGCGCGGTCGCCAGGTTCGCGACCATGAACGTCTTGCCGACGCCGCCCTTGCCGCCGCCGAAGGGGATCACGCGCGCGCCGGGATTGTTCATGCAAGACCCCGCTACTCGGCCACGGCTCCGGCGCTGCGATGGTTCGCGTCGACGATGCTCAAGAAGGGCCGCCACTCGTTATAGCGCACGTTCGAAACGACCAGGTTCATGAGCGGCGTCCAGTGCGGCCGCGAGGGCGCCCGGCGCAGGCGCAGGCGCGCCTGCTCGGGCGTGCGGCCGCCCTTGCGCCGATTGCACTCGACGCAGCTGCACACGACGTTCTCCCAGGAGGTCTTGCCGCCCAGCGAACGTGGCACCACGTGGTCGAGATTGAGCTGGGAGCGGTGCGGCCTGACCCCGCAATACTGACACGTGAACTTGTCGCGCGCGAAGATGTTCACGCGGCTGTAGCGGACGTGCCGCTTGGGAATCCGGTCGAAACCGACCAACACGATCACCCGCGGCACGCGGATCGCGCCGCCGGAGGTGCCGATCCACTCGCCCTCCCGGGGCGCGGAGAGCCGGCGCCAGGAGGCGAAATCGAAGGTCTCGTATTCCTCGTTCACCGCGCGGGCCTGGTCCTGGTAGATCAGCGAGAAGGCGCGGCGGACGGTGGTCACGTGGATCGGCAGATAGGATCGATTCAGGACGAGAACAGTCGAATTCAGCATGGTTGACCGACGGCTGACTATCCTACGGGAAGCAGCCTCGGCGTTCAACGCGGCAGCGCGGCGCAGGCCTCCGCCAGCGCGCCTTCCACCAGGGCCTCGTCGCCTTCCAGCAGCGTGCGCACGTCGATCAAGACCAGCGCGTCGCGCACGCGCGCCACCACGGGCACCGCAGCCGCGCGCAGGCGGGCGGCAAGTTCGTCCGCAGGCGCGGATCCGCGCAGCGCAACCACCCAGGACGCGAGCTCGAAGCCGGGCAGCGAGCCGCCCCCCACCAGCGTGCGCTCCGCGAGCAGCGAGATCTCGACCCCGGCGCCCGCCGCCTTGGCGAGCCGCTCGGCGAGCCGCCGGGCGCGCAGCTCGAGACGCGCGGCGGGCTCGAGCAGCTGGCGCAGCACCGGGATCTCGCGCTCGGCCCGGCCCGCCAGCATGCACGCGAGCGTCCAGTCGAGCGCCGCCAGCGACAGCTTGTCGAGCCGGAGCGCCCGCGCGACCGGATCGCGCCGCAGCGCGTCGACGAGCCGCGAGCGCCCGAGCACGATCCCCGCCTGGGGCCCCCCGAGCAGCTTGTCGCCGGAGAAGCAGACCAGATCCGCGCCCAGCCGCAGGCGGGCCGGCGCATGGCTCTCCGCCGGCAGGCCGTGCGCGGTGAGGTCGACCAGCGTGCCGCTGCCGAGATCCTCGACCACCGGCACGCCGCGCGCGCGCCCGAGCTGCGCCAGCTCGGACAGGGTGGCCTCCGCCACGAAGCCCCGCAGCTCGAAGTTGCTGCGATGGACCTTGAGCAGCAGCGCGCTGCGGGGACCCAGCGCCCGCTCGTAATCGGCCAGGTGGGTCCGGTTCGTGGTGCCCACCTCGACCAGCTCCACCCCGGCCCGCTCCAGGATCTCGGGCACCCGGAAGGAGCCGCCGATCTCGACCAGCTCGCCGCGCGAGACGATCACCTGGCGGCCGCGGGCCAGGGCTCCCAGCGCGAGGAAGACGGCGGCGGCGTTGTTGTTGACGGCGAGGGCCGATTCGGCGCCCGAGAGCAGCGCGAGCTTGGCGGCGACCGCCTCGCCGCGGTCGCCGCGGCGCCCGCTCCCGAGGTCGAATTCGAGGTCGGAGTAGTGGGCGGCGGCCTCCGCGACGGCCGCCGCGGCTCCCTCCGCCAGGGGGGCTCGGCCGAGGTTGGTGTGCAGAACCACCCCGGTGGCGTTCACGACCCTGGCCGGATGCACCCGCGCGAGGTGGGCGGCCGCCGCTGCGCAACGCTCGGCCAGCTCCTCGTCCCCGGCCGCCTGGCCCTCCGGATCCCCCGCCAGCCGCTGGCGCTGCGCCTCCAGAACGCGCCGCGCCGCCTCGGGCAGGGCCCAGGCCGCCAGATCCGGGCGCCGCTGCGCCACGGCCCGCACCAGCCGGTCGACGGCGGGGAGCGACCTGCGGGCGTCCTGCTTGACCTTTTGGTCCAGATCCATGACCTTGTGCCTGGTTTATGGCGGTGCTGCCGGGACCCGCTCTCCCTGGGGATTTTCCTCAAACGGGCGGATCCGACGGCGTCTGCGACGAGCTGAACGGGCGGCGGGGGCTGCACGGAGCTCGGGAACGGACGATCCGGCTTGCCGCAGAGTAAAGAGACTTCCTGTGCGAGTCAACGTTTTCAATAACGAATTCGGGACATTAGAGTGTGTCCCCGTACGTCCTCCGGGCGCATTGCGCCCGTTGGATCCGAGCTGACCCCGCCAACGAGGGCGCCCGAGGGCGCTCGCGTCCCACACCTCGAAGGTCTCCGATACGGCTCGCCCACGCCGGAGGGATCCGTGCGTCAGGGTTCACGTCATGCGCATCGGAGCGGCTCGGCGCCGCGGCCGGCGGCGATTTCCAGCGAGATCCTGATCAACGCGAGCGCGGGCGAGACGCGGGTCGCGCTGCTCGAGCAGGGCAGCTTCAGCGAGCTGCACATCGAGCGCGAAGGCGAACGAAGCGTGACCGGCGCGGTGGCGCTGGGGCGGGTGACCCGCGTGCTGCCCGGCATGCAGGCGGCCTTCGTCGACATCGGGCTGGAGAAGGCCGCCTTCCTCTACGTCGGCGACTACCTGGACGAATCCGGCCAGCTCAGCCAGGAGGCGGCAGCCGACGACGACGACGAGGCGCCGCGTCCGCGCCGTCAGCGGGGCCGGAACGGCAACGGCCGCCAGCCCCCGAAGATCGACACGCTGCTGCGAGAGGGCCAGGAGATCGTGGTCCAGGTCGCCAAGGACCCGATCGGCACCAAGGGCGCGCGCATCACCTCGCACGTCTCGATCGCGGGGCGGCACCTGGTGCTCACGCCCTGGTCCCAGCGGGTCGGCGTCTCGCGGCGCATCGATTCGGATCGCGAGCGGCGCCGCTTGCGCGACGTGGTGAGCCGCGTCCGCCCGGCGGACCTCGGGTTCATCATCCGCACGGCCGGCGAGGCCGCCCACGACGCCGACATCGAAGCCGACGTGAAGTACCTGACCTCCGTGTGGGACGAGATCCAGATCCGCAAGGAAGAGGTCTCCGCGCCCGCGCTGCTTTACAGCGAGCTCTCGCTGCCGCTGCGCGTGATCCGCGACATGGCCAATTCCAAGACGCGGCGGATCGTGGTCGACGATCCCAAGATCTACGACGAGATGAAGGATTTCCTGTCGCGCTTCGTCGCCGATCCCAAGCCGCGGCTCGAGCACTACCAGGGCCCGCTGCCGATCTTCGACCACTTCGGGATCGAGTCGCGGATCGACGACAACCTCGGCAAGAAAGTGTGGCTCAAGTCCGGCGGCTACCTGGTGATCGACCAGAGCGAGGCGCTCACCGCGATCGACGTCAACACCGGCCGCTTCGTCGGCAAGCGCGACCTGGAGGAGACCGTCCTCAAGACCAACCTGGAGGCGGTCAACGAAGTCGTCTACCAGCTCCGCTTCCGCAACATCGGCGGGCTGATCATCATCGACCTGATCGACATGGAGAGCGCGGAGAACCGGGAGAAGGTCTATCGCGCGCTCCAGGAAGCGCTGCGTCAGGACAAGGCCAAGACCAACATCCTCAAGATCTCCGAGCTCGGGCTGGTCGAGATGACGCGCAAGCGCACGCGCGAGAACCTGGTCCAGCAGCTCTGCTCGCCCTGTAGCTACTGCGCCGGCCGCGGCTACGTGCTCTCGCGCGAGAGCGTCGCCAACAAGGTGCTGCGCGAGATCCGCAAGGATCTGCCCCGCTTCTCGGGCCGCCAGATCGCGCTCTCGGTGAACCCCCAGGTGGCGGAGGTGCTGCTCGGGCCCGCCCGCAAGGCCCTGGCGGCGCTGGCCGAGGAGCTGGGCCGCGAGATCGAGATCCGGGCCCGGCCGGGCCAGCACCAGGAGCAGTTCGAGGTCACGGCCCTCGACGCCGGCCCCCCGTTCGCGCTCTCGCTGGGCTGGCTGGGAGGCCCCGAGGCCGTGGAGCCGGAGGAGGTGGCCGCCGAGGCGGTGGCCGAGCTGGCGGCGAAAGAGGCCGTCGAAGCCCCGGCGGCCGAGGCGCCGCTTGACGACCCGCGGGAAAGCCCGATACTGCCGGGTCCCGAGATCGACGAGGAGCCGTGATGTACGCCGTGGTCCGCACGGGCGGTCGACAGTTTCGCGTGGCGCAGGGCGAATCCGTCCGCGTCGAGAAGCTCCCCGGCGCGGTGGGTGACACCATCGAGCTGGCCGAGGTGCTGCTGGTCGGGAGCGACGGCGAGCCGCGGGTGGGGGCTCCGGTGCTGGCGGGGGCCAAGGTGGTGGGAACCATCGTCGCCCAGGGCAAGGGCGCCAAGCTGACGATGTTCAAGATGCGGCGCCGCAAGGGCTACCGACGCAAGTACGGACACCGGCAGTTGTATACCGAGATCCGCGTCGACCGCATCGAGGGCTGAGGCATGGCGCACAAAAAAGGGCAGGGAAGCTCGCGCAACGGCCGCGACAGCAACGGGCAGCGCCGCGGCACCAAGGTGTTCGCCGGCCAGCACGTGCACGCCGGCTCGATCCTGGTGCGACAGGTCGGAACGCGCATCCATCCGGGGCGCGGCGTCGGCCTCGGGCGCGACTTCACCCTCTTCGCGCTGCGCGATGGCGTGGTTCACTACGGTCGCTCGCGCGGACGAGTCGTCGCGCGCGTGGAGGCCTAGGCCCCGCTCCTGCACCGCGGCGCGGCCCTCTGGGCCCGGCGGACCCTATGTCTTCGCCCTGCGGATCCTGACGTGAAAGCTCGCGAGATGTTCGTCGACGAGGTGACGATCTCCGTCCTGGCCGGAGACGGTGGCGACGGCTGCGTCCACCTTCACCGCGAGAAGTTCGTGCCCCGCGGCGGGCCCGACGGCGGCGACGGCGGGCGCGGCGGCGACGTGGTGGTGGTCGCGGATCGCAATCTCGCCACCCTGCTCGAGCAGCGCATGCGCAGCGAGAACCGCGCGGAGTCCGGCGCTCCGGGAGGGGCGAACGGCTGCAACGGCCGCGACGGCGCCATGCTCGAGATCGCGGTGCCGGTGGGGACCATCGTCTACGAGGTGGGCGCCGCGGACGAGCGCGTGATCGCCGATCTGAAGGCGCACGGCGACCGCTGCGTGGTGGCGCGCGGCGGGCGCGGCGGGCGCGGCAACCAGCACTTCGCGACCGCGACGCGCCAGACCCCCGACTTCGCCGAGCGCGGCCGGGCGGGCGGAGCGCGCGAGCTGCGCCTCTCGCTCAAGCTGCTCGCCGACGTCGGGCTGGTCGGCTTCCCGAACGCGGGAAAGTCGACCCTGCTGCGCCGCCTCTCCGCCGCGCGCCCGCGGGTGGCCGCCTACCCGTTCACGACGCTGATCCCGCAGCTCGGGGTCGCGGAGTTCGGTGAGCGCCGCTTCGTGGTCGCCGACATCCCGGGGCTGATCGAGGGCGCCAGCGAAGGCGCCGGCCTGGGCGACCGCTTCTTGCGTCACATCGAGCGGACGCGCGTGATCGTGCACCTGCTCGACGCGGGCGCGGCCGTGCTCGAGGTGCGCGATCTGCTGGAGGGCTACGACGCGATCCGCGGCGAGCTCGAGGCCTACCAGCCGGGCCTGCTGGACCGCATCGAAATCGTCGCGCTGAACAAGGTGGACCTGGTGGCGGACCGCGACGCGCTCGACGCGGTCGAGGACGAGCTGCGGCGGCGCGGAAAGCAGGTAGTGCGCACGTCGGGCGCCACCGGCGAGGGGATCGACGCCCTGCTGCGCGCGATCGCACAGGCGCTGTGACGCCCGCCGCGGGATCTCGCGCCGCCGCCGCGCGCGCCCGGCGCATCGTCGTCAAGGTCGGGAGCTCGATCCTCACGCGCGACGGCCAGCTTCGCCATCGCGTGTTCGGCGAGATCGCGCGCCAGGTCTCCGCGCTCCAGGACGCCGGCCGCGAGGTGGTGGTGGTGTCGTCGGGCGCGATCGCGATCGGCAGCCGCCGGCTCGGCTGGTCGCACCCCGGGCGCTCGATCCCCGAGAAGCAGGCCGCCGCCGCGGTCGGGCAGATCGGACTGATCGAGATCTACCAGCGCCGCTTCGCCAAGCTCGGCAAACAGGTCGGACAGGTGCTGGTGACCCGCGACGGCCTCGAGGAGCGCGAGCACTTCCTGAACGCGCGCCACACGCTGCTCAAGCTGCTCCAGCTCGGCGTGGTGCCGATCGTGAACGAGAACGACACCGTCGCCACCGAGGAGATCCGCTTCGGCGACAACGACAACCTCTCGGCGACGATCGTGAACCTGGTGGCCGCCGATCTGCTGGTGATCCTCACCGACGTCGACGGTCTCTGGCAGAGCCCGCCCGAGCCCGGCTCGCGGGCGCGGCGGGCGGCGAAGCCGGCGATCTTCGACGTGGTCGAATCCGTGACGCCCGAGGCCCTGCGCGCCGCCCAGGGCGCCAGCAGCGCCTTCGGACGCGGCGGCATGACGACCAAGCTGGAGGCCGCGCAGGCCGCCGCGCGCGGCGGCGCCGCCACCGCCGTGTGCAACGGCCTGGCCCGGGACGTGCTGCTGCGCGTCACCGCCGGCGAGCGCGTGGGAACGCTCTTCCTGGCGGGACAACGCCTGGCAAGCCGAAAACATTGGATGGCCTTCACGATGCGCACGCGCGGCGAGCTGGTGATCGACGACGGCGCCGCGCGCGCCGTGGCCCTCCAGGGCAAGAGCCTGCTCCCGGCGGGCATCCAGGAGGTGCGCGGGAAGTTCGGGATGGGCGACCCGGTTGCGGTGCTGGGCCCGAGCGGCGCGGTGCTGGCGCGCGGGCTGGTCGCCTACTCGTCGGACGAGATCCGCCGGATCGCGAAGCGGCCCGCCCGCGAGATCCGGCCGGTGCTAGGCTATTCGAACGGCGACGAGGTGATCCACCGGGACGACCTCGTGCTGGTCCAGGATCCTCCGGCATGAGCCTCGAGCAGACCGTTCACGCACTCGCGAGCAAGGCGCGCGCCGCCTCGGAGCGGATGGCGGAGCTCTCCACGCGCGAGAAGGACGCCTGGCTGCTGCGCGCGGCGGAGCGGCTGGAGGCCGGCAAGGCGCGCATCCTGGCGGCCAACGCCGAGGATCTCGCGGAGGCGCGCCGCAGCGGCGTGGCCGAGCCGCTGCTGAACCGCCTCGAGCTCTCGGCGTCCAAGTGGCGCGACATGCTGGCCGGGCTGCGCGACGTCGCCGCGCTTCCCGACCCGGTGGGCAGCGTCGAGAACACGCGCGTGCGCCCGAACGGGCTGCGCGTCGGACGCATGCGGATCCCGCTCGGCGTGATTGGCATCATCTACGAATCGCGCCCCAACGTGACGGTCGACGCGGCCGCGCTCTGCCTCAAGGCGGGCAACGCCGTCGTCCTGCGCGGGGGCTCCGAGGCGATCCGCGCGAACCTGGCGCTGGCGGCCGAGCTGCGCGAGGCGGCGCGCGAGACCGGCGTCCCCGAGGACGCCATCGGCATCGTTCCGGTCACGGATCGGGAGGCGATCGACTGGCTGCTGCGCGAGGAGCGCAACGTCGATCTGATCATCCCGCGCGGCGGTCGCTCCCTGATCCGCAAGGTGGTCGAGAACTCGCGGATCCCGGTGATCAAGCACGACGCCGGGGTCTGCCACGTGTTCCTGGACTCCTCGGCGAACGCCGAGATGGCGCGCCAGATCGTGCTCGACTCGAAACTGCGACAGATGGCGGTGTGCAACGGCCTCGAGACGCTGCTGGTGCACCGGGACGCAGCACGCACGCTGCTGAAGGGCGTGCTGGAGGCGCTGCACGAGGCCGGCGTCGAGATCCGGGGGGACCAGAGAACGCGCGAGATCTTCGGGGGCGCGAAGCCGGCGCAGGAGAGCGACTGGTCGGAGGAGTACCTCGCGCCGATCCTGGCCGTGCGCGTGGTCGAAGACCTGGGCGCCGCGATCGAGCACATCCGCCGCTACGGCACCAATCACACCGAGGTGATCGTCACCGAGCACTACGCGAGCGCGAAGGAGTTCCTGCGCCGCGTGAATTCGTCGACGGTCGGCGTCAACTGCTCGACCGCGTTCTCCGACGGCTTCCGCCTGGGCCTCGGCGCCGAGATCGGCATCTCCACCTCGCGACTGCACGCCTACGGGCCGATGGGCCTCGAGAGCCTGACCACGCTGAAGTTCGTGCTCGAGGGCGAGGGCCAGCTTCGCGAATGACCAGAGCTCGCGAATGACCAGAGCTCGCGAATGAGCCGAGCCGCGCGGGTCGGGATCTTCGGCGGCACCTTCAATCCGATCCACCTGGGCCATCTGCACGCCGCCGAGGAGGTGGTCGAGGCGCTGGACCTCGAGCGCATGCTCTTCGTGCCCTCGGGCGAGCCGCCCCACAAGTCGGGGAGCGAGCGGGATCCGATCGCCCCGGCCGAGCTCCGGCTCGCCTGGACGCGCGCGGCGATCGCGGGCAACCCCAGATTCGCCGTCGACGCGCTGGAGGTCGAGCGCGGCGGGACCTCGTACTCGGTCGAGACATTGCGCACGCTCGGCAAGCAGATCGCGCCGGACCTGCCGGTCTTCGTGCTGGGGATCGACGCCTTCGCCGAGGTCGGGACGTGGCGCGAGCCCGAGGCGCTGTTTACCCTCGCCAACTTCGCGGTGATCACGCGCCCCGCGCGGGCCGCCGCGGCCGCCGGCCACTGGCTCCCGGCGCGCGTGCAGGGCGGCTTCGAGCTGGCCGGCGACGGGCGCTCGGCGCGTCACCGTGGAGCCGGGACCTGGGCGCGACTGCTGGAGATCGCGGCGCTCGACATCTCGGCCTCCGAGATCCGCGCGCGGCTGCGCAGCGGACGCTCGGTGCGGTATCTGTTGCCTCACACGATCCTGGAGGCCGTATTGCAGAGTCGGGTCTACGCCGCGTGAGCGGTCTGCAGGGACGCCCCAAGGCGCGGCTGATCGCCGAAGCGGCGCGCGAGCGACTCGCCGAGGACGTCGTCGCGCTCGACGTGCGCGAGGCCGTCTCCTTCGCGGACACCTTCATCGTCGCTACCGGCCGCTCCGACCGCCACGTGCGCTCGATCGGCGACGGAATCGCCGAGGCGCTGCTCGCGAAGGGCGAGAAGCCGCTCGGCGTCGAGGGCTACGAAGAGGGGCGCTGGCTACTGATGGACCTGGGGGACGTGATCGTGCACGTGTTCCAGCCGGACGTCCGCCGTCACTACGATCTGGAGCGCCTCTGGAGCGAGGCGACACCGCTCGACGTCTCGCCGCCGGCCGCCCGCAAGAGGAAGTGATGACGCGGCCCGTGATGCTGGTGGTGCTGGACGGCTTCGGGATCGGCGACGGCGGAGCCGCTGACGCGACCGCCCGGGCCCACACGCCGTTCCTGGATCTGGCGCGGCGCGAGCACCCCCGCGCCCGGATCGAGACCTCGGGCGAGGCGGTGGGGCTGCCGCCCGGGCAGATGGGCAACTCCGAGGTCGGCCACATGACGATGGGCGCCGGCCGCATCATCGAGATGGACATCACGCGCATCGGCAAGGCGCTGCGCGGCGACGAGCTGGAGCGCAATCCCGCGCTGGCGCAGGCGTTCCAGGCCGGGGCAAGGCCGGGCGCGACGCTGCACCTGATGGGCCTCTTTTCCGATGGCGGCGTGCACAGCCACCAGGAACACCTGATTGCGTTGCTCGAGCACTGCCGCAAGCGCGGGGTGCGCCCCGCCGTGCACGCCTTCCTGGACGGGCGCGACACGCCGCCGCGCTCGGGGCTCGGCTTCCTGCGCCAGCTCCTGCCGCAGGTCGAGGCCTGCGGCGGACACGTGGCGACCGTGACGGGCCGCTACTACGCGATGGACCGGGATCAGCGCTGGGAGCGGATCGCAGCCGCCTACCAGGCGATCGTCGCCGGCGAGGGCCGCCGCGCCGCGAGCGCCCTCGCGGCGATCGAGCAGGCCTACGCGCGCGACGAGGGCGACGAGTTCGTGAAGCCGACCGTGATCGAGGGCGGCGCCCGGCTGCGCGACGGCGACGCCGTGATCTTCTTCAACTTCCGCGCCGACCGCGCGCGCCAGCTCACGAACGCGCTCACCAATGCCCGGCCTGAAGCCTTCGCGGGCAAGCTCGAGCGGCGGCCGGCGGTGAAGCCCGCGGTCTTCGTCTGCTTCACCGAGTACGACGAAACCTTCGGGCTTCCCGTCGCCTTCCATTCCGAGACGCCGCACGACATCCTCGGCGAGCGCGTCGCCGGCGCGGGCCTGACGCAGCTGCGGATCGCCGAGACCGAGAAGTACGCGCACGTCACCTACTTCTTCAACGGCGGTATCGAGACGCCGTTCCCGGGCGAAGAGCGCGCGCTGATCCCGTCGCCGCGCGACGTCGCCACCTACGACCACAAGCCCGAGATGAGCGCGACCCAGGTGACGGACGAGCTGCTGCGCCGGATGGCCGCCGAGGACTTCGCGTTCATCCTGCTCAACTACGCGAACCCCGACATGGTGGGACATACCGGCGTGATGGCGGCGGCGATCAAGGCGATCGAGACCGTCGACCGGGGCCTCGAGCGGATCTGCGAGGCGGTGCTGGCCCGGGGCGGGGCGGTGCTGATCACCGCGGACCACGGGAACTGCGAGCAGATGGTGGACCCCGTGACGGGGCAGCCGCACACCGCCCACACCACGAATCCGGTACCGCTGATCTGGGTCGCGAAGGACCACGCCGGCCGCAGGCTGCGCGACGGCGGGCTGGCGGACCTCGCGCCCAGCGTGCTCGAGCTGCTGGGCCTTCCGATTCCCGCCGCCATGACCGGACGCTCGTTGATCGTTCCCGCCTGATCACCCCCGCGGTCCCGCGGAGCCCCCGTCTGAGAAAGTTACAGAGTGTGCTAGAGCTGCTGAGCGGCCTGCTCGAGCTCGCCCTGCCGCCGAGCTGCGCGGACTGCGGTTCAGCAGCCGCTTCCAACGCGCCGCTCTGCCCGCGCTGCGACGCGCGCCTCCCGCGAATCGGCGCAGCCGCAGCCCCGCCGCCGCTCGCCGCCTGCTGCGCGGCCGTCGCCTACCAGGGCGACGTCGAGGATTGGATCCACCGCTTCAAGTACCCGCGCCGCGGCTGGCGCGGCCTCGATCCCGCTCCCCTCGGCGTGGTCCGCTGGCTCGCGCTCGAGGCCGCGCGCACGGCTCCGGCCCCGCCGCCTGCCTGCGTGGTTCCCGTACCGCTACACCCGCGGCGCCTACGCGAACGCGGCTTCAACCCGGCGGCGCTGCTCGCCCGCAGCATCGCCCGCGAGCTGCGCTGCCGCTTCGACGCGGCGCTGCTGACGCGCGTGCGCGACACCCCGAGCCAAACCGGTCTCGATCGCCGCGCCCGCCGCGCGAACGTGCGCGGCGCCTTCCAGATCCACCAGGAGCGGCGCGCGCCGCGCACGGTCTGGCTGGTCGACGACGTCGTCACCACCGGCAGCACGCTGGCCGAGTGCGCGCGCAAGCTGCGCCGGGCGGGAGCGCGTCACGTGGTCGCGATCTGCGTAGCCAGGACGCCATAGTCCCGACGTGAAAGCGGACTGACGACGCTCCGCGAAAGGGCGATGTCCCCCGACCGGTACCGTGCCAGCGGCGGCGCGCCCGCGCGCAGCCCGAGCTCGAACACCAACTCGTCCGGCGCACGACCGCTTATCCGCAGGATTCCCGCGTGCAGGCAGCGCAAGTGATGGAAGGCGCAAAGCGTGACGCGATTCGAGAGCTCGTCCGATCCCCCCGCCGATCGGAACGCGACGTGATGCACGTGCAGATTCCGCCGCGACGTGCAGCCCGGAACCCCGCACCGATACCCGTCGCGCTCCACCACCGGGTCGGCGCGCTTCGCACGCGGGTCGCGCAGCGTCCAGGCGAGGAGCGCGCAGTCGAGCAGAGCGTCGAAGACCTCGCCATCGAGGGGATGGCGAGCGCGAGCCGTACGCAGCCTCGCGCCAAGCGTCTCCCGAACCGCGCGAAACAGCCAGGCGACCTCATGCGACACCCGCCACTCGAGCCGCTGCGTCGCCTCGCAATCGACGTCGTGCGCACACAATTGTCGCTCCGCAGGCGGGATGGCGTCCTGCGCCTTCTCCGGATGAAACTTGCAACGCTGCCAGGCCAGGTGGTGGCCGGCCCTCAGCAGGAGCGCGCGCTCGACATCGGTCTCGAGGCGCCTCACCGTGACGCGCGCCGCCCAGGCCACCCATGCCGGCCGCCACTCGCCAGGGACGTCGAGCACAAGCAGCGGGAGCAGGCATTGCGCCTTCACCCAGGAAAGACGTCCGCTTCGATACGCGTCGCGCAGCTCCGGACACAGGTCGCCGGCGCGCTCGAGCCTGAGCAACGCGCGCGCCTTGCCGACCGACATCCCGAGCTGCTCGCGCGCGTACGCCGCGAGCGTCTGGTAATCGCCGCTCCATTCGTGCCCGGCGGAGGTGACGGAGCGAAGCAGCGGCGCGATCGCCGCATCGAGGGTCTGCTCGAGCCGGACGGCGAGCCGAAGGCGCCGATCGATCTCGAACGCGTCGGCACCGTCGAGGCCCTCGGCGAGCCCCTTCACCGCGAGCGGAATCTCGCAGCTGAAGGCGCGCCCAGCCCGCGCCGCCGCCCGTTCCGACCAGCGCGCCGCATCCCGGCTCCGCCGCACGGGCCCTTCGCTCAGCGGCTCGACCAGCCCGGGATCGATCGAGATGGCCGAGTACGCCTCGGCCGCCACGAACTCGAGCGCCTCGCCGGCGCGCAGCCGCTCGCCAGCGACACACTCCGCGATCTCGCGCACGAGGCTCCACTTCTCGCGAACGGCGGGGGTGCAGCGAACGACGACCCGCGTATCGGGAAGCCCCTCGTCGAGATCGTCTGGATCGATGCTTCGCGCGTGCTCTCGGACGTCCTGCTCGAGCCGGCGGGTCGAGACGATCCGCGCACGGGCAAGCCAAGCGTCTACGTCCGCGTCGCCGGCCACGCGTGCGACGAGCCGCACCTTGCTCCACGGCAGCTCGTTGGAAAGCAGCGCCTGTTCGAGGGCAGGCAGCCCGACGAAGGCACGGTCGACCCGCGCCAGCTCCTGGATCTGCCGCGCGGAGATCCCCGGCCGCTCGCGCGCATAGTCCCCGAGGCGCGCATAGCAGAGCCGCTCGTGGGCCTTCGTCGCGATCAGCCGCTCGGCGATCGCCGCCAGCACCCGGCGCAGCGGCCCGATCGCTCCCGAGAGCCGTGCGAGACGAGCCTCCGCCCGCTCTGTCGAGTCGATGCCCACTGCCGGGGCATCCCAGAGCGGGTGGAGGCGCGATACCGGATCCACCGAGCGATCCATTCTCGACCTGCGCGGGCCGGGGTGAGGCCCACGACGGCCGCGAGCATAGGCGAATAAAAGACGAAAGTCAACACCCGCGAGCGACCCGAATCCCGCGTCCGGAATCCGCCAGCCTCGGAACCCCGGCGTGCTGAACTGTGCGACACACGACGCAGCCCGATCGGCTGATAGACGGAGGGGGCAAGCCATGAGGCTCGCGGTCCGCGGAATCCGGAGCGAGGAGGTCGATCGGATCCGGCGCGGCGGCATCGATGCCAACGGTCAGCCCGCGCTCACGCGCATCGCCGAAGGCGTCGCCAATCCGTGTCGCCACTGCCTCGGACTGATCGCGGAGGGCGAGGAGAAGCTGGTGCTCGCCTGGCGGCCGTTCGACGGCCTCCACCCCTACGCAGAGGTGGGTCCGATCTTCCTGCACAGGAACTCATGCGAGCGCTATGCGAGCGAATCCCTGCCGACCTGGTTCGACTTCATGACGCCCGCCATCATCCGGGGCTACGGAAGCGACGACTGGATCCGCTACGACACCGGCAGCGTCGTGTCGGGCCCGGAGCTCACCGGCGCGTGCCAGCGAATCCTGGGCGACGCGTCGGTCGCGTACGTTCACATCCGATCGAAGTTCAATTGCTTCCAGTGCCGCGTCGATCGCGACGGCTAGCGACCACAGATTCGAGTCGTCGAGTCGGTCTTCGCGACGCAGTGAAGACCCGAGCCGCAGTCTTCCTCGAGCTCGCAGGGATGTCCCTCCTCGCCCTTCGGAGTGCCCGGCGCGCCGAGCGGGCGCCGCTCGACGCCCTGGACGGGCGAGATTCCCCTTTCACAGACGCCTTCGAGCTGGCCAAACGTCCGGATGCATCGGCTGGCGGCCGAGCAGTCGGTGTCAGTCTGGCACGCGACGGCGTCCACCCCGAGCAGGAGAATCGAGGCGATCGATGCAACAACGAAAAGGCGACGCATGCAGCTCTCCTTCTTCGCGGGCCCTTCAGCGTGACGCCCAATCCATCCGCTGGCCGCCAGAATGCCACCTCGAGCCAATCGAAACAAGCGGTTGGGTGACAGCTACAGCGCCCTGTCAGGCCGCATGCAACGCACCGATCAGGGATACGAGTGCGAGCACGAGGTACGTGATGCCTGGCGCGCCGACGGTCGTAGCAACGACGAGCCCAACGTAGAGGGTCAGGCGCGACTGGATGCCGTCGATGGCGACGTAACGCGGGTAGACTCGCCAACGGACGCCGGCAGATACGACGACTGCCGGAAGCGAAAAAACCCAGAGGAACGCCAAGCCCTCCCAGAATTCGCCGCTGCGCATGAACGGGCCGGCGCACACGAGCAAGAGAAGCGATAGCAACCCAGCGTTGAGGGCGATGCTTCCGCTAAACAGAATCCTCGACAAGGAACATGCCCCGCCGTGAGGTCCAACGGAGACCGCTAAGCTGCGGCCGCGCGAGATCGTACCAGGATTCGTGTCGAGCAACGCCATCCGCCCGGCCGAAGCCCGCGGCCGTCAGCTTCAGCGGCATGTTTTGCAGCGAACTGCACGCGGCGTCCTGCTTGTGCGCGGGGCGTGATGGCTGCGCGAAGCTCAGATTCCGATCGACAGCTTCTCATGGGACACCGCGTAGCCGAGCGCATTGAGATTCGCTTCAAGACGGCCCGCGTTCATGGTCCAGAAGATGAGCGGAGCCGGTAGCTCAGAGGACGAGTGCTCGATCTCGAGGCCCTTGGAGAAGAGGACTCGCGCGATTCGAAGAGACCGAAGCTGTTCGCGCTTCACAAGAAGCCTGCGGCCAGGAGTACGAACCTCCAGCTCGGACTTCGTCGCACGGAGAGTCGCGAACGGCCAAGTCCAGTTCCAGCCGAGGCCGAGGCGTGCGCCACCTCGCTCCCACAGCTCCGGCTCAGGCTGCATCGTTCGCTCGCTGCATAACGAATGGGCGCTCAGCTGCCGGGCGCGCCGCCGGCGGCCGACCGAAGCGCCCAAGTACAATTCCAGACACTACCAAACGTCGAACGGAGCGCGCTGGGCCCGGTCAGCTGCAGCGCCTGTTGGGCTGCGGCCGAATTCACGGGCTGGATCGAGTTGGTGCGGGTTGCGTACGCTGCCAGCGCGGGGCACCTACATCTTGGTATAGCCACACGACTTCGCTCGATGCTCCGGTGGACGGCGAGCGATAGCGGATGTGGAAGTAGACGTTTTCATCATCGCCTTCGCCTGGAGCGAGCGACTCGACTTCCACTCCGGGATTCTCAGCAAGAAACTCGGCGCGCACGTCGGCGTGGGATGGGCTGCCCGAAGGTCTACAGGAGATAGCCAGCGAAACGGCTACGCAAAGGATCAGGGCTGACGCGAAGTACCAAACTCGATGGAGCTTGCTTGAGTTGAGCACAACGTTCTCTAGCTCTGCTGCCCAACAGGTCTTCTACTGCAGCGCGCCCGTGGGACGCCCGCTACCTGGCGTGCCGCGACGCCTCCACCGTGTCGATCAGCACCTGCCGCAGGCGGCCGGGGTCGACGGGCTTCTTGAAGATCACGCCGTCGAGGCCGCGCAGGCGGCTGCGCTTGATGATGTGGTCCTTGTCGTGGTGGAAGGCGGTCATCATCAGCACGGGGAGGCCGGGGTAGCGCTCGCGGATCGCGCAGAAGAGCTCGTGGCCGTCCATCCTGGGCATCACCACGTCGCTGAGCACCACGTCGAAGGGCGCCTTCTCGACCTTCGCGAGCGCTTCGACGCCGTTGGCGGCGGTCTCCACCGAGCAGCCCTCGGCCTCCAGGATCTCCGCCAGCGTCCGGCAGATCCCGGGGTCGTCGTCGACCACCAGCACGCGCACGTCCGCCAGCCGAGGGTCGCGCGTGCGCGCCGGGGAGCGCCGGCGCAGATCGATCATGCGCGTGGGCCCCACGTACTCGATCGTCTCGACCTGCTCGGACCCCGCCATCTGGGAGAGCCGCGCGAGGATCTCGGAGATGCGCGAGATCTCGCGGCGCACGGCGAAGAGCCGCTCGCTCTCGACCGCGCAGTCCTTGTCGCCCGCCAGCGCGTCGATGTCGCGCTCCAGCAGCTCGACCTGGTTCAGGATCACGGCCAGCGGATTGTTGATCTCGTGCGAGAGGCCCACCGCCACCTCGCCTAGCGTCGCCAGCTTGTCCTTGCGCAGCAGCTCGCGCAGGTCCTTGGCGAATCCGATCGTGCCGTCCTCGCGCCCCGCGTCGTCGTGGATCAGGGTGCCGGAGATGGCGACCGGGATCCGCTCGCCCGACTTCGAGAGGAAGCTGGTCGGGAAGGTCTCGACGATCCCCGGGCCGCCGTGGCCCGGATCCCGCATCGCCTCCATCACGCGCTTGGCCTCGGCGAGGTCGGGATAGAGCTGGCCGACGAAGCGGCCGAGGATCTCGCCCCCGGTGTAGCCGAGGCTGCGCGAGGCGCCGTCGTTGTAGTAGACCACCTTGCCCCGGCGGTCGGTCGCGACGACGATGTCGGTCGAGCGGGCGATCAGCCGCTCGAGCATCTCCTTCGAGAGCGCCATCGAGTGCCGCCTATCCGATCCCGTGCTCGGCGAGCCAACGCTCGGCGTCGATCGCCGCCATGCAGCCGGTGCCGGCCGCGGTGACCGCCTGGCGGTAGACGGGATCCATCGCGTCGCCGCAGGCGAAGACGCCTTCCACGTTGGTGCGCGTCGTGCCGCGCTCGACCTGGACGTAGCCGACCGGATCCAGCGCGATCTGCCCCTTGACGAGACCCGTGTTCGGCTGGTGGCCGATCGCCACGAACAAGGCCTCGACCGGAAGCGAGCGGATCTCCTCGGTCTTCACGTCGCGCAGGCGAAGGCCGGTGACGAACTCGTCGCCAAGTATTTCTTCGACCGCCGAGTTCCAGGCAAACTCGATCTTCGGATGCTTGCGCGCGCGCTCCTGCATGATCTTCGACGCGCGCAGCTCGCTGCGCCGGTGGATCAGCGTGACCTTGCTGGCGAAGCGCGTCAAGAAAAGTGCCTCCTCGAGCGCCGTGTCGCCCCCGCCCACCACCGCCATCGGCTTGCCGCGGAAGAGCGCGCCGTCGCAGGTCGCGCAGGCCGACACGCCCTTGTTCTGGAGCCGCGTCTCGGACGGAAGGCCGAGCCACTTCGCGGAAGCGCCCATCGCCAGGATCAGGGCGTCGGCCTGGAAGCGGCGCTCCGCGGTCTCCACCCCGAAGGGCCGCTTCGAGACGTCGACCTTCGTCGCGTCCTCGAGGAAGATGCGGGTCCCGAAGCGCTCGGCCTGCTTCTGGAACAGCTCCATCATGGCCGGTCCGGTCACGCCGTCCGGGAAGCCCGGATAGTTCTCGACGTCGGTCGTGAGCATCAGCTGGCCGCCGAACTGGAGGCCCGCAACCACCACCGGCTCGAGCCCGGCGCGCGCCGCGTAGATCGCCGCCGTGTAGCCCGCCGGTCCGCTGCCGACGATCACCACCCGGCGCCGCTCGCTGGCGCCGCCCGGCACCGGCTGGCGCTCCAGCAGCGGATCCAGCTCTCCCCGCGCGTCGAGCGCGGCGAGGTCGTCGAAGCCGCCGACGTGGCGATCGCCGATGAAGATCTGCGGAACCGTCCGGCGCCCGGTGCGCTGGATCATCTCCTCGCGCTTTCCGGGCTCGGTCTCGACGTCGATCTCGGTCCAGGTCTGGCCCTTCTCGGTCAACAGGCGCTTGGCCATCGTGCAGTAGGGGCAGGTCTGCTTCGTGTACATGACGATCGAGACCATCGGCGACCTCCCGGGCCCTGGCGCACCCGGCCTGAGAATGTACCCGGTGCGCGCGGACCTGACCAAGCCGTCAGAGCGGCTCGGTGATCGGGATGTCTTCCCACATCAGCTGAAGGAAGGTGCCGATGAAGAAGGACATGAACGTCATCACGAAGATCGCGGAGGGAAAGGCGTAGAAGGGATCGATCCCCACCACCTCGGGAAGCTGCCCGACGAAGGCCGGGAGCTGCGTGCGCAGCCCGTCGATCGAGCTGGCCTGGCCGGCGTGGGACCAGTTGCGCAGCACCATGAAGCGGCCGATCAGCCCGGTCAGGATCAAGCCGATGCCGAAGGACTGGAGCACGCCGAGCAGGAAGATCTGGCGCGCCCGGGCGAAGGCCTGATCGGTGGCGCCCAGGCGGCGTTGCACCTCGACGTAGAGGTAGAGCAGGGTGGTGAAGCCGAGCAGCACCGAGATGCAGGTGAGCGTGAGCCAGGAGCGCGTGGCCAGATCCCAGACCTCGTCGATGAAGAAGATCGGGAGGTAGCCGACGATGATGCCCGCCGCGATCCGCGGCACCGAGGCGCGGAAGAAGGTCAGGTCCCGCTTCCAGCAGAACCGATAGGCGAAGAACCAGACGACGCCCGCGTTGGCCACCACCAGCATCGCGGCCGATACCAGATCAAAGAGACGTGGAGCGCGCTGATAGGCGAAGATCGCGGCGACGTAGGGCGACGCCAGCAGGCCGATCAGCAGCAGATAGTTGCGGGTGGTGTGGCGCGAGAGGACCGTGTTGCCGTCGCAGCGGGAGCGCGCGGTCTGGTCGGCGTGGTGGATCATCGCCGCCGCGTGGTGCACGTCGTACTGGCGCAGGAACCAGGCCTCCAGCTTGCCGAGCACGCGCAGGCAGTCGCGGTTGCCGGGGCGGCGCAGGAACGGGATCAGGTCGCGCCCGCGCAGGACCCGCTGCGAGCGCGAGATCGCCCGCAGCACCTCGCTCTCCCGGTCGTCGAAGGGGGAGTCCTCGCCCTCGAAGGCGCGGTTCGCTTCGTCGAGGCAGACGTCCTCCAGCCAGCGGTAGAAGGCGCGCTCGGCGAGCCGCACCAGGCAGCGGTTCACCGCGTCCGGCTCGCCGCTCTCCATCGTGTAGAAGAAGCCGGCTTCGGAGAGATCGTCCGCGGGGTCGAAGGGATCCACACTGCCCTCGACATAGGCGGCGAGGTAGCCGGGATCCACCCGCCGATCGACCAGCGCGAGCAGGCTGCGGAACGCCAGCTTGCGCAGATGGAAGGCGGCCATCCGGATGCCCGGGCTCTGGTCGTCGCTCCGGTCCGAGACGAAACGCCCGAAGATCTGGGCCAGCAGGGCCACGTCCTCGTAGATCTTGGTGAGCGCCGAAGGCTCCAGGCGGCCCCCCTCCTCGAGCCGAGTCACCACGCGCTCGAGATAGCGCGGCACCCCGAGCACCAGGCGCGAGATCAGGATCTCGGCGTCACGTCTGTTTGCGCGCGGCGAGAGCAGGCGCGGCTTGCGCAGCAGGTCGTCGAGCTGGAGATAGAGCTCCGCCGGATCGTGACGGTCGGGCCGGAATCCGAACGTCTCCGGGAAGACGCGGGTGAAGCCCGCGCCCGCGTCGCGCTCGAAGCGCACCTCGCGCGCGTGGAAGGCGTAGGTGAACCGGAACGTGACCTGGAGCCGCTCGATCCGCAGCTCCAGCCGCTCCAGTCCGCCCGCCGCGGGCAGGGTCCCGTCAGAGGACGCGCTGCTTGGGGTTCTCGCCAGACTCGTAGTATTCCTCCACCCGACGGGCCAGCGTGCGGACGCGCTCCGGCACCTCCTCGGGCATCGGCCAGCGCGTCATCGCGACGCGCATGCGGTCTTGCAGGAGCTGCGCGTCGGGGAACTCCTCGCGCGCCAGCGCGTCGTCCACGTCGAGCCAGTTCTCGATCGCGGTGCGCGTGCGCGAGATCCGCTCGACCAGCTCTCCCATCCCCGGCGAATCGATCCGGGACTCCTGCGCCTCGGCGACCAGCGCGCGGAGCTGATCGCGCGCCTTCTCCAGGCGTTCGCGGATCTCCTGCTTGCAGGCCACCAGATCGCCCACCAGGTCGTCGAAGCGGCGCTGCATCGGCTCGTGCGAGATCTCGCGGATCAGGATCACGCGCCCGAAGGGGACGTCGCCGCCGCCCTGAAGATTGTGCATGGTGATGCGCAGCCGGTGGCCGCGCTGCGCGATGCGCACCTCGACGTCCACCCAGGTGCGCTCGCGATCGTCGGCGAGGGCGTAGGCGGCCTTCCCGACCGAGGCGAGGCCGTGCTTCTCGAGCACCTGCTCGAGCTGTTTCCCGCGCAGGTCGCCCTCCAGGGCGAGATAGTCGCGCGCCGGACGGTTCACGGCCTGGATCACGCCCGAGGCGTCCACCGCCAGCGCGCCGGTGTCGAGGTGGTCCATCACCGCTTCCAGGAACAGGTTCGCGCGCGAGAGGCTGGCGACGAGCCGCTCGTTCTCGACGGTCAGGTTGTAGTGGTCGACCGCCTGCTTCATCACCTGCTTGAGGTGGTCGGGCTCCCACGGCTTGGTGATGTAGGCGTAGACGTGCCCGGCGTTGATCGCCTCGATGATCGCGCGCATGTCGGCGAAGCCGGTCAGGATCATGCGCACCGTCGCGGGATGCCGCTTGCAGACCTCGGTCACGAACTCGACGCCGCTCATGTTGGGCATGCGCTGGTCCGAGAGCACGACGGCCACGGGAGCCTTCTCGTCGAGCAGGTCGAGCGCGCGGCGCGCGTCGCTCGAGGTGAGCACCTCGTAGTCGTCCTGGAAGGTGAAGGTCATCGTCTCGAGGATGGCTTCCTCGTCGTCGACGACCAGGATCCTCGGCAGGCTGCGAGCCTTCGGATCGCGCGGGCTCGGCGTGGGCGGGCGGCTCACCACCCGAAGGAGCGCCCCGACTTCCGCTTGGAGGCGTCCTTGGCCTCGCGCTCTTCGATCTCTCCGCGCACGCGCCGGCGGTCCGCCTCCAGGCGCTGGCGGAGACGATCGCTCGCGGGGCTCGACCACGGCCGCTGCTCGGAGGAATCGCGCAGCTTGCGGAAGCGGCGATAGCCCCAGAGCTCGTTCTTGAACTCCTCCTCGATGAACTTGACCATGATCGCGTCATCCAGGAAGCCGAGCCCCGGAACCTGATCGGGGATCAGGTCCTCCGGATTCGAGAAGTAGGCGAGACCGGCCAGCACCTCGGTCTTCACCCGCTGCGGGGCCGCGTAGGCCTCGTCCTGGATCAGGTCCACCAGGTCCGCGAGAACGCCGATCGCCTCGAGCACGAAGGGCGGCGTCTTCTTCGACGCGCGCACCCGCTGCACGATGTCGCGCGCGTCCTTGATGATCTGCTGGGGATCCTGGGCCGAGGCGCCCTTCTTCACCTTGCGATAGAGCGAGCGGAAGTACTCGGCGTCGTCTTCATCGAGGGTGAAGGTCACCTTGAACTTGTCGCCCATCTGCGAGCTCCTTCTAGCCATCCCCGAAGGGGGCCGATCCTATCAGTACCGCGCGTACTCGATCAAGCGATCCAGCGAGCGTCCCCATTCGCCTTCCCAACGATCCAGCACCACCTGCCCGGGGCTCACGCCGAGCTCGAGCTGCTGAGAAACCGGGTCGAGATAGGCGGTCTCGTCGGCGTCGCGCCGGCCGGCGTGGGCGATCCGCCGCAAGCCCTCGCGGCTGATCCCGGCCAGCTCGCGCGCGAGCTCGAGCACGCGCCGCCCGGCGTAACGCGCGGCCAGGCCGCGCCGCGCCACTTCTCCGCGCACCGCCTCGCGCTCCTCCTGCGAGAAGCCGGCGACCAGCTCCGAGGCGCCCTCGCGGGCGCCCGCGTCGTAGAGCAGCCCCTTCCAGAGAGCGGGCAGCGAGCAGGTGAGGCCGGGCGGCACCGCGTCGGCGCCGCGCACCTCGATCACGTGCTTGAGCCGCACCTCGGGAAACAGCGTGGTGAGGTGACGCGACCAGTCGTCGAGGGTGGCGCGCGCGGTGCCCCAGCCTTCCGCCATGAAGCGACGGAAGCTGATCCCGTCCACCTCGTGGTAGCGCCCGTCGCGCACCACGAAGAACATCGGGATGTCGAGCGCCCACTCGACGTACTCGCGGTATCCGAAGCCGGGCTCGAAGGCCATCGGGAGCAGGCCCGTGCGGTCGGGATCGGTGTGCTGCCAGATGTGCAGGCGCCGCGAGACGTAGCCGTTCGCCTTGCCCTCCGAGAGGCCCGAGTTGGCGAAGATCGCGGACACGATCGGCGAGACGCCGAGCGCCATCCGCAGCTTCGCCACCATGTCCGCCTCGCTCTCGAAGTCGAAGTTCGCCTGCACGGTCGCGGTCGCGTGCATCATCTCCATCGCGAGAGAGCCGCGCCGCGGCAGGTAGCTGCGCATGATGCGGTAGCGCTGCTTGGGCATCTGCGGGATCTGCGCGACGCCGTGGATCGGATTGATGCCGAGGCCTAGCCAGACGATCCCGAGCGGTTCGCAGATCCGCTTCATCAGGGACAGGTGGCCCGTGAACTCGCTGCAGGTCTCGTGGATCGTGCGCAGCGGAGCGCCCGAGAGCTCGAGCTGACCGCCCGGCTCGAGCGTGATGCTGGCGCCGTCCTTCTCGAGCGCGATCAGGTGCTCGCCTTCGCGGATCCGCTTCCAGCCGTCCAGCTCGGCTACGCGTTCGAGCAGCGCCGCGATGCCGCGCGGGCCCTCGAAGGGGACGCTGGCGTAGCTGGGCGCGGAGAGGCCGATCTTCTCGTGCTCGGTCCCCACCCGCCAGTCTTTTGCGGGCTTCTCGCCGGCCGCGAACCAGGCGACCAGCTGTTCGGGTGACGTCACGACGGACTGCTGGTCCGCAGCGCCCTGGCGGTCGAGGCTCACGGCGTCGCCGCCTCTTCCAGGAAGCGCTCGAGGAATCTCGCGAGCGCCGCGCGCAGGTCCTCGCCGCCGTCCAGCGGAAAGGTGAGGCAGGGGCCTTCGGTCTTGCCGGCGTGGAAGGGGCCGACCAGCGTGATCTCGCCGCGCGATCGGGCCGTGACGATCGCCCGGTAGCGGCCGCGGTTGAGGTCGAACTGGGCGGCGCGCAGGTGCTTCTCGTCCGGGCGGACCTCGGAGAGCGAGATCCGCAGCTGCGGCGCGCCGGCGGCGGTCGCCGCCTGGTGGAAGGCCTCGAGCGCCTCGCAGACCCAGCCCCGGACGCGCTCGAGACAGGCGCGCGCCTCGCTCAGGCCGGCCTGGTGGGAGGCCTCGCGCTCGCCAAGGTTGCGGCCCAGCTTTTCCAGCCGTTCCGCGAACTCGGCCGCGCCCGCAGCAGGGGGGTGGGGCGGCATGCCTGGGGATGCTCGCACAGGGTCGGCGGGGCCGCCCGGCCTTGATGAACTTCGCTCGCCTGCGGCCGGTCTGGGTGAACTTCGCTCGCCTGCGGCCGGTCTGGGTGAACTTCGCTCGCCTGCGGCCGGTCTGGGTGAACTTCGCTCGCCTGCGGCCGGCCTGAGTGAACTTCGCTCGCCTGCGGCTCGCTGCGCGCGCGCTTCGCGCGCTTGCAAGACGGGCAATGACGGAGCGAGCCGGGAAGCGGCTAAAGCGCCTCGTCCGCGGCGGAGACCGTGCCGGCGTCGAGGCGCGCGAGCAGGGAATCGCGGGACGCCAGGAAGTCGGGGCGGCGCTGCGCCGTCACCGCATCGCCCGCCGGCGTATGCAGCTTGGCGGGGTTGAAGTAACGGCCGTCCTGCGCGATCCGGAAGCAGACGTGCGGACCGGTGGAGAGGCCGGTCGATCCGACGTAGCCGATCACCTGCTTCTGGCGCACGCGCTGGCCGACCTTGAGACCCGGGCCGAAGCGCGAGAGGTGGCCGTAGTAGGAGACGTAACCCCGCGAGTGGCGGATCTTGACCAGGTTGCCGAAGCCGCCCGCGTAGCCGCGGTAGATCACCCGGCCATCGGACACCGCCCAGATCGGGGTCCCGGCCGGCGCCGCGTAGTCGATCCCCTGGTGCGGGCGCGTGATCCGAAGGATGGGATGGTGCCGCGCCTGGCTGTAGCGCGAGCTGATCCTCGCGAAGCGCAGCGGCGCCTGTAGGAACTGCCGCTGCACGGAGCTGCCGTCGGCGTGGTAGTAGCCGCCCTGCCCCGGCTGGCTCTCGTAGTAGACCGCCGAGTGCTCCCCCGCCGAGCCGCTGTACTGCGCGGCCAGGATGCGGCCGGGCCGCAGATAGCTCTCCTTGCCGTTCTCGTCGACGAAGTAGAGGCGCTCGTAAAGGATGCGGAACTCGTCGCCCGGGCGGACCGCGCGCGTGAAGTCGATGTCCCAGGCGAAGATGTCGGCGAAGTCGCTCGCGAGCTGGGGGCTCTCGCCGAGGGCCTTGACCGCATCGTGCAGGCTGGTGGTGACGACGCCCGCGATGCGCACCTCGCGCGGCTCGAGCTGGAGCTCGTCGCGGCGGACCAGATAGGCGTCGCCCTCCAGCGCGACGGTGAAGCCTTCCATTGGCGACGTGCTGTAACGGAACTCGATCACGCGCCCGTCGGCATCCTGCGTGATGCGGTAGGCGTGGCCGGGCTGGGTGCGGCGGAAGTCGAAGTGCTTCGCGAGCTCGCTCGTGATCTGGTGGACCGTGAGCCGCGGAATGCCCTGCTGGCCGAGCGCGTAGGCGAGCGTCTCGCCGCGCGCGATCACGCCGTTGGTGTAGACGCGGTCGGGCTGCTCGACGGGCGGCAGCGCGAAGGGCGGCGGGACCGTCTCGAGGCTCGCGAGCTGGATGCCATCCTGCGAGGACGGCGCCGCCTCCGGCAGTCCGGCGAGCGCGATGTCCGGCGACAGGGCGGCGGCCTCGACCTGCGGCGCCTCGGGCGCCGCAGCGACCGCGCGCGAGCGGAACCCGGCCGCGAAGGCCGTGGCCATGCCGACCACGAAGGCGGCGGTGAAGACTGTTGCGCACAGCAGCCGGGTCTGAGAGACGGTTCGGCGCCGGGTCATGGAGTGCTTCATTCACCGTCTCCTGGCTGGGGACCGCGGCGGGGTATAGTTAGCCTTCGGCGCGTCGATCCGCACGGTAAACAGTTTGTTTCCCCAGATCTCGATTTTTTATTCCCAGGGCGCCCCTATGGTGCGGGTCCTGGGTTGTAACTCTGTGACGACCGTCACGATTTTCCTGTTATCCCTGGTTCTGGCCTGCTCCGGTGCGCAGACTCCGGCCCCCCCGCTGGCCGGGCCGGCCCTGGGGACCCGGGCCGCGGCCCTGCTCTCCGATTCGATCCGGATCCGGACCGTCAGCCCCCCGGGCGACGAGAGGCCCCTCGCCGAGCTGCTGGTCGGACACCTGCGGGAGGCCGGGATCGAGGCCGAGGTGATCCCGACGCCGCGCGGCTCCTCCCAGGTCGGCCGCGCCGCCGCCTGGGGGGTGCTGCGCGGGAGCCAGGGGCGAAACCCGATCGTGCTGCTCTCCCACCTGGACGTGGTGCCGGCCGATCCCGCGGACTGGGCGGTCGAGCCCTTTGCAGGCGTGCTGGAGCAGGGATACGTGGTCGGGCGGGGCGCCCTGGACGCGAAGGGCGTCGCGGTCGTGCACCTGCTCACCCTGACCGAGCTGGCCCGCCGCGGGATCCCGCTCTCGCGCGACGTGATCTTCCTCGCGACGCCGGACGAGGAGACGGGCGGCGCGGACGGCGCGGGCTACCTGGTCCAGCGACGCCGCGACCTGCTGCGGGGCGCCGGCTATCTGCTGACGGAGGGCGGCGGCATCCTCTCGGGCGACGGACGCCGGCCGACCTGGGGCGTCGGCGTCACCGAGAAGACCCCCTGCTGGCTGCGAATCACCGCCCACGGAACCCCGGGGCACGGCGCGGTTCCCGCCCAGGACGCCGCGGTCCCCACGCTGATCGCCGGGCTCGAGCGCGTGCGCAAGCTCGAGACGCCGGTGCGCGTGGTCCCCGAGGTGGCCGCCATGTTCCGGGCGATGGCGGCGCGCATGCCGGCCGCGGATCGGCCCTTCTACACCGACCTGGCCGCCACGCTGGCGTCGAATCCGGGGTTTCGCGAGCGCTTCCTCTCGCAGCGGGGCAACGCCGCCCTGGTCCGCGACACGGTCGCGATCACCATGCTCACGGGCAGCGACGCCACCAACGTGGTCCCCGCCGTCGCCACCGCGCAGCTCGACGCGCGGCTGCTGCCGGGCGAGACCTGCGAGGCGTTCGTGGCGCTGATCGAGCGCACGATCGCGGACCCCCGCCTGAGCGTCGAGGCGACGCTCGCCTTCCACAGCGACACCTCGTCCGCCGACACCCCGCTCTATCGGGCCATCGAGCGCGTGGCGAAGGCGACCGACGTGCAGGCCCTGGTGGTGCCGCGCGTGAACGCGGGCTTCAGCGACGCCCACTACTTTCGCGAGATCGGCCTGACGGCCTACGGCTTCGTCCCGCGCTGGCTGCATCCCGACGAGGCGCGCGGCATCCACGGACCGGACGAGCGCGTCTCGGTCGAGAACCTCGAGCGCGGCGTGGAGACGATGATCGCGATCCTGGAAGATCTCGACCGGCAGGAAGGAGACGTTGGTTCAGAAGTTCACTGAGTAGACG
>DATBRV010000014.1:0-36275 GCA_036560145.1 Myxococcota bacterium
AGATCATGCTGGGGGGCAAGCCCTTCGCGTCGATCCCGCCCTACACGATCATCGCCTTCGAGCTCACCATTCTATTTGGCGGCTTGATGACGCTGCTCGGCCTGCTGGTCTTCGGGCGGCTCCCGCGCACGCGGATCGACCCCGCCTACAGCGCCCGCTTCTCGGGCGAGGAATTCGGCGTGCGCGTGCGCTGCCGGGAGCGCGACGTCGCCGAGGTCGAGGCCTTGCTGCGCAGCCACCACGCCAAGGAGGTGAACCTTGTCGCGGCGTCGTAGCGCGCTCCGCCTCTCGCGCGGCCTCTTCGCCACGCTGGCGTTGCTGCTGACGGGCTCGCTCGGCTGCTGGGAGCAGTGGTCGGAGTCGTGGTTTCCGCAGATGAAGTGGCAGAAGGCGGTGCAGGCCTTCGAGCGCCTGGATTTCGCGAAGCGCGACGCGGCGATGCTCCCGCCCGAGGGCGCCGTCCCCGTGACCGGCGGCGATGCGCCGGTCGCGAACGTCGAAGACCCCGCGCTCGATCGTCTGGTGAACCCGCGCCCGATGTCGCTGGCATCGCTCGACAACGGCCGCAAGCAGTTCATGACCTACTGCGTGACGTGTCACGGCAAGGATGGCAATGGGGACGGCCCGGTGAGCATCACGAGTCCCTTGAAGGGCCCGTTCGCGGGCGTGCTGCCGCTCGCGGTGGCCGCGGCGCGCAGCGACGGACACATCTACACCACGATCCGGTACGGCCGGCGGCGGATGCCGTCCTACGGGCGCATCGCGTCGGCGGATCGCTGGGACCTCGTCAACTACCTCCGCTACCTGACCAAGCAGAAGGGGATCGGCCAGTGAACCGCGTCGATTCCGCCCTGAAGGCCCAGCCCCGCGCGCTCCCGGGCTCGCTGGTGGCCGTCTCCGCGATTCTCGTGCTGGTCGGGATCGTCTGCTTCGTCGTGGGCCTCGCGACGGATGCGCCGACCGCCTGGCGCGCCTTCCACGTCAACTGGCTCTTCACCACCAGCCTCTCGCTGGGCGCGCTCGCCCTCGCAAGCGCGCTGGTGATCGTCGGCGCGCGCTGGGCGGGTCCGATCCGCCACGTCACCGAGGGGCTGGCGGCCTGGGTGCCGATCGGATTCGTGCTCGCGATCGTCGGCATCGGCGGGCGCGAGGCCGTCTTCAGCAACTGGATCCATGGGCCTCCGCCCGGCAAGGAGGGCTGGCTGAACCCGACCCGCGTCTACGCGACCGACCTCGCGATCCTGGCGGTGCTCGCGCTGCTGACGCTCGCCTTCCTGCGAGCTTCTTTCAGGCCGTCGCTCGGCGGCGCGGCCGAATCGGCGACGCGCGCGAAGGGCCTGTTCGCGCGCTGGACCGCCGGCTGGCGCGGCGACGAGATCGAGCGCGCCGAGAGCGAGCGCCGGCTGCGCCTGCTCGCGCCGCTCAACTGCCTCGCCTACGCCTTCCTGTTCGCCGTCGTGATCTTCGACCAGGTGATGTCGCTCTCGCCCACCTGGTTCTCGACCATCTTCGGCTGGTACGTCTGCTGGGGCGGCTTCCTCTGCGCGGTGGCCGCGACCGCGCTGGCGAGCGTGCTGCTGCGCGCGACGACGCCCGGCTGGAAGGCCGAGGTCACGACGGCCCGCATGCACGACCTCGGCAAGATGATCTTCGCCTTCTCGGTCTTCTGGATGTACCTGTTCTTCGCGCAGTACAACGTGATCTGGTACGGCAACCTCCCCGAGGAGACGCAATTCTTCGAGCTCCGGCTGGGGACGCAGTTCCTCCAGGACACCTGGAACTTCGACTGGCGCCGCTTCGACGAGCCCTACGTGAAGCTCTCGATGGCGGCCTGGGCCGGCTGCTGGTGGATCCCTTTCTGGGTGCTGCTCGGCCAGGTTCCGAAGAAGACGCCCGCGATCCTGGGCGGCGTCTCGGCGGCCGTGCTGCTGGGCTTCTGGCTGGAGCGCAACGCACTGGTCTGGCCGTCGCTGGTGCCCGCCGACGGCGGCGCCTGGCTCGGACCGATCCAGCTCGGGATCGCCGGCGGGTTCCTCGGCGGCTACCTGCTGGTCTTCCTCGTCTTCAGCCGGATCTTCCCGACCCTCCCGCTGCCCGCTTCCAAGTCACACTAGGCCCGCTCCGGCGCTACGCTCGGCGCGTGACCTTCCCGAGTCCCGACGGCGAGAGCCGCGCGTTCGACTTCCGCGGGCGGCCGCGAGCGATCGTTCTCGACGGCGAAGGCGTGCACCATCCGGCCACCGCGCGCGGCCGGGGCCGGGCCTTCACGCGCTACGCCGACATCACCCACGTGGCGGTCTCGCCCCCCTGCCTCTGGCTCGGGACCCGGCGCTCGGCCTACGCGCTCTCGCGCGGCGCCTTCGTCGACCCGCTGGGCCCCGAGCGGGTGCTGCGCGCCCTGCTGGAACGGATCGCGGAGCAGCCGGGCGGCGGGGCGCAGCTGGCGCGCATCAACGAGCTCGACGCGCGCGGAGCCGAGACCCCGCCGACCACCGCCACCCTCGGCCTGGCCGGGATCTGCATCGCCTTGTTCGGGCTCGAGATCCTGACCCGGATCCCGATCTTCGACGCCGGGTACATGAGCCTCGCGCTGGTGCGCGACGGCGATCTGCACCGCGTCGTCACCGCCAACCTGATCCACGCCTTCGGTCTGCACCTCGTCTTCAACCTGCTCTGTCTGCTGGCGGTGGGGCGCATGCTGGAGCGTGCGATCGGCAGCGAGCGGGTGGTGTGCGTGATGGGCGCTTCGGCGCTCGGCGCGATGGCGGCCAGCGGATGGCTGCGCGAGGAAGCCGTGGTGGGCGTCTCGGGGGTCGTCTTCGGGCTCGCGGCGGGGCTGCTCTGGGTCGAGCTGCGCTGCGCGGAGGCGCTGCCCGCGTGGTGGCGCTTTCCGCGCCGGGCGCTGCTCTGGATCTGCGGGGCGCTGGTGCTGGATTCCGTGCTCGGCTTCGTGATTCCCCTGGTCGCGGGCGAGGCGCATCTGGGCGGCTTCGCCGCGGGTCTCGTCGCGACCGCGCTGGTCACCCCGCGCTCGCTCGCGCCGGCCTCGCTCTCCGTGCGGCGCGCCAGCCGCGGCGTGCTCGGGGCCACCGCCCTGGCGGTGCTCACGGCCGCCGTGATGCTCGCGCCCCCGGGCGAGTTCCGGGTCCGGCACGCGCTGCGCGTGGCGCAGCTGCCGGGCATCGCTCCCGAGGAGCTCAACAACCGTGCCTGGCTGCTCGCGACGCTGCCGGGAGCGTCGCCCGACGAGCTCGCCGTCGCCCTGATCCTCGCGCAGCGCGCCGTCGACGAGACCGAGCACCGCGACGCCACCATCCTCGACACGCTGGCGGAGGTGCAGTTCCAGCTCGGGAACCGCGAGAGCGCGCTCGCCATCATCGACGAGGCGATCGCGCGCAAGCCGGACCAGGACTACTACCGCGAGCAGCGGCGCCGCTTCCTCGGCGAGCGCGCGCGCGACGATCGGCCCGACCCGCCGCTCCCCGATCCGCCCTGGGATTCGCCGCCCGATCCGGAGCCGGCGGATCCGAGGGACGGCGGGATCACGGTGTGATCTCGTCCCCGTCGTTCGCGATCAGGATCCGGCCGTCGTAGCGGTCGTCGACCAGGCTGGTGATCTGGAGGTCGAAGACCGGCGGCGGTCGCAGGCGCACCAGCACCAGCGTGCCGACGCCCGCCCGCGCTGCGAGGCCGCCCACCGCCTCGAGCGACGTGTGCAGCGCGGCTTCGCGCTGGATCCGATCCCCTTGCGCCTCGATCCCCAGCTCGCGCGCCACCTCGGGCCCGGGCGCGAAGGCGGCCTCGTGGACCAGCACTCCCGCGGCGCGGGCGAAGCCGGCCAGCGCGTCGGCGCCCCAGCCCGTCCCCGACACCACCGCCGACCGCCCCTCGGCCTCGAAGCGGTAGGCGCGCGCGTCGAGCGGACCGCCGGGCAGGGCCGCCGCGCGCACCGAGAGGCCCCCCTCGGATTCGCTCCAGCCGTCGCCGATCTCGAGCGCGGTGGCCGAGGCGCCCGCCGGCGGCAGGGCCAGCGCCGAGGCGAGCGCGGCGATCGCGCCGGCCTGCGCGGCCGCCACCCCTTCGACCAGCGCGCGCGTACCGGGCGGACCGATCACGCGCAGCGGCGCCGCGCGTCCCTCCAGCCAGCCGGTCAGCAACAGGTCGTCGAGCCCGACGGTGTTCTCGGGCAGCAGATGGGTGAGCAGCAGCGTGTCCGGCTGCGCGACCGGGAGCTTCGCGGCGCGCAGGCTCTCGGCCACGCCGCGCCCGGCATCGATCAGCAGCACGCGCCGGCCGAGCGCGACCGCCGTGGCGGGCCCGCGGCGCCCGGGATTCTCGTAGGCGCCGCCGGTTCCGAGCGTCACCAGCGTCAGGCGCGGGAAATCCCGCGGCTCGAGCGGCAGCACGCCCTCGGCCACCTCGTCGAAGCGCCAGGCCGCGCAGGTGAGCGCCCAGCAGGCGGCCACCACGCCCAGGGCCACGACGAAGCCGACCAGCCGGAAGCCGCTCACGCGAAGACGACGGTCTTGTTGCCGTAGACGAGGATGCGGTCTTCCAGGTGCCAGCGCACGGCCCGCGAGAGCACGCTCTTCTCGACGTCGCGGCCCTTGCGCACCAGGTCGTCGATCGAGTCGCGGTGCGAGGTGCGGATCACGTCCTGCTCGATGATCGGGCCCTCGTCGAGATCGCGGGTCGCGTAGTGGGCGGTGGCGCCCACCAGCTTGACGCCGCGCTCGGCTGCCTGCTGGTAGGGGCGGCCGCCGCTGAAGGCGGGCAGGAACGAATGATGGATGTTGATCACGGGCCGGTTCCAGCGCGTCAGGAAATCCTCGGAGAGCACCTGCATGTAGCGGGCCAGCACCACGAGGTCGATCCGCTCGGCTTCCAGCAGCTCGATCTCGCGGGCCTCCTGCTCGGAGCGCGTGGCGGGCGAGATCGGAAAGATCCGGAAGGCGCAGCCGAACTGCTCGGCGAGCGCCTTGTGATCGGGGTGGTTGCTCACGATGAGCGGGATCTCGCAGGCAAGCTCGCCCGCGCGGTGACGCAGCAGCAGGTCGTAGAGGCAGTGGTCGAAACGCGAGACGAAGATCGCGACCCGCTTCACGGTGTCGGACCACGCGAGCCGCCAGTCGAGCTGCAGGCGCGGCGCGACCTCGGCGATCGCGGCCTCCAGCGAGCGGCGGTCGGTGTGCAGCTCGGCCAGGTCGAACCGGATGCGCTGGAAGAAGATCCCCGCCTGGCCGTCGGTGTGCTGGTCGGCGTCCAGGATGTTCGCGCCGTGGCCGTAGAGCAGCTGCGCGAGCGCGGCCACGATTCCCCGGCGGTCGGGGCAGCAGACCAGCAGGGTGGCGGTCTCGGCGGGCGCGGGGGTCGGCATCGGCGGCCGATTCTAGTTCGCGGGACTTCGCTCGCCTACGGCCGGCCTGGGTGAACTCCGCTCGCCTGCGGCTCGCTGCGCGGCCGCTTCGCGGCCTTGCCCTGTGCCGCCTCGGGCGCGCTGGCCGAAGCGCGGGCCTCCGCTAAGGTGGATTCAGACAGGGGGCCTCACTAACCCCCGAGTCCCGCGCGGCGGAGCCCCGGGTTCCGCGGTGCTGGGCGGCCCGGAGGGGCGGGATCGGCGACCACCCCGAGCCCCGGGACCGGATGCGAGGTCTGGGCCTCGCAAGGTGTTCCCCACGCCGGGACGGAGGTAACCAGTGCAACATCATCAAACTACGGCGAGTGAGGTGGCGGCGTTCTAACGCCTCCCCGATTCGCGGTATGACTCGAGGCGTTGCCAGGAACGCAAGGTTCCCAGCGCCACCACCCCGGGAGCGCGGTTTGCCGTAGCCGCATCAGGGCATCTGCCCGCTCCCGGGGGTTTTTTTTGCCGGCGGACTGCCGGCGAGCCCCGCCTTCCCGTGACCCCCGCCACAGAGCCGCCCGCGCGTGCGGACGATCCTTCCCACAGCGATTGCGATTTCGATCAGACGCCGTGCGCGGGCGGCCCCGCCGCCGCATCGCCTCGGAGGGTCCGCGGCGATTCACTCCCCATGTGGCGCCGCGGGGTCGTCCCGCGCTCGGCAATCCGGATATAGTGCGCGCAAGCGCATGCGCGGAATCGCCCTGCTCCTCCTGACGCTCACGGCGTGCGCCAGCGCGCCGCTCGAGCAGCGCTCCTGGCTCGAGGTCCGATCGGCGAACTTCACGATCCTCTCCAACCTGCCGCAGAAGAAGGCGGTGGCGCTGTCGGAGGATCTCGAGCTCTTCCGGGCGGTGGTGGGAAAGCTGACGAGCGCGAAGCGGTTCGAGCCGCGCGTGCCGACCCGAATCTTCGCGTTCGCCCGCACGGAGGAGTACCGGCCCTTCGCTCCTGCCTCGTCGGTCGGGTTCTTCGGCTCGGGCCTGCGCGAGAACGTGGTGGCGCTCGACGCCAGCGGCGCCCAGCGGATCGACGCGGGGACGGTTCTCTTCCACGAGTACACCCACTTCCTCCTGCACAACCAGAATTCGGTCGCGCTCCCGCTCTGGTACGACGAGGGCTTCTCGGAGTTCATGGGGACGGTGCGCTTCGAGAAAGACGAAGTTTTCATCGGAGCGGCGCCCATGTACCGGCGCACGACCGGGGCAGTCGGAGACACGCACAACCTCGAGACGATCATCCGCGCGAGCAGCCTGGAGGGCTGGGATGATTTCCAGATCTCGATGTTCTATCTGCAATCCTGGCAGCTCGTGCACTACTACATGCTGGGGCCCGGCAAGCAGGCGAAGATCGGTCCCAGCCTGGCGCGCTACCTGCGTCTGCTCGAGCAGGGAGAGGACGAAGTGGCCGCTTTAGAGTCGGCCTTCGGCATGGATTTCAATGCGCTGTGGCGGGAGATCAGCCGCTACAACCGCCTCAGCAAGATCCCCGCGATCCGGGTTCCGCGCGATGCGTTCGCGCCGGAAGAGGGGCAGCAGGTCCGCGCGGCTGCGCCCGCGGAGGTCGCCGTGCAGCTCGGCTTCCTCGCCCTCGCCGAGCGCCGCATCGATCTCGCCGCGGGCTACTTCGCGCGCGCCAGTGCCGCCGACCCGGATCGCGCGCGCGCGCACGCCGGGCTCGGGGTCGTGACGCAGCTGGGCGAGCACGGAGAGCAGGCCAGACCCCACTTCGAGCGCGCGCTCGCGCTGGCGCCCGACGACTACCAGAACCATCTCGAGCTCGCCGAATGGATCCACCAGACGGCGGAGGCGCAGAAGCGCGTCGATCTGCTGCCGGAAGCCCGCGAGCACTACCAGCGCGCCATCGAGCTGGCGCCGGAGATCCCCGAAGGCCATGCGATGCTGGGCAGCACCTATCTGCTGACGGACGAGGATCCGGCGGCGGGCATCCAGTCGCTGGAGCGCGCGCGCCGCCTGCTGCCGGGCGAAGTCTCGCTGCTGCTGCCGCTCGCCAGGCTCTACCAGCGCGCGGGCCGGAACGGCGAGGCGCGCGCCGCGGCTCGCCGGGTGGCGCGCTGGTCGCACGGCGAGGCCGGCGACGAGGCCGCGGAGCTCCTCGAGCAGCTCGGCGAGGCGGGCGTCGAGCCGCCCGATTGAAGGGGCGTCAGACCGGGCGGTTCATCCGGAAGATGATCAGCTCGGGCGACACGCGCTCCCAGCACCACAGGTCGGGGTCGCCGTGGGCCGTCCCCATCTCGTTCACGAAGCCCTCGGAGCGCCAGGCCAGCACCTCCGGAAAATCCCTGGCCTCGGCGACCTCGAGCAGGAAGCAACCCTCGCGCTGCGGGTCGATCTTCGAAGACCAGCGCGAGAAGTTGAGGATGCTCCCGCTGAGCGTCGTGAGCTTGCGCAGATCGCGTCCAAAGGCCTCGAAGCGCGCGCGCGCGCCCGTCGTGCGCCCGACTTCCGCGCGGTGCAGGTATTCGAGCTGCGCGTAGAACCCGGCTTCCAGCAGGCGCCGCGCGGTCTGGCGGCCGCGCTCGCGCAGATAGTCGTTGCTGCCGTCTCCATCGACGTCGCGCAGCAGCTCGCTCATCCGCGTGTAGGCGCGGATGTCGTACCAGCTCGCCGCGCCGATCGTCTGGCCGAGCAGCAGGATGTCCTCGGCCGGCAGCCGGCGCGCGAGCTCGGTCTTCGAGATTCCGCCGCGCGTCAGCAGCTTGTTCACGTCCTCGACGACGGCCGAGAAGACGCTTCCCTTGATCGAAGGCTGGCTCGACATGACGGCGCCCTTCCCCGAGGCATGCATCGGTGCCGGGAAGGGGAAGCTTGAGCCGCGCGTCCGGCTACGGAATCGGCGACAGGAACGCCCGGTCCTTTGCGAGCTCCGAGAGCAGCCACGGCCCGAGCCCCACGCGCAGCGCGAACTCGATGCGGGTGTCGCGCCAGTGCAGGCGGTTCGGGTCGAAGATGCTGTCGGGCTGCTGGGAGGCGGCGAAGCCCTCCGCCAGCTCGCGCATGGCGCGCTTCAGGCTGGGCCGCGCCGCGCCGCGCGCGAGCCACGCGCTCAGCGCCGGATGCTGGTCGCCGGGCGGGCAGCCCAGGAACGCCGCCGAGCGCAGGTGCGGAGTCAGCGCGATGTCCACCAGCGAGAAGTCGCCGAGGAACCAGTCGCGGCCGGCGAGCTCGCGCTCGAGGTAAGCGTAGTGGCGCGCGAGCGCCTGCTCCGTCTTCGGGAGCGATTCGGGGACGTCCCTGGCGAGCTCCGGCTTCATCGTCTTGAGGATGCCGAGCACCAGCACGGCCGGGTCGATCTCGTTGTCGGACTTGAGCTCGAGATAGCGACAGCGCGCGCGCGCCAGCGGATCGCGGGGCAGCAGGGGCGGCTCGGGGAAGCGCTCCTCGAGCCAGGCGCAGATCACCTTCGAGTCGCTGATCGCGACTCCCTCCTCCACGATGCACGGAACCTCGCCGCGCGGGTTCACGCGCAGCAGCTTCGCGTGGTCCGCGCGCTTCTGGATCTCGCGCTTCTCGTGCGGCGCGTTCTTCTCGTAGAGCGCGGCGCGCACCTTGAAGGCGTAGGGGCTGAAGGGGTTGTCGTAGACCTCCATCGATCAGCGCCCTTCGAAGGTCGGCGTCTTCTTGGCCAGGAAGGCGGCCGCCGCGTTGCGGAAGTCCTCGGTGGCGCCCGTGCGCGTCATCGCCTCCGCCTCCAGGTCGAGCAGCTCGCGGCCGTGGAGCGTGAGCGCGAGATTCAGGTTGCGCTTCATGTAGCGGTAGGCGAGGGGAGGGCCGGCGGCGAGGCGCTGGGCCAGGGCGCGGGCCTCGTCGCGGAACTTCTCGCGCGGCGCCAGCCAGTTGACGAGGCCCAGGCGCGCGGCCTCCGGCGCGTCGATCCGGTCGGAGAGGAAGTAGAGCTCGCGCGCCTTGGCGGTTCCCACGATCTTGGTCAGGTAGTAGCTGCCGCCGAAGTCGCCCGAGTAGCCGATCTTCGCGAAGGCCGTGGTGAAGACCGCGTGGTCGGCGGCGATCCGGAGGTCGCAGGCGAGCGCCAGCGAGAGCGAGGCGCCCGCCACCGCGCCGTTGATGGCGGCCAGCGTGGGCTTTCCCATCTCGTGCAGCCAGGCGGAGGCCTCCATCGCCCGGCGCAGCTGCATCGCGCCCGTCTCCCACGGCTCCTTGCGGCCCGGCTTGCTGCCCGAGAAGATGCCCTCGCCGCCCATCGCGGTGATGTCGCCCCCCGCCGAGAAGGCCTTCTCGCCCGCGCCCGTCAGAACCACGCAGCGCACGCTGGTGTCGGTCGCGAGCTGCTCGAGCGCGGGCGCCAGCGCGCCCAGCAGCTCCTCGTCGAGCGAGTTCATCTTCTCCGGACGGTTCAGGGTGACGGTCGCGACGCCGCCGTCGCGCTCCACCAGCACGGTCTTCGAAGCCATCTTCTCCTCCAGGCGCAGGCCCGCGGCTACTTGATCGCGAGCGGGTTGATGGGCGAGCCCACGGCGCCGGTGATCGGAAGCGGCGGCGCCGTGAACAGGAACTCGTAGCGGCCGTCCTCGGCGCAGGCGCGGGCGAGCGCGTCGAGGAAGAAGATCTCGCCCAGCAGCAGGCCGGTGTTGCGCAACGAGATCATGTGCAGGGGCTGGAAGCAGTCGGGGGTCTCGTTGGGCCGCACCTCGACGCCCCAGGTGTCGGTCGCCACCGCCGCGATCTCGCGCTCGAAGAGCCAGCGCGCGCAGTGGACCGAGAGGCCCGGTGCGGGCCCGGCGCAGTAGCCCTGCCAGGACTTCTGCTCGAGACAGCGCGTCATCATCCCGGTGCGCACGAGCAGCACGTCGCCGGTGCCGATCGCCACCCCGAAGGCCTCGGCGCAGGCGTCGAGATCATCGGGCAAGATCCGGGTGCCGTCCTCGAGCCAGGGTCGGCGCAGGAAACGCGGCAGGTCGAGCAGCACGCCGCGTCCGACGACGCCGTCGGCAATTTTCTCGATCGCGTTCGCGCGCGCCCCCTGGCTGGTCACCAGCTCGATCGCGCGGTCGTTGTACATGCGCCCGTCGTAGAAGACGTGCGAGAGGGCGTCCCACTGCGTGCCGCACTGGAGCGGCATCAGGACGGCGTCGTCGGCGTAGTTGAAGCCGCCGGGCAGGAAATCCTGGGCGCCGGCCAGGGCGTCGCCACCGTCGGCCAGCATCATGTGGATCGGGTTGTGCCGCCCGGCGAGCCCGGATTGCGGCCCCTTCTGGTCGAAGGGCAGGGCGCAGGAGATCACGCGCCCGCTGCGCGGCAGCGCGCAGGCCTCCAGCACCCGCGCCGGCGTGATGAAGTTGAGCGTGCCGCGCTCGTCGTCCTTGCCCCAGCGGCCCCAGTTCGAGAAGCGGCGGCCCCACTCGCGAACGGTCTGCGCATCCAGCTTTTCGGCCACCGCCGCTCCCGTTCCGCTCAGACGGCGGCGCGCTGCGCCGCGGCGAAGCCGATCTCGTAGACCAGGTAGGCGCCGAACAGGAGCGACACCATGCCGGTTCCCGCCGTGACCCAGCGCGAGAACCCGGCCGAGGCCGAGAGCCGCGCGAAGGGCGCCCCCAGCGCGAGCGAGAAGGCGACCATGCCGGAGATGGTCCCCACCCCGAAGACGAGCAGATACGCGAGCGCGGCGCCCGGCGTGGGCATCGCCGCCATCGCGAGCAGCGCCACCGGCGCGCTGCCGGCGAGGCCGTGCGCGAGCCCGATCGCGCTGGAGCGCGCGAGGCTCGCGTGCAGCGGTGCATCGCGCGTCGGCAGCGACGAGGCCGGCGTCGCCGCGGCCAGGTTCACGATTCCGAGCAGCATGAGCAGCACGCCGATCCCGAGCTCCATGCTGCGCGCGAAGCCGTCCGGAATCGCCACCTGGAGCGCGATCACCAGGAAGCCGATCGCGAGGAGGGTGGCGCCGTGGCCGATCCCCCAGCTGACCCCGATCCAGGAGGCCGTCCAGGGGCTCCGGTGGCGGGCCACGATGGTGGAAACGGCGATCACGTGGTCGGGATCGAAGGCGTGGCGCAGGCCGAGCAGGAATCCGAGCAGCGCCGCGGTCAGCATCGGCCGGTTTCCCGGAGCCGCGCCTCGACGCGGGCTACGTCGGCCCGCACGTCCACCGGGATGCCGAGCCAGTTCTCGATCTTGCCGCAGCGGATCCGGTAGCCGTGCTCGAGCGCGCGCAGCTGCTCGAGGGCTTCGGCGAGCTCGAGCGGCGTGCGCGGGAGCTTGACGAAGTCGAGCAGGAAGGGCCGGCGGTAGGCGTAGAGGCCCACGTGCTGCCAATAACGCGGCGTCGCCTTCGCGTCGCGCAGCGCCGGGATCCGGCTGCGCGAGAAGTAGAGCGCGAGGTCGTTGCGGTCGAGCACGACCTTCACGCGGTTCGGGTCGTCGAGGCCCTCCGGCTCGGCCGGGTGCACCACCGTCGACATCGGGACGGAGTCGTCTTCCCGAAGGGCCTGGACCGCCGCGTCGATCACCCAGCCCTCGATCAGCGGCTCGTCGCCCTGGATGTTGACGACGATCGGGGCGGACAGGCCGAGCGCGACCTCGGCGAGCCGATCGGTGCCGGTCTCGTGGTCGGAGCGCGTCATCGCCACCTCGGCCCCGAAGCCGCGGCAGGCGTCGGCGACGCGCGCATCCTCGGTCGCGACGATCACCCGGGCCAGGCTCCGGGCGCCACGTGCGCCTTCCCAGACACGCCGCACCATCGGGATTCCCGCGATCGGGGTGAGCGGCTTGCCGGGGAAGCGCGTGGCCTGCCATCGCGCCGGGATCACGCCGACCGCCGTCATGGCCGCGATCCTACCGGATGGATTAAGTTCCCGCCGTGGTTTCCGCGCCCCCCAACGCGCCCGCCCGGGCCCCCATCCTCGCCGTTTCCTCGAACAAGGGGGGAGTCGGCAAGACCACCGTCGCGGCCAACCTCGCGATCTTCGTGCGCGCGCTGCGCGAGGACCTGCCGGTGCTGCTGGTGGGCCTCGACGACCAGCAGGTGATCGACCGCATGTTCGCGCTGCGGCCGCTGCTGCCGGGCGAGGGGAACCTCAAGCACGGCTGGGCCGAGCGCAGCCTGGCCCGGGTGATCCAGCTCGGGCAGTACGGCGTCCACTTCGTGCCCTCGCCGCCGGATCTCACGCTGCTCAAGGCGCGCGCCGAGGATCCGCGCACGCTGCGCCGGATCCTGGCCGCCACCGAGTGGCCCGGGCTCGTGATCCTGGACACCAAGAGCGATCTCGAAGCGCTCACCCTGAACGCCTATCACGCCGCCGACCGCGTGCTGATGCCCGTCGCCGACTGGTCCTCGCTCGAGGAGGCCGGCAAGGCGATCGGGATCCTCGAGCGCGCCAAGCTGGGGGTCGATCGCGCGCGGGTGGTGCTCACGCTGGTCGATCTGCGCACCAAGCTGGAAGGCGAGGGGCTGCACCTGGTCGACCGCCTGCTCGACGAGATCGAGCGCCGCGGCTTTCCGTGCTACACGACGCATCTCTCGCGCAGCCCGCGCGTCGAGATGCTGAACTCGGGGCAGCTGGCGCCGCTCTCGATCCTGCACCACGCGCGCGGCAGCATCGTGCACTCGCAGATGCGCGATCTCGCGGTCGAGGTGCTCGCGGATCTGGGGCTGGCCGCGCCCGAGAGCGGACGCGCGCGGGGGAGCAGCCTGGCGCGCGCGGTGTCCTGGGTGGGCGCGCCGATGGGATCGTTGCGAAGGCATTAGCAAGCGGGCGCAAGCCCGCGCGCAGCGAGGCGCAGCCGAGCGGAGTTCACGCAAGACGGACGAGGGGTGAAGACGCGATGAGCACGTATGGAATCCTGGTCGGCGGGGGACCGGCGCCCGGCATCAACGGGGTGATCGGAGCGGCCGCCACCACGGCCTCGCGCAGCGGCGCGCGCGTGATCGGAATCCGCGACGGTTTCAAGTGGATCATGGAGGGCGACACCCACCACGTCCGCGAGCTCGACGAGGAGAGCGTCGCGGAGATCCACCTGCGCGGCGGCTCGATCCTGGGCACGTCGCGCGCGAATCCGACCAAGAAGCCCGATCACCTGGCGAACTGCGTGCGGGCTCTCGATCAGCTCGGCGTGGACCGGTTGATCACGATCGGCGGCGACGACACCGCCTCCTCCGCCAACAAGCTCGCCGCGGCGGCGGGGGGACGCCTGCGCGTGGTGCACGTGCCCAAGACGATCGACAACGATCTTCCCCTCCCGCCCGGCGTCCCGACCTTCGGGTTCGAGACCGCGCGCGAGCACGCCACCGCCGTGGTGGAGCGGATCCTCGAGGACATGCGCACCACCGGCCGCTGGTTCTTCATCGTGATGATGGGGCGCAGCGCCGGACACCTCGCGCTGGGCGCGGGCAAGTCGGCGGGCGCGCCGATCACGGTGATCCCCGAGGAGTTCCGGAAGCGGCCGATCCAGCTCGAGGACGTGGTGCGCACGCTGGAGGGCGCGATCGTGAAGCGGCTGGCGGCGGGGCGCCCCGACGGCGTCGCCGTGATCGCCGAGGGCATCGCCGAGTACTTCGACGAGAACGACCCCATCCTCCGCGACGCCCCGCGCGACGAGCACGGCCACGTGCGCCTGGCCGAGATCCCGATCGCGCGGGTGCTGCGCACGGCCGTCGCGGAATCGCTCGCGAGCCGCGGGGTCAAGGTGACGATCGGCGAGAAGGACGTGGGCTACGAGCTGCGCTGCGGCTATCCCACCGCCTTCGATCGCGACTACACGCGCGACCTCGGGGTGGGCGCCGTGCAGACCCTGGAGGCCGGCGGCTCCAGCGTGCTGATCACGCGCCAGGAGGCGCGCATCCGCCCGGTGCCGTTCGCGGAGATCGTGGACCCCAAGACCGGGAAGGCGCGCGTGCGCGGCGTCGACGTCGGGTCGGACTCCTACCGCAACGCGCTGGCGCTCCAGGAGCGGATCTTCGCGGCCGATCTCGAGGATCCCAAGCGGCTGGCGGCGATCGCCGCCGCCGCGAAGCTGGCGCCCGAGGCCGCCAAGCAGCGTTACGCACCGTTGTGAACGACGCCTCTGGGCAGCCCGCTCCCGCCGCCACCGCGGGCGAAGCCAGGCGGCGGAATCCCTGGTGGATCCCTCCCTTCCTGGGGCGCGTGCCGGAGATGCCGCCGGAGACGGTGCGTCTGCTCGGCGTGATCTCGCTGGCGCTCTTGTTCGAGAACTTCGACCAGGCGACGCTCACGGCCGCGCTCAAGCAGATCGCGGTGACCTACGCGGTGCCCGAGGCGGATCTCGGGCGCACGCTGGGCTTCGTGCACCTGGGGGCGCTGCCGGCCTTCCTGCTGGTTCCCTTCGCCGACCGGATCGGCCGGCGCCGGCTCTTCCTGATCTCGGTGATTGGAATCTCGGCGGCGAGCTTCGCCTCCGCCTTCGCGCCGAGCATCGCCTGGTTCGTCGCGCTCCAGATGATTTCGCGGGTGTTCATGGTGACCTGCTCGGCGACCGCGTTCGTGATCATCACCGAGGAGTTCCCCGCGGAGCACCGCGGCTGGGGGATCGGGATCGTGAGCGCCGTCGGCGCCTTCGGCGTGGCGCTCGCCCTGATCCTGTTCGCGGCCATCGACCTGCTGCCCTTCGGCTGGCGCTCGATGTACGCGCTGGGGATCCTGCCGCTGCTGCTGCTGCCGATGTTCCGGCGCGAGGTCCGCGAGACGCGCCGTTTCGCGCAGCACCGCGACGAACGCGCGGCCGAGGGGCAGGCGCTCAGCAGCCTCGCCGGCTGGTGGCGGCCGATGTGGAGCCTGCTGCGCGCCTATCCCGGGCGCGCGGCCGGGATCGGCTTGATCGGGGCGTTCGCGGCGGCTGGACACTCCTCGGTGTATAATTTCAGCTCCTACTACGTGCAGTCCGTGCACGGCTGGTCGCCGGGCAACTACACGGTGATGGTGATGGCATCGGGCCTGGTCGGGATCATCGGCTTTCCGTTCGCCGGGCGATTGGCCGACCGCACGGGCAGACGCCGCGCCGGCTTCGCTCTCTTCGCGGCGTTCCCGCTGCTCTCGCTGGCCTTCTACCAGGGGTCGGGATGGCTGCTCCCGCTGATGTGGATGCCCATCATCTTCGCGCTGACGGGCGGCGCCACGATCGCACGCGCCCTGGGAGGGGAGCTCTTCCCGACCTCCTACCGGGGCACCTCGGCGGGCTGGCTCCAGCTGGCGGAGTCGGCGGGACGCTCGGGAGGACTGTTCCTGGTCGGGGCGGGCACGGCGCGCGCGATCGACCTCACCAGCATGATCAGCGGCGTCGCGTTCGCCACGCTGCTGGCCGGGCTGGTGCTGCTCGCGCTGCCCGAGACCGGCCGGCGCGAGCTCGAGGAGATCAGCGCGGATCGCTGAGCGCGGGCTCTTCCAGCAGCTGCACGGCCGTCTCGGCGAAGGAGAGGGCGGCGTCCTCGCCGTGGAAGGCCAGGCAGCTCTCGTAGCCGCCCGACGCGAAGTCGGCGGGCTCGAGCAGATATCCCAGCCAGTCGTTCGCGTGCGCGATCAGCATCAGCGGCCCCGGCGCCCCTCTCCGGATCCGCGCGGCCACCTCGACGCCGAGCTCGAAGGGCGAGGCGAGCAGGCGAAGGCCGGCCAGCCGCGCGGCCGCGAGCAGCGTCCGGTCCGAGAGCGTGGTCCGCGCGGCGAAATGGAAGAGCGGGGCGAGGACCCAGCCCGCGCAGGCCGCGCGCACGTCGACGGGCGGCGGCTGGTAGGCGATCTCCGCGAACCCGACCGGCGCGTCTTCGGCGGGCGAAGCGAGCTCGGCCGCCTCGACGACCAGCGTCCCCAGGCGCGCGCCCAGCTCGCGCGCGCCGAGCTCGCGCGCCGCCGGATCCGCGCGCCCGGCCGCGGAGCCCCCCCAGCGGGGCTTCTGATCGCCGAGCGGCCCGGCCACGAAGAGGGCGACGCCGCCGCGGCGAGCCTCGATCAGCGCGCGCGCCGCGCCGGGATAATCGGGAGAGAGGCGTAGGTTCTCGGGCCCGAGCACGGTCGGGTGCGCGGCCAGCGAGAAGAGCGTCGCGATCGGCGCGCCGCTGGCGCCGTCGACGCGCAGCACCGGGATGCTCGGATCGCTCGCCCCTCCCGGGTGGCGTCGGTTCTCGGCCAGCGATGGGCTCGAGGCAATCGCGACGCCCAGGGCCGCGGGCGCCAGCGCCCGCGTGGCGTATTCGAGGGCGGTACCGGCCGCGGCGATCAAGCCATCCAACAGCCCGGCGTCGTACCAGCCCATCAAGGCGGCCTGCGCGACCTGCGACTCGACGTAGCCGCCGGGGCCCGAATGCGTGTGGGTGGCCGCCACGATCAGGCCGTCCAGCTCGAGCGGCGCGGCGCGCGCGCGGATCGCCTCGCGCAGCGCCGGCGTCACGATCAGGACGTCGAGCGCGACGATCCCGACGCGCGGCCGTCCGCCCACCCCCGCGACCACCAGCGCCCTCGCCTCGACGGGCGCCAGCTCGCCCTGGTGGCGGTTGCCCGGGCCGCGGTCGGCGTAGCCTGCGAGCGGCGCTCCCTCCGGGGTCGCGATCTTCACGACCGCGGCGCCTGCGCGCAGCGGGAGAGGGGCGGGCGCCTCTTGCGCGGCGGCGCCGCTCGTGAGAACCAGCGCCAACGCGGCGGCGGCGAGGCGAAACGCCACTCCAGGTCTCCTTGCAAGGCGAGCCCCGGCCCCGGTCTCGGGGCCGGCCGGCCGCGGGGTTCCCAAACGCGGCCCCAGTTGTTAACAACCCGAGGCGCAGCGCGCACAACGGGCGCGAGACGGCGCCCCAGGGAGGCTTCAGGTGGCGGAAAGCTTCGACCCCGAGAAGAGCCTCGAGCGCCAGATCCGCGCCTTCCACTGGATCCGCCTGCTGGCCGAGCTACCCGCGCGGGTCGCGGGCTCGCCCTCGGAGCGCGAGGCGGCGGATCGGATCGAAGGCTGGCTCCGCGACCTCGGCGTCGAGGACGTGCGGCGCCAGCCGGTTCCCTCGCGTCCGGCGGCGGGCCTGGTGCTCGCCGTGCACCTGGGGCTGGCCGCCTTCGCCTGTCTGGTGGGGGGAGGCTTCGGCGCCCTGCTCGCGCTGATCGCCGCGTTCTCGGTGCGCCGCGAGCTGCGGCGCGGCGTCTCGCTGCTCTCGCGCCTGCTCCCCAGTCCGGAATCGCTGAACGTGGTGGGCCGGGCGGGATCGGCCAACCCGGGGCAGCGCGTGGTGCTCTCGGCGCACATCGACGCCGCTCAGGCCGGCTGGCTCTTCTCCCGTCCCGTCGCCGACTTCTTCGCCTCGCGCGCCCAGGCGCGCGCGCCGGGCTCGCCTCCGCCGCCCGGCCCGAACGCCTGGCCGGAGGCCGCGGTGCTGGCCGCCGCCGGCCTGCTGCTCGCGGGCTGGCTGGGAGCCGAGGGCTTCCTGATGGGCGCCGCGCGCGGGCTGCTCGGCCTCGGGCTCGCCGCGGGCTGCGCCGCCACGCTCCAGTGGGCGCTGGCCAGGCCCTCGCCGGGCGCCAACGACAACGCCTCGGCGGTGGCGGCCATGCTGACCTGCGCCGAGCAGCTGCTCGCGCAGCTCCCCGGCGACGTCGAGCTCTGGGTGGTCGGCACCGGCGCCGAGGAGGTCGGCTGCCGCGGCATGCACGCGTTCGTGTCGGCGCATCCCGACTGGCCGGCGGAAAGCACCTTCTTCGTGAATTTCGAGTGCGTGGGCGGAGGCTCGCTGCACTGGGTGCGCAGCGAGGGGACCCTCGCGAAGTCGGGCTACCCGCCCACGCTCGTCGAGCTGGCGCGCCGGGTCGCGGCGAGCGGCGTCTTCGGCGAGATCACGCCGGTCGACCTGCTCGCGGGAACCGACGGCCACGTCCCGGCCGAGCGCGGCTTCCCCTCGCTCTCGCTGATCTCGCTGGAGGGCAACGGCGTGCCCCGCCACTATCACCGCGGCGAAGACCTGCCCGAAGGCGTGGATCTTCCCACCGTGATCCGCGCGGCCGATTTCGGCGCCGCCGTGGGCCGCGCCGCGCTGCGCGGCGAAGCCGGACCCATCGCGATCCTGTGACACCCGGGCCGGCCGGGCGCCCGGCAGGCGAGAGCGGGCAGGATTGGCACGCCCTTCACACCGAGGAGGCGCTCGCCGCCCTCTCGTCGAGCGCGACCCGGGGTCTCTCGCAGGCGGACGTCGAGCGGCGCCGGCTGCGCTTCGGGCCCAACGCCCTGCCGCAGCCGAGGCGCCGTTCGCTGGCCGTGGTCTTCCTGCGCCAGTTCGCGAGTCCGCTGATCTACCTGCTGCTGCTGGCGGCCGGGATCGCGATCGCGATCGGGCGCGCGAGCGACGCCGCGGTGATCGCGCTCGTGGTCGTCTTGAACGCCCTGATCGGGACGTTCCAGGAGCGGCGGGCCGAGCGGTCGCTGGCGGCCCTGCGCCGCATGACCGACCAGCAGGCCCGCGTCCTGCGGGAGGGACGCGAGGCGACGGTGCCGGCGCGCGAGGTCGTCCCGGGCGACATCCTGCTGCTCGCGGCCGGAGATGCGATCGCCGCCGATGCGCGGCTGTTCGATGGGGCCGCGATCCAGATCGCCGAAGCGGCGCTCACCGGGGAATCGCTGCCCGTCGCCAAGGACATGCCCCCGCTGGCTCCGGACACGCCGCTCGCGGACCGCCGGAACATGCTCTATGCGGGCACCCACGTCGCGGCGGGACGCGCGCGCGCGGTCGTGGTGGCGACGGGCCTGGCGACCGAGATCGGCCGGATCGCCGAGCTCTCCGAATCGGCCCCCGGCCTCCAGACGCCGCTCGAACGGCGCATCGACCAGTTCGGCCGCCGGCTGATCCTGGCCGCGATGGGCCTCTTCGCCGCGATCCTCGCGATCGGGCTGTTGCGCGGGATCCCGGCGGCGGAGATCGCCATGCTCGCGATCAGCCAGGTGGTCGGGATGATCCCGGAAGGGCTCCCCGTCGCGATGACGATCGGGCTCGCCGTCGGCGTGCAGCGGATGGCCCGCCGCGGCGCCATCGTGCGCCGTCCCGCGGCGGTCGAGGCGCTCGGCTGCACGACGGTCATCTGCAGCGACAAGACGGGCACCCTCACGCGCAACGAGATCACCGTGACGGATCTGTGCCTCGGCGACGGGCGGGAGATCGCCGTGACGGGCGCCGGCTACACACCGGAGGGAGGCTTCTTCGAGGCGGGGCAGCGGATCCTGCCCGAGGCGGATCCGGCCCTGCGGGCCCTGCTCGAGGCCGGCGTGCTCTGCAACGACGCGCAGCTGCTCGCGCCGCACGCGACGGACCCGCGCTGGCAGGCGATCGGCGATCCCACCGAGGTCGCGCTGCTCACGGTCGCCGTCAAGGCGGGGATCGTCGCGCCCCAGCTGCGGGAGCGATTCCCGCGGCGTGCGGAGCTTCCCTTCGATCCGGCCGCGAAGCTGATGGCCACGCAGCACGCCGGCGCGGCGGGCTCTCGGGTCCTGCTCAAGGGCGCCCCCGAAGTCGTCCTCGAGCTGTGCGGCGCCGTGCGCCGGGGCGGCCGCGACGAGCCGCTGGGCGAGCCGGCGCGGCGCCAGGCTCGCGCTGCCGTGGAGCGCATGGCCGCGGGCGCGCTGCGGGTGCTCGCGGTCGCGAGCGTCGAGGACGCGGAGATCGACGGCCGCGCGGGATTCGCCGGGTTCCGCAGCCGGGCGGTGTGGCTCGGCCTGGTGGGCCAGATCGATCCGCCGCGTCCCGAGGTCGCCGACGCCGTGGCGCGCTGCCGCGCCGCCGGGATCCAGCCGGTGATGGTGACCGGCGACCACGCGTCGACCGGGATGGCGGTGGCGCGCCGCCTCGGATTCGCCAGCGACGGCGATCGCGCGATCGAGGGCGCCGAGCTGGAAGCCATGTCCGACGCCGAGCTCGACCGCCGCATCGGGCAGGTGTCGGTCTTCGCGCGCGTGCACCCCGCCCAGAAGCTGCGCATCGTCGACGCATATCAGAGACGGGGCGAGGTCGTCGCGATGACCGGGGACGGCGTGAACGACGCGCCCGCCCTGGTGCGCGCGGACGTCGGCGTCGCGATGGGCATCACCGGGACGGACGTCGCGAAGGAAGCCGCGGGGATCGTGATCACCGACGACGACTTCGCGACGATCGTCTCCGCGGTCGAGGAAGGGCGGGTCGTCTATCGGAACATCAAGAAGGTGATCCTGTTGCTGTTCACGACGTCGCTGGCTGCGGTGATCGTGCTGCTCGGCGCGATGCTGGTCGGCTATCCGCCTCCGTTCGCGGCGGTGCAGATCCTCTGGATCAACCTGGTGACGGAGGGGGTGACGACCGTCAACCTGATCATGGAGCCTGCGGAAGGCGACGAGATGCGAAGCCCCCCCATCCCCAGCGACGAACCGCTGATCTCGCGGGATCTGGTGCACCGCATCGGATTCATGACGCCCGCGATCGTGACGTCGACCCTGGGCTGGTTTGCCGCTCGCATCGCGGCGGACGTGCCCCTCGTCCAGGTGCAGTCCGAGACCTTCACGCTGCTGGTGGTGTGCGCGTGGTTCAACGTCCTGAACTGCCGCTCCCAGACGCGTTCGGCGCTCGACCTCGGTTTGCTCCGCAATCCGTGGCTGATGGGGGGGTTGCTGGCGGGCAATCTGCTCCAGATGGCGGTGATCTTCCTGGCGCCGCTGAACGCGATCTTCCACACCGTCGCGTTCGGCTGGAGGGAGGTTCTCGCGATCGGCGCGGTGGGCAGCCTGGTGCTCTGGGTGGAGGAGGCGCGCAAGCTCCTCGTGCGCCGCCGGCAGCGGACTCGACGCTCCCGGGTTCGCGCCTAGAGCCGGATCCTCGGTGTCTGGCGACGCGCGCTCCCGCGCAGGAGGGCGCCGAGCGCCATGCCGACCGCCAGGATGCAGGCCCCGGCGATCCATTCCGGCCAGCGCGCGCCGGCGCGCAGCTCCAGATTGTCGCGCGTCAGGCGCTCGAGCTCGGTCCGCTGCTCGGCTTCGCGCGCCGCGAGCTGCTCGTGCTCGCCGCGCAGCTTCTCGGCGTCCTCGCCGATCTGCTTGCTGCGCGTGCGCAGCTCCGCGGCTTCGCTCTCGATGCGCGCCAGCTTCACCACCGCCGGCGGGTCGGCTTGCAGGTAGCCGTCCGGCACCCAGCCGGTCTTTCCGTCGGCGTTCACCTCGATCCAGCCGTCGCCCCGCGAGAGGATCTCGACGGAATCGCCGGTCTCGACGCTGTCGAGGATGCGGTATTGGTTGCCGGGGCCGGTTCGCAGGTTCAGGCGAACCTGGTCGTCGACCCAGCCGGTCTCGGCGTGCGCCAGCGGCGCGACGAGCATCCCGGCGGCGAGCGCGGCGGCCCGAAGCGGGCCCCGCGTGCGGCGGCTGCGAAGTCCCCCGATCATGCTCCCCCCTCGACGTCGCCCCGGATCCGTCCCCGGATCCCGACGGACGGCGCATGGGATCGTGGCTCCCCGGGCAGGACTCGAACCTGCGACCCAGCGGTTAACAGCCGCTTGCTCTACCAACTGAGCTACCGGGGATCGGACTCAGGCGGGGGATTCTAGGAAGGCCCTTCCGAAAATCAACGAAGCCGGATCATCGCTCCGGGACGCGGATCTCGACGGGGGAGGAAGGCGGGGCGAGCGTCGCATCGGCGCGTTCGAGCACCACCGTGTAGCGGTACTGCCCGCTCTCCGACGCGCTGGCGTCGACGAAGCTCGCGCCCGTGACGAAGCCGAGCTCGTTGCGCGAGACCGCGCCCTGCCGGTAGACGTGAGCGCCGCGGAAGCCCTCGTCGACCCGCGGATTCCAGACGAGGTGGACGCCGTCCGCTCGGGCCGTGGCGCTCACCTCGTAGCCCACGCTGGTGACCGCGACGGGCTGCGCGGGGTCGCTCGCGAGGCCGTCCTCGTCGACGGCGACCAGCAGGTAGGAGAGCTGTTCGTCGGCCGCCAGCGCCGTGTCCTCGGCCGTGGTCTGATCGGCGGGCAGGGTCGCGACCGGCTCGCGCTCGTCCGACCCTGCGCGTTGCCGGAACAGGCGATATCCGACCAGGTTGGTCTCGACGTTCGGCTCCCAGGCGAGCTGATTCGCGCCCAGCCGCTGCGAGGCCACGCGCAGCCCGAGCGGCGGGAGCGGCTCGGGCTTGGTCACCGCGCGCACCGGCTCGGAGGGGCGGCCCTCGCCGCCCGCGCGGTTCAGCGCCGCGACCCGGTAGTAGAAGACGCGCAGATCGCCGAGCCCCGTGTCTTCGTAGATCGTCTGGAAGCGCCCCTCGACCGTCCCGAGCGGCTCGAAGGGGCCGCGGAAGCTCGGGCTCCGGTAGACGCGGTAGGCCGTCACGTCGGGATCCTCCGACGCCCTCCAGGAGAGGGGGACCTGGCGCGGCTGGTGGCTGTAAGCGCGGAGGCCGGTGGGAGGCTCGGGCGGCGCCGCGGTGGCCGCCGAGACGACCGCCGACGCCTCCGCGCCGATCCGGCCCGACTTCTCGAAGCTGCGCACGCGGTAGAAGGCCGTCACGCCATCCCCCAATGCCGCCGCCCGCGACCCCGGCCCCTCCGGCCCGTCGTCGACCCACAGCGTCGTGTTGCTCCCCGCCAGCACCGCCACGCGCGCGAAGGGCCCCTCGGCCGCCAAGGCGCGCTCGACGACGTAGCCGCCCACGTCGCCGCTGATCACGGGATCCCAGCGCAGGGGCACCGTGCGCAGCTCGCCGCTGATGGCCGAGACGCCCTCCGGCGGCGCCAGCGCGGCCGGGGAATCCTCGATCAGGATCGGCGCCGCGGGGCGCGCCCCGCTCGCGAGCGTGCGCCGCAGGCCCGCGAAGTCGAGGCCGGAGGCGCAGCCGGTGGCGAGAGCCAGCGCGAGGGCGATCCAGAGCGGGCGTGCCAGCGGGCTCACGGGCTACTCCACCCGCGCCGAAGCGTCGGGCTCCGACCGCATGCGCTCGAGGTTTTCGAGCTGGCGCTCGGCGTGGCCGATGTAGGCGCGCGTGCGCTCGTTCTCGGGATCGACCAGCAGCGCCAGCCGCCACTCGTCGATGGCCGACTGGAGGTCCTCGTTGCGGAAGGCGAGGCGTCCGCTCTCGATCCGCTTCTCGACCTCGGGGGCCAGCTGCCGGCGCAGCCGGGCCAGCTCCTGCTGCGCGCCGGCGTGGCCCGAGTTCGCGCCGAGCGCGAACAGCTGCTGGCGGATCGCCGCGTAGTAATCGCCGCGGCGCGCCGCGGCGAGCCCGTTCTGGTAGAAGCCCTCGGCCCGGATCTCCGTCTGCGACGCGAAAGTGTCGCGGGCCACGAACTCCGACGTCGACTTGCCCGACCGGGTCCGCTCCTGGCGCAGCGTGTCGATGTAGGAGATGTAGCCCTGCGCGGACTCGTTGTCGGGATCCAGCTCGAGCACCCCTTCGAAGGCCTTCTGCGCCGCGGTGAAGTTTCCCGAGGCGAAGCCGCGCCGCCCCATCGCGATCTGCTTGGAGACCTCGGAGCGCAGCGCGTCGCCGAGCGCGCGCGCCTCGGTCTCGAGCTCGGGGTCGAAGGAGTCGAGGGTGTGGAGCTGGGCCAGGGTGCGCCGCGCCGACGCGAGATCGCCGGCCGCGAAGGCCGTCCGGTACTCCGCCATCAGCTCCGCCTTGCGGGCGGCCAGCGTGCGCGCGAGCGCCTGCACGCGGGCCAGGGTGGCGGCGTCGTCGGGCTGCAGCTCGAGGGCCAGGCGGTCGTTCAGGATCGCCTCGGCCAGCCTTCCCTTCGACTCGAAGTAGCGGGCGCGCTGCTTGTAACGCACGACCAGCCGCTGGAATTCCGCCTCGACCAGCGGGATCCGCTGCCGTACGGAGGGATAGGCGCGCGCGTTCTCGGGGATCGAGCGCCAGACCTCGAGCGCGCCGAGCCGGTCGCCCTCGCGATAGAGCCGCTCGCCGCGTTCGACGGGAGAGGTGCAGCCTGCCGAGAGGAGCGCGGCCGCGGCCAGGGCGCGGGCCGCCGCGCGCGAAGCGGCTCTCATGCCAGCAGGGGCGAGCGCGGCTCCGCCGAAGCCCCCCTGCCGTCGATCTCGACGGAGTAGACGTGCACCGGCTCCTCGCGTCCGGAGAGCTGGCGCTCGCCTTCGAAGCGCAGCCGGGCCGCCGCCCGGACCACGCGCTGCACCGCCTCCGACACCAGGATCTCTCCCGGCCGCGCGAGCTTCTCGAGACGGTGGGCGACGTTGACGGCGTCGCCCACGGCGGTGAAGTCGGTGCGCCGATCCGAGCCGATGTTGCCGACCACCACGACCCCCGTGTGGATCCCGATCCCGATCTCGACGGGTAGCGCCTCGGAGGCGCCCGCGCCGGGCTGCCGGCTGGCGCGCGTGCGCGCCTCCATGGCCTGCTGGATGTCGATCGCCGCGGAGAGGGCGCGCAGCGCGTGATCGGACTGCGTGACGGGCGCGCCGAAGTAGGCCATCACGGAATCGCCGATGAACTTGTCGATGGTGCCGCCGCGCTCGAGGATCTTGTCGGACACCAGCTGGAAGATCTCGTTCAGGAGGGCCACGACCTTGTGGGCCTTGAGCCCTTCCGAGAGGTGCGTGAAGCCGCGGATGTCGGCGAACAGGATGGTGACCTCGCGCTCGATCCCGCTGCGCCCCTCCTCCTCCGGGCCCTCCAGCAGCTGGTTGAGCACGTAATCGTTCACGTAGCGGCCGAAGGCGTTCTGGACGCGCTGCTTCTGCTGGAGCGAATCGCCCATCTCATTGAAGGCGCGCGTGAGCTCGCCCACCTCGTCGCGGGAGGTGGGGGGGACGCGCACCGCGAGGTCGCCGGACGCCAGCTGCTCGACGCCGTGGCGCAGGCGCCGCAGGGGGCCGACCAGCAGCGCGACGAAGATCACGCCGGCCACCACGCCGAGCACGATCACCGTGATGGCGACGGCCGCCAGCTGCTGGGTGTTGCTGCGCACGATCGGGTCGACCAGCACGGAGAGGTCGAGCTCCACCTCGGCCTCGCCGACCCGCACGCCGCTGTAGAAGATCGGCGCCGCGATGATCAGGCGCCGCGGCTCCCGTCGGCTCACGCTCGGCTCCTGCGGCGCGGCCCCCTGCGCGGGCTCGGTCCGCGGCGCGATCTCGGCCTGCCGCTCGGCGGGGTCGAGCGAGGCGGCGATCCGCCCTTCGCGGCCGAACACGCGCACGGCGATCACGCCGGGGCTCGCGCCGATCTCCTCGATCAGCCGGTCGAGGGTCAGCTCGCCGCTGAAGACGCCTTGCTCGACTTCGAGGAGGGGCTCCTTGGCCGCCGCGGCCAGGTTGGTGACGAGCGCCCGCCCGGTCTTCTCGACCTCGGCCTCCAGCGCGCGGCGCTCGTGCTGCGTCGCTATCACCGCGAGGCTCACGCACGCGACGACCAGCAGGCTGACAACGAGCGAGCTGAATTTGATCTGGAGAGATCGCAAGCGGGCCCCGCCGTTGCCGAGGACAGCGAGCCTCGAGGGGTGGGTCAGACGAACGCCGGCGGCACTCCGGGACGCGTCGTCTGAGCGAGGCTACCGGAGACGGCCGGGGGCCTCAACCAATGCGGATCTCGAGCACCTCGAAGATCCGGACGCCTTTCGGGACGCGCACGGTCACGCTGTCACCGACGGCTTTTCCCAACAACGCGCGGGCGACGGGCGAGGAAACGGAGATGCAGCCATTCACGACGTCCGACTCCTCTTCGCCTAGGATCGTGTAGGTGACCCGGTCGCCGGTCTCGGTGTCCTCGAGCTGCACGGTGACCCCGAAACGGACCGCGTCGGTCGATTGCCCCGAGGGGTCGATGACGACCGCCCGCGCCAGCTTGTCCTCCAGCTGGCGCACGCGCCCTTCGATGTGTGATTGGCGCTCCTTGGCGGCGTGGAATTCCGCGTTCTCGGAGATGTCGCCGTGAGCGCGAGCGACCTCGATCTCCTTGACGATCTTGGGGCGCTCCACGGCCTTGAGACGGCGCAGCTCGTCCTCCAGCTTGTCGTAGCCGGCGCGCGTCATGGGCAGGCGCTCGGACATGGCGTTCTCACTCCAGGGCGTCGAGCGGGAAGGGATACACTCGGAGCCGCGAGAAATCGACTCCCCCGATGGCGTGGAAGCACCCTACCTGCCCCCCGGGATTTCTGTCAACGAGGCAGCCAGCGTGGCGTTCGACCCGCCCCCTCCGTCCGCTCCCAGTCCGGGGATGGCCCCGCGGCTGCCGCTGGTGCGCCTGGCGCTGCTCTTCTACGGCGTGCTGATGGTCGCGGCGTTGGCGTGGGCCTGGCTGGCCGGCCGATCGCTGATCTGGGCCCGCGACGTCGACGCGCAGCGCGGCGCCTCGCCGCTCGTCGACGTCGGCGCCGGGCTGCTGGCGGCGGCCATCGTCGTGCTGCTCTCCCGCCAGCTCACGCAGCGCACGCGCTTCGGCGAACAGCTGGCGCGCAGCCTGCGCGCGGCGCTCGGCCCGCTCTCGCTCGCGGAGTGCTGGCTGCTCGCGCTGCTCAGCGGCGTCGCCGAGGAGTCTTTCTTCCGGGGCGCGCTCCAGCCGCAGGTCGGGCTGCTGGCCGCGAGCCTGCTCTTCGGCGCGGCGCATTTCGTCCCCCGGCGCGAGCTGCTCCCGTGGACGGTCTTCTCGATCGCCGCGGGCCTGCTGCTCGGCTGGCTCTTCGACGCGACGGGCAATTTGATCGCCCCCGTCGTCGCCCACGCCGTGATCAACGGTGTGAACCTGCGTCATCTGACCCGGCTCCGGCCTTAGTGGACTTCGCTCGCCTGCGGCTCGCTGCGCGCTTCGCTTGCAAGACTTGCAATGGGAACGATTGCAGGCGCGGGCTATTGCGGTTCGGAGGTCTGGCGGGCGATCGCGTCGATCTCGATCAGGGCGCCGAGGGGCAGCGCGGCGGCCTGGATGGTGGCGCGGGCCGGCCGGGGCGCCTGGTCGAAGAAGCGCGCGTAGACGGCGTTCATGCGCGGGAAGAGCGCGAGGTCCGCCAGGTACACCGTGGTGCGCAGCACGCCGGCGAGCGAGGAGCCGCCCGCGGCGAGCACCGCGGCGAGATTCTCGAGCACCCGCTCCGTCTGGGCCTCGATCTCGCCGGCGACCAGCTTCTGGCTGCCCGGGTCGAGCGGGATCTGACCGGAGACGAAGAGCAGCCCGCCGTACGCCACCGCCTGCGAATAGGGGCCGACGGGGAGCGGGGCCGCGGACGTCCGGATCTCGAGCGGGCCGGCCGGAGGCTTCACGCGTCCAGGCTGCCCGCGTCGTCGATCAGGCGCTCTTCCAGGACGCGCAGCAGGTAGCCGAGCAGCAACAGGTTCGGCAGGCGCTTGCGCGAGCCGGCCTCGATCGCGTTCGAATCGGCGAACTCGTCCGCGTAGGCGGAGAAGAATTCGAGGGTCTCGAGCGGGACGTTCTTGGCGAGCACTTCGTTGATCTGCTCGATCCGGAGCTCGTCGAAGACCTCGACCAGCTCCCAGGCGAGCTCTTCGCGGCTGAGCCGTCCCGTCGTGTCTGAGAAACCCATGAGTGTGTCGCTGCCTTCGGTGGGGGTGAGTCGACGCGGCGAGCGCCACCGCTCGGCTCGCATCCTGACAGCGGCGCGCTCCCCTGTCAACGAAACCCGAGCGCCGCGCCGCGCGATTCCGCGCGTCTGCGGTGCAACTCGCGCGCTGCCTGCGCATCGCCGCGCCGGCGCCGCCCGGCGCGGCGGCGGATGCGCAACATCGCGCGATTTCCCGTCGGGAATCAGAGCTCGGCGACGCGAGTTGCCGGCCCGCTCCGGGCCGGCGCGCGCCACGCGACGGACTGCCGGCCGTCGCCCGGCTCGGGCGTTTCGGCCGCCTCCTCGAAAAGCGGCTCGCGCACCAGGATGGGAGCGCCCGCGCGCAGCGCGGTGGCGATGGCGTCGCTCGGGCGCGCGTCGATCTCGACCCGCTTGCCGTTCGCCTGCAACACCAGGATCGCGTAGTAGGTGCCGTCGCGGAGCTCGGTCACCACGACGCGCAGCAGCTCGCCGTCCAGGCCCTCGATCAGCCGGGCCGCGAAGTCGTGGCTGTTCGGGCGCGCGGGCCGCTGCTGGTGGATCTCGGCGGCGATCGAGCTGGCCTCGGCGGGGCCGACCCAGATCGGCAGCATCCGCTCGCCGGACTCCTCCTCGAGGATCACGACCGGGACGTTCTGGGCGTCGAGCGCGACCTGGCGGACGTGGACGAGCACGTCCTCGGGCGCATCGCCTTCGCGCCCGCCGCAGCCGAGGACTGCGAGCAGCACGATCGGCAGGAGCGCGTGCAGCGCCATGGAGAGAACCGCCCGAGCCGATCCTATCGGCATCCAGCGCGCGGGTCGAGTCCCGCAAGGGCGCGCAGCGCCCGTCCGGCCTGAGTGAACTTCGCTCGCCTGCGGCTCGCTGCGCGCGCGCTTCACGCGCTTGCAAGACCCGCGATGGTAGATCCAGCAAGGCCGCGCAGCGGCCGCGCAGCGGCCGCGCAGCGAGCCGCAGGCGAGCGGAGCGCGGGCAGCGCGCGGCCGCCCGCGCGCTGGGACCCGCCGAACTGGTCGGGGCGACTGGATTCGAACCAGCGACCTCTTCGTCCCGAACGAAGCGCGCTACCAGACTGCGCCACGCCCCGAGCTGTCCGTGATTCCCGGCCGAGAGCGGGCGGAGTATGCCGCCTCTCGGCGCTCTCCTCAAGCCGGGCGGCCGGCGCCCGCGGCCTTCAATGGGATTCGAGGCGCGAGAGGTCGAAGGTCGACTGCGCGAGGTCCGGATTCGGGACGAAGTTCGAGACCACGATGGTGGTGTAGGAATCCTGCTGGAGGTTGCGCATGGTGGCCTTCATCGGCAGCCAGACGCCGCCGAACCTGCGGATCTCCGAGGGGACGGCCCGCAGCTCCTTCACCTCGACGCCGGCGGCGTCCCAATAGCGGGTGCGCAGCGGCACGAAGCGCTCCTTCTCGACGTAGACGAGCACCCGCGAGTATTCCGAGGCCGCGAAGGACTTGGGCACCACCTCGACCACGTAGACCGGGATGCCGCTCACCGTCTCGTCCGCCACGCGCTGGTACTCGGACTCCTCGATCTCGCGCGGGATCACGTCCTCGTAGGAGAAATCAGTGCCGAAGACCGCCTCGCTGCGCAGGTTCACGCGCACGACCTTGCGCCGGGACGGGTAGTAGACGAACTGGTCGTTGAGGCGCTCGTGGTTGCTGATCACCAGGTAGCCGGAGAAGCGGACATCGAAGGGATACACGTATTTGACGAGCGTCTTGGAGACCACGCCGCGCGTGGGCTGTCCGTTCTCGTCGCGGAAGGATTGCCAGGTCAGCTGGAGCCGGGATTCCTGCTGGCGCCCGCCGCGATCGCCGGAAATCAGCTGGGTGTCCTGCGAGAAGGACTCGAAGCGGTTGCTCAGCACGCGGTCGTAGATGTCGTGGCCGGTGAGCTTCGCGTCGTCGGAGGCGGCCGGCTTGCTCGCCGTCTGCACCGCGTCGCCGTCGGCCAGCGCGGCGGCGCAGGCGACGAGCAGGACGAGGGCGCTGCGGGCGGCGAGCTGGGCGCGTCGGATCAAGCAGACACCCGGTTGGCTTGGGTCGCGAGCTTATCACCGCGCCCGGCCGCCGGGAAGCGGCCGTCAGCGCGCCGCGAGCGCGGCGTTGCGCAGGCCGGCGATCGCCTGCGCGTAGTCCGGAGCTCCGAAGACGGCCGTGCCGGCGACGAACACGTCGGCGCCGGCACGCGCGGCCCGGCCGATCGTCTCGAGCGAGATGCCGCCGTCGACCTCGAGCGCGACTTCGCGGCCGCGCTCGTCGAGCATGCCGCGCAGCGTCGCGATCTTGGCGAGCATGCTCTCGATGAACTTCTGGCCTCCGAAGCCGGGGTTCACCGTCATCACCAGCACCTGGTCGACGTCGGAGAGCACCGGCTCGATCGCGAGGGCGGGCGTTCCCGGGTTGAGCACGACACAGGCGCGCGCCCCCGCCTCGCGGATCTGCGCGAGGGTTCGGTGCAGGTGCGGGCAGGCCTCGACCTGCACGCCGACGGTGGCGGCGCCGGCCTTGACGAACTCGGTGATGAAGCGCTCGGGCTTCTCGATCATCAGATGCACGTCGAGCGGCAGCGAGGTGCTCCGGCGCACGGCCTCGACCACCAGCGGTCCGATCGTGAGATTCGGAACGAAGTGCCCGTCCATCACGTCGACGTGGATCCAGTCCGCGCCGGCGCTCGTGACCGCCGCCACCTCTTCGCCGAGCCGGGCAAAATCCGCCGAGAGGATCGAGGGTGCGATGCGCGGCGTGCTCATGACTGGCGCTCCAGGCGCGCCGCGAAGAAGCCGTCGGTGTCGTGCCGGTGCGGCAGGCAGCGCAGGTTGCCGTCGGCATCCAGGACCGGCGCGAGCTCGGCCGGCAGCTCCGCGGCCCCGGCGCGGCGAAAGTCCTTCGCCTCGCGCAGGAACGCGTCCACGATCGCCTCGTTCTCCTCGGGCAGCAGGGTGCAGGTGCTGTAGACGAGCGCGCCGCCGGGCCGGAGCGTGGCCGCCGCGTTGCGCAGGATCGCGCGCTGGATCTCCGCCAGCCTGGCCGGGTCGCCGGGGCCGACGCGCCAGCGCGCGTCGGGATTCCGGCGCAGCGTGCCGAGCCCCGAGCAGGGCGCATCCACCAGCACGCGATCGAAGCCGGCGGCGACCGGGAGATCCTGGAGCGGGCGTGTGGCGTCGCGTTCGAGCGTGCGCACCGCCGAGAGGCCGAGACGCCGCGTGCTGCGCCGGATCAGGTCGAGGCGCCGGGAGTGGCGGTCGATCGCGAGCACGCAGCCCTCCGCGCCCACCCGCTCCGCGATCGCGGTGGATTTGCCGCCCGGCGCCGCGCAGGCGTCGAGCACGCGCTCGCCGGGCCGGGGATCGAGCAACGCGACCACCAGCTGCGAGGCCTCGTCCTGCACCGAGAAGCGGCCGGCCAGAAAGGCCGGATCCAGGGCCGGATTGCCGCGCCGGCCGAGCACGATGCCCGCGCGCGCGATCCGGCAGGGCCGCGCCTCCGGGAAGCGTTCGCGCAGCTCCTCCAGCAGCGCCGCCGCCGACGTGCGCTGCGGGTTGGCGCGCACCGTGAGGGGCGGGGCTTCGTTCGAGGCGCGCGCCAGCGCGGCGGCTTCCTCGGGGCCGAAGAGCGTGAGCCAGCGCGCGGCGATCCAGCCCGGAATGGACAGGGCGTGGGTCAGGTGCGCGAGCGGATCGTCCGCGAGCGAGGGGATCGGCAGCCCGAGGTGCTCGGCCGCGAGCCGCCGCAGCACCGCGTTCACCAGCCCGGTCGCGCGCTCCACGCCCGCGGCGCGCACGCAGCGCACGGACTCGTCGACGGCCGCCGTCGCCGGCACCCGCTCGGAGAAGAGCAGCTGATAGGCGCCTAGCCTTAGGGCGGTCGCCACCAGCGGCTCCAGCTTGTCGAGGTCGCGGTCGAGCAGCTGGGCGAGGCAGAAGTCGATTCGCCCGCGCCAGCGCAGCGTGCCGTACACCAGCTCGGTCGCGAAGGCCCGGTCCGGCGCCGAGAGGTCGCTCTGCGCGAGCTGGGCGTGCAGCAGCACGTCGGCATACGCACCGGCGCGTTGCACGCGCTCGAGCACCCGCAGCGCCAGCAGGCGCGTCAGGGTCGGGGCGCCGCGGGAGCGCTGGCCGCGCTTGACGGCGGGGCGTCCGCGGTGCAGGCGTCCCACTCTTCCGTCGGCGGGTCGGATGCTCACCCGGCGAAGTCTAGCCCCGCACCGAGCCGCATGCCGTCGGGAAGCGGGCGTCCGCGCAGGAACGCGTCGATCGCGAGCGCCCGCCCGCCGGCGCGCTGCACCACCAGCGGCACCAGCCAGCCCTCGCCGGTGGCGATGCGCAGGAGCGGGTCGCTGCCGCGCCGCAGCGTCCCGGGCTCGCCGTCGACGGGGCCGGCCTGCGCGCGCGCCGCCAGGATGGCGAGCCGATCGCCGTCGATCCGGGTCGACGCGCCGGGGCTGGGGGCGAGCGCGCGCACGCGCCGGACCAGCGCCTCCGCGCCCTCGCGGAAATCGAGCGCCGCGTCGGCCGCGGAAAGCTTGGGCGCGAGCGTCACGCCCGCCTCCGGCTGCGGCGTCCAGCGCACCCGGCCCTGCGCGATCTGCTCGATCGCCTCGGCGACCGCCTCGGCGCTCGCCGCCGCGATCCGCTGCGTCAGCTCGCCCCCCGTCTCCTCGGCTCCGATCTCGAGCTCGCGCACCAGGGCCACCGCTCCCGTGTCCATCTCGCGCTCGACCCGCATCACCGAAACGCCGGTCTGGCGATCGCCTGCAAGGATTGCGCGCTGGATCGGCGCGGCGCCGCGGTGCCTGGGCAGCAGGCTGGCGTGGGCGTTGATCAGATACCCGAGGCGCGGAAGCTCGCGGATCCGCTTGGGAAGGAACTGCCCGAAGGCCACCACCACGCCGAGGTCCGGGGCCAGCCGGCGCAGCTCGGCCTCCACCTCGGGGCTCGCCACGCGCTCGGGCCGCAGCAGCGCGGCGCCCGCGCGCTGCGCGAGCTCGGAAACCGGACTGGGCGCCGTGTGCCGCCCGCGGCCGCGGGGGCGGTCGGGCTGGCTCACGACGCCGACCACCGGATGCCGGCCGGCGAGCAGCTTCGCAAGGGTAGGCACCGCGAACTCGGGGGTTCCGAAGAAGACGAGGCGCAGGCCGCCGGCCGCCGGCGCGCGGGCCTCGCTCATGCGGGCTGCGGGGATTCGCTCTCCGCGGCTTCCTGGCGCAGCTGCTTGCGCCGCTTGCGCACGTAGAGGTTGCGCTTCAAGCGGCTGATGCGGTCGATGAAGAGGATGCCGTCGAGGTGGTCGATCTCGTGCTGGAAGCAGACCGCCTGGAGGTCCTCGGCGTCGAGCCGTAGCTCGCGTCCATCGAGGTCCTGCGCGCGCAGCTGGAGCTTGGCGAAGCGCTCGACGTCGGCCTCGAACTCGGGCACCGAGAGACAGCCCTCGTTCCAGACGATCTGGCCCTCGGAGGCGACGATCACCGGGTTCACCAGCACCAGCGGGCTGCGCTCGGCGTTCTCCTCGCGCCACTCGGTGTCGACCACGATCAGGCGCACCGCCTCTCCCACCTGCGGGGCCGCGAGGCCGATCCCCGGCTCGTCGTACATGACCTCGAGCATGTCGGAGGCGAGCCTGCGGATCTCGTCCGTGACGCGGTCGATCGGCCGCGACACGCGGCGCAGCCGCTTGTCGGGAAACTGGAGCACTTCACGGAGCGCCATGCCGTTCCGTCACACCTCTAACTAGCTGGAAGTCCGTAGCTTTCTCGAATTCATAGCATGTTCACCGGAAACGCGTCCACGCTCGCCTGGACGCCTCTCGGGAGCTGGCCGGTCGCCTCCACCACGCGCCGCGCGGCCGCGTGCAGCCGCTCCGGATCGGCTCCCTTGAGCAGGAGCTGGAAGCGATGCTTGCCGCGCAGCCGCGCGATCGGCGCCGGCGCGGGCCCCAGCACCTCGGGCCCGTCCGGGGCGGCGGCCGCGAGCGCGAGCGCCTGCGCGCCGGCGAGCGCCGCGGCCGCGTCGGCGCTCTGCACGATCGCCTGCACCAGCCGGCCGAACGGGGGATAGCCGAGCGCGGCGCGCTGGCCGAGCTCCTCGGCATAAAACGACTCGTAGTCGTGGTCGCGCACCGGCCGGATCGCGGGGTGGCCGGGCGCGTAGGTCTGCACGATCACGCGGCCCGGCGCGCGGTCGCGGCCCGCGCGGCCCGCCACCTGCGTGAGCAGCTGGAAGGTGCGCTCGGCGGCCCGGAAGTCCGGCAGGTGCAGGCCCACGTCCGCGAGCACCACGCCGACCAGCTGGACGCCCGGGAAATCGTGCCCCTTGGCGACCATCTGGGTGCCGATCAGGACGTCGAGCCGGCGCTCGCGCAGCTCGCGCAGCACGCGCGCGGTGTAGCCGCGTTGCTGCGCGGCGTCGCGGTCCAGGCGCGCGATCCGGGCCTCGGGCAGGCGCGCGCGCAGCTCCTCCTCCAACCGCTCGGTGCCGGTCCCCAGCAGCGACGTGTCGGGCGCTCCGCACTGCGAGCAGCGCTCGGGCGGCGGGATCTGGAAGTCGCAGTAGTGGCAGCGCAGCTGCTGCGCGGTCGCGTGGTAGACGAGCGCGATGTCGCAGTGCTGGCAGCGCTCGGCGGCGCCGCAGGCGAAGCAGAACACCTGGGTCGAGAAGCCGCGGCGGTTGAGCAGCAGGATGCTCTGGCCGCCTCCCGCGAGGGTCTCCCGCAGCGCGCGCTCGAGCGCGCCGGAGAGCACGACGCGCCGCCCGCGCGGGGAGAGCTCGCGCTCCCGGACCAGGTCGACGATCGTGACCGCCGGCAGCGGCCGGTCGCCGATCCGGCGCGCGAGCACCAGCCGGCGCAGCCTGCCCCGATCGGCCGCGAAGCGGGATTCCAGCGAAGGCGTGGCCGAGCCGAGCACCAGCGGACAGGCGGCGGCGGCGGCGCGGCGCCCGGCGAGCTCGCGCGCGTGGTAGCGGAAGCCCTCCTCGTTCTTGTAGGCGCCGTCGTGCTCCTCGTCGATCACGATCACCCCGAGCTTCTCGAGCGGGGCGAAGAGCGCGGAACGGGCTCCGACCGCGATCGGTGTCGCGCCCGCGCGCAGGCGCTGCCACTGCTCGAGCCGCTCGCCCGGGGAGAGGCCGCTGTGGAGCACGGCGAGGCCGTCGCCGAAGCGGCCGCGCAGCCGCGCCAGGATCTGGTGCGTGAGCGTGATCTCGGGCACCAGCACCAGCGCCTGGCGCCCCTGCGCGAGCGCCTCGGCGATCGCGTGCAGGTAGACCTCGGTCTTGCCGCTGCCGGTCACGCCGTGCAGCAGGAAACGCTCGCAGCGCTGCGCCCGGATCGCGTCGGCAATTTCCTTGACCGCGTCCGATTGCTCGGGCGTGAGCGCCGGCGGCGGCTCGGCGGGGCCGCGCTCGCCGAGCACGTCGCGCGGCGCGGGCCGCCGGCCGAGCTCGAGCAGCCCGCGGGCCGCGAGCGCGCGCAGGCGGGCCGCCGCGCCGGGCTGCTCGCGCTCCAGCTCCCGCACCGGGAGGCTGCCCGCGCGCGCGATCCGCGCGAGCAGCGCGGCCTGCGCCGGGGCGCGCACCCCGGCCAGCGCGGCCTCCGCCGTGACGCCGGGCGCGAGGCTCGCCACGCGCTCGCTGGCCGCCTGGGCGCGCGGCGCCCGCTCCAGCTGGCGGGCGGCGATCAGGCCGTCGCGCAGCAGGTCCTGGAGCGAGTCGTCCAGCTTGCCTCCCGGACCCGCGGCCTCGCGCCGGAGCGCCGCCGCCGTCGCCGGGCCGCGCGCGAGCCGGGCCAGCAGGCCGCGCGCGGGCTCCGCGAGTCCGGCGGAGGCGAGTGCCTGCTGGCCGCGGGGCGTGAGCTGGAAGCCGCGCGCGCTGCGCGGCGCCGAGCCGGCCGGGAGCGCGGCCGCCAGCGCGAGACCGATCGGGCAGAGGCATTCGATCGCCGCCTCGCGCAGCACCCCGAGCAGCGCCGGCGAGAGCACGGGCTCGGGATCGATCAGCTGCTCGATCGGCGCGAGCCGGCCGCGGAAGTCGCTGCCGGCGCCGCGCTCGACGATCACCCCGGAGACCAGCCGGCGGCGCAGCCGCACGCGCACCCGGCAACCCGGCCGGGCGCTGGCCGAGAGCGCGGCGGGCACCGCGTAGTCGAACAGGCGATCGATCGGGACGGGCAGGGCGACGCGGGCGACGTCATGCTCCCGCGGCGCGAAGAGGGGGGCGGTCATGGCGGCAGTTTATGCGCACGGCAAGCAAAGCGCGCAGCGAGGCGAAGCCGAGCGGAGTTCACGCAGGCCGGAAAGCGCGCAGCGAGGCGAAGCCGAGCGGAGTTCACGCAGGCCGCAAAGCGCGCAGCGAGGCGAAGCCGAGCGGAGTTCACGCAGGCCGCAAAGCGCGCAGCGAGGCGAAGC
>DATBRV010000015.1:0-16575 GCA_036560145.1 Myxococcota bacterium
GCGTCCGCGCCGAGCTCGCGAGCGAAATGCAGCTCGAGCCGGTCCTCGGGCAGGGCCCGCGGAAAGCGGTCGCTCCACTCCACCGCGAGCACGACACCCGGGACGAGCAGGTCGAGGAAGCCGGCGTTCTCCAGCTCCTCCTCGCTCTCGACGCGCAGGCAATCGACGTGCGCGAGGCGCAGGCCGCCCGGGGTCGCGTACTCGCTCGCGATCACGAAGCTCGGGCTCGCGACCTGCGCCGGATCCAGGCCCAGGCCCTGCGCGAGGCCCTTGACGAAGGCGGTCTTGCCGGCGCCGAGGGGCCCGACCAGGCCGATCACGAGCCCGGGCGATTCGATCGCGCCGGCCAGCTGGCGGGCTGCCTCGTGCGTCGCTTCAGGGCTCGGGGAAAGCCAGCGCAAGCCCTGTCCCCGTTCGAGGCGCCGCGCCCGCGGCCTGGCGCAGGCGCTGGGCGGTCACCGGCAGCTCCGTCGCCAGCTGGCTCGCGAGCAGGCCCGCGGGGCCCGTGCGCCGCGCGATCCGGTCCGCGGCGGCGCCGTGGAGGAAGGCGGCGAGCGCCGCCGCTTCGAACGCCTCCATGCCCTGGGCGAGAAAGCTGGTCACGATCCCGAGCAGCACGTCGCCGGTGCCCCCGCTCGCGAGCGCCGGACCGCCGGTCGGATTCACGACCGCGCGGCCATCGGGCGCCGCGGTCACGCTCGCGGCCCCCTTCAACAGCACCACGCTCCCGGTGAGCCGGGCCAGCCGCCGAGCGGCGCCCAGGCGGTCGCGGTTCAACGAAGCGGCGTCGCTGCCCAGCAGCGCCGCGGCCTCCCCCGGATGCGGGGTCAGCACGCAGGGCGCCGAGCGTGAGGCGAGCCGCTCCGGCTCGCCGGCAAAGGCGAAGAGCGCGTCGGCGTCGAGCACGAGCGGGCGCTCGAGGCGCTTGGCGATGGCGCCGACGAAGGCGAGCGTCTCGGCGCTGCGCCCGATCCCGGGGCCCAGGCCGACCGCTTCACGGGTGGCGGCGAGGGCGAGCACGGCCTCCGCCGCGCTGGCCGCAAAGGCACGCTGCGCGGTGTCGGGCACCGGCGCCGTCATGGCTTCCGTGCAGAGCAGCTCGAGCACGTCGTTCACGCCCGCCGGACAGGCGATCGTCACCAGCCCGGCGCCGCTGTACGCTGCGCCGTAGGCTGCGAGCGCCGCGGCGCCGGTCTTGCCTTCGGAGCCCGCCACCAGCAAGACATGTCCGAAGGTCCCCTTGTGGCCGGCCGCCGGCCGCGCCGGCAGGCGTGCGCCGGCCCCCGCGCGGGTCCACAGCGAAGTCGCCAGCGTCACCCCGGGCGCCGTGTCCGCGATCCCGATCCGCGCGACGCGCACCCGGCCGGCGAGCGTGCGGCCGGGCTCGAGCACCAGGCCCGGCTTGGGCAGCGCCAGCGTCACGGTCAGGTCTGCCGGCGCGGCGGCGCCGAGCACCTGGCCGGTGTCGGCGCACAGGCCCGACGGCAGGTCGACCGCCAGCACCCGCAGCGCCTCGGGACTCGCCGCCCGGCTGGCGGCGATCCGGCGGATGCTGCTGGCCGCGGCGCCCTCGACCGGACGCGAGAGCCCGGTGCCGAAGATCGCATCGACGATCACGCCCGCGGCCGGCGCCCGCCAGCGCTCGCCCTCGATCGGGACGCCCGCCGCCCGCGCGCGGCGCAGGCTTGCGGCGGCGTCGCCGCGCAGCGAGGCCGCGCTTCCCAGCAGGGCCACGCGCACGGGCACGCCGAGCGCGTACAGGTGACGCGCCGCCACCAGGCCGTCGCCGCCGTTGTTGCCGCGCCCGCAGACGACCAGGACGCTGGTGCCCGGCGTCAGCAGCCCGAGCGCGGCCTCCGCCACGGCGCGCCCCGCGCTCTCCATCAGCAGCTCGCCGGGCACGCCCAGCGTCTCGATCGTGTGTCGGTCGAGCGCGCGCATCTCGTCGGCCGAGGCGAGCGCCCAGGCGACGAGGGGTCCAGCGCTCACGCGAGCTGCGCCTTGAGATCGCGGACGCTGCGGTCGAGGCCCACCAGCAGCGCGCGCGCGATCGCCGCGCGTCCGACCGCGACCCGCTCCACGGCGGGCGCCGCCTCCAGCAGCTCGCGCAGCACGCGGAAGCCCAGGCCCCCGCCGAGCCCGATCGCGAGCCGCAGCTTGGCTGCCAGCCGCACGGCATCGGCCAGCTTGTCGATCTGCGCCTGGCGCTCGGCCGCGGGCAGGTCCACCAGCGCCCCCGTGAAGAGCTCGACGCCGCGCACGCCTTCGCCGTGGGCGACCTTGACGGACTCGAGGTCGGGCGCGACCACGGCCCAGGCGACGATGCCGGCCTCGCCGAGCGCACGCACCACCCCGCCCAGCGGCACCCCGCGGCCCCGCAGATCGAGCGGGCTCGAGGGCTGGCGTCCGTCGCGGGCCTCGGCGGCGAGCAGCACGCGGTCCGGGCGGGCGTCGAGCGCCACCTTGAGCAGCGTCTGGCTCGGGGGCATCCGGAGCTCGAGCTCGCGCGCGCTGCGGCGCGCCTGGCGCACGTCGACCTCGCGCACCGGGCGAAGCTCCTCACCGATGCCGAGTCGGATCGCGTCGGCGCCCGCCAGCTCCGCCAGCGTCGCCGCCGCGGCCACGTCCACGTCGGTGCTGGCCGTCGCCTCGCGCAGGCAAGGCAGGCTGTCCAGAGCGAGCGTCAGGCGGCGCAGGCTCACACCCCCCCGAGCGCGCGGCGCAGCGCTTCCGCGAGATCCCTCGCGTACTCGCCCACCCGCCGCTCGTCCTCTCCCTCGACCATGATCCGGGCCTTCTTCTCCGTCCCGCTGTAGCGGATCAGCACGCGACCGCGATCGCCCAGCGCGGCCTCCACCCGGCGCACCTCCTCGGCCACCGTCGGAAGGCTCTCGATCGGCTTCTTGTCCGCGACGCCCACGCTGAGCAACACCTGCGGGAAGCGTTCGAAGCCACAGGTGAGCTCCGAGACCCGGCAGCCCTTGCGCTGGAGGATCGCGAGCACCTGGAGCGCGGTGATCAGGCCGTCGCCCGTGGTGTTGTGGTCGAGGAAGACCATGTGGCCCGACTGCTCGCCGCCCAGGTTGTAGCCGCCGCTGCGCATCGCCTCGACCACGTAGCGATCACCCACCTGCGTGCGCACCAGCCCCACGCCGCAGTCCGCGAGCGCCTTCTCGAGGCCGAAGTTGCTCATCACGGTGGCCACCACCTTGCCGCCCCGCAGCGTGCCGCGCTGCGACATGTCGCGCCCGAAGAGCGCCAGCAGCGCATCGCCGTCGATCACGTTGCCCTTCTCGCACACCATCACCACGCGGTCGGCGTCGCCGTCCAGCGCGATCCCGACGTCGGCGCGCAGCTCGCGCACCCGGGCCGCCGTCTTCTCGGGATACAGCGAGCCGCAGCCGTCGTTGATGTTGCGGCCGTTCGGCTCCGCGCCGAGCAGGAAGACCTCGGCGCCGAGCTCGCGGAGGACGGTGGGCCCCACCTTGTAGGCCGCGCCGTTGGCGCAGTCGAGCACCACGCGCAGACCGTCGAGCGAGAGATCCGGGGCGAACGACTTCTTCAGGAAGACGACGTAGCGGCCCTGCGCGTCGTCGATCCGCTGCGCGCGCCCGATATCGTCCGCGCTCGCGCGCAGCGAGGGCAGCTCCCCCGACGCGATCAGGTTCTCGATCCGATCCTCGACCGCATCGGGAAGCTTGTAGCCGTCGCTGCTGAAGAACTTGATGCCGTTGTCCTGATACGGGTTGTGGCTGGCGGAGATCATCACGCCGGCGTGGCAGCGCATGTCGTGCGACAGGAACGCCATCGCGGGCGTCGGGAGCGGGCCCACCTGGAGCACGTCGACGCCCATTGCGCAGATGCCGGCTGCGAGCGCGTCCTCGAAGAGGTAGCCCGAGAGGCGCGTGTCCTTACCGATGATGATCCGGCGGCGCTCGCCGCTCTTGGATTGCAGCACGTGGGCGACGGCCTGGCCGAGCTGGAGGGCCATCTCGGCGGTCATGGGGTCGGTGTTCGCCGTGCCCCGCACGCCATCGGTCCCGAAGAGTCGTCCGCGCTTGCCCATCCACCCCCCGCTAGCGCCGGCGCGCCGCCGGCGGCGGGGCCGGAGGCGGAACCGGATCGATCTGGAGCTTCACCTTGACGGGTGCGCTCTCTTCCTTCCAGACCCGGCCTGCCCCGAGCGAGAGCTTGACCTCGCGCTCGCTGGGCTGGTCGAGCCCGCTCACGTCGATCGTTTCGGTCACCACCTCGGACAACCGGAGCACGTCGCTGCGCGCGCCCTGGAGCCATACGCGGGGGGGATCCACCTCGACCGTGGTGAGGAGGAAGCCCGCGGCCGGCTCGCCCTCGATATCCGGCCGCACCTTCACGGACTTCCGGCTGCGTCCCTCGAGCTTGACCTCGAGGCTGGCGGGCGAGCGGCTCACGATCCGGACGTTGCGGGGCAGCCGGGACTCCACCCCGGTCAGATCGACCTCGAAGACCGCGGGCCCGGGTTTGGCATCTCCGACCGCCAGCGAGTACTCGAGCTGGCTCGGATCGATGTCCCGCAGCGCCGCGCGGCTTCCCAGCACCCGGATGTTCACGACGTCCGCGGAGAGATCCGTGACCACCAGGCGATCCGAAAGATCGTGGATCACGACCGGGATGTCGAAGCCGCGCTCGATCGAGGACGAGCCGTGGGCCATCCCCCAGAGCACCAGCGCGATCAGCACGGCGAGCAGGAAATAGCGAAGCTCCAAGCGGGGACCGCCCATCGCGCGCTAACCCGCCGAGCCGGTTCGGGCGCGAGGCGAGCCCTCCCCTTCGGCGGCGTGGGGCGCGCTCTCGGATTCCACCAGCCGCGGCCCCTCGACCGCCCGCCGCAGATCCCGCCGCTCGCCCGAGAGCACCTCGGTCAGCACCACGCGCAGCCGCGGGGCGTCGAGGCCGCGGATCATCTCGCCGCCCAGCACGACCGAGATGGTCGCAGTCTCCTCGGAGACGACGATCACCAGCGCGTCCGTCTCCTCGGTGATCCCCACCGCCGCGCGGTGGCGCGTGCCCACGCCCTCGGGCAGGTCGGTGCGCAGGGTCAGCGGCAGGATGCAGCCCGCTTGCGCGATCCGCCCGCGCTGGATGATCACGGCGCCGTCGTGCAGCGGCGAGTAGGGCAGGAAGAGCGAGGTGAGCAGCTCCTTCGAGACGGCCGCGTCGATCGGGCTGCCGGCCTCGATCTGGTCGTCGAGGCTGGTCTCGCGCTCGAGCACGATCAGTCCGCCTACCCTCTTTTGCGAGAGCGTCTGCGCCGCGCGCACGATCTCCTCGAGCATCTGCGACTCCTGCTGCGCCGAGACCGAGGGGAAGAATCCGCGTCCCACGCGCGCCAGCGCCCGCCGGATGTCCTGCTGGAACAGCACGATGATGATCAGGACCGCGGAGGACAGGAAGTTGTCCAGGATCAGGCGCAGCGTCACCAGCTGGAACATCTCCGAGGCGAGGCTGGCGACGATCAGCACGATCAGCCCGAGCAGGATCTGCACCGCGCGGGTGCCGCGGATGAGAAGCAGCAGCCAGTAGATCCCGAGCGTCACCAGCACGATGTCGATCGTGTCGCGGACCGGGTCGAAGCTGGCGCCCAGGTAGCCCCAGAGCTCGAGCAGCAGCTCCCAGAGACGCTCGATCACGGGCGCGCCTCCCGCCGCGCATCGCGCAGCGCGCGGCCCACGGCGACCGCGCGGACGGCGCCCGCGACGTCGTGGACGCGGACCGCGTCGGCGCCCAGGAAGGCCGCCACGGCGCAGGCCGCGTGCGTGGCGCCGTCGCGCTCGCCGACCGGATCGCCCGTCAGCGCGCCCAGGAAGGCCTTGCGCGAGGGGCCGACCAGCAGCGGCAGCCCGAGCCGCTCGCGCAGCGCGCCCAGCTCAGCGAGCAGCAAGAGGTTGTCCGCCAGGCGCTTGCCGAAGCCGAGGCCCGGATCGACCGCGAGGCGATCCCGGCCGACACCCGCCGCCGTCGCCGCCGCCACCGAGCCCGCCAGCTCGTCGCCCACCTCGCGCACGGCGTCGTCGAAGTGCGGGCGATCCTGCATGGTCGCCGGCTCGCCACGCAGGTGGCCGAGGATCAGCCCCGCGCCCGCGCGGGCCACCACCGCGGCCAGCGCCGGATCCTGGCGCAGGCCCGACACGTCGTTGACGATGCGCGCCCCCGCGTCGAGCGCAGCCCGGGCGACCTCGGCATGGCGTGTATCGATCGAGAGCGGCACGTCGAGCCTTTTGGCGACGGCCTCGATCAAGCGGGCCGTGCGCGCGATTTCGATGGCGGGGGAGACGGGCTGCGAGCCCGGACGCGTCGACTCTCCCCCGATGTCGAGCACCTGTGCGCCGGCGCTCACCAACGCCGCGGCCGCGTCCACCGCGGCCGGAAGATCGAGCTGCGCGTCGCCCTGTACGAAGCGCCCTCCGTCCGAGAACGAATCGGGGGTCGCATTCAGGATCCCGACGATCGTCACGCGGTGGGCCGGGAAGATCGCCGTGGTCTGCACCGGGACGACTCCTAGCCGGGAACGGGCTCCGGGTCGGGGAGCTTGTCGGGGGGGATCGACTTGCGCGGCTCCGCCTTGGTCCGTTCCGGATGCACTTCCTTCTTGCTCGCGACCGGCGAGGGCAGCGGCGGCAGCGTCCGGCCCTCGATCAACAGCTTGAGTTCCGCGCCTTCCAGCGTCTCGCGCTCGAGCAGCGACTCGCTGATGCGATCCAGCGCGCCGCGGTTCTCGGCGAGCATCTGCTTGGCCTCGTCGTACAGCGTACGCAGGATCTGGGCGATCTCCTCGTCCACCTCCTGCATCTTCTTCTCGCTGTAGTCCTTGCGCGTCACGAAATCGCGCCCCAGGAACACGTCGGCATCGTTGTCGGCGAGCGACATCGGGCCGATCCGCTCGCTCATCCCGTAGCTGCACACCATCCGGCGCGCGGACTCGGTGGCCTGCTTGAGATCGTTGGCTGCGCCGGTGGAGAACTGGCCGAAGACCACCTCCTCGGCCGCGCGGCCGCCCATCGCGTGCTTGATGCGCGCGAGGATCTGGTCCCGCGTCATCGTGTAGCGGTCTTCCTCGGGCATCGTCATGGTGACGCCGAGCGCCATCCCGCGCGGGATGATGGTGACCTTGTGCACGGGGTCGGCGCCGGGCGTCAGCATCGCCACCAGCGCGTGACCGGCCTCGTGGTAGGCGGTGGCCCGGCGGTCCTCGTCGCTCATGATCAGGCTCTTGCGCGCAGCCCCCATGAGCACCTTGTCCTTGGCCTCCTCGAAATCGACCATCGAGACCTTGTCCGCGTCGCGGCGGGCCGCGAGCAGGGCTGCCTCGTTGACCAGATTCTGGAGATCGGCGCCCACGAAGCCCGGGGTGCCGCGGGCCAGCACCGCCAGCTCGACGTCGTCGGAGAGCGCCACCCGGCGGGTGTGGACCTTGAGCACGGCCAACCGCCCGCGCAGGTCCGGCCGCGGCACCACCACGCGGCGGTCGAAGCGGCCCGGGCGCAGCAGCGCCGGATCCAGCACGTCCGGCCGGTTGGTGGCGGCGATCAGGATCACGCCCTCGTTGCTCTCGAATCCGTCCATCTCGACCAGCAGCTGGTTGAGCGTCTGCTCGCGCTCGTCGTGACCGCCGCCCAGGCCAGCGCCGCGGTGGCGGCCGACCGCGTCGATCTCGTCGATGAAGACGATGCAGGGCGCGTTCTTCTTGCCCTGAAGGAAGAGATCGCGCACGCGCGAAGCGCCCACGCCCACGAACATCTCGACGAAGTCCGAACCGGAAATCGAATAGAAGGGAACGCCCGCCTCGCCGGCCACCGCCCGCGCCAGCAGCGTCTTGCCGGTGCCCGGCGGCCCGACCAGCAGCACGCCCTTCGGAATCCGGCCGCCCAGGCGCGTAAACTTTTTTGGCTCGCGCAGGAAGGCGATGATCTCCTCCAGCTCGAACTTCGATTCCTCGACGCCCGCGACGTCTTCGAAGGTCACCTGGTGCTGGTTCTCGGTGAGCAGCCGCGCGCGCGACTTGCCGAAGCTCATCGCCTTGCCGCCGCCCGCCTGCATCTGGCGGATGAAGAACACCCAGAGCCCGATGATCAGCAGCATCGGGAACCACATCATCAGGACCTGGCGCCAGACGCTTCCCTCGGGCTTGGGCCGCGCCGAGATCTCGACGTTCTGGGCGCGCAGCTTCGCGAGCAGCTCGTCGGTCACGCTCGGCGCGTAGGTGCTGAACTCGCTGCCGTCCGAGAGGTGGCCGCGGATCTGGCCCTCCTCGATCATGACGGACTGCACCTCACCGGCCTCGACGCGGGTGAGGAAATCGCTGTAGGCGAACTCGGGGGGCGGCGTTTCGCCCTGGCGCAGCATGGTGACGAGCAGGAGGATCATCACGAGGATGACCACCCAGAGCGCCATGTTCTTGTAGAACTGCTGATTCACCCGCACCCTCGCAACGGCGCGCCGATCCGCGGAGCAGCATCCCCGGCTTCACCGCCGCGCGGCCCAAATCCCACGGTCAACGGGCAGCTTAGCACGCGTCTTCGCCGTCCAACCCCCCGGGCGGCGCGGGTGCCATCGGCCCCAGCCGAAAGCCCGCCCGCTCCCGCGACAAGATCCGGCCGCCGGGCAGCTCGATGCGCGTCCCGCGCCGGCCCTTGCGCAGGAACGCGAGCACGCGCAGCAGGTGCGCACGCGAGACCTCGCGCCCGGCGCCGCTGCGGCGCAGCGCGGCCCGCGCCACCCGCCTCGCGAGCGCCTCGGGCAGCTCGGCCCAGTCCTTCGCCTCGATCATCAGCCAGCTTCCATCCGCCGCCAGACGCGACGCGACCTCGCGCTCGACCTGCGCGTCGATCCATTCCGCATCCCTTCGCTGTGCTTCGGCCAGTCCGCCGAGGGCCCTGAGCAGCCGTGGGTTGAATTCGCTCGCGAGGCCCGGGAGCCAGTGCAGGCGGAGCCGGTTCCGCGCGTAGTCCGGCTTCGCGTTCGAGGCGTCCTCGCGCCAGCTGAGACGCTGCTCGCGGGCAAAAGCTTCGATTTCGCGACGGCTCACCGCGAGCAGTGGCCGCACGATCACCCCGTCCGGCGAGCGCTCGGGGATGCCGCCCAGGCCATCCGGTCCGCTGCCCCGCAGCAGGCGCAGGAGCACCGTCTCCGCCTGATCGTCGGCCGTGTGGGCGGTCGCGATCCGCTCGGCCCCGAGACCCGCCGCGAGCTCGCGCAGCGCCTGGTAGCGCGCCTCGCGAGCGGCCTCCTGGAGGGTGGGCCGGGAGCGGCTCGAGCCTCCCTCCCGCCGCGGCCGGGGGTCGGCGCGCAGGCTTCGGACCGGCAGGCCCAGGGCGTCGGCCTGGGCGTGCACGGAGGCCTGGTCCGCGTCCGAGGCGTCCGCCCGCAGGCCGTGGTTCACGTGCCCGACCGAGAGCGCAAGGCGGTGTCGCCGCGACTGCGCGTGCAGCAGGTGCAGCAGCGCCGTGGAGTCGAGGCCGCCGGAGACGGCCACCAGCACGCGTCGCCCCGCCAGCCCGAGGCGCCGGATCGCCAGCGAGATCTCGCGTTCGAGCATCCCGTGATCTTATATGCTGGGCGCCATGGCGGCGCGGAAGACGCGGCGGAAGCAGGCCGAGCCCTCGAGCCACGGCCTCACCCCCGAGCAGGTGGTCGGCGACGAGCCGCCGGGCGAGGTCGAGAGCCTCGGGCGGCAGGTGACGGAGGCCGGCGGCGCCGTGCTGGCGCGCTATCGCGAGCCGCTCGGCGGGGCCTGGCTGGTGCTCGCCGCGCTGCCGATCGCCTGCCTGCGGCCGACGCCCTTCCAGCGCGACCTCTCCGAGCCCCACGCCAAGCGCCTCGAGGACGTGATCCGGCGCGTCGGTCTCTTCCTCGATCCGGTGATCGCGATTCCGGCGCCGCCCGGGGAGGCGCACGCGAGCGAAGTCAAATTCTGGACGCCGAACGGACTCCACCGCCTCACCGCGCTCACGCGCCTGGGCGCGCGCAGCATCACGGCGCTGATCTCGCCCGACCCCGCCCTCGCCTACCGGATCCTCGCCCTCAACACGGAGAAGGCCCACACCACGCGCGAGCGCGCGCTCGAGGCGATGCGGATGGCGCGCGGGCTGGCGGAGATCGCTCCGAAGCGACACGAGAGCGAGTACGCCCTCGAGCTCGAGGACGGCTCGCTGGTGACGCTCGGCCTCGCCTACGAAGCGCGCCCGCGCTTCGCCGGCGGCGCCTACGCGCCGGCCCTCAAGGCGAGCGACGCGTTCCTCGAGGAGGCGATCGCGCGCGCTCTCGAGCGCCGGCAGCGGCGCGCGGAGCGGCTGCTGGCGCTCGACGAGCGCGTGGCGGAGATCATCGCGGAGCTCAAGAAGCGCGGCTTCGACAGCCCGTATCTGCGGAACTTCGTGGTGGCGCGCCTGCGCCCCTTCCGGCCGCGCGGCAAGCCGGCGCCCGAGGCCGACGCGCTGCTCGACCACATGGAAAAGGCGGCGGTGAAGTTCGACGCCGGCAAGATCCGCGAGGATCAGGTCGCCCGCGCGGGCGGGTCAGAGGAATAGCAAGCGAAGCGCGCAGCGAGCCGCAGGCGAGCGGAGTTCATCAGGCCGGCCGCGTCGCGCTGGCGGCGCCGATCAACACGCGGCTGCCGTCGTCCTTCTCGACCCAGACGTCGCAGTGCACGCGCTCGCGGGTGCCTTCGCGTACCGTCTCGCGCAGCTTGCCGCGCACGGTGACCGACTCGTCCACCCAGAGCACGTTGGTGAGCTTGAGCGAGAGCTTGCCCCCTTCCAGGAAGCCCAGGCCGAAGGCGTCGCTCATCAGCTGGGCGACGAAGCAGGTCGACATCATCCCCTGCACGACGATGTTCGGGAAACCCAGCTTGAGCGCCTGCTCGCGATCGGTGTGATAGTTCTTGCCGGGCCCCGAGAACATCCAGCAGCGCCGGGCATCGACGAGTTTCTTGAGCGGCGGAAGGTCCGGGCCGGTGGCGGTGGGAAACGGCGCGCGCGGCTCCTTCTTCGCCGCGGTCGCCTCGTCGACCACGAAGCCGGCCGCGGCCTGCTGCTCGCGCGGCGGTAGGAAGGACTGATAGGTGCGCCCTCGCACCAGCAGGCGGCCGTCGGCCTCGAGAAAGCAGTCGGTCTCGTTCACCACGTAATCGCGCCCGCGCTTCTGGTAGCGGTCGATGATGGTCGAGCGCGTGCGCAGCGCCGCCCCGATCGGGATCGGCGCGAACAGCTCCCAGTCTTGTTGCGCGTGCAGGTTCCCGAACAGGTTCTTGAGGTACCAGTCGCCGAGGTGCTTGTAGCACTCGGAGTGGTGCAGCAGCGGCGGCGCGACCTTTTCCCAGAGGGGATTGTGATCGTCGAGCGCGTCGGCGTAGAAGGCCACGCCTTCCGGGGTGACGGCGTAGCGGTTCGAGCCGCAGTGCCGGCCGACCGTCGCGGGCTCGCCCTTCAGGTTCACGCTCGCCTCCTCGGGACGGCGTGTACCATCCCACGCCGCATGCATTCCGTCCAGCACAACACCGCGAGCCGGCTGGTCGCGCACCGAGACGCGCGCGGCGCGCAGCTCGCCATCGCGGACGAAGAGCGGCGCCTCGACTACCGCCAGCTGGACGATCGCATCTCGCGCTGCGCCGCGCTGCTGGCGGCGGCGGGGGTGGTGCGGGGCGACCGCGTGGCGCTGGTGCTCGGCAACCGCTCGGCCTACCTCGAGACGGTGATGGCCGCGGCGCGCCTGGCGGCAATCGCGACGCCGCTCAACGCGCGGCTCACCGCCCCAGAGCTGCGCGGCCTGCTCGCCGACGCAACGCCGCGCGTGCTGATCCACGAGGACGGCGACGCGGAGCGCATGCAGGACGCCTGCCGCGAGCTGGCGGCGCCTCCCCAGCGGATCGCCTGCGGCGGGAGCGCGAGCGAGTACGAGCGCCGGCTCGCGGGCGCCGAGCCGCGCCACGCGATCGAGCCGGTCTCCCCGGACGACCCGATGCTGCTGATGTACACCTCCGGCACCACGGGCACGCCCAAGGGCGCGCTCCTTCCGCATCGCAAGACGCTCTACAACAGCCTCAACGCCGAGGCCTTCTTCTCCCTCACGAGCCAGGACCGCGTGCTCGTGATCCTCCCCCTCTTCCACTCCTTCGGCCTCAAGATCCTGGCCCTCCCGGCGCTGCTCGCCGGCGCCAGCGTCTTCCTGCACGCGCACTTCGATCCCGCGCGCGTCTGGCGCAGCGTGGCTGCCGAGCGGATCAGCTTCTTCGGCGCCGTGCCGACGCAGCTCGCCGCGCTGCGCGAGGCGCTGGAGGCGCCCGGCGCCGGCCCCTTCGACCTGCGCTCGCTGCGCTTCGTCTTCGGCGCCGGGGCCGCGGTTCCGGCGGATCTGATTCGCGCCTTCGAGCGACACGGCCTGGTGCTCCAGCAGGGCTTCGGCCAGACGGAGACCTCGATCCTGTGCTGCCTCGACGCGCGCGACGCCGTGCGCAAGGCCGGCAGCGTGGGCCGGCCCGTGACGCATGCCGAGGTGCGCGTCGTGACGCTCGCGAGTGTGGAGGGCGAGCCCTCCGCCTGGCGCGACGCAGCGACCGGCGAGACCGGGGAGATCGTGGTGCGCGGGCCGATCACGATGCTGGGCTACTGGAACAACCCCGAAGCCACCGCCCAGACCCTGCGCGGCGACTGGCTGCGCACCGGCGATCTCGCGACCAGGGACGAGGAAGGCTTCCTGACCCTGGTCGGACGCGCGCGCCACATGTACATCTCGGGCGGCGAGAACGTCTACCCCGCCGAGATCGAGCGCGTCTACGCCGAGCACCCCGCCGTGCGCGAGATCGCGGTGGTGGGCGTCCCGGATCCGAAGTGGGGAGAGGTCGGCTGCGCCTACGTGGTGCCCGCGCCGGGCGCGCGCATCGAGGAGGACGCGCTGCGCGAGTGGGGCAGCCAGCGGCTGGCCCGCTTCAAGCTCCCCAAGCGCTTCGTGGAGGTGGCCGAGCTGCCGCGGACGGAGACCGGCAAGGTGCAGAAGCACCGGCTCGCCCGGCGGCCCGGATCGTAGCGGTGGTTGGGCTCGAACCAACGACCTACGGCTTATGAAGCCGCCGCTCTGACCAGCTGAGCTACACCGCCCGATCCGGAACGCGCGATCGCCGTGCGATCACGCGGCAGAGAATGCTAGCGCGTCGATCCTGCGGCGGGGGCGCCCGGCGGCGGCGCCGCCGCGGGGGGCTTGGCCACCGCGCTGGGCTTGGCCGGCTCGGCGGGCTTTGCCAACTCGTTCTGAACCGCGAGCTCGAGGGCGTCCAGGCGGCGGCGGATTGCGTCGAGCTCGTTGCCATCGGAGGCGGCGGCGCCCGCGGCTGCCGGCTGCGCCTGGCCTCCGCTCGTCATGAAGCGCGCGATCTTCGCCGCCAGGTCGTCGAGCTTGGGGATGATCTCCCCGAGCGTCCCGGACTGCACGAAGATCCGGCGCGGCCGCACGTCGCTCGCGGCGTTCACCGCGGCGCACTGCACGTCGAGGCTCGCGCCCGCGCCGAACTGCGTGAAGGCCCCGAACACCACGAAGTCGGCTCCGGCCGTGCGGCCCGCCTCGACCGCCTTCTCGAGCTCCGAGGTGGCCACGGCGGTGCCCGGGACCAGCACCACCGAGACCCCGCCCGATTGCTCGAGCCGGGCCGAGATCATCTCGGCAAGGCCCGCGGAGAGGTAGGCCGACCCGTCGTCCGCGCTGTGCACGGCGATCGGCAGCAGCGCGGCGCGCACGGGGGCCGCCAACGCGCCGGAAGACACCAGGAGGCTCGACGCTCCCAACAGGAGGAGGCCGAGCAGACGAAGCTTCACGAGATCTTCTCCCGGGGGGCTCGGGACTTGGGCCGAGGACTTCACGGCCGGCGAGACGGGTACCAGCCGGATTCCGGTGGGTCAAGCAACCGAATCGAGCTCCACCTCGGCCGGGCGGCCCGCGAGCGGGAGCCGCACGCAGAAGGTGGCGCCATCCCCCGGCCGGCTGCGGACTTCGATGCTCCCGCCGTGATCCGTGACCACGCGGTGGCAGATCATCAGGCCGAGGCCCGAGCCCTGGTCCGGCCCCTTGGTCGTGAAGAACGGATCGAAGATCCGCGACAGATGCTCCTCGGGGATCCCGGGGCCCTGGTCCGCGACCTCGATGCAGACCGCGTCTCCCTCCGGGTGCGGATAGGTGCGGATCCGCACCTCGCCCCCCTCGGGCGAGGCGTGGATGGCGTTGAGCAGCAGGTTCAGCAGCACCTGGTGCAGGCGGTCCCGCACCACCATCACCTTGGGCGTGTCCGGGTCGCGCTCGACCCGGAGCGTGAGATTGCCGTGGCGCGTCTCGCGCTGGACCAGCGAGACCACCTCCTGCGCCAGCTCGCCGGGATCGGTGGCCTCGAGCGGCGCCGGCGGCTCGCTGCCGCGGCCGAGCCTGCGCATGGTGTCGACCAGGCGCCGGATCCGGTCCACCTCGCGCGAGGCCAGCGCGTGGTAGTCCGTCCAGAACTCCGTGTCGGCCTCGGCGCGCTTGGCGGGCGCCATGCTCAGGAACGTGTGGATCGAGACCAGCGGGTTGTTGATCTCGTGGGCGAGGCCCGCGGCCAGCGTGCCGAGCGTGCCGAGCCGATCCGCGCGGATCACCTGCTCGCGCGTGCGTCGCAGGTCCTCCACCAGCCGGGCGTTCTCGATCGCGATCACCGCCTGGTTCCCGAGCCCCTCGAGCAGGGTCTGATCGTCGCCGCTGAAGTGGGTTCCGCCCCGGCGGTTGTCGATCGCGAGCGCGGCGATGGTTCCCTTGCGCCCGATCAGCGGCACCACCAGGATCTCGTCGGCCGCGACTTCCGACACCCACTTGCGTACCGGGGCCTCGAGCTCGAGCAGGCGCTCGGCGGAGAGGATCTGCGCCTCGCCCTCCCGCAAGCGCTTGAGGAAGGCCGGGGCGTTGTTGCGCGTGAGCTTGAGATCGCGCAGCGAGGCGTTCACCGGGCTGTCGGCGGGCGCGAAGCGCCCCCAGGAGAGCACCTCCTCGCGGGCGTCGAGGAAGAGGATACCGGCCGCGTCGTAGCCGAGGTCTTCGATCACGGTCGACAGCAGCAGGTCGAGCAGCGGCTCGAGCGCCAGCTCCTGCGTGATCGAGCGCGAGACGCGGTTCAGCAGCGAGAGCTCGCGCACGAGCTGCTCGCGCTCGCGGTCGAGGGCGTAGACCTCGATCCCGCGCCGCAGGTTGATGCGCATGTCCTCCGGCGTCCACGGCTTCGGGATGTAGCGGTAGATCGAGCCGTCGTTGATCGCGCTCGAGAGCGTCTCGGCGTCGCCGTAGGCCGTCACCAGGAAGCGGACCGTCTTGGGGTCGAGATGGTTCACGCGCGCGAGCAGCTCGATCCCCGTCATGCCCGGCATCTTGTGATCGGAGAGCACCAGCGCCACCGGCTGCGTATTGATCAGCTCGAGGGCCCGCTCGCCATTGTTCGCGGTGAGGATCGCGAACTCGCGGCGGAACATCAGCTCGAAGATCCGCAGATTCTCCGGCTCGTCGTCCACGTAGAGAACGGGATACTCGCGATAATCGAGCAGCCGATCAGGCTTGGGTCTCACGCTCGCGGTCCCCCACCGGCAACCGGATGGTGAACGCCGTGCCCTGCCCGGGCGCCGACTCCACCTCGATCGACCCTCCGTGGTCGTTCACGATCCGCCGGCTGATCGAAAGCCCCAGGCCCGTACCCCGGCCGGCTTCCTTGGTGGAATAGAACGGCTCGAACAGCCTCGTGTGCAGCTCGGGCGCAACTCCCGGGCCATCGTCCCGAATCCGCACGACGACCCAGGCCCCGTCCACGACGGCGCTCACCGTGACGATCCCACCCCGGTCTTCGAGTGCTTCGGCCGCATTCTTGAGGAGGTTGAGGAAAACCTGGTTGATGGCCCGGGCATCCCCCGTGAGGACGGGGAGATCCTCCGCGATTTCGACCCGGACTTCGACGTGGGACTCGCGCAGGGCGTGGCGGACGAGCTGGAGGGTGGACTCCAGCCCCCGCTGGAGATGCACCTCGCCCCGCCGCCCTGCGCCGGGGGCGGCGAAGTCCCGGAGGTCGGCGACCAAGCGGTGGGTACGCGATAGGGCTTAGGTGACTATGTGTCGATCAGCTTGAAATAGGCCCACGAAACAGCGCGGACATCGCCGACCAAGGCAGCGTCGCGAATCGCCGAACTGCCTCCAAGCATTACGGAAGCAAATCAAAGGCGACAGCGAACTCGTGACCTTCATCGCGAGGTGCGACGCGCAGCACCCGGCCCCTGGCCCCCCTCGCCCGCCCACGAAACCAAAGCAACCGAACCTCGCCGTGAGGAACAGGACCTTCCCTTGTGACGACCCGAGCCCCCTCCTGCGAGAGATTTTCTGCCCAACCCCACCCCGACTTTCGATCTTGAGTGAAGTACATCAACGGCTCCTCGACACGAAGCCGCACCCCGCGGCGACGATCGTCCCCAACATCCAATTCAACTTCGACGTGTTCAGGGACGCGCTTACCAATCGTCAACAACATCGCGGGTAAGAGAAACAAGTCTC
>DATBRV010000016.1:0-39765 GCA_036560145.1 Myxococcota bacterium
CGTGGCGCCCGGCGTCTTCCCGCCCGGCTTCCGCGACCACCACGGGGCCGTGCCGATGTACTTCGAGGCGGCGGCCGTCATCACCACGCTCGTCCTCGTCGGCCAGGTGCTGGAGCTCCGCGCGCGCAGCCGGACGGCGAGCGCGATCCGCGCGCTTCTCGCGCTCGCGCCGCGGACGGCGCGCCGGCTCCGCCCGGGCGACGGTACCGAGGAGGACGTGCCGCTCGACGCCGTTCGTCCCGGCGACCCCCTCCGCGTCCGGCCGGGCGAGAAGATCCCGGTCGACGGCGTGGTCGTCGACGGGCGGAGCGCCGTCGACGAATCGATGCTCACTGGCGAGCCGATCCCGGTCGCCAAGCAGCCGGGCGACCGCGTGGTCGGCGGCACGGTGAACGGGACGGGCGGGCTCGTGATTCGTGCGGAGCGCGTCGGCGCCGACACGGTCCTCGCGCAGATCGTCCGCATGGTCGCCGCCGCACAGCGGAGCCGCGCGCCGATCCAGCGCCTGGCCGACGCCGTCGCCGCGTGGTTCGTGCCGGCGGTCGTCGGAGTGGCGATCGTCACGGCCGTCGCCTGGGGGATCACCGGCCCCGAGCCGCGGCTCGCCTACGCGCTCGTGAACGCGGTGTCGGTCCTCATCATCGCATGCCCCTGCGCGCTCGGCCTCGCGACGCCGATGTCGATCATGGTCGGCACGGGGCGCGGCGCCGCCGCCGGCGTCCTCGTGAAGAACGCGGAGGCGCTCGAGGGGATGGAGCGCGTGGGCACGCTGGTCGTCGACAAGACGGGGACGCTGACGGAGGGGAAACCCCGCGTCGTCGCGACGGAGGCCGTCGACGGCGACCGCGCACGCCTCCTCGCGCTCGCCGCCGCGCTCGAACGCGCCAGCGAGCATCCGCTGGCGGCGGCGATCGTCGCCGCCGCGGAAGCCGAGGGCGTCGCGCTCCCGGCCGCCACCGACTTCCGCTCGCTCACCGGGAAGGGCGTCGTCGGACGGGCGGACGGGCATGCGGTCGCGATCGGGACGTCCCGTCTGCTGGAGGACGAGGGCGTCGATCCCGGTCCGCTGGCGGCGACCGCCGAGCGCCGGCGGGCCGGCGGGGAGACGGTCGTGCTGGTCGCCGTCGACGGGCACGCCGTGGGCCTCGTCGCCGTCGCCGACCCCGTGAAGGAGTCCGCGCCCGACGCGATCGCCGCGCTCCGCCGGGACGGCATCGACATCGTGATGCTGACGGGCGACGCGCGCGCCACCGCGACCGCCGTCGCCCGGCGGCTGGGGATCGACGCCGTCGAGGCGGAGGTCCTCCCCGAGCGGAAGCAGGAGATCGTCCGCCGGCTCCGCGCGGAGGGGCACGTCGTCGCCATGGCCGGCGACGGCGTGAACGACGCGCCCGCGCTCGCCGCCGCCGACGTCGGCATCGCGATGGGCACGGGCACCGACGTCGCGATCGAGAGCGCCGGGATCACGCTGGTCAAGGGCGACCTCACCGGGATCGTCCGGGCGCGGCGGCTGGCGCGCGCAACCATGCGCAACATCCGGCAGAACCTATTCCTGGCGCTGGTCTACAACGCCGCCGGAGTGCCGGTGGCCGCCGGGGTGCTCTATCCGTTCATCGGCCACCTGATCTCGCCGATGCTGGCAGCGGCGGCGATGAGCCTCTCCTCGGTCTCGGTGATCGGCAACGCGCTGCGGCTGCGCCGCGTCAGGCTTTGATTCCGCAATCGGAGCTCAGCGAGCCCTGAAGCGGCGCCAATCGACGCCGAGCTTGCGCATGCGCGCGCGCAGCGTGTGGGGGTTGATGCCGAGCAGCACCGCCGCGCCGTGCTCGCCCTCGATGCGCCCACGCGTGCGCGCCAGCGCGGACTCGATGTGCGCCGCCATCGCCGCATCCAGATCCGCGAGCGCCGGGGCCTCGTCGGCCCGCTTGGGGACGCCGGTGCGCGGCGGCGGCAGGGGGCCCAGCGCGCGCGCCACCTCCAGCCGGTGGCCGTCGCTGAGGATCACGGCGCGCTCCATCACGGCGGCCACCTCGCGCACGTTGCCGGGCCACGGGTAGCGCACCAGCAGCGCCAGATCGTCCTCGCTCGGAACCAGCGGCGGCGTCCCGAAGCGCGTGGCCGCGCGCAGGGCGAAGTGCGTCGCCAGCGCGGGGATGTCCTCGACCCGGTCGCGCACTGGCGCGAGATGGATCGGGAAGACCGCGATCCGGTACCAGAGATCCTCGCGGAAGCGCTGCTCCTCGATCATGGCGTGCAGGTCCCGGTGCGTGGCCGCCACGATCCGGACGTCGACCGAGAGCGGGCGATGGCCGCCGACGCGCTCGAGGACGCCGTCCTGGAGCACGCGCAGCAGACGCACCTGCGCCTCGAGCGGGAGCTCGCCGATCTCGTCGAGGAAGAGCGTCCCTCCGTCGGCGCGCTCGAACCAGCCCTTCCGGTCGGTGACGGCGCCGGTGAAGCTCCCGCGCTCGTGTCCGAAGAGCTCGGAATCGATCAGACCGGCGGGGATGGCGCCGCAGTTCACGCGCTGGAACGGACCGGACGCGCGCCTGGATCGGGTGTGGATGGCGCGCGCCACCACCTCCTTGCCCGAGCCCGTCTCGCCGAGGATCAGCACCGGGACGTCGAGGCGTGCCACGCGCTCGACCCGCTCCATCACCGGGCGCAGGCCGCCCTCGACCCCGACGATGGTCTCGGCCAGCTCCTTGCGCCCGAGCCGCGCGAGCAGCGAGAGGCGATCGGCCTCGGCGGCTTCGCGCAGCGTCTTCATCTCGCGCAGGCGGCGGTCGTTCTCGAGCGCGACCGCGAAGGGCTCGAGCAGCGCCGCCAGCAGCTCCTCGTGCTCCTGCCGGAAGGCGCGCGGCGGCCGCGCCAGCAGCGCCACCACCCCGAGCGGCCCTTCCTCTCCGAGCAGGGGCCCCGCCAGCACGTCGCCTTCCAGGCCAGGCGCCAGCAGCCCGGGCAGGCGATCCTGCATGCGCGCGGCCGGGAGGTGGGCGATCTGGCTCCGCCGGCACCAGGCGAGCAGCCGCTCGAGATCGCGCGGCGCGAGCTCGCTCCGCCCGGGAGCCGGCGAATCGCCGGCCCGCGAGCGCGCGATCGCCGCCGTCTCGACGGCTCCCCCCGCGAGATCGATGCGCCGGATCCAGATCGCGTCGAGCGGCAGGCGCCGGCGCAGGATGGCCGCGCTCCGCTCCAGCGAGGGCCCGAGCTCGATCTGCCGGCACGCCTCGCGCCAGACCTCGAGCAACAGCGAGATGAAGCGCTCCAAACCACCGCCCTCCCCGGGCCCAGAAGACCCGTCATATAGCACGGAATAACCAGTAAATCTGATAGACAATTCCGTCAAATGTCCTGGAAATTCCATCACCGTCGCTCGCGGGGCCGCGCCGGGCCTTCCCGCGCAGCGCGAACCCCTGCTCTGCACCCGGCATGCCTCTTGCTCTCCGGCCCGAAACCGCCGGACGTCCGGCGCCGGAGGAGATGCCATGCAAGCCAGTCCGAGCCGGTGGCAGGCCGCCGCGATCGCGATCGCCCTGCTCGCGGCGCCGCCCGCCGCGCGGGCCGAGATGGACGCGGAGACCGCCGCGCGCTTCCAGGCGCTCGAGCAGGAGCTCGCCACCGTGAAGCGCAAGCTCGAGGTGAAGGAGGAGGCCGACGACGCCAAGGCCAAGCTGACGCCGATCGTGGGCGCGGGCAAGGACGGCTTTTTCCTGCGCTCGCCCGACGGCAAGGCCTTCCAGCTACGGCTGCGCGGCTACGTCCAGGCCGACACGCGCTGGTTCGAGCACGGCGACTCCGCCGGCAACGACACCTTCGCGCTGCGCCGGGTGCGGCCGATCTTCGAGGGCACGCTGCTCGAGAACATCGACTTCCGCATCATGCCCGACTTCGCGGGCGGCTCGCCCACGCTCTTCGACGCCTACATCAACCTCAAGTACCTGCCGGAGGCCCAGCTCCAGATCGGCAAGTTCAAGTCGCCGATCGGGCTCGAGCGGCTCCAGTCCGCGACGGCCAACACCTTCGTCGAGCGCGGCCTGCCGACCTTCCTGGTCCCCACGCGCGACCTCGGCGTTCAGGTCTGGAGCGACCTGCGCGAGGGCATGTTCAGCTACGCGATCGGCGCCTTCAACGGAGCGCGCGACAGCGGCAACGCCGATCTCAACGACATCGACACCAACGACGCCAAGGACGTGGCCGCTCGCGTCTTCACGCAGCCCTTCCTGGAGACGAACTGGGAGGCGCTGCGCGGCTTCGGCATCGGCATGGGATTCAGCTACGGGAACGAGAACAACCAGGCCGCGCCCAGCTTCCGGCTCGCCTACGACAGCGGCAACTTCTTCGCGTACCGCGGCGCCACCACCGGGGTGGGCGCCCTGCCGGCGGTGCAGGCCGATGGCGCGCACCTGCGGCTCGCGCCGCAGGGCACCTGGTACTGGGGGCCGTTCGGCCTGCTCTGGGAGTACACGCTTTCGCGTCAGCGGCTGGAGCGGGGCGCCGGCAACCGGGTGACGGCCGCGAACCAGTCCTGGCAGGTGGCGGCCAGCTACGTGCTCACGGGCGAGAACGCGACCTTCAAGGGCGTCGTCCCACGCGCCGACTTCGCGATCGACGGCAGCGGCTGGGGCGCCTTCGAGCTCGCCGCCCGCTACGGCCAGCTCCGGATCGACCACGACGTCTTCCCGTTCTACGCGGATCCGGCCGTCGCGGCCCGCGGCCTCGACCAGTGGACGATCGGCGCCAACTGGTACCTGAACCGCTGGCTCCGGATCGTCCTCAACTTCGAGAACAACACGTTCAACGGCGGCGCGGCTCCGGTCGGGACCGACGCCGATCGCCACAGCGAGCGCGTCTTCCTGACGCGCGTGCAAGTCAACTACTAGCCGAGGAGGATGCCCGTGCTTCGAATCACCACGCTTCCCGTGCTGGCGCTCGCGCTCGGCGCGGCGCTGGCCGGGGTCCCGGGGGCGGCGCGCGCGGACGCGACCCTGCTCAACGTCTCCTACGACCCGACCCGCGAGCTGTATGCCGACTACAACCAGGCCTTCGCGAAGCATTGGGAGGAGACCACCGGCGAGAAGGTCCAGATCGACCAGTCGCACGGGGGCTCCGGCAAGCAGGCCCGCGCCGTGATCGACGGCCTCGAGGCCGACGTCGTCACGCTGGCGCTCTCGGGCGACATCGACGCCATCTATTCGCGCGCACAGCTGATCCCGAAGGCCTGGCAGAAGCGGCTGCCGAACAACAGCTGCCCCTACACCTCGACGATCGTTTTCCTGGTGAAGAAGGGGAACCCGAAGGGCATCCACGACTGGGACGACGTGGTGAAGCCCGGCGTCGCCGTGATCACGCCCAACCCGAAGACCTCCGGCGGCGCGCGTTGGAACTACCTGGCCGCCTGGGCCTACGCGCTGAAGCACCATGCCGGCGACGAGGCGGCCGCCAAGACGTTCGTGGAGAAGCTCTTCCGCAACGCGCCGATCCTCGACACCGGAGCGCGCGGCTCGACCACCACCTTCGTCGAGCGTGGGATCGGCGACGTGCTGCTGGCCTGGGAGAACGAGGCCTTCCTGGCGGCCCTGCAGCTCGGCAAGGGACGCTTCGAGATCGTGGTGCCTTCGCTCAGTATCCTCGCCGAGCCTCCCGTCACGGTGGTCGACGTGGTGGCCCGGCGCAACGGCACCGGGAAGCTCGCCGCCGCCTATCTCGAATACCTCTACAGCGAGCCGGCGCAGGAGATCATCGCGGAGCACTACTACCGGCCGAGCCTCGAGTCGGTGAAGGCGAAGTACGCGGACCGGTTCCCCACGCTCGAGCTGGTCACGATCGAGAAGGATTTTGGCGGTTGGAAGGAGGCCCAGGCCAAGCACTTCGCGGAAGGCGGCATCTTCGACCAGATCTACGCACCCGGGCGTTGACGGCGCCCGCCCATGCTCCTCCTACGCACCCGCCGCAGCGTGATTCCCGGCTTCGGTCCGACGCTGGGCTCCACGCTGCTCTACCTCGCCCTGATCGTGCTGATCCCCCTCGGCGGCCTGTTCGTGAAGGCCGCCGTGGGCTGGGACGCGTTCTGGGCGGCGGCGGCGAGCCCGCGGGTGCTGGCCTCCTATCGCCTCTCGTTCGGCGCCGCGCTGGCCGGGGCGCTCGTGAACGCCGTCTTCGGATTCATCGTCGCCTGGGTGCTGGTGCGCTACCGCTTTCCCGGCAAGCGCGTGCTGGACGCGCTGGTCGATCTCCCGTTCGCGCTTCCCACGGCGGTGGCCGGCATCACGCTCACCACCCTGTTCGCGCGCAACGGCTGGATCGGGCGCATCCTCGAGCCGCTGGGGGTGCAGGTCGCGTATACGCCGCTGGGCGTCGCGCTCGCCCTCACCTTCATCGGGCTGCCCTTCGTGGTGCGCACGCTCCAGCCCGTGCTCGAGGATCTCGACGCGGAGGTCGAGGAGGCCGCCGCCAGCCTCGGCGCGGACCGCGCGCAGACCTTCGTCCGCGTGCTCTTCCCGGCCCTCTGGCCGGCGCTCACGACCGGCTTCGCGCTCGCCTTCGCGCGCGGCGTGGGCGAGTACGGCTCGGTGGTCTTCATCTCGGGAAACATGCCGATGCGGACCGAGATCGCGCCGCTCCTGATCGTCACCAAGCTCGAGCAGTACGACTACGCCGGCGCCACGGCGATCGCGGTGACGCTGCTCGGCACCTCCTTCCTGCTGCTGCTCGCGATCCAGGGCCTCCAGAGCTGGGGCCGGCGGCGCGCGGGCGCCTGAAGGAGGCGCATGCTGCGCGCAGCGCTGATGCTGATCGCCTTCGGCTACCTGGGCCTCCTGCTCGGGCTCCCGCTGGTCACCGTCTTCACGGAGGCCTTCTCGCAGGGGCTCGGGGTCTTCGTCGCCGCGATCCGCGAGCCGGACGCGCGCGCCGCGATCGGCCTCACGCTCGGGGTCGCCGTCATCTGCGTGCCGCTGAACGCCGCGTTCGGCGTCGCGGCCGCCTGGGCGATCGCGAAGTTCGAGTTCCGCGGCAAGAGCGCCCTGATCACGCTGATCGACCTGCCCTTCGCGGTCTCGCCCGTGATCTCGGGCCTGATCTTCGTGCTGCTCTTCGGCCTCCAGGGCTGGCTGGGGCCCTGGCTGCGCGAGCACGACCTGAAGGTCATCTTCGCGGTTCCGGGCATCGTGCTCGCAACCCTCTTCATCACGTTCCCCTTCGTCGCGCGCGAGCTGATCCCGCTGATGCAGGAGCAGGGCAACGAGGAGGAGGAGGCGGCGGCTTCGCTCGGGGCCCGCGGCTGGCAGACGTTCTGGCGCATCACGCTGCCGAACATCCGCTTCGGACTGCTCTTCGGGATCGTGCTGCTGAACGCGCGCGCGATGGGCGAATTCGGCGCGGTCTCGGTGGTCTCCGGCCACATCCGCGGCCGCACCAACACGCTGCCGCTGCACATCGAGATCCTCTACAACGAGTACCAGACGGCGGCGGCCTTCGCGGTCGCCTCGCTGCTGGCCCTGCTCGCGATCGTGACGCTGGCCGCCAAGAGCGCGCTCGAGTGGAAGCTGGCCCGAAGTCGGGGCCGCGCATGAGCATCGAAGTCCACGACCTCGCCAAGCGCTTCGGCGACTTCGAGGCGCTGCGCGGCGTCAGCCTCCAGATGAAGCACGGCGAGCTGGTGGCGCTGCTGGGTCCGTCCGGCTCGGGCAAGACCACGTTGCTCCGGATCATCGCCGGGCTCGAGTTCCCGGACCGCGGCTGCGTGCGCTTCGAGGGCAAAGACGCCACCGAGCGCAGCGCGCGGGATCGGCGCGTCGGCTTCGTGTTCCAGCACTACGCCCTGTTCCGGCACATGAGCGTCTTCGAGAACGTGGCTTTCGGCCTCCGGGTCAAGCCGCGCGCACGGCGGCCGCGCGAGCCGGAGCTGCGGGAGCGCGTGCTCGAGCTGCTGCGCCTGGTGCAGCTCGAGGGGCTCGCCGGCCGGCTGCCGAGCGAGCTCTCGGGCGGCCAACGCCAGCGGGTGGCGCTGGCGCGCGCGCTCGCCGTGGAGCCGCGCGTGCTGCTGCTCGACGAGCCCTTCGGAGCGCTCGACTCGCGCGTGCGCAAGGAGCTGCGGCGCTGGCTGCGGCAGCTGCACGACGAGCTCGGCCTCACCAGCGTCTTCGTGACCCACGATCAGGAGGAAGCGCTCGAGCTCGCGGATCGCGTGGTGGTGATGAACCGCGGCCGGATCGAGCAGGTGGGGACGCCGGAGGAGATCTATCACGAGCCGGCGAACGCGTTCGTCTACGAGTTCCTCGGCGACGTGAACGTCTTCCACGCCCGCGTGGAAGGCGAGCAGGCGCGGGTCTACGTGCGCCCCCACCTGCTCGAGGTCGAGCTGCGCGGCAGCGACGACGCGGACGGCGAGCTGCGCGCCCGGGTCGAGCGGATCCACGCCGCGGGCCCCAGCGTGAAGCTCGAGCTGGTGACCGACGCCGGCGACCGGGTGCAGGCGGAGCTGACCCAGGAGCGCCATCGCGCGCTCGGCCTCGCCAAGGGCACCCTGGTCTTCGTGAAGCCCCGGCAGAAGCGCGTCTTCGTGAACGACTTCTCGATCTGACGGGTCCCGGCCGGCGGGCGATGGCGGTACCCTGGCCCGAGACCAACCGGGGGGGCCATGCCGCCGCGCTCCGCGCGCCGCTTCTTCGCCGTCGCTCTCGCGCTGCTCGCCGCGCTGGCCCTGGCCGGCGCCGCGGCCTGGACGCAGCGCCGAGCCCTCGCGCACTGGTGGACGCTGCGCGAGCTGGCGCGGATCGGTGTCGCGCCCGCCACGGTCGAGGTGGCCCGCTTCGATGCGGGCCGGCTCGAGCTGCGCGCGCTGCGCGCGGGCGTGGGCGACGCGCTCGTGATCGACGCGATCGACGCGGACTACACGCTGCTGGATCTCTGGCGCGGGCGCGTGGCCGCGCTGCGAGTCTCGGGGGTCCGGCTCGCGGGCGAGATCGACGAGGAGGGGCCCCGGTTCGGGGGCCTCGAGGGGCGGGAAGCCGGCGAAGCTCGGGAGGAGGGGCGGGCCGCAGGGCTCCGGCTGCCAGCGATACCCATCAACCAGCTCGTGATCGAGGACGCGCGCGCCGAGATCGCGACCGCGCAGGGCCCCCTCTCCGTCTCGCTCTCGGTCAGCGCGCAGGAGGCCGACGGCCGGGTGCTGGCGCACGGCGATCTGACCGCCCACCACGCGCTCGCCGATGCCGCCGCCAAGCTGGAGCTGGCGGGCGCAGGGGATGCGATCTCGGGCGGCGCCGCCGTCGGACTCCAGATCGCGCCGGGCGCGGACCTCGGACTCCCCATCTCCGCCGGTTCTCTCGCGCTCTCCGCCAGGCTGGAGATCGCCGGTTCGGAGGTCCTGGTCTCACTCGCGCCGGGGCCCTTCTCGCTCACCTGGGGCAAGGGCAAGCAGGCGCTGCGCTTCGCGGGAACCACGCCGAAGGCGCAGCTGCGCACGCAGCTGGAGGGAGAGCTGGAGCTCGCGCCCCTCTTGCTGGAGGCGAGCGGCGGCGACCTGCGCGCTCCCACGCTGGACCTCGCGGCGCGCGGCTTCGAGCTCGACGCGAAGCTCGAGCTGCCCTGGCGGCTGGACGGCACGGTCGGCATCCGCGAGCTGAAGGACACGCGCAAGCCGGGGCGCGCGCCGGACTTCGCGATCGAAGGCCGCGTCACCCCGCGCAAGACCGCGCTCGGCTTCGACCTGCGCGCGACCGAGGCCAAGGGGCGCGCGGTGCTCCACGCGCAGGGGAGCTTCGATCCCGAGAAGAGCCGTGGCGACGCCAAGCTGCGGGTCGAGCCGATCGTCTTCGCGAAGGACGGCCTCCAGCCCGAGCAGCTGGCGCCCCAGCTCGCGGGCCGGCTGACCGAGGTGACCGGGAGCGTGGAAGCGACCGGAAGCGCGCGCCTGGCGGATGGGCGCACGCGGCTCGTGCTCGACCTGGCCGCGCGCGATCTGGCCTTTGCGACGCCGCTCGCGCAGGTCGAGGGCGTGAACGGGACGCTGCGCGTCGAGGGGCCGAGCCCGTATGCGACGCCGGCAGGCCAGCTGATCTCGATCGGACGCATCGGCTTCGGCCTCGATCTCAGCAACGGACTGGTCGCCGGCCAGCTGCGCCCGGACGGCGTCGTCGTGATCGAGAAGGCGGAGTGGCAGACGCTGGGCGGCCGCGTCCGCACCGCGGGAAGCGTGGATCCGAAGGCGACGCACCAGGCGCTCGTGCTGGAGGCCGAGGATCTCGATCTCGCGCAGGTGCTCGCGCTGGTGGACCTCGAGGGCCTCTCCGGCGAAGGCCGGCTCGACGGCCGGATCCCGGTCGACCGCAGCGCCGAGGCGATCATGATCCACGAGGGGGAGATCCACGCGCGGCCCGGCGGCCGGCTCCGCTACCAGCCGGCCCCGGGCGTCGCGGGCCTGAAACAAACCGGGCAGGGCTTCGAACTGCTGCTCGGCGCGTTCGAGGATCTCCAGGTCGAGACGCTCGCGGTCGAGCTCGACGGCGACGCGAACGGGCGGATCAAGATCGTCCTGCACGTGGTCGGCGTGAACCCGGCCTTCCAGGACGGCAGGCCGCTGCACTACAACCTGACCGTCGAGTCGCGTCTAGCCGACCTGCTGCGCAAGGGCGCCGCCGTCTACCAGATCCCGCAGGAGATCGAGCAACGGCTGGAGCGTTTCGGGCAACGGGCGCGCTGAATAAGCGCGCCCGCGCCAGCGTCTCAGCCGCCGGGCCGGGGGCGCTGGACGCGCGGGAAGCAGCCCGATACGCTGCCCGCATCCCCCCAAGGAGATTTGGATCATGCTCCGAACGATCCGGTTCGGGAATCCGATCCTGCGCAGCTTCGGCGCGCTCTTGCTGCTCGCCGCCTGCACGCCCAAGGTGCAGCTGGAGGCTCCCAAGGAGCCGATCACGATCAACATGAACATCAAGATCGACCACGAGATCCGCGTCAAGGTCGACAAGGATCTCGATCAGCTCCTCGACAAGGACGCGGAACTGTTCTGAGCAGATGCGGGAGGTGTCAGCCATGCGCAGCGCCATTCGAGCCGTGGGCCTCGCGATCGCAGCGGTCCTTCTCTCCGTCGCGGGCGCGCCGAGCGCAAGCGCGGACGAGCTGGACTCCGCCAAGGCGGCCGGCCAGGTGGGCGAGCGCCCCGACGGCTACCTGGGCGTGGTGGCGGCCGGAGCGCCTCCGGCGGTGACCCAGCTCGTCGCGGACGTCAACGCCAAGCGCAAGCTGAAGTACGCGGAGATCGCCAAGCAGAACGGCACCGCGATCGACGCGGTGGCCGCGCTGATGGGCGAGAAGCTGATCGAGCGCACGCCGGCCGGCCAGTACGTGATGCGCGCCGACGGGCGCTGGGCCAGGAAGTAGCCGCCCGAGGGCAGGCTCAGCGCAGCGAGGCGGCCGCGCTCGCGGGCTTCCAGCGACGCCGCGGCTGCACCTTCGGCATCCCGCGCGAGATCGCCACCATCAGCTCCACCAGCCGCACCACGTGCGTCGAGAGGATCGGCTTGCCGCTGTTGAGCAGCGCGGCCGCGAGGTCGCGCTCGGGGTCTGCCCAGGCGATCACGTTCGAGAGCCCGAGGTGGCCGAAGGCCTGCGGGTTGTCGAGCCCGTACAGGCTGGCGGGCGAGCCGCCCAGCATGAAGCCGAGGCCGTAGCGGATCGGCAGCCCGAGCGTGAAATCGAGCTCCCAGTGGTTCTGCTCGGCGCTGGCGTGGCGCACCGTGCGCGGATCGAACACGCGCACGCCGCCCAGCGCGCCGCCGTCGAGCAGGCACTGGTAGAAGGCGGAGAGCTCTTCGGCCGTCGTGACCACGTTCGCCGACGGGACGATGCCGGTGAGGTAGCGCGGGTCGTTCGAGAGCTCGATCGCGTGCTCCAGCGTGGTGCCCAGCGCGTTCTTCAGGATCCGCGACATCGGGGGCGGCACCGGCGGGCCGGTGAAGGCGTTCACCGCGACCCGCGGCACGTCGAGGGGCGGCACGCCGTAGCTCATCCAGCGCAGGCCGAGCGGCCGCGAGATGCGCTCCTCGAGCACGCTGCGGATGTCGCTCCCCGTGATCCGCCGCACGATCTCGGCCAGCACGAAGCCGCCGCTCACGGCGTGGTAGGCGAGCAGCCGGCCCGGACGCGTGCGCGGCTTCGCATCCGCCAGGATCTCGACCACGCGCTCGGGATGCACGAGCAGATCGAGGTCGATCGCCTCCGGCGGCAGATTCGGGATTCCGGCGCGGTGCGAGAGGATGTGTCGGATCGTGATGCGATGCTTTCCGTGGCGCCCGAACTCGGGGATGAACTCGCAGACGGGATCCTCGAGGTGGAGCAGCCGCTGCTCGTCGAGCTTGTGGATCACCATCGCGGTGACGGCCTTCGAGGCCGAGAAGATGTTGAAGGGCGTCTCGGTCGTGCAGGCGACGCGGGGGGAATCCGGCGCGTCCTGCGGCGCGTTGCCCGCCGCGTGTCCGATCGCCCGGTGCAGCACGATCTCGCCGTGGCGGCGGATGCAGAGCTGGAGCGCCGGGTGCACGCCGGTCCGGTAGAGGGCGAGCGCGGCCTGCCAGATCCGCTCGATGGTCGCGCGCTCGAGGCCGACGTCCTCGGGCGGCGTCTCCGGCGCGAGGCTCGTCACCTCGCCCAGGTCGCTGGGAATCCGGCTGCGCTTGAGCGAGGCGAGCGGGAGCCTCGCGATCCAGGCGAGCGGGTCGAAGCGGGGCATGCCTCAGCCTCTTCGGCGCGACTTCGGGTCCGGCGGAGCGCTCAGAAACGCGAGCACGGCGTCGCGAGCCCGCGCGGGATCGAAGGGCGCGCCGGATTCGAGCGCGGCAGCCGCGCCGAGCGCGAAGCTGAGCAGCAGCGCGCCGACCTGCCCGGCCTCGAGGTCGCCGCGCACGCTGCCCGCGACCTGCGCCTCGAGCACCGTCTTGCTGGTGCGCTCGCTCGCCTCGCGCACGCGCGCGGCCCAGCGCTCGCGGACCCGCGGCGAGCGCGCGCAGGCCTCGAGCAGCCGGTGCAGCGGGATCGCGCGGCCGGAGCCCGCGAAGCGCGCGACGGCCTGCGCCAGGTCCTGCGCGTCGCTGCCGCCCGGGATGATCGCGTCCAGGAAGCCCCCCAGCGCGCGCTCGAGAACGGCGTCGGTGAAGTCCTCGCGATCCTCGAAGTGGACGTAGAAGGCGCCGCGCGTGAAACCGGCGCGGGCGCAGATCGCGTCGAGGCTGGGCTCCTGGAGCCCCTGCCGGGCGAGCTCGAGCAGGCCAGCCTGGATCAAGGCCTCGCGCGTCTCACGCTTTCCGATCGGCCGATTGCTGGGGGGTTCAGCCATCACTCTCCACATACTGCTTCGTATGTTCGAAAGCAACACCCGTTCGGAGCGCGCTGGAGGATTCCAGGCGCACGGCAATTCCGGGCTCGCTGAAAGATCGGGCCGGGACGGCTACCTTGGCCGGATCCGGAGCGGAGCACGCGATGGATCTCCTCGTCATTCGCCATGGACAGGCCGAGCCGCGCGGCGAAGGCGGCAGCGACGCGTCGCGCCGGCTCACCGAAGACGGGCGCAAGAAGCTCCGCCGCGGGGCGAAGGGGCTGCGCAAGCTGGTCCCGGAGCTGGATCTGCTGGTCTCCAGCCCGCTGGTGCGGGCCGTCGAGACGGCGGCGATCGTGTCGGAGGCGTACGGCGGGCTGGCCGTCGAGGAGACCCCCTGCCTCGAGCCCGAGCGCGAGCCGAAGGAGCTCGCCGACTGGCTCGCGGAACGCTCGGCGGCCACGCTCGCGATCGTCGGCCACGAGCCGCTGCTCTCGCACGCGGTCAGCTGGTTCCTCTCGGGCCTGCGCAGCTCGTTCGTCGAGCTCAAGACCGGCAGCGCCTGCCTGCTGAGCTTCCCCGACGAGATCGGGGCGGGGCGCGCGAGGCTGATCTTCGCGCTCGACCCGTGGCAGCTGCGCCGGATGCGCTGAGAGAGCGATGGCACGTCTCGAGCCCGAAGAGCTGACGCGACCGCCCGAGGAAGGCGCCCGCCTGGTGGCGCTGCGCAACCTCGAGGACGCCGCGACGGCGCTCGCGCGCATCGCGAGCGGCGAGGGCGCGGACGCCCTGCACGAGTTTCGCGTCAACCTGAGGCGCCTGCGCAGCACGCTTCAGGCCTTCGCGCCGCATCTCGAGCCGCGGCCGACCGAGCAGGCGCTCGCGCGGCTGCGCGACCTGAACGCGCGCTCGAACGCCGCGCGGGACGCCGAGGTGCAGATCGCCTGGCTGGAGGCGCGCAGCGGCGAGCTCTCGCGCAGCCACCGTCCGGCGCTGCGCTGGCTGACGGCGGAGCTGGCGGCGCGCCGCGATCAGATGCACGCGCGCCTGCTCGCCAAGCTGCCCGAGCGCTTCGCGCCGCTGCGCGCCGATCTCGCCAGGTCGCTGGCCGGCTACCGCACCTGGGTGCACCTGGATTCGCCCGATCCCTCTCCGACCTTCGCCGCCGTGGCCGGCGAAAGGCTGCGCCGGCAGGCGGCGCGGCTGCGCGAGAGCCTGGACGCGATCTCCTCGCCTTCCGACAACAGCGAGTGTCATCAGGCGCGGATCGAGGCCAAGCGCCTGCGCTACCTGCTGGAGCCCGTGGCCCGCTACGCGCCCGAGGGCAAGCGCGCCGTGCGCTCGCTCAAGGGCCTCCAGGACGTGCTCGGCGAGATCCACGATCTCGAGATCCTGATGCAGACGATCGAGACCAGCGCCGAGCGCATCGCGCTGGTGCGGATGCACGCGCTGCTGGACGCCGTGCGCGAGGCGGACGATCGGGCACTGGCGGCCGCCCGGCGGCGCAGCCTGGAGGGCGGGCTGCTCGCCCTCACGACGCTGGTGCGCGACCGCCATCGCAAGCTCTTCGGCGAGCTCGAGGCAGCCTGGCTCGCCCAGCGCGGCGCCCGCTTCTTCGAGACCATCGAGGCCGGCGCGCGCGCCCTCTGCGAGGTCCGCCGCGAGCCGCTCGAGATCGAGCGCAAGTTCCTGCTCTCGGGCCTGCCCGAGATCGCGCGCGAGGCGCCGAGCCTGCGGATCGAGCAGGGCTGGATGGCGGGCGAGAGGATTCGGGAGCGGCTGCGCCGGGTCAGCGACGAATCCGGCGAGCGCTTCTACCGGACCATCAAGCTCGGCACGGGCCTCACGCGGGCGGAGTACGAGGAATCGATCACCCGCGAGATGTTCGAGCCGCTCTGGCCGCTCACCAAGGGCTGCCGCGTCGAGAAGCGGCGCATCCGGCTCCGCGACGGAGAGCTGACCTGGGAGATCGACGTCTTCGAGGGGCGCGAGCTGGTGACGGCGGAGGTGGAGCTCCCCTCGCCGGACGCGGAGCTGCCCATCCCCGAGTGGCTCGCGCCCTGGCTGGTGCGCGAGGTGACGGGCGATCCCGCCTACTCGAACCTGAACCTGGCGCGTTGACGCGCTCGTCGGCGAGGGCGGGCTCGCGGGCGTTCCTGCTCGCCTGCTGGGTCTGCGCCGCGGCCGGCGCGGCGGCGCAGCCGCCCGCCGCCCTGCCCCGCCCCTTTCACGTGATCGCGCACCGCGGCGCCTCGGCGCAGGCGCCCGAGAACACGCTGCCCGCCTTCGCGCGCGCCCTCGCGCTCGGCGTGGTCGAGGTGGAGCTCGACGCGCAGCTCTCGCGCGACGGCGTCCCGGTGCTCTTCCACGACGCCACGCTCGATGCCAAGACGCCCCTGCGCGGCCCGGTGCGGGACCACCTCGCCGGGGATCTGGTGCGCGCCGACATCGGCAGCTGGTTCGACCGCACGCACCCGGGAGGCGACCGCCGCTGGGCGGGGACCCCGCTGACGACCCTGCGCGAGGCGCTCGAGACGTTCGGCGCGCGGCTCCGCTACCACGTCGAGCTCAAGGACGAGGTCGAGGCGACACCCGCCCGTGTGATCGAGATCGCCCGGGAGACGGGGCAGCTGGAGCGCGTGATGCTGACCTCGTTCTCCCGCGCCCAGCTCGAGCGCGCGCGGCGGATCGACCCGCGGATCCCGCTCTGCTGGCTGCTCGAGGGCGCGCACGCCGGGCAGATCGACCAGGCGCGGGAGGCGGGCTTCGCGATGGTGGGCGTGAGGATCGACGAGCTCAGCGAGGCGCTGGTCCGGCACGCGCACGCCCGCGGCCTCCAGATCCGCGCCTTCGGGATCGAAAGCGACGCCGACATCGAACGCGCCGTCGCCCTCGGCAGCAACGGCATGACACTCGATTGGCCGGAGCGGCTGGTCTCCCGGCTGCTCGAGCGGATGCTCGCTCCCAACTGAGCCTGGGGTAGTCTGCCGCATGCGCGTGCGTCGAATCCTGATCGCAGCCCTGCTCGCCGCGGTGCTGGCGGCGGGCTGGCTGGGGCTCCGCGAGCTGCGGGTCGGCACCGGCTACGCGGCCAAGGTGCTCTGCTCGGGCGTCTTCGTCGCCGGCCGGTCGCCGGAATCCCTGCTCGCCGAGGATCTCGACTGGTTCTGGTGGGTGCGCCCCCGCGTGGACCTCGCGCAGCGCACGGCGACCTCCGATCTGCTCGGTCTCTCGCGCAGCACCGCGGTGTATCGCGAAGGCCTCGGCTGCGCGCTCGCGGTGGGAGCGAGCACCCGCGAGCTGCGCGCGCAGGGCTTCGATCCGGGGCCGGCGCCCGGTCGCGCGGGAATCCCGTGGCCGGAGGGCGATCGGGTCCCGGATCCGGCGCTGCCCGGCGATCGCCGCGCGGCTCTCGACGCCGCGGTGGCGGCCGCCTTCGACGAGCCGGATCCCGCGATCCACCGCCGCACGCGCGCCGTCGTGGTGCTGCGCTCGGGCCAGCTGGTCGCGGAGCGCTACGCCGAGGGCTTCGGCGCGGCGACGCCGCTGCTCGGCTGGTCGATGACCAAGAGCGTGATCGCGACGCTGATCGGCATCCAGGTGCGGCGCGGGAGCCTCGACCCCGCTTCCCCGGCGCCGGTTCCCGCCTGGGCCGGCGACGAGCGCGCCGCGATCACGCTGGATCAGCTGCTCCGCATGTCGAGCGGCCTCGCATTCAAGGAGCGCAACGGCGCCTTCGGCGACTCCGCCGCGATGCTGTTCCGCTCGCGCTCGGCCGCCGACTACGCCGCGCGCAGCGCGCTCGCGCATCCGCCGGGCAGCTTCTGGAGCTACTCGAGCGGCACCTCGAACCTGTTGGCGGCGATCCTGCGCGCGAGCCTGCCCGGCGACGGCGCCCTCTACCACCGCTTCCCGCGCGAAGCGCTCTTCGACCGGATCGGGATGCGCAGCGCGGTGCTCGAGACGGACGCCGCGGGCGACTTCGTCGGCTCCTCGTTCTGCTACGCAACGGCGCGCGACTGGGCCCGCTTCGGGCTCCTGCATGCACAAGATGGTGTCTGGCGGGGCGAACGCCTGCTTCCCGAGGGTTGGGTCGCCGCGATCCGGCGCCCCACGCCGCCCGCGCCGCAGGGAAGCTACGGCGCGCATTGGTGGCTCAACGCCGGAGCGCCCGGCGCGCCGGAGGACCGCCCCTACCCCTCGCTGCCCGCCGACCTGTTCTACGCCTCGGGCTACGAGGGGCAGTTCGTCGTGGTGCTCCCCTCGCAGGATCTGGTGGTGGTGCGGCTCGGCCAGAGCGAGCCGGAGCAGGCGTTCGATCTGGAGGGATTCCTGGGCGCGGTGGTTGCGGCCTTCCGCGGCGATTGAAAGCCGTGGGCGGGTCCCGCCGAGTGCCAATTCCCGCTTCGCACATTCCGCTCAAGCGTCGTTCAAGACAGCCTCGAGGTCAGGAATGGGGCCTCTCGGGCGATGGGGTCCGTTGCGCGACATCTACCCGAGCGATCGCACCATCCGGTCGCCCGGCGCTCACCCGGTCGTCGACGGTCACAGCTGCCGAGAAGCTCCCCTTACTGGAGCGAAATCAGATCAGTGTCACTTCGCGTTCTATATTTTCGAGGTTTCCATTGACATTTCACGAGAACCTAGACACCATAAAATGTATTACGCGACGCTCGCAGCTCGAGTTGGATCTGAAGGCGCCGGTGCGCTGGGGTGGAGCGAGGGAAGGTGCTGGGCGAAGAGCTGCGGCGAGACCGAGGGTATGGCATCGCGCGCGGGCCGAGTTTCCCGAGAGCCATCCCGGTCTGGTGACGATTCGCGTTCGGAGAGACGTGCCGTCGCTGCGAACCTTGCGCCTGATTCGCGAGATGGAACTCTCGCTCCGCGGGATCGCAAAGCGCGCTGACTTCCGCGTCGTTCAGTATTCACTCCAACACGACCACGTCCGCCTGCTGGTCGAATCGGAGAACGTCGCCGCCCTCTCGAATGGGATGAAGAGCCTGGCCGCGCGTCTCGCTCGGGCCGTGAATCGGGTCTTCGATCGACGGGGACCAGTGCTCGACGGCCGCTATCACCACCGTGCGCTCGGAACGCCCCGTGAAGTGCGAGCGGCGCTTGCCTACGTCCTCTTGAACGCGCGAAAGCATGCAGGCCAGCGAGCCCTGGCACCCCCGGATTCCGGTCGCTGGGTCGACCCCGCGTCCTCGGGCCGGTGGTTCGAGGGATGGGCCAGGCGCCGCGCTCCCCCCGCCGATCGCCCGGCGGTGACCGGGGCCCAAACCTGGCTGCTGCGAGAGGGGTGGCGGCGACATGGCCTCCTCCGCTTCGACGAAGTTCCGGGGCGCTGACGGTACGAATCCCCCGACGCTCACTCTCCTCTCGAAACCGTCTTCGACGGCGCTGGAACGACCTCCGTACGCCGCTCCCGAGCGCGTCTCCGCGCCTCTGCGCCCCCAGCACGTATCGCGCCTGCGGTCAGAGAGGCGAGACCTCTTCCGGGACCGGCGTGCCGTCGCGTTCGAATTCCTGCGTCACGTCGATCGCGCCGTCGCCGTCGACGTCTTCCTCGCGCTTCTCGAGCACGGGCTTGCCTGCCGCGACGCGGTAGGTCTCGAACACGCTCGGCTTGCCGCGCCCCTGCGGGTCGCGCTCGATCCGCGTCACCACCTCCTGGCCGCCCACCACCTGGTAGCTGGTCCAGGTGTCCATGCGCTGGTCGCGGTTCGCGTCCTCGATCAACTGCACGCGCTGGCGGCGCTCGAAGCTCTCGACGCGATCCACCGCCGCGTCGCCGTCCGTGTCGCGCCGCACCTCGGCCAGCGAATCGTTCCGATAGACGTAGGAGACGTCCTTGTTGCCGTCCTGATCGCCGTCGACATCGCGCAGCGTCATGCGGCCGTTCGAGTAGAACTCCCACTCGTCGGGGCGGCCGTCGGCGTTGGTGTCGATCACGCGCTCGACCAGCGCGTTCGCCTCGTAGCGGTTCCAGGCATCCGAATTGCCGTCGAGATCGCGGTCCTCCTCGCGGCGCAGCAGCTGGCCGGTCTGCACGTCGAGGTAGCGGACCTCTTCGGGACGCCCGTTGCCGTCGGCGTCGAGGCTCTGGCGCAGCACGGGAAGATCCTGGGCATTGGCCCAGCTTCCCGCCGGCAGGCTGGTGGTCTCGCTCGAGAGCTGCGCCGGATCCAGCTCGGGAACCGTCGGCGCCGCGGGCGCGCTGAGCACGGCGGAGACCGAGCCGGGCGCCGCGGGCGGCGGAGACGAGACGTCGGAGCCCGCCTCCTGCGGGCGCTGCTCGCGTTCGCGCTCGGCTTCGAGCGCGCGCTCGAGCTCGGCCACGCGCTCCTTCTCGCGCTGCTCGGGCGTTCGGGCCGTCGAGCGCTGCACGTCTCCCACCGGGACGTGACCGGTGACGGAGCTGAAGATCAGCAGCTTGCCCGGCGTGCCTCGCTGGGTCTCGTCCGCCGTGGGCGCGGGAGCGGGAACCGGCGCGCTCGCCGCCGGCCGGCCCTTGCGCGCCGCCGCCTGGCGCTCGAGCCAGGCCAGGCGAGCGGCCGCCGCGCGATCGTCGGGACGGGTGGGCTGTACGGATTCGAGCACCGGACGCGGCGACGCCGCGGCGGTCTCGCGGGGTTCGGGAGCCGCCGATCCCCCTCCCGCGCAGGCCGAGAGCGGGAGCACGCCGGCGAGCGCCAGCAGGGCCCGCATCGGGATGGGTCGCTCGAACATCGAGCAGATCCTAACCTACCCGCCGCATGACCCGTCTGCACCGGTTCTGGCTTCCGGCCCTGTTGGTGGCGTGTCTCGCCGGCTGCTACGTGCCGAGCGCGGGACGCCGCTCGGGCCGCATCCTCGAGCGGGGCTGGGATCCCGATCGTCGGGGCGCGCTGATGATCCTGACCGGGCCGGTCTCGCTGGTGCACGCCAGCCTCGACTTCCTCGTCCACGCGCTGGTGCCGCTCGACTACGACGGCTACTTCCTGGTCGACCACCGCGAGCCGTCCGTGCAATGGTTCCGGCGCTACGGGGGGCCGATGCTCCCGATCGCGAACGTCGCGGTCTTGTGTCATGAGCAGCGCGCGACCTTCGTCGAGGCGATCCGGGACGAAGGCGGCGCGGAGTGGCGCGCGGCGCGCAACCAGGAGTGGCAGTTCCCGAAGTGCATCGAGGTGCTCCCCGGGCGCTACGAGGTCGCCGTGAGCTATCTGATCCGCCGAACCGACGACGCGCGCGACGCCAAATCGACCATGCACATCGAATCCACCGAGCCCTCGACCGTGATCTGGGCCGCCGAGCCGGGCGGCATCTACCTGCTGCGGGCGGAGCTCGGCCAGCCGAAGGCCGCGCCGGGGCCCGCGCCGCGGAGCCGCATCTCGAAGAGCCAGTCGCTCGGGACCTCCTGGCTCACGCTCGAAGTGAGCGAGTGGACCGCCGCGATCGTCCGGCTCCACTCGTGGGACGAGCTCGGGGAGCCGGTGCTCGAGCATCGGGCGGCCTGGGCGCGCTACGAAAGCGTCCAGCCCCAGCCCTGAATTCGCCCCGGGAGCGGGGGGAGAGCCAGCGACGATGAACGAAACCGCCCCCGGCCGCCTGGAACGGATCTTCCTCGCCATCGTTCGCGCGCGCTGGCTCTTCATCGCGCTCTACGCGCTGCTGCTCCCGCCCAGCATCTACTTCGCGCTGAGCGTCGAGCAGGACAACTCGCTCGACCGCCTGATCGTCCCCAGCGACCCGGACTACATCGCCACGCGCGCGTTCCAGGACGTGTTCGGGGCGGGAGAATTCTCCCTGCTGCTCGCCGAGGTGGACGATCCCTGGGCGCCGGAGGTGCTCGCGCGCGTGGACGCGATCGAGCGCGCGCTTCAGGCGATTCCGCACGTCTCGCCCAATTCCGCCCTCTCGATCTTCCGGCGGACGCAGGCGGAGTTCGACGCCTCGCCCGAGGACGCCGAGGCCTTCCGCCGCTTCGTGACCGGGACCGACCTGCTGCGCCAACAAGGACTCGTCGGGAAGGACTTCCTCGCGATCGCGCTCAGCCTCGAGGTGGGCGGGCCCGCGGAGCGCAACGCGACGCTCGCCGCGATCGACGCCGCGATCGCGAGCGCGGATCCCCAGCCCTCGCCGCTGCGAAAGCTGACGAAGCTCGGCCTTCCGTTCGTGAACGCCTATCTCGACGAGACGCAGCGCAATGCCATCGATTCGTTCGCGCTCTTCGCGGCCTTCGTCGTGGTCCTGAACCTGCTGCTGTACCGATCCTGGCGCACCCTGCTCGCGTTCCTGCTGACGCTCGGGGTGTGTCTGGCGATCTCGGTGGGATACATCGGGGTCACCGGCGGGATGTTCACGCTGGTCTCGCCCATGGTGCCGATGACGATCCTGGTCACGGCGACCGCCACGCTGGTCTACCTGCACTCGCGCTTCGTCGAGCACCCGCCGGAGCGCTCGGTGCGGGACCACCAGATCTTCGCGCTGACGAACAAGTTCCTGGCCTGCACGGCGTCGATCTTCGCCACCGCCGTGGGTTTCGCGGCGCTCACCATCTCCGCGATCCGCCCGATCCGCGAGATGGGGCTCTGGGTGGCGGTGGGGCTCGCGATCACCTGGGTCGTCGTCTTCACGCTCTTCCCGGCGCTGCAATGGGTCTTGCGCACGCCGACGCGCGCCGTGCGCCCGTCGGCCGGCGGCTGGATCGAGGACTTCGCCGCCTGGCTCCCGATCTGGAGCTACCGCTTCCGCTGGCCGCTGGTGATCTCCTCCCTCGTGCTCTCCGCCGCCGGCGCGATCGCCCTCTTCGGCCTGCCCGGCGTGCTTCCGGCGATGCGGGTGCTCACCGATCCCGTCGAATACATCGACCACGACGCCACGCTATACCGCGACGTGCGGCGCCTCGAGCATTCGATTCCCGGCATGTCGATGACGGATCTCTGGATCAAGGGCGCCTCGGGCAGCGCTTCCGATCCGGCCGTGCTGACGGGGCTCGATCGATTCGCGCTGTTGCTCGAGAGCGATGCCGAGGTGGGCGTCGCCGTCGGCCCGACCACGATCCTGCGCCTGATCCGCTATCTGGGCGGCCAGGGCGACGCCTGGCCCGAGTCTCCCGAGGACCGCGAGCTGATCGCTGCCGAGCTCGAGGGCATGCTCTCGGTCGAGCCCATGCTACAGCGCTTCGTGCAGCCGCATGCGCTCGCGCAGTCGCACCTCACCGTGATCAGCCGGGCGACGGACGAGGAGGCCTTCCGCCGCCTCGACACGGCGATCCGGAAACACTGGAAGGAGGCGGTCCGCGGCAACCCCGCGCTCGCCCCGCTGGATCTCGAGATCGTCGGCCTCGGACCCCTGCACGCCAAGATGGCGCAGAGCCTCGTCCCCACCCTGGTGGAGAGCTTCACGCTCACCGTCGCCATCATCTTCGCGACCTTCCTGGTGGTGTTCCGCAGCGGCAGCGCGCGGCTGATGGCGATGATCCCGTCCCTGTTCGCGATCCTGGTGATGTTCCTGGTGATGCGGCTGATCGGGATGCCGCTCAACGTGGCGACCATCCTGATCGCCTCGACGGTCCTGGGGACCTCCGAGAACGACCAGATCCATTTCTTCTACCACTACCAGGAGGGGCGGCGGAGCGCTTCCGTCCAGGCATCGCTGCGGCACACGCTGTCGGTCGCCGGGCGGGCCATCCTGTTCGCGACCCTGATCAACGCGGGCGGCTTCCTGGCCTTCGGCCTCTCGGATCTGCCGCCGCTGCGCCAATTCGGCGTGCTGGCGTCGCTCGCCTTCGTGCTCTCGATGATCGCCGATTTCACGGCGCTGCCGGCGGCGCTCTGGATCCTCTCCCGCGAGAAGCCGGACGAGGTCGCCGCCGCCGGGGCCGGCCGCTGAGATCTCAGTTGGGGTTCGTGCAGTCCGGCGTTCCGGCCGTCGCCACCAGCTGATCCAGCAGCTGCTGATCGTCGCGCCGGAGCGAGGCGCGCTGCACGAGGCTGGCGCACAGATGGGGCTCGGCCGGGTCCGGATCGCCGAGCGCGATGAAGGCCTCCGCCAACCGAAGCTGGTTCTCGGGCACGTCGGGATGCTGCTTCACGAGCTGCTCGAGCAGCTCGAGCCCCTGCTCGGAATCCCCGTGCTCCAAGAACGTGGCAGGCGCGATCACGTAGAGCGTGCCGAGCAGCCGGGTCGCCGCGCCATCGCGAAAATCCGGGTCGAGCTTCCGGCTGCGACGCGCCCAGCGCTCCACCTCGCCGACCTGTTGCGCGCCCCGCAGTCCGCGCTGCTGGACGAGCCGCCCCGTCACGGCCGCGCGCGCGAAGGAGTAGGCGGCGCCGTCCACCTTCTCCCCGACGATCGACTGGTACGCGTACTCGCGGTCCGCCGGCGAATCGGCGCCTCTCTCGATCAGCGCCTCGAGCGTGTCGGAGGTGGCGAGCGCATCCTGGCGCTCCGCCGCCGCCACCAGTTCGGGATTCACGGCGCCGTGCGGCGTGACGCAGCCCGTCGCGAGCAGGAGGGCGAACGAGGCCGGGATCCAGAGCCGATGCTCACCGGGCATAGAGGGCCATCACCTCTGCGTAGTCGCTGGTGCGGGCCGGGGCGAGCGCGTGGATTCCCACCTCCGCGCAGGCCGTGTTCTGGGGTCCCTCGCAAACGCTGCTCAGGTTGGCCTTGAACGCCTTGCGCTGGGGAATCGGCGCGGACGCGAAGGCGACCACCGCCATCGGCGGCAGCGGCTTGCTCTTCCAGACGGTCTTCACGCTGTCTGCGCCCTGCAAATGCTGGAGCTCCGCGAGCTGGGCGTCGTCGAGCAGCGCGCAGTCGACGTCTCCGCTCAGCACCTGGCGCAGGCTCTGAAGCGGGCGCTGGTTCTTGACCAGCTGGAACTCCGCCAGCTTGAAGTCGCCGCGAGCGACCACCTTCTCGACGAACCGCGCGTCCGCGAAATGATCGCTGGCCAGCTTGTGCCCCTTGCATCCCGCCAGGTCGCGCGCGCTCCGGCTGACGATGAAGTACTGCTCGCCGCCCGCGAGCTTGGAGGCGACCCGGCCGAGCACCTCCATCTGGTAGCGCTCGCGCAGCGCCAGGAAGGCGGCGAGCGACAGGATTCCGTACTTCGGCGACCGGTTCTTGATGAACGTCTCGGCCGCGCTCCGGCTGCTCAGGTACTGGCCCTTGGCCGCGCTCCAGCCGTTGTCCTCCGCCGCGAGCGCCACGAAGCGGTCGACGTAGGGCTGGGCCAGGGAGGGGCTTCCGACCCCATGCTCCTTCAGCACCAGGATCTCGATCGGGGAGGTGTCGTCGGCGCTCGCCGGGGAGGCAGCCGCCAGGAGCCCGAGCGAGCCGGCCAACAGGAGGGCGACGCGGCGAGGGCCTTGGCGCTCCAATCGACCTCCAGGAGAGACGAGTCGAAGATCCCGCCGCGCGTCACGACCGCGGAGACGCGCGGCCCCGTGGTTTAGCGCAGGCGAAGGTGGGTCGCCCTAGCCAGGAGGCCCTTCAGTCGGGGACGTCGGCCAGGAACCCCACGATGCCCTGCACGTCGAAGTGGTCGACGGGGCTGAGGCTTTCCATCGCTTCGCACAGCACACGGGCGAAGGCGAGCAGGCGGCCATAGGTGCGGCGGTCGAGCTCGGGGCGGTAGTCGAGCTGGAAACGGCAGCGGGCGGCGGCCTGCTGGGTCACGGCCGGCCGCATCACCATGTGATCCTCGGGGTAGCGCAGGAAGTTGAAGCTGGTGGCGAGGGTCCACTTGGCGGCGCCGATCGCGGCGAGCATCGCGGCGAAGTGCTTGAAGCGGACGTCGGGGTCCTCGTCGCCGTAGAGAAGGTCGCTCAGCGCGGGGGCGAAACGCACGCGGTTCTCCTCGCGCTTGAGCGCGCGGGCAAGGGCCATGCGGTCGCTGGGCAGCACCAGGTTCGTCTTGCTGATCACGCGCAGCGCGCGGTCGCAGATCTCGGCGTGCTTCTCCGCCTGCACGAACCCCAGCACGGCGTCGCGGTCGAGCAGCTCGAGCAGCAGCGCGCGCGAGTTTTCGAGCGGCTGGCGCTCCTCGGAGAGGAAGCGCGAATCGCGTAGCCCGCCCGGGTATTTCTCGAGAAAGCTGCTCAGCGCTTCGCGCGGGCCGAGGTAGTGCGGGGTGCTCTTGGAGTCGGGATCGACGTTGTCGAGCCAGGCGTCGCGCGCCGCTTCGCCCTCAACGGGCTCCATCTGGGCGTGCTTGAGCGAGAGCACCTTCTCGCCCACCTCGCGGAAGTGCACGCTCACCTTGCCGGCGGCCGGATCCTGCAGAACGCGTCCGAGGCCCCACTCGGGCTTGGCGGGCATCTTCACGCGGTCGTTGCGGTGCAGCTCCACGGCTCTCCCGTTCGGGTTTGGCGTTCGCACGCTGGGGTTCCCAGGGATTCTGACACTGCGGCGCGCCGAGCGAAAGCCGAGAAGCGCGGCTCCGAGGCCGAATCCAGGGGGTAACTGGCTGAGAACACTCGGTTTATCCCGGCTGCGGAAAGGTCGGATGGAATCCGGAATCGACGCGCAATCTCCACGCCGACGTCGAGCGCCCGGCACGCGCGGCGAGCCATCCTCTCGTGAACCGGGAAGGGAACGGCCAACGCGATGATTTGTGCCTGGTGCAGCACGCTGATCGCACGCGAGCCGCCGCGCGCCGGATTCGCGCACAACTTCGGAATCTGCCGCGGCTGCCTCGAGGAGCAGCTGGCGCGCCTCGCGAAACCCGTCACGGCCCCCCGTGCGAGGCGAGCGAAGCCGTCACTTCCGCCGGATAGCGCGTCATTCGATAGAGCGTCGCGCGCCGACTCCGCTGCGCGTCGACGTCCGGCGTCCAGAACTCCCAGACCCGCTCCCCTTCACGCGTGATCTCGAAGACGGTCCCCTGCTCGCTCGACGTGACGAGCCGGTTGCCGTTCGCGAGCGCCTGGCAGGCGCCCATCCGCCGCGAGAAGAAGGAACCGGGCGGGTCTCCGCGGCGCTCCCAGACGATGCGCCGCGAGGCCGGATCGATCTCGAGCACGCGGCTGAAGCCCCGCCGGATGCCGTTGTCGAAGACCAGCACGTTCCCGTCCCGCGTCACGGATGCCGCGTGCTGGGATTCGAGCTCGCCCTCGCCCCAGCTCCAGCGCACCTGCTCGCCTCCGGGATCGACCACGGCCAGCAGGTCGAGCTCGCGGATCGAGAGCAGGAAATCCCCGCGCCGGCCGAGGCCGGGCACGTCGGCCTCCAGCACCTCCACGGAGTTGGTGTGGAACACGTCGACGCCGCGGCGCGGAGGATGCGCCCGTTCGCGCCAGTGTTCGGGCGGATGCGACGCGATCTGGGCCAGCCGCTCGGCGGGGATGCGCGCGCCGAAGAGACGGTGCAGGGAGATCTCGCGCAGCAGCTCTCCGCCGGGCGAGAGCACGGCGACGCGGTCGTCGACCAGCGGCAGCGCGCGCCCCTGGTACGGCACCTCGATGAAGACGCTGCGCAGCACCGCGATCTCGCCGGAGGGGAGCAGCGCGAGATCGTGGTGGGCGCCGAGCGGCCGGCGCCAGAGCACCCGCGAGCGCGCATCCAGGGCGAACAGGTCGCCGTCGCGGCGGATCGCGTAGAGCGTGCCGTCCGGCGCGAGCTCCACGTGGTGCCAGCCGGAACGCGAGGCCTCGAGGCTCCAGACGTGGAGCGCGCGGCCGCTCGCATCGATCAGCCGCGCCTCGCTCCGGCCCGAGGCCAGGAACAGGTTCACGCCCGGCTGGCTGCGCTCGGGGATCTCGAGGGTGACACCCTGGAGTTTCGCTTCCCCCGGCGCGAGCTCCGCCGAATCGAGATAGCCGAGCGAGTGGAGCTGCGCGAGCAGCTCGCCATCCGCACGCGCGCCCTCCGGCGAAGCGTCCCCCGCGAGCCACCTCCAGCTCGCGAGCCCGGCGGCCGCGGCCGCCAGCGCCGCTCCGATCACGAGCGCGGCGCCGGAGCGCTTCAGCACCGCGAGGAGCGGCGGACGGAGCGGATGAACTCGAGCATCGCCGGCGCGGCGGTGCGATCGGGGCGCGAAAGGGTGAGCACGATGCTGGTGTGGGTCTGCCCCGGCACCACCACCACGCGGCTCTCGGCGCCCTCGGCGCGCAGGGCCTCGTCGAGCACGTGGGCCTGCCGCTGGAGCGGGCGCATCTCGTCCTCGCCGTAGAGGATCAGCGCCGGCGGCACATCCGGTCGTGCCAGGCGCACCGCGGAGGCCTGCTCGGTCCAGTTCGCCTTGGGGTCGCCCTCGCCGAAGCGGGCCTCGTAGTAGGCGCGGCTCGCGCCCAGCGCGTAGGTCTGCTCGTCGGCCAGATCGAAGCCGGCGCCCGAGACCGCGATCAAGCCGCAGACCGGCGGCCCCGCCGGCTCGAGCGCCACCCAGGTCGCGAGCTGGGCGCCCGCCGAGTGACCGGACAGGAAGATCGCCTGCCCGTTTCCACCCCAGGCGGGGATGTTCTCGCGCAGCCAGGCGACCGCGCTCTCGACGTCGGCCGCCTGCTCGCGCCAGCCGACCTCCGGCTGAAGCCGATAGGAGATCACGGCCGCGCCGACGCCGCGGGCCGCGAAGAACCGGCCGATGTTGCCGTACACGTCGGCGCCGGCCACGCGCAGGCCCTTGTCGCCGCTGGTCCAGCCGCCGCCGTGCACGAAGACGAGCAGGGGCCAGCCGGATCCGTTCGAGCCTTCGCTCCCGGTGGGGATGAAGAGATCCAGGCGATGCTTCACCGGATCGGCGGCGGGACCCTCGCGATAGGCGACGTCGCGCAGCACCTGCGCGTCCGGAAGCTCCGCCTCGGTGTAGAGAAATGGGATCGCCATGCCGTAGACGATCCGGGTGCAGCCCGCGAGGGAGAGCACGAGCGCGAGCAGGAGCAGCCGAAGCAGCGCCGCGGGAGGATCGAGCCGCACCCGCGAAAACGTAGCGCAGGCGGCGCCCGCCCCTCTGGCATACTCGGCCGCATGGCCGAGACCCGCATGTTCCTGGCCGGGCATCGCCCGCCCGACGGCGCCGAGGGGCCGGCGCTCTGGTTCGCGGTTCGCGGGCGCGAGCTGCTGGTCCACGCGCGGGGCGGGATCGAGCCGCTCCCGGCGCGCGAGGCGCTCCCACTCGAGCCCCGCGGCACCCATTACCTGGGAGCGCTCGGCGCGCTGCACTGCTGGTCAGTCGAGCTCGCCCCCGACGCCGAGCCTCCGGAGGGGATGGCCTTTCGCGATCTGCGCCAGCTCTACGCCGTGCTCGACACCAGCCTGCACGCGGTGGCGGGGCGCGCGGTGCAGATCGTCGAGTGGGACCGCACGCACCGCTTCTGCGGCGCCTGCGGCGCGCCCACCGCCGCGCGCGCGAACGAACGCTCGCGCGTGTGCACGGCCTGCGGGCTCACGCAGTTTCCGCGCATCGCGCCGGCGGTGATCGTGGCGGTCACGCGAGGCGACGAGATCCTGCTCGGACGCTCCGCCCATTTCCCGCCGGGGATCTACAGCGTGCTGGCGGGCTTCGTCGAGCCCGGGGAGAGCCTCGAGCAGGCGGTATTCCGCGAGGTGCTCGAGGAGACCGGCATCGAGGTCGAGGACGTGCGCTACTTCGGCAGCCAGCCGTGGCCGTTCCCGCACTCGCTGATGCTGGGCTTCACGGCGCGCCATCGCAGCGGCGAGCTGCGCGTCGACGGCGTCGAGCTGGTGGACGCCCGCTGGTTCCACCGCGACGACATGCCGATGCAGTTCCCCGGCAACGTGAGCATCTCGCAGTGGCTGATCCGCGACTTCCTGGCTCGATGAACTTCGCTCGCCTTCGGCTCGCTGCGCGCGGGCTCCGCCCGCTTGCGACGATGAACTTCGCTCGCCTTCGGCTCGTTGCGCGCGGGCTCCGCCCGCTTGCGATGATGAAGAAGCCGTCATGAAGGCACGCAACCGCTTGAGTTGATCGCTCCCTCCCGCGCATCCTGCGCGGTGATGGCGGCGACACTTCCCATCTCGGCAGCTTCGGCGATCGGCCTGCTCGGGCTCGCCGTCGCCTGTGTCACCAGCGATCCGCGGCTGGAGACGGCGCACGTGCGCGCGCAGATCGAGGGTCCGACTCCGCCGAGCACCGCGGCGGCCCGGGAGGCCGCGCCGATCGAGGTTCCGCCCGGCGTGCGACTCGACGACGGCGTCACCGGAGAGGAAGCCGTCTCCCTCGCGCTCTGGAACAACACGGCCTTCCAGGAGCAGCTCGCCGCGCTCGGACTCTCCCGCGCCGACCTCGCGCAGGCGGGCATGATCGCGAACCCCACCGCCGCGGTGTTGATTCCGCTGGGCGCCAAGCAGCTCGAGTACGCCGCCACGCTGCCCCTCGAGGCGCTCTGGATCCGTCCGGGGCGCGTCGCGGTGGCGCGTCTCGAGGGCGAACGCGCGGCCGAGCGGCTGGTACAAACCGGCCTCGATCTGATCCGCGACGTGCGAGCCGCGACGGCGGAGGTGGTCGCCACGCGGGAGCGAGCGGAGATCGCGCGGGGGCTCGCCGCCGCCAGCGACGAGATCGCGGAGATCGCCGAGCGCCGGCTCGAGATCGGCGACGCGAGCGATACGGAGGCCGCGCTGGCGCGGGTCGACGCCGCGCGCGCGCGCGACGAGCTGCGCACGGCGCGCTCGGAGGCGGACGCCGCGCAGCGGCGTTGGGAGAGCGGGATCGGATTCGGAGACCGCGAGCGCAGCGTCTCGCTGGCGACGGGGGAGCTCGCGGAGCGCTGCGGCGAGCGCGCCGAGCTGGACGCTCTTCTCGAGCAGGCGCTGAGCGCGCGTCCGGACCTGCGCGCCGCCCGGCTCGGCGTGCAGGCGGCCGAAGAGCGCGCGGGGCTCGCCCGCGCCGAGATCTTCGCCGTCTCGGCCATCCTCGACGCGAACGGAAGCGGCCGCGACCGCGAGATGGGTCCGGGGCTCTCGCTCGTGCTCCCCATCCTGAATCAGAATCAGGGCGGGCGCGTGCGCGCCGCCGCAGAGCTCGCCAGAGCCGAGGCCGGCCGGCGCGCGACCGAAGACCGGATCCTGCTCGAGGTGAGCGATGCCAGCGCCCGGCGCGACGAGGCGGCGGAGCGGCGGCGCGCCTGGCAGGGCGAGATCGTGGCGCCGCTCGCCGCGGGCCTCGCGGTGGTCGAAGGCCAGCTCGCCGCCGGCGACGTCTCGCCCCTCGCCGCGCTCCAGGCGCGGCGGACCCTCGAGCTCGCCCGGCTCCGAGAGGTGGAGCTGCGCGCGCTCGAAGCGCACGCCTGCGCCGAGCTCGAGCGCAGCGTGGGGCTGCGCTTCGTCGGAGCGCCGACATGAGCCGGACGCAAGCGGCGGCCCGCGGGCTCGGGATGGCGGCGGCGCTCGGCGCCGCAGCCGCCGCGTGGCTCGCCTGCCACGCGGATGCCGCGGAGAAGCCGGCCGCTCCCGCGCCGGCCGCGAGCATCGGCACGACGGTCGACGAGAGCGCGCTCGGAACGCTGATGCTCAGCGAGAGCGCCGCGCGGCGGCTCGGGATCGAGACGACGCGGGTGGTGGCTGCACGGATCGCGCGGTCGCGCCGGTACGGCGGGCAGCTCACCTGGGCGCCGGCTGCCGCGCCGCCCCGCGACGGCTCGGCCGCGTACGCGCTCCTCTCGACGCTCGTCCCGGCCGACCTGCTGCGCATGGCCGATCTCCAGATCGCCGCCGACGGCGCGCTGGCGTCGGCCCGGATCCAGGCCGAGGCCTCGCGGCGAACGCTCGGCTGGGCGGAGGATCGGCTCGCCGCGCGCGCCGGCAGCCAGCGCGAGCTGGAGGACGCTCGCACCCAGGCGCGCCTCGCCGACGCGGCGCTCGGGAACGCACAGGAGCGTCGCGCGCTGCTCGGCCCTCCGGTCCTTGGCTCGCAGACGTCCGGCGCGCTCTGGGTCCGGGTCCCCGTCTACGCAGGCGACGCGGACCGCCTGCGCGGCGCGCGCGAGGTCCGCGTGTTCGGGCTCGGAGAAGCCTCCGGCGCGCCGGGGCGCGCCGCGCACGCGGTGACCACGCGGGTCGCCGCCGCGCCGGGCGCGGCCTCCGCCGATCTGCTCTTCGAGCTGAAGGATCGCGACCCCGCCTGGCAGGCGGGCGAGCGGGTCTCGGTGGCGATCCCGCTGGGCGTCGAGCACGACGCCCTCGTCGTGCCGTGGTCTGCGGTGTTGCACGACGTCCACGGGGGAACCTGGGTCTACCGAGAGGTCGCCGAGCGCCGATTCGAGAGGCGACGCGTGGAGGTGGAGGACGTCGAGGGCGGACGCGCCGTCCTCGCGAGCGGCGTCGAGCACGGGATGGCGATCGTGACCGCCGGGGCGACGGAGCTCTTCGGCACCGAGCTCGGCTTCGCGAAGTGATGCGATGCTGAGCTGGCTGGTCGCCACGTCGCTGCGGCTGCGCGTGCTGGTGGTCGCGCTCGCGGCCCTCGCCCTCGGTCTCGGCGCCTGGCTCGTCCCGGGCCTCCCGCTCGACGTCTTCCCCGAGTTCGCGCCGCCGCTGGTCGAAATCCAAACCGAGGCGCCCGGCCTCTCGACCGAGGAGGTCGAGAGCCTGGTGAGCATTCCGCTCGAGTCCGCGCTGAGCGGAACCCCCTGGCTCACCACGCTGCGCTCGAAATCGGTGCTCGGCCTCTCGTCGGTCGTCCTGATCTTCCGCGACGGAACCGATCTGCTGCAAGCCCGTCAGCTCGTCCAGGAGCGGCTCGCGGGCGAGGCGTCGCGGCTACCCGCGCTCGCGAAGGCGCCCGTGATGCTGCCCGCGCTCTCGTCGACGAGCCGCGCGATGAAGATCGGTCTGACCTCGCCCCGCCTCTCGCAGATGGAGCTCACGACGCTCGCGAAGTGGACGATCCGTCCCCGCCTGATGGCCGTCCCCGGCGTGGCCGGCGTCGCGATCTGGGGCGAACGGAACCGTCAGCTCCAGGTCCAGGTCGACCCCGAGCGCCTCGCCGCCAGCGGCATCGCGCTGGGCGCGGTGCTGCGCGCCGCCGCCGACGCCGCGGCGCCCGCGGCCGGCGGCTTCCTGGACTCGCCCAACCAGCGGATGGCCGTGCGTCAGCTCTCGCTCGAAGACGATCCCGAAGCGCTCGCGCGCGCCCCGCTGGCCGTCCCCGGCGGCGCGCCGATCCGGCTGGGCGACCTGACGCAGGTCGTCGCAGCGCCGCCGCCTGCCATCGGCGACGCCGTCGTGAACGGGAAGCCGGGGCTGCTGCTGATCGTCGAGAAGCAGGCCGGGAGCAACACGCTCGCGATCACGCGCGGCGTCGAGGCGGCGCTCGCCGCGCTCGCGCCGGGGCTCCCCGACGTCGCCGTGGATTCCCACATCTTCCGCCCGGCCACCTTCATCGAAGCGGCGATCGCGAACCTGCGCACCGCGCTCCTGGTGGGCTCGCTGCTGGTCGCACTGGTCCTCTTCGCCTTCTTCCAGGAGCCGCGGGCCGCGCTGATCAGCCTGGTCGCGCTTCCGCTTTCGCTCACTCTGGCGGGGCTCGCGCTGGCCGCCTCGGGCGCAGCGCTCGACACGATGGTGCTCGCCGGCCTGGTGATCGCCGTCGGCGTGGTCGTCGACGACGCCATCATCGACATCGAGAACATCGTGCGCCGCCTGCGGCTGGAACGGGAAGCTCCCGAGCCGCGCCCAGCCCTCGCCGTGGTGCTGGGCGCGTCGCTCGAGGTGCGCAGCGCCGTGGTGATCGCGAGCCTGGTGGTGGCGTTGGTCTTCGTGCCGGTCTACTTCCTCCCGGGCGTCGCCGGGGCCTTCTTCCGGCCGCTGGCGGCGGCCTACGTGCTCGCGATCCTCGCCTCCATGCTGGTGGCGCTCACCGTCACCCCGGCCCTCGCCCTCCTGCTGCTGCCCGGGGTACGCCACACGGAAGACACCCCCGTCGCGCGGCGGCTCAAGCACGCGTACCGCCGTCTGCTCCCGCGCTTCCTGGAGCGGCCGCGCCTGGCCGCGGCGTCGCTCGGCGTCTCGATCGCGGTCGCGGTCGCCCTGCTCCCGATCCTCGGCGAGGAATTCCTGCCGAGCTTTCGCGAGCGCGACTTCCTGATGCACTGGGTCGAGAAGCCGGGCACCTCGCTCGACGCCATGCGCCGGATCACGTTGCGGGTGAGCCACGAATTGCTCGCGATCCCCGGCGTCCGGCACTTCGGCTCCCACATCGGCCGCGCCGAGTCCGCGGACGAGGTGGTCGGCCCGAATTTCAGCGAGCTCTGGATCAGCATCGATCCCGAGATCGATTACGACGCCACCGTCGCGCAGATCAACGAGGCGGTCGCGGGCTATCCCGGCCTGGTCCGCGACGTGCTGACGTATCTGCGCGAGCGCATCAAGGAGGTGCTGACGGGCGCCAGCGCCAGCATCGTGGTCCGCATCTACGGACCCGAGCTCGACGGGCTCCGTCGCCACGCGCGCGAGGTGGCGGCCGCGATCGAAGGCACGGCCGGCGTCGTCCAGCTCAAGGTCGAGTCGCAGGTCCTGGTTCCGCAGGTCGAGATCCGCTTCCGCCCCGAGCGAGGGGAAGCGCTCGGGGTGACGCAGGCCTCGGTGCGCGACGCGGTCGCGAGCCTCGTGCACGGAGCCAAGGTGGGCGAGGTCCGCCGGGACCAGATGAGCTTCGACGTGTTCGTGTGGGGGAGCGAGAGCGCGCGCAGCGATCTCGCGGCGCTGCGCCGGCTTCCGATCGACGGGCCCGGCGGCGGGAGCATTCCCCTTTCGAGCGTCGCCGACGTCGCGATCGTCGACGCCCCCAACGAGATCAAGCGCGAGGCGGCCTCGCGGCGGATCGACGTCACCTGCAACGTCGAGGGGCGCGATCTCGGCGCGGTCGCGCGGGAGATCGAGACGCGTCTGCGCGAGCTTGCCTTCGCGCCCGGCTACCACCCGGAGCTGCTCGGCGAATACCAGGCGCGCGAGGCGGCGCGCGCCCGGCTGCTGGCGCTCTCGGGCCTCGTCGTGCTCGGCATCTTCCTGCTGCTGCACGCGGATCTCGGCTCGCTCCGCCTGGCGGGCCTCGTGTTCGGAACCCTCCCGTTCGCGTTGGTGGGCGGCGTGCTGGCGGCGGCGGCGACGGGCGGCGTGATCTCGCTGGGCTCCCTGGTGGGCTTCGTCTCGGTGCTCGGCATCGCCGCCCGCAACGGGATCCTGCTCGTGAGCCACTATCGCCACCTGGAGACCGTCGAGGGGATCCCCTTCGGGCCCGAGCTGGTGCTGCGGGGCGCCGAGGAGCGGTTGGTGCCGATCCTGATGACGGCGTCCTGCGCGGCGCTGGCGCTGCTTCCGCTCGCGCTGGCCGGAAACGCGCCGGGGCACGAGATCGAGCACCCGATGGCAATCGTGATCCTGGGCGGGCTGGTGACCTCGACGGCGCTCAACCTGCTGGTGCTTCCCGCGCTCTACGCGCGCTTCGGAAGCCGCCCCGAACCTATACTGTGGAGCGACCGACGCAGCCTCGCGACGGATACGGACGGGAAGACGCCTTGAGCCTGCCGGGGAATCGCCTGCTCCTGCTCGAGGACGACACCCGGACGGCGAACGCCGTGATCGCCGGCTTCGAGCCCCTCGGCTTCGAGGTGCTCCACGCGGGAGACGTGGCCGGAGCCCGGGCCATCCTCGCCAGCCATCGCCTCGACGCGGCGATCCTCGATCTGATGGTGCCCGGAGGCGGCGGCTATCTCGTGCTCGAGACGCTGCGCGAACGAGCCGATCGGATTCCCGTCCTGATCATCTCGGCGCGCGACCGCCTGGACGACCGCGTCGAAGGCCTCGATCGGGGCGCCGACGACTACCTGGTGAAGCCATTCGCCTTCACGGAGCTCGCCGCGCGCGTGCGCGCCCTGCTGCGGCGGCCGACTTCGCACGTCGCGCCGATCCGGGAGGGAATCCTCGAGATCGATCCGCTCCGGCGCCTGGTCCGCTGCGGCGACCGCGCGCTCGACCTCACGGCCAAGGAGTTCGAACTGCTCTACTGCCTGGCGACGCACCGCGGCGAGGTGCTCTCGCGCAAGGAGATCCTGCGGCTGGTCTGGGGCTACGAGTTCGATCCCGGCACGAACGTCGTCGACGTTCACGTGGGGCGTCTGCGCAGGAAACTCGAGGACGCGGATGGCGGAGAGCTGCTGCGCAGCGTGAGGGGCGTCGGCTATGTCCTTCGGGCGTGACGCGAGCGCGCTCTTGCGCCGCGTCGACGTGCGGGTCGGCGTCGGGCTGGCCGCCATCATCGGTCTCCTGCTGGTGGGCCTGATGGCGCTCTTCTTCCTGATCGCGACGCACGAGACCGCGGAGCTCGTGGCCGAGTCGATCGCTCCCGAGCTGAAGGCCGTTGCGGAGGAGATCTGGACGGGAGCCACCGGCGAAGCCGCCGCGCGCCAGGCGAAGCGCCGCGGCGTGCAGGCGGTCCGGCGCGTGACGGCGCAGGGCGATGTCTCGATCCTGGCCGGCTCGTGGCCGTTGGTCGGAGCGCTGTATGGCAAGAGGACGCCCTCGATCCGGCTCGCCTTCGCCTCGCCGTCGGATCACTGGGTGCAGGGGATCCGCCTGCCGAACGGCGATCGGCTCGAGGCGGCCGCTTCGCTGCGCAGCTTCGTCGGCGAGAGGCGCGAGCAGCTCGCGCAGATCGGCGTCAGCCTGGCGGTCGGCCTCCTCGGCCTGATCGCCGCCTCGATCGCGGCGACCCGGCAGGCGCTCCGCCCCCTGCGCGGGGCGACGCTGGCCGTGGAGGGCATCGACGAGCGGAATCTCCACGCGAGGCTCGCGGTGCGCGGCACCCACGACGACCTGGACCGTCACGCGCGCGCGCTCAACCACGTGCTCGCGCGCCTCGAGCAGGCCTTCGCGCGCATCTCGGCCTTCAGCGCCGACGTGGCGCACGAGCTGAGGACGCCGCTGAATCGGATCCTCAACCTGACGGACGTGGCGCTCCTCGAATCCGCGGACCGCGAGCCCCCCGCCGCGCTGATCGCCGTGCGCGAGAGCGTCGAGGAGATGCGCCGGACCATCGACGATCTCCTGCTGCTGGCGAGGGCGGAGGACGGAAAGCTCGCGGTCCGCAGCCAGCCGGTCGATCTCGCCCGGCTGCTGGGATCGCTCCGCGATCTCTACGCCCCGGTCTGCGACGAGCGAAGTGTCGCGCTCGAGCTCGACGGCCCCGCCGCCGGCCCGCTCGCCTGGACCGATCCGCAGCTGCTCGAGCACGCGGTTTCGAACCTGATCGACAACGCGATCCGGCATACGCCCGAGAACGGTCGGATCGAGATCGCGGCGCTGCCGCGGGGCGGATTCGCGGAGATCCAGGTGCGCGACTCCGGGCCCGGCATCCCGACGAGCGATCGGGACCGGGTCTTCGATCGCTTCGTACAGCTCGATCCCGCGCGATCGGGGAGCGGAGCCGGGCTCGGACTCTCGCTGGCGAGGACGATCGCACGCCTGCTCGGGGGAGACGCTCGAGTCGAGGACAGCGCGCTCGGCGGCGCCGCCCTCGTCGTCACGATCCGGACCGATCCGCCCGCCGGGCCTGCGTGAACTTCGCTCGCCTTCGGCTCGCTGCGCGCTTCGCTTGCTACTTCCCGCTGAGCGGCGCCACCACCGCTTCGGCGAAGGTCTCGAGCGCGTCGAGCTTGGCGCCCTGCACCACGACGTAGTTGATCCCGGTCTGCTCGCGCCGGCGCTGGAGGCGATCGCGCAGCTCCGCGGCCGAGCCGGTCAGGAAGAGCGGGCAGTCGGCGACCTGCTCGACGCTCATCCCGGTGTTGCCCGCGAGCATCTGCCGCAAGGGCTTCGGATCGTCGGTCACGGCGAGCACGAAGGAGAGCGAGTTGAACTCGATCGCGTCGGGATCGCGGCCGGCCTTGGCAGCCGCCTCGCGGACCCAGCTCGTCTTCTCGCGCACCCGCTCGGGCGCCAGATCCGCGGGGGTGGCGGGCGTCACCTTGCCCTCGACCAGCGTCGGGTTGATCCCGACGATGTCGGCGTAGCGGCCCGCCAGCGCCAGCAGGCGCCGGCCGCCGCCGCCCACCAGGATGCGCGGGCGCTCGCCCGCCGGCAGCTCAGCCGCCTGCGCGATGTTCGTGATCTGGTAATGCTTGCCCTGGAAGCTGGTGCGATCCTGTGTCCACATCGAGCGGATGATCTCGAGCGCCTCTCCGAGCCGTTCGATCCGCAGGCCCGGCCGGTCGTAGGGCATGCCGGCCTCGCGGTAGTCCGTCTCCATCCAGCCCGCGCCGAGTCCGAACTCGTGCCTTCCGCCCGAGATCAGATGGATCGTGGCGGCCGCCTTCGCGAGCACGACCGGGTGCCGGTAGTCGACGTCGTAGACCAGGCTGCCCACGTGGATCCGCTCGGTCGCGGCGGCGAAGGCCGCCAGCGCCGCCGTCGGCTCCCACTGCGTCCCGAAATGGTCGGGGACGAAGATCGTCGAGTAGCCCCAGGCCTCGATCCGGCGCACGACGCCGGCCCAGCCCTCCGCCGGAAGCTTATGGAGCTGCACACCAAATCGAAACGGACGCGTCATGTCTTCTCCTTCTCCATCGCCGTCTCGGCGGTATCCGCGAGCACCAGCTCGGGGTGATCTTCGCGAAAGCGCTCCTCGTACCAGGCGTTTCGCAGCAGCAGCACCGGCCGGTCGTCGCGGTCCTGGATCAGCTTCAGCGACTCGGAGTGGCGGAAGAGATCCGGATCGAACTCGCCTCGGATCCAGCGCGCCACCGTGAAGGGGAGCGGCGTCAGGCGCAGCTCCACCTTGTACTCCGTCGCCAGCCGGTGTTGCAGCACGTCGAACTGAAGCGGACCCACGGCGCCCAGCAGCGGCGAGGCGCTGCCGGCGCCGGGCTCGCGGAAGAGCTGCACGGTTCCCTCCTGCACCAGCTGCGTGAGGCCCTTCTCGAGCGTCTTGCGCTTCAGCACCTCCGCCACCTCGACGCGCGCGAAGTGCTCGGGCGAGAAGGTGGGGATCCCCGGATAGCGGAAGCCTCCCTCGTCGGAGAGCGTATCCCCGATCCGGAAGACCCCCGGATCGAAGAGCCCGACCACGTCGCCCGGGTAGGCCTCTTCGACTTCTTCGCGCTCGCGCGCCATCAGCAGCGTCGAGCGCGCCAGGCGGACGCGCTTGCCGGTGCGCACCAGCAGCGTCTGGCTGTCCTTCACGAAGCGGCCGGAGCAGATGCGCACGAACGCGACCCGGTCGCGGTGATCGGGGTCCATGTTGGCCTGGATCTTGAACACGAAGCCCGAGAAGGGGCGCTCGACGGGATCCACCGGGCCCGCGTCGGAGACGCGCGCGCCCGGCGGCGGCGCCATCTCGAGAAACCGCTCGAGGAACGAGAGCACGCCGTAGTTGGTGAGCGCGCTGCCGAAGAAGGCCGGCGTCTGGGCCCCCGACGCCACCGCCGCGGGATCCAGCTTGGCGCCGGCGCCGTCGAGCAGCGCCAGCGAATCGGCCAGCTCGTCCGCGAAGACGCCCGCTTCGGCGCGCAGCTCGGCCGAGTCCGCGGCTCCCGCGAGCTCGCGCTGCTCGACGCGCGTCGTTCCGTGGCTCCCGCCCGAGAAGACGAGCAGCTTGCCGCCGATCCGGTCGTAGACGCCGCGGAACTCGCGCCCCGCGCCGAGCGGCCAGTTGACGGGAACCGCGTCGATGCCGAGCACCTCCTCGATCTCGTGCAGCAGATCGAGCGGCTCGCGTCCCAGGCGGTCCATCTTGTTGATGAAGGTGAAGATCGGAATGCGGCGCAGGCGGCAGACCTGGAACAGCTTGCGCGTCTGCGCCTCCACGCCCTTGCCGGCGTCGATCAGCATGACGGCGCTGTCGGCGGCCATCAGCGTGCGGTAGGTGTCCTCGCTGAAGTCCTGGTGGCCGGGCGTGTCGAGGATGTTGACGCGGTAGCCGGCGTGCTCGAAGTGCATCACCGAGGTGCTGACCGAGATGCCACGTTGTTTTTCGAGCTCGAGCCAGTCGCTGGTGGCGTGGCGCGCCGCGCGCCGCGCGCGCACCGCGCCGGCCTCGCGCAGCGCGCCGCCGAAGAGCAGGAGCTTCTCGGTGAGGGTGGTCTTGCCGGCGTCGGGATGCGAGATGATCGCGAAGGTGCGGCGCCGCGCGACCTCGCGCGCCAGCCGGGCCTGCTCGGGATCCTGCGTCACGACGGCAAGAGCGGCGGGGTTCCCGCCCGCCTCTCTTCTTCGCGCGCGCGGTCGAGCGCGCCGCCGCGGCGCCACATGAAGCAGGAATCGGGGATCCCGCCCATCCCCATCGCACTGGGACTCTGCAGCGCCAGCAGCGGCCAGTTCTCGGAGAGCGCCGCCATGCACTGGTGCAAGCCCGGGGTCAGATTCAGCAGCAGGTCGAGGAGCGGGCGCGCGTCCGGATCCTCGCCGAAGCGGCGCACGAGCGCGCCTCCCACGCCGCTCGCGAGCTTCTGGCCGAGCAGCGGGGCCAGCGCGACGCCGTGATCGCGCCAGCCCGCGTCCGCGAG
>DATBRV010000017.1:0-29957 GCA_036560145.1 Myxococcota bacterium
GAGCGTCGCCCCGATGCCATCATCTGGCCGGAGAATCTGCTGACGACGCCGCTCGAATCGGGTCCTGAGCTCGCGCGCGCGATGCAGGCCCATGTCGACGCGTGGGGCGTGCCGCTCATCACGGGTCTGGTGCGGCCCTCCGCACTCGGTGTGCCCCGCTCGTATCTCAGCTCGGTCGTCTGGATCGAGCCCGGGCGCGGCGCCGTCGCGGCGATCGACAAGTTCCGTGCCATCCCGTTGCTCGAATCCAGCCGCGTGCGCGACGGTGCAAGCTGGCTTGCTCCCCTGTTCGGCCGAGCCACGGCGTGGCCGAAGGTGGAGGAAGCAACGGCTCCGGGCAGCTCGATCACGTCGAAGTTCAGCATCACCCCGGCCCTCTGCTACGAAGTGCTCTTTCCGCAGATCGTGGCGCACCGCCGCTCGCCGGAGAGCCTCGCGATCCTGAACCTCGCCGACGACAGCTGGGTCAGCGGCGAGATGGCGACGCGGCAGCTATCCCGCTTTGCCGCCTTCCGCGCCATCGAGCAGCGACTGACGCTGATCCGGGTGGCGCACGGGGGTCTCTCGAGCGTCGTCGATGAATTCGGAGTGACGCAACTCGAGCTTCCTCTCGATCAATGGGCTCACGCCCGGGTGATCGTGCGCGCGAGCCTGCCCCCCACAAGGCTCGAGCGGGCGGCCCTGATCGCGCTTCCCCTTTCGACGGGCTGCGGTGTATGGTGGATGCTCGGCGCGTGGGCGAGAAGGACTTCAGCCAGGCCGAACCGCAAGACAACCGAAGCGAAGGAGACACCCTCATGATCGCTCGATCTACCCTTGCAGCCATTGTCAGCGCCGCGCTGCTCTGGATCGCTTCTGCCGCTACCGCGGAAGAAACCGTCAGCACGTTCTCGCTCGACGCCCTCTCCTTCATCTCCTTCGGCGATCAGCAGATCCTGTTCCCGGCCAGCGGCTCCTCGATCAAGTTCCGCTTCGGGGCGCCGGCGGCCGATGGCTCGGTCCCGTTCACCATCGCGCCTGCGGACGTCTCGATCGCGCCGATTCCGCTGCCAGCCAACGCGGGGACGCTGCACTACTCGATCGCCGGGCCCGCCTCCGGCTCCCTCGTCCCCACCGCGAGCGGGCGCAAGCTCACCTTCACGGCGACGGTCCGAGCAACCCTGTCTAACACCCCGCGAGCCGGCAGCTACGAGTACGAGATCCCCTTCTCCACCGAGGGCGCCGCTGCGAGCAACGCGGAGGGAACCGATTCGGTGAGCGTCACGGGGATGCGCCTCGTCGATGGCGTCTGGTACGGCCAGGTCGTCGGAGCGACGACCAACGAGACGAATGCTTTTCCCGAGCCGGGAACCGCGGTCTACACCGTGCTGAGCGGGCAGTTCGATCGGATTCCTTGATCTCGGCCCGGTTGAAACGTCACTCCGAGCCGGTCAGAAAGCGCGTCTCGCAGGCGCGGATCTCGTCGTCCGTGAGTTCGCGCGCGCGCGGCCGCACCGAGAATCCGTATTTTTTGAGCACGAACACGTTGGGCCGGAAGCAGTCGAGGTAGCCCTCGGGCGGGCCGCGGTCGTGCGCCATCTGGCGCTCTTCGGAGGTGACGCGCCGCGGCTTCGAATGGGCAATCACCACGTCGTTGAGGCCGAACCAATCGATCACCGCCACGTGGGGGAGCACCCAGCCGGGGACGCCGATCGTGTGGTAGGCGAGGACGGGATGGCCGTCCCCGGTGATCTGCGCGCCCTGCGCGCGCGACGGGAAGCGTGCCAGCTGGAGCTCGCCGAAGATCTTGTGCTCCTGGTGGCGGAGGCCCACCAGGTGTCGGATCAGCCAGCCTTCGAGATCGTCCCAGGCGGCGGCGTACCAGCGCAGGCCGGCCGGCAGATGGGGCGACACCCGATGGTGAAGCTTGAAGGTCTCCGCGCGCGTCACCAGCTCCCGGGTGTGCCACCAGTGCAGCCAGGGGAGCGGCCAGCCGAGCAGGATCATCGCTACGAGCGCGGCGAGGCTCCGGCGCGGCGAGAGGCCGGCGCGCTCCGCCACCATCGGCAGCGAGATCAGCAGCAGCGGCACCCAGTGCTGATAGACGCGGAACTCGAAGTGATCGCCGCCCACCCGCAGCGTGTAGTAGGCGAAGTGGAGCGCGAGCGCGGCGCCCACCAGCAGCCTGCTGGCGAGCGCGGGATCCCCGGCGCGCAGGCGCGCGGCGAGAGCGCCGCCGCGCAGCGCGCGCAAGCCCGCCGCCAGCGCCAGCGCGAGCCAGATCCAGTAGGCGTACTCGAGCACGAAGGCCGCGAAGTAGCGCACGCCCGATTCGGGCCAGGCGGCCACCTGCTTCGCGTAATACGTATTGGGAACCCAGAAGCCGTAATGGGCGCGGCGCCAGGCGACGTGCAGCGCGGGGATCAGCAGCGGGAGCGCCGGGACGAGCGCGCGCGCCGAGACGCCGCCACCCGCGGCCGCGCGCACGACGAGAATCGCCGCGGTGGCCGCCGCGAACAGCAGGCCGTCGGGCCGCGCCAACGCGAGGAGGCCCGCGGCGAGGGAGAGCGCGGCGAGCGACCGCCTGCTTCCCGAGCCGAAGACGCCGATCGCCACCCAGGCGAGCAGCAGGAAGCCGAAGAGCGCCGTCTCGAGCCCCGAGCTGGTCCACGCGAGAAAGGTCCGGTTGCTGACGACCCCCAGCAGCACCAGCGCGAGCACGGCCGTGCGCCAGCGCGCGAGCCCCGGCGAGAGCCGCAGCCGCAGCACCATCGCCACCACCAGCGCGAGGCTCGCCGCCGAGAAGAGCAGCGCCAGCCGGTTGGCGGCCACCGGAGGCGGAACGCCGAGCCCGCGCCAGACGCCATCGAGCAGCGCCACCCACAGGAAGCTGGTGTAGCCCTCGACCGGCCGAAACGGCGGCGGATTCCAGGTGTAGCCCCAGCCGAGCTGGCTCGCGCTCACGTAGCGGAACGCGATGTAGGCGTCGTCGCACTGGAACCAGAAGGCGTTCCAGCCGACCCAGAGCGCGGCGGCCGCAGCCGCGCAGAGCGCCGCGCGCAGCAGCGTCACGGCTCGATCGCCCCCACCTCGGCGAGCGCGACGGCGGCCGCCCAGCCGAGCGCACGCTTCGAGCGAAACGGGTAGAACACCAGCGTGTGATCGCGCAGCCCCGCGACGCGGTCCTTGCGCACGTGGAACTGGAGGCCGTTCGGCGCCCTCGCCAGCCAGTAGCGCTGCGCCAGCGCGGGGTGCCGCTCGAGCCCGCGGCTGGTGTCCACGATCACGTCGGGGCGGCGCTCGAGCAGGACGTAGTCCCAGTCCCACTTCGAGTGTCCGGGATGGAAGAAGCGGACGGGGAGCTTCGCGATGTGGCGATCCGATTTCCCGAGCACGTCGAGGGTCGGGCGCTCCACGAAGTATCCGGTGGTCCCGGCGGCGTGGAGCGCCACCGTCGTACCGGGCGGCGTCACCTCGCGCAGGTAGTAGGCCATGCGCGCGTTCGCGAGGTTCTTTTCCCACCAGAGCGTCGGCGTCCGCGGCCATAGCCACTCCCGGGTGGCGACCGGCGAGTAGAACGCGAAGGCGCCCAGCAGCGAGATCCCGGCCAGCGCGAGGCGCGCCGCGCGCGAGGCGAGGCGCGGCGCCGGGAGCACGCGCGCGAGCAGGGCCCTGGCCGCGACCGCGTGGAGCACGCAGTAGATCGCGACCGCCGGAATCAGGAAGCGGCTGTGATAGGCCTTGAGCCAGTCGCCGCCCACGCCTAGGTCGTAGAGGAAGAGCGCCAGCACGCAGAGCGCCGAGAGCGCGAAGAGCGGATCGCCGCGCAGCAGCCAGCCGCCGGCGAGCGCGACGGCGAGCAGCAGCGGCGAGAGCGGCGTCAACATTCCCCAGATCTGGCGGGCGCCGTTGCCAAGCACGTCGGCGAGCGGCGCGCCGGTCGCCTTCAGGTAGAACGTGTTGGGCAGGGGATCCCCGTAGTAGAGCGCTCCAAAGGCGAGCACCGCCCCCACGCTGATCGCGAGCAGCGCCGCGCCCTCGGCGGCGGAGCGCCAGGCGCGCCGACCCTGGAGCGTTGCCATCGCGAGGAAGCTCGCGAACACGACGCCGACGTCGAGCCGCAGCAGCACGCCGAGGCCGAGCAGCAGCCAGGCCGCGCGCGAAGGCCCCCTCCCCTCGCGCAGCCCGCGTGCGGAGACGACGAGGGCGCCGAGCACCACGGCCGTTACCGCGCCGACGTCGGAGCCCTGGAGCGACCAGATCGCGAGCGGCGCGTAGAGCGCGGCGGCTGCCGCCGCGAGCAGGGGCACGAGCGAATCGCCGGGCGCCAGCTCCCGCGCGAGGCGCTGCGCGAGCGCGAGGATCGCGAGCAGGAGCGCGAGGTTCGCGAGCTGGAAGAGCAGGCTCACGCGCGCCGCGCCGACCGGCAGCGCGTGCAGCGCCGCCATCGCGAGCGTGACGCCGAGGTTCGAGATGCCCTGCACGCGCTCGCCCGGGCTCCAGACGAGGCCGTCACCGGCCACGAGGTTGCGCGCGTAGCGCATCGAGATCATGGCGTCGTCCCAGAGCACGAAGCTGCGCTGGCCGTCCAGCAGGAAGCTCGTGCGCCAGACGTAAAGGAGGCCCCACGCGGCGTAGAGCGCGGCGAGCAGCCGGGACCAGCTCAATCGAAGATCCGCGCCAGGGCGCGCCGCACGAGCACCACCGAGAGCGCGTCGTAGACCGCACCCTCGGCGTGCTCGCGGTAGCGCGCGAGCTGCGCGTCGAGCTCGGCCCGGGTGTAGAGCCGCCCGTCGGCGATCACCGCCTCGAGCGAATCGAGCGCGTCGAGGCTCTGGGTCGGATCCCGCCGCAGCACCAGCAGGTCCGCGGGCGCGCCGGGCTCGAGCCGCCCGAGGCCGGGCAGGCGCAGGAACGCGCCGGGCAGCGTGGTGGCCGCTGCCAGGGCCTGCTCGGGCGTGAGGCCGGCTTGCTCGAGCAGCCGCAGCTCGCGCAGCAGGCTCGCGCCCGGCACCACGAAGGGGTTCTGCGTGTCGCTGCCGGCGAAAACGGGCACGCCCGCCGCGTGAAGCCGCTGCACCAGGCGCATCCCGCGCTCTCCGGCGTCCGCCAACACCGGGAAGTCCTCGGGCGCGAGACGGCGCAAGACGGGCAGCCCCTCCGTCGGGCTCCAGACCACGTCGCGGTAGAAGCGCGGGAGCAGCTTCGCGTCGGGAGACTCGCGCAGCGCGGCGTAATCCTGCATCCCGCGCAGGCGCTCGCCGGTGACGAGGGTCGGCGTGTGGGCGATCCCGAGTCGCTTCGACGTCTCCACGATGAAGTCCATGCGCGCGTCGTCGACGTTTCGCCACTCGACCATGTTCTTCGGGAACGGGCGGGTGTCGCCCCCGGGCGGCGTCGCCACCCCCGTCAGGTGCTGGACGTCGTCGAGCTGCGCCACCTCGAAGGGGACCTGCCGCGGGACGTGGCCGATCACGGGGAGGCCGTGCTCGGCGGCGGCCTTGCGCAGCGCGGCGAGCGATTCCGTCGAGAGCCCGTCGTAGACCTTCACGCAGTCAAATTTGCCTTCGGCGATCTTCGCCACCGCGGCCGTCGCCTGGCCCGGCTCGCTCACCACCAGCGAGCCCTTCCAGATCGGCGCGGGGCCGTCGACCAGCGGCCCGCAGGCGAAGATGCGGGGGCCCGGGAACGCGCCGCCGCGGACGCCGTCGCGCGCGGGAGCCGTCGACGTCCCGTCCACGTCGCCGGCGTCGCGCACCGTCGTCACTCCGTGATCGAGGAAGAGGAACGCGAACAGCTCCGTCTGCCGCAGCCCCGTGTCGGGCGGGAAGTGCACGTGCATGTCGATCAGGCCCGGGATCAGGTAGGCCCCCGAGAAGCGCGCGTCCGCGCCCTCGCCGCCCGCCGCGGCGGCGATCGATTCGATCCGGTCGCCAGTGATCCGGAGCGTGCGTCCGGCTTCACGGCCGATCCCGGGATTGATCACCGTCACGTTCGCGAGCAGCGCGCCGCGGGGCGGCAGATCGAGCGGCGCCGGCGGCAGGATCGTCCAGACGACGGCGACCGCCGCCAGCAGCAGGACGCCGAGCAGAACCAGCAACACGCGACGCACGCTCACGCGCGCTTCTCCCTCCGCTTGCGCGTCTGCGCGCGCACGCGTTCGCCCAGCCAGGTGAGCCCGAGGCAGATCAGCGAGCCGACCATCGCGCGATCCATGTCGCGCTGGGCATCCCACTCGTCGCCCTGGGTCCCGAGATAGGCGGTGCCCAGCTCGGGACTCACGAGGCGGGCCACCCACGATTCGATGCTCTCGTAGCCGGCGCTCATCGCGAGCAGCAACAGAAACGGGATCACGTAGGCCCAGATCCGGTGCAGGTGCAGCACGCGCTGCGTCAGCTCGCGCAGCGGGTAGGTGAGCAGCAGCCCGAACGCGAAGTGGACGATCCGGTCGTAGGGGTTGCGCGCGAGGTGGAGCGTATCGCGCAGCCAGAACCCGAAGGCGGCCTCCGAGTAGGTGTAGTGCGCGCCGTAGCTGTGCAGCAACAGGAAGACGGTGAACAGGAAGTAGGAGAGGTTCGAGAACTGGAAGCGGCGGAAGCTGGCGGCCAGCAGCCCAACGAAGGCGAAGACCAGCAGGTTCTCGAGCAGCCAGTCCGAGCGGTAGAGGGGCGCGATCGCGAGCCCGATCCAGATCAGGGTGAAGACGGCGATCATCGCCTGCAGCGGGCGATTGCCCGCGAGTCCATGGGGACGGTGAATGCTGGCGGCCTTCGACATGGTGCGGGAGCTTAGAGCGGAGGCCGCGGCCGCGCCGGGTGGGTCCCGGTCGCCGCCGCGCCCGCGAGCGGGAGGACGCCATGCACCGGAGCCGCCTGACTACCGTGGTGATCGACTGTTCCGAAGACGAGTTCGAGCGCGACGTGGCGTTCTGGAGTGGGGCGCTCGGCAAGCAGACGATCCCGCAGGACCTGCCCCGCTACGTCGCGCTGCGCGGCCGGGTCGGCGGAGAGGGAGGGCCCTACCTGCTGCTCCAACGTGTCAGCAAGGCCGAACGCGCCATCCACCTCGACATCGAGACCGACGACGTCGCGCGCGAGGTCGCGCGGCTCGAAAGACTCGGCGCACGCGTGAAGGCGCGGATCCGGAACCACGTGGTGATGACGGCGCCCTCGGGCCATGCCTTCTGCGTGGTGCCCACGCATCGGGGCGACTTCCCGGGAAGCGCAGCGGAGTGGAAGGACGGAGACTAGCCGCGCGGTCACCAGTTGCGGTGTATCCCGCGTGCGCCTAGCCTCATCCCCCGCCCCCACGAGAATCGCGCTTTCTCGATCAGCTCCCACTCCCGGGGGGATCATGCGACTTCCGTGGCTCTGCCTCTGCGTGCTGCTCGCGAGCCCCTCGGCCTCCTTCGCGCAGACCGCGCCGATTCTCGTCCACGACTTCACCGTCGGCGCCAATCAACAGCTGGAGGGCTTTCCGAGCGGCATCACGCGCATCGACGATCGGATCTTCTTCCTCGCGAAGACCGTCGCGGAAGGGGACGAGCTCTGGGTCAGCGATGGAACCCAGCAGGGCACCGGCCTGGTCGCCGATGTCGGGCCGGGAAGCGTCGGCGGGCTGCTGGTCGATCCGTTCCCCTTCCCGCGCCTGCTCCAGCCGCTGATCCCGTTCGGCTCGGGCGTGGCCTTCGCTTCCGGCGCGGCCCTCTGGACCAGCGACGGGACGACGGCGGGCACCCGCCTCGTCTTCGAGAAGCGTCCGATCTCCCTGCTGGAGCAGGAGGGAGCCCTTTATTTTTTCGCTCCGCACGACACCGACATCACCCGCGAGATCCTCCATCGTAGCGATGGAACCCGGGAAGGCACTCGGCCCCTGCTGACGGTCGTCCGCCCGCAGAACAGCAATTCGCGGATCCTGCGCCTGGGCGGCGGGCTCCTGCTGATCACCGAGCAGTCCTGGATGCGGAGCGATGGAACCACAGCGGGCACGCAGGTGATCTGCCCGAGCATCGCCTCGAGCGAGATCGCGACGGTCGGCGACGCCATCTTCTACGCCGCAACGACCGGACAATCCACCGTGTCGTTGCGGCGCCTCGACGCAGCGACCGGCGCCGACACGCTCGTAATCGACGCATTTCCCGGCGTCGGACAGACCTACCTCTATCAATTGTTCGCGGTAGGGGAGCACCTCTATTTCACGGCGGGAAGCTGGTTCTGGTCGTCGGACGGAACGCTCCAGGGCACCGTGCGTCTGGCCGGAGCGCCGAGCGATCGCGCCATCGCCGTCGACGGACGGGTCGCAATCTCATCCCCGTCCGTGGATCTCGGCGGCGTCTGGGTGACGGACGGAACCGCGGCGGGTACCCGGCGCGTCGATCCGGGGCAGGCCACGGACCTGGCGTTCCAGGACGCCACCCTGTTCTTCGCGAGGGACTCCCAGCTCTGGCGCAGCGACGGAACCTCCAACAGCTCGACGCTCGTGGTCGATCTGGCGCCGCTCGGGCGCGGCGCCATCGGCAACCTCGGCAGCGGTCCGGATGCTCTCTATTTCTCGCTGGGGACCCGCGAGCTGTGGAAGAGCGACGGCACGGCGGGCGGCACGGCGCTGGTGAGCGCGATCGGAGCCCAGGTCTTCCATGGCAATCCCGCAGCGCTGCGCGCCTTCGGCGACGCGCTCATATTCCGCGGTCCGCCGGCCGACCTGTACGCCGCTCGCTCGGAAGCAGCGCTCACCTCGCTGGGCGGCCGCCTCGTGCTGGGCGAGCTGAACGGCCGCCTCGTGCTGGATGAAAAGCTCGCCACCGGTGCGCGGCGCTTCTCGCTCTCCGACGGGACGCCGGCGGGAACGGTCCCCTACACGGAGATCACCCGGAATCTGACATCGGACGACCGCCCCTTCCCGCTGGGCGAAGTGTCCGGTCGCATCGTGTTCGCCCACAAGGACGTGAGCGGCGAGGGGCTCTGGGTCACGGATGGCAGCGCCGGGGGCACCGGGACGATCAAGCTGCCATTCAAGGTGGCCCTCGGCGCGTTCCACCGGGTTACCCCTGGCATGATCTATTTCTCCCGTGACGACGGCAGCGGCTTCGGGGGAGAGCTGATGACCACGGACGGTACCTCCGCGGGGACCCAGCTCGTGGTGGACCTCGCGGGGAGCCCCATCGCCGGCTTCGCGGGCGATCCCGAGTTCGCGACGGTCGGCCGGGTTGGCTACTTCCGTCGCTACACACCGCAGTACGGAAGCGAGGTCTGGCGCACGGACGCGACGCCCGAGGGCACCCAGCTCCTGACCGACGCCTGGCCGGGAACCGAGAGCAGCATCCCGGGCGGATTCGCGACGGCGGGTTCGCGCCTCTTCTTCTCGGCGGCCGCGGCAGCGCCTGGGTTTCCGATTGCCCTGAACGGCCTCTTCTCCACTTCCCTGACGGGGCCGACGGCGACCCTGCTCCGCGGGGGCTTCGATCTGTCGAAGAGCACGGCGGACTCGGTCGCGATTGGGGATCGGCTCTTCCTGACGGACGGCTCCGAGCTCTGGGTCTCGGATGGCACGCCGGAGGGAACGCTGCTCACCCGCGAGATCGCAGAGGGTTCTACGATGTCGCGGCCCGCGCAGCTGGCGTCGATCCGCGGCCGGGCCGTGTTCCAGGCCTGTGATCCGGTGAGCGGCTGCGAGCTCTGGGTGAGCGACGGCACGGCATCGGGCACCCGGCGTTTGACGGATCTGGCGCCCGGACCTCGCTCCTCCGGCCCGGAGCAGATCACCCTCGTCGGCCAGGATCTCTATTTCACGGCGACGACTCCACAGACTGGGCGCGAGCTGTTTCGGCTCCCGGTGGGAGAATGCGGAGATGGGAAGCTGGGCGCTCTGGAGGAGTGCGACGACGGGAACACCTACTCGCTGGATGGCTGCGACCGCACCTGTAGCGACGAGAGCGTCCTGAAGCTCTTCGGCGCGCCCGAGGGCGGCGCCTTCACGCTCGTCGTCGAGGGTCTCCCGTTCGCGGTCGCGACCCACGCTGGAGAGAGCATCGCAGAGATCCTCGAGCGAGCCGCGGGCGTGCTGAACGGCAGCAGCGTTCTGCGCGTGCGCGGAATCCGCACGGCGGCCAGGGGCGCGTATCTGCTCACCACCGGCCAGATCGAGTCAGTCGCGATCCAAGACCCCGGCCTGAGCCACGACCCGGCTCTGGTTCCCTTGTTCCCGACGCCGTGGGCGTGGGTCGTCCTCGCCGCGAGCCTCGCCGTGACGGCGAGCCGGCGGCTCGCTGCGCGGTTCTCGGGCTAGTCGGCGCCGGTGCGCTGGCCGAAGAGGCCGTCGTACTTGATCACGGTGACGTCGCCCAGCACCGTGGTCTGGCAGGCCAGCCGGAGGCCGGCCTGCGGATCGTGGGGCGGGAAGCGCAGCCGCCGGAGCTCCGTGGCGGTCGGATCCGAAACCGGGCCTTCGACGCGAACCGCGCAGGTTCCGCAGGTGCCGTGGCCCCGGCAGTGGATAGCGCGCGCCACCGTCGTGTAGAGCGGAAGGCGCGCCCGCAGCAGGACCACCCGGAGATTCGCTCCCGGAGGGCACTCGATGGTCTGACCGGCGAAGTGGACCTTCGGCATCCTGGTGGCTCGGCGGGCGGCGCGGCCTTCAGCATATCGAAGCGCGGCGCAGGCGCCCTCGCGGCCCCAAGTTCGCGGCGTGCCCGGCCGAAAAGCGGAATCCACGGGCGCGTCTCCAGACCGGGAGCCCAGCATGCAGCAGCCGCCGCCGAGCCCCGCCCGCGAGTTCGAGCTCGGCGACGGCCGCCTCTCGGGCGCGCTCTCGCTCGGCCTCGGCGCGCTCTCGCTCTTCGCCGTGCTCTGCTTCCGCTTCCCCGAGCTGCTCACCACGCCCGAGCTGCGCGCGGTGTACCCGCTGGCGCTGGTGCGCGCGACGCTCTTCGCGGCGCTGGCGCTCGCGCTCGGGCTGGGGGCGCTCTCGGTGCTGCTCGGCGAGCGAAAAAAACTCGGCTGGGGGGGGACCGCCCTCGCCGGCGCCGCGATCGCCCTCGGCGGCCCCTGGATCGAGTCCGGCCCGGTGGATCCCTCGCCGCACCTCGGGCTCGACTGGTTCGTGCTCGACCTGCTGGTGCTGGCGCTCGTCTTCGTGCCGCTCGAGCGCGCCTTCGCGCGGCTGCGTTCCCAGCGCATCCTAAGGCTGGGCTGGCGCACCGACCTCGCCCATTTCTTCGTGAGCCACCTGCTGGTGCAGGTGCTGGCGCTGCTCACGATCGCGCCGGCGGGGCTCCTCTTCGGCGGGATCGTCTCGCCGCGGCTCCAGGCCTGGGTCGCCGGGCTGCCGCTTCCGGTCCAGTTCGTGGCTGCGCTCACGATCGCGGATCTCTTCCAGTACGGCGTCCACCGCGCCTTCCACGCCGTGCCCTGGCTGTGGCGCTTTCACGCGATCCACCACTCGAGCCCCGAGATGGACTGGCTGGCGGGCTCGCGGCTGCATTTGTTCGACGTGGTGGCGACGCGCTCGATTACTTTTGTGCCGCTCTTCGTGCTCGGCTTCGCGCCGGGCGCCCTGATGGCCTACCTGGTCTTCGTCGCCTTCCAGGCGGTGGCCCTGCATGCGAACCTGCGCTTCGAGCTCGCCTGGCTGCGCGGGATCTTCGCGACGCCCGCCTTCCACCACTGGCACCACGCGGTGTCGCCGGTCGACAAGAACTTCGCGATCCACCTGCCGGTGATCGACCGCCTGTTCGGAACGGCCTGGGAGCCGGGCGGCTTCCCCGAGCGCTACGGGACGCTCGGGGATCCGGTTCCGGAGGGCTGGGGCCGCCAGCTGGTCTGGCCGCTGCGCCGGCCGCCGGCTCAGCCCGGCTTGGAGAAGAACTCCCCGGGCGCGGGGGTCGGGTAGCGATACAGCCCGGTGCGCACGGGCAGGCCCTGCGACCCGCCGATCTCCTTGATGGTCTCGGGGCAGAAGGCATAGCCGCGCAGGCGCGCGATCCGGCCGTCCTGCTCGTCGAAGCGCATCACCTGCTCCATGGCCTCCTTGCCCTTGCGCGTGGTGAAGCCGAGCGCCACCGGCTCGCCGCCGCAGATGGCGCGCTGCATGCGGGGCGAGTCATATTGGAGCCACTCCGGCCATTCCGGGTGGCCATACACGGCGGCGTGGAACCAGCCGTCCTTGCCGCTGAAGGCCTCGCGTCCGATCTGCACGCCGCAGCCGACGTTCTCGACCGAAGCGGTGTCCTGCATCAGGCTCAGCAGGCCGGCCAGATCGAGCGCGTTGTAGGCCGCGACGAACCGGTCGACGAGCGCCACGGAAGGCGCCGGGCGGAGCGAGGCCGCGTCGCCCTCGGGTTCGCGCAGGCGCGAGCGGCCGCGGTGAAGCGCCGCCTTCACCGCGCCGACGCTGGTCCCGAGCACGTCGCCGATCTCTTCGAGGCTCATCTCGAACACGTCTTTGAGCACCACGGCGGCCCTCTCCTGGGGCGCCAGCCGCTGGAGCATGGTGGCGCCGGCTTCGCGCACCGCGCCCGGGTCCGCGGCGGCCCCGCCCGCCGGGCCTGCCTGCGCGGCGAGCGCCTCCGCTTCCGTTCCCCGACGCCGGAGCGTGTCGATCCAGCCGTGGGTGGCGGTCCGGAACAGGTAGGCGCGCGGATTCTCGATGGTCTGATGCAGGCTGCCGAGCGTCCCGAAGGCCCGCAGCAGCGTCTCCTGCACGAGGTCCTCGGCGTCCCACAGGTTCCCGGTGAGCCGGCGGCAGTATCCGTGCAGCGCCGGGCGCAGGGGGATCAGCAGATCGACGTAGCGTTGCCAGGCGGCGCGCAGATCGTCGCGCAGCGCGTCGGGCAGCTCGGCCTTGGCCATCGGATCTCCTCCCGTCTCTCCCCTGCCCCATCAGGACGGACCAGGACCTCGCCGGGATACGCGGCCCTCAGACGCCCAGCAGCGGAGACTCCCCCGGCGCGAGCCGCGTCATGCGCAGGCTCGCCTGCCAGAGCTCGCCCGCCTTGCCGACGTCGTAGGAGAGGTCCGACGAGGGGGCCTCCCGCCAGCGCGAGTGCGACGGGTAGTAGTGGCCCGAGCGCCGCTCGAGGGCGGGATCCAGCACCGCGCGCGCGAGCGCGGCGCCGGACTTGGGGGCCGGGTTGATGGTCGGGTACCGGAGCGAGAGCACGCGGGCCACCCCGGGCAGGATCCAGTCCCAGATGAACTTGAGAGCCGGCGGATAATCGCGCGCGAGCCCCGAGCCCGGCACCAGCCCGGGCTCCCAGGCGTTCACCGAGAGGGGGCGCGCGTCGCTCGCGAGCTTCGCGGCCTCGAGCCGGCGGACCAGCTCGTAGCTGAACCAGATGTTGCAGAGTTTGCTGTTCACGTAGGCGACCCGCCCGTCAAATCTGTTCTTGCTCTGCCCTCCCGTCACCGCGAGCGTCTCGAAATCCGGGATCGCCGGGTGCGGCATCATGGTCTTCATGGCCGGATCGTGCACGCCCGAGGCGACGACGAGGATCCGCGCCGGAGCGTTCGCGAGCAGCCGCGAGAGCAGCAGGTGCGTGAGCAGGAAGTGCCCGAGGTGGTTCACGGCGAACGTCGACTCGAAGCCGTCGGGCGTGAGCTTCGGCCCCGTGTTCATCTGGAGGCCGGCGTTGCAGACCAGCGCCGTGATCGGCAGATCGCGCGCCTCGATCTCCTTGGCGAAGGCGCGCACCGAGGCGAGCGAGCCGAGATCGAGCGCGAGCGCCGAGGCCGAGCCCTCGCCGCTCTCCCGCGCGATGCGCCGCACCGCCTGCTCCGACGCCTCCTGGTTTCGGCTCGCGATCAGCACCCGCGAGCCCCGGCGCGCGAGCTCGCGCGCGCACTCGAAGCCGATCCCGGAATTCCCCCCGGTCACCAGCACGACGCCCTTGGGCATGGGACCTCCGATCGGCCCGATGATGACACCCCCGGGGCGGATCGGCCAAGCGCGCCCAACGGCTGTAGACTGCTCGCTGGTCGGTCGGAGGAAGCCCCGATGATCCGCGACTCTCTTCTTCTCGCGCGCGTCTCGCAATCTGGAGCCCGCCGTCGCGTGATCCAAGGATTGCTCGCACTGCTCGTCTCGGCGGGCATGGCGCCCCGCGCTCGCGCCCAGCAGACAGCGGGCCCCTCGCGCATCGTCCGGATTTCGCGCGCTTCGTTCCCGTCCGAGAAGTACGCTGCCGTCCGGAATCGCCTGGCAGCCTCGCAGGAATCCCTGGCTCCCGCGATCCGGCAGCTCGCCGGATGCCTCGGGTACTTCGCCGCCATCGACCGCGCGTCGAGCAGCATGCTGAACGTGAGCGTCTGGCGATCGCTGGCGGATGCCCAGCAGATGCAGACGCTCGCGCCGATGCTCGCGCTCGCCGAGGAGTTCACCCGGGACGGCGTGCGCTTCGAGCGGCCGGTGATCAACTTCGAGACACTGTGGGAGGTCTCGTGAAGACCGTCAGCATGGACGAAGCGGCGCAGCCCCCGCTCGTCGAGGCTGAGGACCGGAGCGGGATTCGCATCCTGCGGCTCTGCCGTCCTCCGGTGAATGCGCTCGATCTCGCACTCGCGGGCGAGGTGCTTCACGCGATCGAGAAGGCGCGAGAAGATCCGCAGTGCGAAGGAGTCATCCTCACCGGAATTCCCGGCGTATTCTCCGCGGGAATCGATACGCGCGAGGTGCCCGCCTACGGAGCTGCGAAGCACGCGGAGATGCTGCGAACCATCAACCGATTGGTGCTCGCGCTCTACGGATTTCCGAAGCCGGTGGTGGCCGCGATCTCGGGGCACATGCTGGGAGGGGCGTTCATCCTGGCGCTGGCGTGCGACGCACGGCTGGCGGCCCAGGGGACCTTCAGGCTGGGGCTCACGGAGGCCGAGGCGGCCATCCCGTTTCCGGCGGGTCCGCTGGCCATCGTCCGCGCCGAGCTCTCGCCCGCCCAGATCCGGGTGCTGGCGCTGGGTGCGCTCAGCGCGGGCCCCGACGCCGCGATCTTCGCGGGGATCCTCGACCGCGTGGTCGAGCCGGCCGAGCTCGTCGAAGCGGCGATGCGCGAGGCGCTCCGTCTGGTTGCGCTCCCGGGCTTCGGCCGCGTGAAGCGACAGCTTCGCGCGGATACCGTCGAGCTGCTCGCGCGGATCGTCGAGCACGACGAGGAGCCCTTGCTCGAGGGCTGGGTCTAGCAGCCGGCCGTCACGTGGAAGTGATCCCGTTCGAGCCACGCTTCCGGAGCGACGTGTTGGAGCTCATCCTGGGCATCCAGCGCGACGAGTTCGCCATCGACATCACCGAGGGCGCGCAACCCGACCTCCAGGACGTTCCCGCGTTCTACCAGAACGGCAGGGGCGGCTTCTGGATCGCGGTCTCCGAAGGGCGCGTCGTCGGCACCATCGCGCTGCTCGACATCGGGAATCGGCATGGCGCGCTGCGCAAGATGTTCGTGCACCGGGACTTCCGGGGAGCGCAGCCGGGGACGGCCAAGCGGCTGCTGGATACCCTGCTCGACTGGGCGCGCGACGAGAAGTTCCGGGAGATCTTCCTCGGCACCACCGCGAAGTTCCTGGCGGCCCATCGCTTCTACCAGAAGAACGGCTTCGCGGAGATCGCGCAGGCGACGCTCCCACCCGCATTCCCGATCATGAGCGTCGATACCCGGTTCTTTCACCGACGCCTCTGAGCGGGCGGGCGCGAAGCGATCAGTCCCGGCTCGTCACCCAGCGCCGGGCTTCGTCGAAGTCGCGGAAGGCGCGCGTCACGCCCCCGCGCTCGTCCCGGAGCATCTCGTACATCCGGGCCATGCCGAAGCCGAGATCGGTGGGGACGACCACCGCGCGGCGCGACGTCGGAGCCAACACCAACGGCTCCGCCACCAGGGCGCGCACGCCGGTTCCCGTCACCGCCAGACCGCTGGCTTCCCGAAGGTCGATCAAGAGTGCGAAGTCTGGCTTCACGTCGGGTTCGCTGCGGAGCTGCGCCGCCAGTGCGAGGAGCCCCTCGTCGTCGAGCTCGCCGCTGACGCGGAGCAGGACGAGGCGACTGGCGAGATCGACTTCGCAGCTGAGGCGCATTCCGCCCGATGTCACCTTTCGTTGTGTCGGCCCGCGGACTATCCGCCCACCTCGACCTTCGCCTCGAGGTGGGACGCACCCTTCAGCGAGTTCGAGATGAAGCAGGTCTTCTCGGCCTTTTCGAGCAGGCTGCGCGCTTTCGCTTCATCGGTGCCGCGCGGCACCTTCAGCGTCGCCCGGACCGCGAACCCCGTGAACGACGTCACGCGCTCGACCCGCTCGAGCGCCCCCTCGACCTCGCAGCGCAGCGACACCCACTCCAGCTTCGAGGCCTTTGCAATCGCGCGGAACCCGAGCGTGAAGCAATCCGCCACGGCGGCGACCAGCAGGGTCTCCGGCGACCAGCGATCGCCCGGACCGCCGAACTCGGCGGGAGCCGCGGAAGACATCGACGGGAGCCGCGGGCTCTCGAGCGTCACCTCGCCCTCGGCCAGGGCGTTCGCGGCGGCGGTGTAGCGGTGCGGGAGGTCTTGCATGGCATTCGTCTCCTTGGGATGCAGGGGGATCTTACAGCGTGCGCGTCATCCACTGAAGGTGCAGGCGACCGCCCTCTCGGGTGCGAAAGCCCGGCGCCCGGCGCGGCGCGCCATGCCGGGCCATGCCGCAGGCCTCGAAGAAGCGGATCGCAGAATGGTTCTCGGCGAAGGTGCCGAGATGGACCCCCGGCGTGCCGAGGCCGCGCAGGCGCTCGAACCACTGCTGCATGATCCGCCGCCCGAGCCCCCTGCCGCGGCCCTCGGGGAGGAAATCGATGTGCAGATGCGCGGGCCAGCGCGGGCCGAAGAGCGCCTCCTCCGGCGCTCCCCGGTCGCGCACGACGTCGATCAGCACGCGTCCGAGAAAAGCCCCGAAGCCGGGCTTCCGGAGCGCTCCGCTGCGCAGCAGCCACCGGATCTCGCGGACCGAGGCGCCGCGCGCGCGCTCGCTGTCGACGCAGCCGGTGAGATATCCCACCACCCGGTCACCGCACGCGGCGACCAGGATCGAGCCGGGCTCGCGCTCGGTGTAGTAGCGGGTGATCAGGTCCGCGAAGCTCTCGGCGTCGCGCCAGAGCCAGTCGATCGGCTCGCCCATGTAGCCGGTCTCGAAGCAGATCCGGCGGATCGCCTCGCGATCCGCCGGCCGGTACGGCCTGATCTCGAATTCCGACATCTCGCCCTTGAGCCTCGCGGGGGTCGGCCTCGCTCGCCAGCGGGCTCCGCCTCTGGTAGAGGAGTGGCATGGGCTCCGAGGAGTGGCGCGAGCAGCGGGTGAAGGTCCGGGGCGGGGAGCTCGCCATCCAGCGGCGCGGGCAGGGGCGGGCCTTCTTCTGGGGCCACGGGCTCACCTCGAGCTCCGCGCAGGAGGACCAGGCGGGGCTCCGGCTCTGGGAGCAGCTGCGCGAGGGCTGGGAGGTGATCCGCGTGGACGCGCGGGGGCATGGCGCGTCGAGCGTCGGCACGGGTCCGCAGGACCATCGCTGGTCCGAGCTGGCGGCCGACGCGCTCGCGCTGGCCGACGCGCTCGGGCACCCGCGCTTCGTGATCGGCGGCGCCTCGATGGGCGCGGCCGTCGCGCTGCACGCCGCGGTGGCAGCGCCCGCGCGCGTCGACGCGCTGGTCCTGATGATTCCCCCGACCGCGTGGGCGACGCGCCCCGCGCAGGCCAGCCGCTATCTCGCGAGCGCCGACCTCGCCGAGCGCGAGGGCCTCGCGGCGCTCGCGGCCGCCGAAGCCTCGCAGCCGCCGATCCCAATCTTCCGGGGCCTCTTCGATCCCGCCGAGATGGCGCGGGCCCGCTACGCTGGGCGAGACGCGAAGGCGATCGCCTCTGTCCTGCGCGGCGCCGCCGCCTCGGATTTCCCGCCCCCGGACGCCGTCGCCGCGCTCCGCCAGCCGGCGCTGCTGCTCGCGTGGGAGGGCGACGACGGCCATCCGCTCAGCACCGCCGAACGGCTCGCGGAGCTGCTTCCCGATGCGACGCTCTCGGTCGCCCGGCGCCTGCAAGATCTTGGCGACTGGCCCCGGCGGGTCGCCGAGTTCTGCGCCCGTCAGTCGGCGTAGCCGAGCGCGCGCAGCCGCTCGCGGGTGGCCTCGTCGAGCTCGGGCTCGTCGCCGGCGGCATCGATCGGCGCGCCCAGGGCCGGCAGCCCGATCTCCGCTTCCACCTGCGCCAGGCGCTCCTGCATCGCCGACACCTCGGCGGGTCGCTCGGCCGCGAGATCGCGCGATTCGCCCGGATCCGCGCTCAGGTCGTAGAAGAAGGTCTCGCCGGTCGAGGTCGCCACCAACTTGAAGCTCCCCTCTCGGAGCAGCCGGTAGCGACGGTCCGCCCGCATCTGCGGATCCGGGATCGGCGAATCGCGGGCGATCTCCCGGCTCTGGTGCAGCTCGGAGAGGATGGGCCCGCCGCCGGCCTGCGCCTCGCCCCTCGCGAGCGGCGCCAGCGAGCCGACCTGGAGCGTCGGCGGCGCTTCGATCTCCGCCAGATCGAGGATGGTCGCGAAGACGCCGACGGTCGAGACGGGCTGCGCGACGCGCACGCCCGCCGGAATGCGCGGCGGGTAGCGCACCAGCAGCGGCACGCCGACCACCTCCTGGTAGAGCGTCGGCCCGTGGCCGAAGAAGCCGCCGCGCTCGCCCAGGATCTCGCCGTGGTCGGCCAGCACGACCAGCACGGTCTGGTCGATCACGCCGCGCGCGCGCAGCGCCTCCACCACGCGCGCGAGCAGCTGGTTCGAGTAGGCGATACCGCCGTCGTACATGTCCCTGGCTGGAGCCGCCGCCTCGTCGACCGGGCGCCCCTGGCCGCCGAACTGCTGGCCGACCAGATCGATGCTGATCTCGCGCAGCTCGCCGTAGGGCCGATCGGTGAACCGGAAGAGCGAAGCGTGCGGCAGCAGGTGATAGGGGAAGTGCGCCTCGATGAAGTTGAGGAACACGAAGGCGGGTCGCCCCGCATTCGCCGGCCGCTCCCGCGTCCAGGCCTCGAAGCTGGCGGCCACCGCGTCGCCGCCCTTGTCGACCTCGCGGAGCCCGAGGCGATCGAGCAGGCGGTGGACGAAGCTGAAGCCCTCGCCGGCGCCGCCCTGCTCGCGCAGCGAGGTGTCCTGCCAGGCGAAGCCGCGCGTGAGCCCGAGGCCGTCGCTGATCCACGGATTCGCCGTGATGCAGAAGGTCTGGTAGCCCCTGCGCTCGAGCACCTGCGCGAGCGTCGGATAGCGGGCGTCGAGGTACTGGTGCTCGCCATGCGCGCCGTGGCTCGACGGGTAGCGGCCGGTGAAGAGCGAGGCGTGGGAGGGGAGCGACCAGGTCGAAGGCGCGGTCGCGTCGAGGAAGAGCGCGCCTTCCGCGGCGAGCCGCTCGATCTCGGGCGAGGTGGGCCGCCCGTAGCCGTAGCTCGAGACGTTGCGGGCGCGGACCGTGTCGAGCACCACCAGCACCACGTTCGGGGCGCCCGGCCGCGCCGGCGGGAGCTCCGCGCGCGGCGGCGGCGCGGGCGTGGTGACGCGCAGGTACGCGTAGGGCGCGGCGAGGCCGGCGAGCAGGAGCGCGGCGGAGAGGCCCCAGGCCAGGCGCGGCCGCGCGCGCGCGGTCCAGGACCCGATCAGCACGAGCAGCACGCCGCCGACGGGCCTCGCGACCTCGCCGATCGCGAAGAGCGGGGAATCGAGGCGCACCCAGCGCTCGAGGCCATACCAGGCGAGCGCCATCCCGAGCAGGTGCACGGCGGCCCCGGCCCGCAGCAGGGGGAAGAGAGCGAGGCCGAGCAGCGCGCCGAGCCCGATCTGGAGAGCGGCGACCTGGCCCAGGTAGAGCGGCCCGGGGCCCATGCGCCGCTCGATGAAGGGCAGCAGGCTGAGCCAGAGCTCGACCGTCGCGGCCGCGAGCCCGAACGCCACGCCCGACACCAATGCGCGTCGAAGCAGCCGCATCTAGAGAATGGCTTCCAGCACCACCGCGCTGGCCTGCTCCAGCTCCGCGCAGGCGAGGTAGACCTCGCGCGCGACGCGGCTCTCCTCCTTGCGGGCCAGGGCCCGCCAGGTGGAAGCCCCCAGGCGCTCGCCCTGCGCCTGGATCCCGAATTGCTCGGGCAGCGGGCGCCCGGCGAACACCGACCGGTTGATCTCCAGGAAGTCCGGGTTCTTCTCGAGCATCGCGCGCTGGATCTCCGCCGCCCTGGGGAAGAGCGCCTCCACGCGCGTGGCAATCTCCTCCTCGCGGCGAGCGCACGCGAGCAGCAGCGGCGCGTGATCGGCCAGCGAAGGCTCCTGGGCCCAGCCGCGGTAGCGCTCCGCCGCCAGCCGCTCGGCGACCGCGATCAGCAGCGGCCGGTGCGCCTCGGGGACGCGCTGGAGCACGTGCGCGAAGGTCCCGCCGAGATTGGGGAGTCCGGATTCGCGGCGGCTCGAAGTGCTGGGCGCTCCGCTCTCCGTCGGCATGCCTAATGCTCCCGCGATCCGGCGGTCGCGAAGAACCATTCGTGGCCCTCGGGATCCCGCGCGGTGTAGACGCGATCGCCCCAGGGCTTGTCCTCGGGCTCGCTCGCGATCTCCGCCCCGGCCGCGCGCGCGCGCCGGAAGTGCGCATCCACGTCGGCGACGTAGACGTAGTTCGAGGCATGCCGCGCCGGGAGGGCGCGCGGCGCCGCCGATCCGAACCTCGGGCTCGCGTGCGAGATCATCACCAGCTCGCCGCCTAGCATCGTCTCCCCGTGCTGGTGCTCGGGATCGTTCGGGTCGACGTGGTGCAGGCGCGTCTCGAATCCGAATGCCTTGCGGAGGAACTCGAGATGGGCCGCGACGTCGTCGGCATACAAAAACGGGATGATGCGGGGAATCCGCGGCTGGGGGCTCTGGGCCATGGCCGGCTCCTTCCGGGCGCCAGCCTACCACGAGCGCCCTACCCCGAGAGCCTTCGATATTTGATCCGGTGCGGCGTGTCGGCGTCCGCGCCGAGCCGGCGGTGGCGGTCCTTCTCGTAGTCCTGGTAGTTGCCCTCGAACCACTCGACGTGGCTGTCGCCTTCGAAGGCCAGAATGTGGGTGGCGATGCGGTCGAGGAACCAGCGGTCGTGGGAAATCACCACGGCGCAGCCCGGGAAGGCCACCAGCGCGTCTTCCAGCGCGCGCAGGGTGTCGACGTCGAGGTCGTTGGTGGGCTCGTCGAGCAGCAGCAGGTTGCCGCCGGCCTGTAGCGTTTTTGCCAGGTGCAGCCGGTTGCGTTCGCCGCCCGAGAGGCTACCGACGAGTTTTTGCTGGTCGGGGCCCTTGAAGTTGAAGGACGACACATAAGCGCGTGAGTTGAGCTCGCGACCGCCCACGATCAGGCGCTCTTCCCCGCCCGAGATCTCCTGCCAGACGTTCTTCTTCGGATCGAGCGAATCCCGGCTCTGATCGACGTAGGCGATCTTCACGGTCTTGCCGAGCTTGAGCTCGCCGCCGTCCGCCTTCTCGGCGCCGGTGATCATGCGGAACAGGGTGGTCTTGCCGGCGCCGTTGGGGCCGATCACGCCGACGATGCCGCCGGGCGGAAGCGAGAAGCTGAGATCGTCGATCAGCAGGCGATCGCCGTAGGCCTTGCGCAGGTGCTCGGCCTCGACGACCACGTCGCCGAGCCGCGGGCCGGGGGGGATCACGATCTCGACCCCCTCGCTGACGCTGCGCTCCTGCTCGGCGGCGAGCGCTTCGTAGGCCTGGATGCGCGCCTTGCTCTTGGCCTGCCGCGCGCGCGGCGCCATCCGCACCCACTCGAGCTCCCGTTCGAGGGTGCGCCGCCGGGCCGACGCCTGCTTCTCCTCGACGGCCATTCGCTGCGACTTCTGCTCGAGCCAGGACGAGTAGTTGCCCTGCCACGGAATGCCGCGGCCGCGGTCGAGCTCGAGGATCCAGCCGGCGGCGTTGTCGAGGAAGTAGCGGTCGTGCGTGACGGCCACCACCGTGCCCGCGTATTCCTGGAGGAAGCGCTCCAGCCAGGCCACCGATTCGGCGTCGAGATGGTTGGTGGGCTCGTCGAGCAGCAGCAGATCCGGCTTTTGGAGCAGCAGCCGGCAGAGCGCCACGCGGCGCCGCTCGCCGCCCGAGAGCGTCTTCACCTCGGCGTCGCCGGGCGGCAGGCGGAGCGCGTCCATCGCCAGCTCGAGCGTGCGGTCGAGCTCCCAGGCGCCGGCCGCGTCGATCTTGTCCTGGAGCTTGGCCTGCTCGTCGAGCAGCGTCGTCATCTCGTCGTCCGCGAGCGGCTCCGCGAACTTCGCGCTGAGCGCCTCGAAGCGGTGGAGCAGCGCGCGCGTCTCGGCCACGCCCTCTTCCACGTTCCCGAGCACGTCCTTCGACGCATCCAGCTGAGGCTCCTGCTGGAGGAAGCCGACGCGGATTCCCTCCGCCGGCCGCGCCTCGCCGAGGTGATCGTGATCCAGGCCGGCCATGATGCGCAGCAGGCTGCTCTTGCCGGCGCCGTTCGCGCCGAGCACGCCGATCTTCGCGCCGGGCAGGAAGTACAGGGTGATCTCGTCGAGGATCACCCGGTCCGGGGGAACCACCTTGCGCACGTCGCGCATCGTGAAGACGAATTCGGGAGCCACGCGCACCTTCCGGGTTTCTTGGGAGGCGCGGAGTGTACCGCCCGCAAGCGAAGCGCGCAGCGAGGCGAAGCCGAGCGTAGCCGGAGGCGCGGGCTACGCCCGCGCCGTACCCGGAAGACCGGGTAGTCGCAGCGCGAAGGTCGCGCCGTCGCCCTCCCGCGAGCGAACGTCGAGCAGCCCGCCGTGATCGCGCGCGATGTCGAAGGCGATCGCGAGGCCGAGGCCGGTGCCCCGGTCGGGATCCTTGGTGGTGAAGAACGGATCGAAGATCCGCTCCTGGAGCTGGCGCGGAATCCCGGGGCCGTTGTCGGTGACCTCGATCACCACCTGATCTCCGTCGGCGCGGGTCGCGATCGAGATCCGCCCATCGCGCCGGTGCTCGAGCGCCTGGTGCGCGTTCATCACCACGTTGAGCACCGCCTGGACCAGCCGGCGCGCCGATCCCACCACCCAGAGCGGCTCGGGCCAGAGCCCCACCTCCACCCCGACCGAGCTGTCGCGGTGCAGGTTCGCGAGGCGGAGGGAGTCGCGCGCCACCTCGTTCAGGTCTACCCGGGCGACCGGCTCGCCGCGCGGCGTCGAGAGGCGCCGCATGCCCGACACGATCCGCTCGATGCGATGGATCCCGTCGAGGGTCTCGGCGGCGATTCCGGGCAGATCGGCGAGCTCGGCCGCGAGCTTCGCTTCGGGGCCCTCGCGGTGGGCCTCGGCGATCTCGCCCAGGCGCTGGATCTCCGTCAGGTTGGCGCGGATGAAGGCGAGCGGGTTGTTGACCTCGTGCGCGATCCCGGCCGCCAGCGTGCCCACCGTCTGCATGCGCTGCGTCTGGCGCGCGATCCGCTCGAAGCGGCGCTCCTCGGTCCGGTCGCGCAGCAGCAGGTACTGGCCCACGGTTTCGCCGCGCGCGTCGCGCACCTGGAGCGCGGTCAGCTGGATCCGGCGGTCGCCGGTGGTGAGGAGCTCCGTGGAGAGCGGAGAGCGATGTTCGGCCAGCCGGCCGAGCTCGTCGCGCAGCGCGGCGGTGCTCTCCGCGAGCGCGGGCGTCTCCATCACCGCCAGCAGCGGGCGGCGGCGCAGCGACGCGGCCGGCGCACCGAGGATCGCCTCGGCGGCGGGGTTGAGATCCAGGATCGTGCCGACGGCGTCGGCCAGCACCACGCCGTCGGGCAGGTGCTCGATCACGTCGCGGCGCGTGATCGGCAATGCCTCGCGCAGGCGCTCGCGAAAGACGCCGTGGGCGAGCAGCACCAGCGAGATCGTCATCCCCGAGGCCGTGAGGTCGTAGTTCAGCGGGAGGAGACCAAAAACATAGGAGCAGCTCGCAAAGGGCGGGAGCACGGCGGCCACCGCGAGCAGGAGGCCCCGCCCGCGCTCTCCCTTGCGAACGAGCCGCGCGGCTCCCGTCAAGTAGATCCACGTGGCGGCGGCGAGCATGCCGTACGACCACGGGACGTGCGCCCACAAGAGGGGACCCGCGAAGGAGATGCCGCCGCCCTCGGGCACCTCGAAGCTCACGGTCCGCATCACCAGGTGGTGTCCCGAGTTGGTGAGCAGCGCGAGATATCCGATCGCGGCGGGGGTGAGCAGCAGGATCGTCCAGCCGCGGCGCTCGCTGAGCCAGCGCACCCGCGAATAGCTTCCGGCGAGCAGCAGCCAGAGGGTGGGCGCCGTGAAGACGCCGAGGAACAGCAGGCGCAGCGACGCCTCCAGCCCCGCCTGGCTCTGGACCGTGTAACGGCAGATCACCCCGAGCGTCCAGATCAGCAGCGTTGCGAGCAGGCTGAGCAGCAGCCAGTGCAGGCCGCTCTTGTCGCGGCGCAGCGCCACCACCACCGCGAGCGCGGCCGCGGTCCCGAAGGCGAGCGAGGCGGGCAGGATGGCCGGATGCACCCCGGGGATATCGGCCGGCAGGAGGGGGGTGTTGAGACGCGCCGCCCCTGCGGGAACCGCGCCGGCCGGGGTCCGGGACGGGGTATGATGGGGCAGCCCAGGACACAGCGAGCGGGCGGCCGGAGGCCCGCGGAGGCAGCATGGCCCGAGCCACCCAGGTTTCCCCCACCCGGATCGTCCACCGCGCCTGCCCGCTCTGCGAGGCCACCTGCGGGATCGCGGTCGAGGTCGACCGCGCCGCCGGCCGGATCGTCACCATCCGCGGCGACGAGGAAGACCCCTTCAGCCGCGGCTACCTCTGCCCCAAGGCCTATGGGCTGAAGGCCCTCCAGGAGGATCCGGACCGGCTGCGCCGGCCGATCCGCCGCACCGCCTCCGGCTGGGAGGAGATCGGCTGGGAGGAGGCGCTCTCCTTCGCGGCCGAGGGCCTGCGCGGGCTGCGCGACGCGCACGGCGCCGAATCGCTGGCGGCCTACGTCGGCAATCCCAACGCCCACGACCTCGGCGCCGCGCTCTACCTTCCGGCGCTGCTGCGCTCGCTCGGCAGCAAGCGACGCTTCTCGGCGACGAGCGTCGACCAGCTCCCCAAGATGCTGTCCAGCGCCGCGCTCTTCGGCGGCGTCTTCACGATCCCGATTCCGGATCTCGACCGCACGCAATATCTACTGATGCTGGGCGCCAACCCCCTGGCTTCGAACGGCAGCCTGATGACGGCCCCGGACGCCCCGGGGCGCCTGCGCCGGATCCGCGAGCGGGGCGGGCGGATCGTGGTGGTGGATCCGCGCCGCAGCGAGACGGCGGAGATCGCGGACGAGCACCTCTTCATCAAGCCCGGCAGCGACGCCTTCTTCCTCTTCGCGCTGGTGCACGTGCTCTTCGAGGAAGGGCTCGTCTCGCTCGGGAGGCTCGAGCCCATGGTGCGCGGCACGGAAGCGCTGCGCACGCTCGCGAAGGAGTTCCCGCCGGAAGCGGTGGCGCGCTCCACCGGCATCGACGCGGCCACCACGCGCCGGATCGCTCGCGAGTTCGCCGCGGCGGAGCGGGCGGCCTGCTACGGGCGGATCGGCACCTGCACACAGGAGTTCGGCACGCTCGCGAGCTGGCTGGTCGACGCCGTCAACGTGCTGACCGGCAACCTCGACCGCGAGGGCGGCGCGATGTTCCCGCGCGCGGCGGCGGGCCCCGGACGGGATCGGCAGCGGCGCGACGGCAGGATCCCCTACGCGCGCTGGCGCTCGACCGTGCGCAACCTCCCCGAATTCGGCGGCGAGCTGCCGGCGGCCACGCTGGCCGAGGAGATCGACGCGGCCGGCGAGAAGCGGATCCGCGGGCTGCTCACGGTCGCCGGGAACCCGGCGCTCTCGACGCCCAACGGCGCGCGTCTCTCCCGCGCGCTCGCAGGGCTCGACTTCATGGTCAGCATCGACATCTACCGCAACGAGACCACGCAGCACGCCAACGTGATCCTACCCCCCAACTCGCCGCTCGAGCGCACGAACTACGACATCTTCTTCGAGCAGCTCTCGGTGCGGAACGTCAGCAAGCTCTCGCCGCGCGTGCTCGAGCCGTCCCCGGACTCGCGGGAGCAGTGGTGGATCCTCGCCGAGCTGGCCGGCAGGCTGGGCGGCGCGAACGCCGACACCGTCGACGAGCTGGTGCTCTCGCACCTGCTCAAGGCGACCGTGGGCGGCGAGCAGACCTCCTGCCCGGATGTCACCGAAGCTGAAGCGCGCGCCGCGCTCGGACCCGTGCGCGGACCCGAGCGGATCCTCGACCTGATGCTGCGCGCGGGCCCCTGGGGCGACCGCTTCGACGAGGACAGCGACGGGCTGTCCTTGGCGGTGCTGCGCGGGGCCGAGCACGGCATCGACCTCGGACCCCTCGAGCCGCGGCTGCCGGGCCTGCTCGGCACCGCCAGCGGCGCGATCGAGCTGGCCCCGGAGCTGCTCGTCTCCGACGTGCCGCGCCTGCGCGCGGCGCTCGACGAGCGCCGCCGGGAGGGCAGCCTGGTGCTGGTCGGCCGCCGCCACCTGCGCTCGAACAACTCCTGGATGCACAACCTGCGCCCGCTCGCGAAGGGCCGCGATCGCTGCACGCTGCTGATCCATCCCGGTGACGCCGTGCGGCTCGGGCTCGAGGACGGCGGCCGCGCGCGGGTGAAATCGCGCGTGGGCGAGCTGGTCGCGCCGGTCTCCGTGAGCGACGAGATGATGCCCGGGGTCGTGAGCCTCCCGCACGGCTTCGGCCACGACGCCCCCGGCGCGCAGCTCTCGGTGGCCGCCGATTTCGCCGGCGTGAACGTGAACCTGCTCAACGACGAGACCCGGCTCGACGTGCTCTCGGGCAACGCCGTGCTGAACGGCCTGCCGGTCGAGGTGGCGCCGGCCTGAGCGGAGCTCACTCCTCGAGGAATCTCACCCGGCCGGTCGCGACGTCGTACATGGCGCCGCGCAGCGCGATCCGGCCCTGGTCGATCCGCTCGGCGAGGTAGGCGCTGCCCTCGCGGATCTCCTTCATCGACTGGCGCACGTTCAGCTCGGCGACCTTGTCGACGCAGACCTCGTCCTTCGCGCTCTTGCAGCCGGCGGCTTCGACGGCGGGATGGATCCGATCGAGCAGGCCCGTGAGATTTCCGAGCTGGACGCCGTCCAGCGCGCCCTTGACCGCGCCACAACGCGTATGCCCGAGCACCACGATCAGCTTGCTGCCCACCTTGGCGGCGTACTCGAGGCTCCCGAGCTCGTCGTCGTTCACGATGTTGCCCGCGACGCGCACGCCGAAGACGTCGCCGAGGCCCTGATCGAAGACGATCTCGATGGGCGCGCGGGAGTCCATGCAGGCGAGCACCGCGGCGAACGGGTACTGACCCGAGGCGGTGGCCGCCACCTTGGCCGACCAGTCGCGCTCGCGGGGCGCGTTCGCGACGAACCGGAAGTTTCCCGCCCGCAACTTTTCCAGCGCCGCGGCGGGCGTCATGGCGGTCTGGCTGACCTGGGTCTGCACCGCGGGCGGGCGCTTCGGGGCCTCCACCTCGGGCGCGGGCTTCGGGGCCTCCAGCTCGGGCGGGGGCTCCGGCGTCTGCACCGCGGGCGGGGCTTCCGCCGGCGCCGGAGTCTCCTGCGCGGCGGCCGGATTGCTTGCGATCCAACAGGCCAGCGCCGCCGCTGCAATGACACGCTGCATGGGAACCTCCTCAGCTCCGCTCGATCTTGGCGAGCAGGCTTCGAATCGTCGCGTCGATCAGCAGATCCTAGCCGGTGATGAATCGCACCCGCCGCCCGCTTCAGGCTGGATTCGCAGTCCGCCGATACACCGGAGACATGTCGATCTCCGCCCGCCTGATCCAGATCGCGCTGGCCTCGAGCCTGGTCGGCTGCTATTCGCTCGGCCCCATCTGGGCGCCCCGGGTCGAGGGTCGCGTCGTCGACGCCCGCACGGGAGCGCCCGTAGCGGGCGCCGAGGTGTTCGCCACCTACGGGACAAGGAAATGGGACTCGGGACCGGGAAACGACTGGGGCATAACCGTGGCGACCGACAGCAGCTGGGCGACCACCGACCGCGACGGCCGCTTCGTGTTGCCGGCGCATTGGGCGATCGAGCCAGTGCCCGGTGGATGCGCGACCGGGAAGTATCCTTGGCTGATCGCCTATCACCCCGACTATGGCGCGATGAGCTGGCCGAACAACGTGAACTACCCGGAGCAGAACGAGCAGAAGGAACGCCAGTTCTGGGACTCCGTGGTGATCGAGATCGAGCCCAGGAAGCTGAAGGCCGACGCCACGCCCCTGACGGTCACCGGGAACGTGCTCGAGTCGTGCCGCTGGGGGAAGCTCACCCGCGCCGCATGCGAGCGGCTCTGCGACGTCAGCGTCGGCCCCGCCGCGTGCGAACGCTACGACGTGGAAGCGGCGGCATACCGGCGCGAGAAGCTTGCCGAGCGCGCCTCGGCGCCGCCCCCGGCGATCGTCACCTCCGGCTCGCCGGCGCTCCACCGTCCCCGGATCGTGCCGTCGCGCTGAGCCCTCGCGTCAGCCGCGCTCGATCCTGGCGAGGAGATTTCGGATCGTCGCGTCGATCCCCGCGCCGGGGAGGCCGAGGCCGCCGTCGACCACCAGGTCCTGGCCGGTGATGAAGCGCGCCTGCTCGGAGAGCAGGAAGATCACGGCGTCGGCCACTTCTTCCGAGGTGCCGGTGCGGCCGAGCGGCGTCGCCGCCAGCACCGGATCGAGGCCGCCGGGGATCCGGAACAATCCCTCGGACATGGGCGTGCGGATCACCCCGGGCGAAACGCTGTTCACGCGGATCCGGGGGCCGTACTCGAGCGCGGCGCTCTGGGTGAGCGCGAGCACGCCCGCCTTGGCCGCCGCGTAGGGCGCCTCGCCGCGCACGGGCTGGCTGGCGCTCGCGGAGGCGTTGTTCACGATCGCGCCGCCGCCCGCGGCGAGCAGGCGCGGAACCGCGGCGCGCAGGCCGTTGAAGACACCGATCAGGTTCACGCGCACCAGCCGCTCGACATCCTCGGGCGAATAGCGGTGGAGCGTTCTCACCGCCCCCGCGCCCGCGTTGTTGAAGACGAGATCGAGGCCGCCGAGCGCCCGCGCGGCGTCGTCCATGGCCCGCTCCACGGCCGCCGCGTCGGCCACGTCGACCTCGAAGGCGAAGCCGCCGAGTTCGTTTGCGGCCGCCTCCGCCGCCTCGCGCTGGAGATCGAGGATCGCGACCCGAGCGCCTTCCTCGACCAGCCGCCGAGAGGTCGCAAGCCCGATGCCGGACGCGCCGCCCGTCACCACCGCGCGACGACCGTCCAGCAGCCCCATCAGTGGAAGAAGTGCCCGCCGTTCACGTCGAGCGATTGCCCGGTGATCACGCGCGAGAGATCGGAGGCGAAGAAGACGACGGCCGGAGCGATCTCCTCGGAGGTCGGCAGGTGGCGCAGCGCCGTGCCCGCGGCGATCTCGTCGTAGACCTGCTGCGGCGTGATGCCGCGCTTCTTGGCCAGATCGCCGAAATACCACTGGAGCGAGGGGCCCCAGATGTAGCCGGGCACCACCGAGTTCACGCGGATCTGGCTGGGGCCGAGCTCGCGCGCGAGGCCCTGGGTGGCGGCCATCAGCGCGGCCTTCGAGGCCGCGTAGTCGGCCATGGTCGGCAGCACGTCGCGGATCACCATGGAGTTGATCATCACGATCGAGCCGCCGCCCTGTTTCTTCATCAGCGGAATCACCTGCTGCGTGAGCCGCAGCGTGCCCAGCACGTTCACCTCGAAGGGCTCGCGCCACTTCTCGAGGTCCGCGCTCTCGACGGGCAGGTAGGTGCCCTGGTGGAAGGCATTGTTGACCAGCACGTCGACCCGGCCGAAGGCCTTCTCGGCGGCCGCCACCAGCCGCGCGCAGTCCTCCGGCTGGGTGATGTCGGTGGGGACCGAGATCGCCTCGGCGCCGGCGGCGCGCACCTCCGCCAGGGCCTTCTCGAGCTTGCC
>DATBRV010000018.1:0-12332 GCA_036560145.1 Myxococcota bacterium
GCGTTTCATCGCGCGCAGCACGCGATCGCTCGCGTGCTGGAGCGGCACGTCGACGTAGGGCAGCAGGCGGCGGCCCGTCGCCAGCACCTCGATCAGCTCGCCCGTGACGGCCGTCGGGTAGACGTAGAGCAGACGGATCCACTCGAGGCCCTCGGTCTCGTCGAGCCGGCGCAAGAGACGCGCGAGCTTCGGCCGCCCGGGCAGGTCCTTGCCCCAGGAGGTCTGGTCCTGGGCGACCAGGTTCACCTCCTTCACCCCCGCGTCGGCGAGTGTCCGGCATTCGAGGACCAGCGATTCCAGCGTGCGGCTCTGGAACTTGCCGCGGATCCCCGGGATGGCGCAGAAGGCGCAGATCCGATCGCAGCCCTCGGAGGTCTTCACGTAGGCCGAGTGCCCCGGCCCGATCAGCAGGCGCGGCGATCGGTGGTCGTAGAGGTGCGTACGGCGCGCCTCGACGTAGATGCCGCGCGAGCGGCCGGCGAGCACCTCGCCGAGGATCTCCGGCACGTTCACGTATTGGCTGGTGCCGATGAAGGCGTCGACCTCCGGCAGCTCCTTCGCGAGCTCGTCGCCGTAGCGCTGCGGCATGCAGCCGGTGACGAGCAGCGCGCGCAGCCGGCCGGATTCGCGCAGGTCCGCCACGTCGAGAATGGCCTGGATCGATTCCTCGCGCGCGCTCTCGATGAAGGCGCAGGTGTTGACGATCGCGACGTCGGCGTCCTCCAGGCGTTCGGCGATCGCGAACTCGGAGAGGGACAGGGCGCCAAGCATTATTTCGGTGTCGAGCTGGTTCTTCGGGCAGCCGAGCGAGCGGAAGTGCACGGCGGCGCGAGGGCTCTCGGGGGGCGGCATGGGGACGGGAGAGTAGCCCGCCGGTTAGGGAGAGGCGAAGGCGTACGCCGTGCGTGGGAACTCGGCGGCGAGAGCCGCCTGGTCGAAGGGCGCGCGGATGGCGCGCGCGAACGCATCGCGTCCGAAGAGCGACGTGGATTCGGGCGACAGCCGCGGCGCGATGCGCGGCGCGATTCGCCGTTGGAGCGCGCGCATCACGGCGCGGCCGGTCGCGCCCAGGCGCGCCTCGATCAGGCCGACGTGGCAGATCTCGTCGGCGAGGATCTCGTCGAAGAGCACGCGGATGCGCTCCGCCACTTCGGGCTCGCCCGCGAAGAGCGCGACGCCGCGGTCGCGGAGCAACCGGAACATCACGCAGCCCATCTGCTCCGACATCCCGACCAGGGGGAGCAGGAATCGCTCCGGAATCGGCGTGAAGAGCATCAGCTCGATCATGCGCCGCGTGGCTGGCTGCGGCGGCCGCAGCGGCACCCGAAGGCCGAAGATCGCCACGACGTCTGCGAGCGTGCGTGTGTGATACGTCTCCTGGAGCAGGACGTGGAGCTGCTCGGGGTGTGTGTCGAGAGTCGGCGCGAGCCCGTAGAGCCTCCCGAGTTCGACGCCGAAGCGCTCGCTCTGGTTCGCCTTGGCGGTCGCGACCAGCCAGAGCATTCGTTCGTCGAGGCCCGGCTCGGGCCGGGAGCGGGCGACGTTGCGCTGATAGACGCCGGCGTCGGGCCGCCAGGCTGCGCGGACGCTCTTCTCCTCGATCCTCTGGAAGAATGCCTCCCGCGCGGAGAGCGTCTCGCCCTGGGCGTCCAGCGTCCCGTCCCGCGTCTCGAGGAAGTGTCGATAACCGAGAATCTTCGCGTCGGTGCACGTCGTCATGGCGTGATTCCCTTGCTGAAGACGTCGATGGCGCGCTCGAACTCCTGGAGGCGATCCTCCAGGGAATCCGCGGCGCTGACGACGAAACCGAAGAGGGTGGTGAGAAAGACGCCGGTGATCTCCTCGGGAGAGAGATCGGTCCGCACCTCGCCGCGCTCCGCGGCCTCGCTGAAGTAGTCCATCAGGGCGACCACGAAAGGCTCCGCGTTGAGGTCGACGTAGCGCGGCGCGCGGACGAACATCGCGATCAGCTCGCGCACCAGCGCGGGGTCGCCGACCGTGCGGAGGTCGGCGGAGATCGTGTGGATCACCCGCAGCAGGAAGGCCTTCACGGATTCCGGCCGTTCCGGAAGCGCCGCGATCCGCTCGGCGAGGCTGAGCTCCTGCTGGCGCTGGAACTCGAGAAGCACGTGCTCCTTGGTCGGGAAGTGGAAGTAGAACGTTCCGCGCGCGACGCCTGCGCGCTCCACGATCGTCTCGATCTGGGCGTTCGCGAAGCCGACGCGCCGAAACTCGGCGAGCGCCGCCTCGTACAGGCGAGCCCGCGTCTCGAGCCGCTGGCGTTCCCGGCGGCTCGGCTCCTCGCGGCGGATCGGGAGAGGGGTGATCGGCATTTCGCTGACGACCATCATTAACACATGTCATTGACGATCGTCAACAAAGACTTCTCAAGCTGTAACCCCTTCTAGAAGCTGTACTTTATCCGCAGGAAGAGGCGGTCGTTCATCGCGAACGGGTTCAGGCGACCGTCCTCGTCGGAGCCCGCCAGCCAGATCTGGATCCCGGTTCCCACCACCAGCGCGTCGCGTACGTCGTAGTCGACCGTGAAGCGCAGGATCGCGCCGTCCTGCGCCTTCAGGCCGAAGAGCAGGCCGAGCGCGGTGGTGTGCAGGCGCGCGTTCCACCAGTCCGCGCTCCAGCGCAGCGAGGCCTCGACGTTGTTCTCGCGCGTGAAGTCGGGGAAGCCGACCATGGATCCGTCGTAGCCGAAGACGTGCCGGTTCACGACGTCGAGCGCGATGCTGCTATCGGCGAATCCGTAGTATTCGACGCCGAGCATCATGTCGAAGCGCGCCCGCTCGCCCACCGTCGCGTAATCGGTTCCGCCCAGGTAGGCGGCCTCACCCTTGAGCACGAAGGAGCCGATCGCGTAGTCGCCTCCCGCGCCGCCCATCCGGATCCGGCTGTAGCCGAGGCGATATCCCTCGGGCTGCGAGGGCGAGAGTTCGAGCCGCGGCGAGTTCTCGTACAGATCGGCGAAGTGGAAGGAGACGTTCCAACCCTCGAAGACGCCGGTCGCGGCGGCCGCGAAGCCCGCGTGGCCGTCGAAGCTGTCGGGCTTCCGCACCGGGAACGACACCGGAAACGGATAGAAATCGCTTCCGAAGGGCGGCTGCTTGTCGAAGCGCAACTCCGGGATCACGATCCCGGCGAGGCTCCAGTGCGGGTCCGGATACCACGCGAGCTTCGCCATCCCGACGCTGCGGCGCAGGTCGACCAGGTCGAGCAGCGCGGGGTCGCGCTGGTCGAGGGGATTGATCACGTCGAGCACGCGCAGCGTCTCGGAGCGTCCCCAGTTCACGATCTGGCGGCCGAGCTTGGCGTCGACGCTCGGCAGCAGTGGACCCTCGACCCACACCTCGCCCGCGTCCGCCTCCCACTCGTAGCTGTTCAGCACCTCGTTCGTGTAGCGGCTGCGCCCGTTGCTGAGGTAGGCGAAGTCGTAGAAGCCGAAGCCGGCTGCGCGCGCGCGCCACTCGTGGGGAAGATCCAGGTCGATCTGGAGGTCGAGCCGCGTGCGCAGCTCGATCAGGCGCTGGTAGTCGGTTCCGGCGGTCGAGTGGTGATCCTCGTAGGCGCCGATCGTGCTGACGCCCACGGAGCCCGAGATCTCCCACCAGCGCTCCTCCGGCTCGCTCGCGGCGGCGGCCGGCTCCTCCGCGGCCGCGCCGGCGGCGAGCGCGAGGGTGAGCGCGACGAGCAGGGCGCGGCCCGGTCGCCAGGCCACGCGCTACGGGCCCTTCTCGAGCTGGCGCACCGAGAAGCGGGTGTCGTCCATCGGCTGGCCGAAGCGGACGTGCGTGAGCTCGAGCCGGGTCTCGTGCAGCCGGACGTCGCCCTTGGCGGTGGCCATCTGCATCGAGGTGGGCGTCCAGATCCCGTCGATCTGCTCGAGCTTCGTCACCGTGAAGTGCTTCTCGCGGCTGCCCCGCTTCAAGACGAAGGTGGCGCCCACCACGACCCAGTTGTCTCGACGCACGGCGTAGCGGACCTTGGTGTAGCCCGTCTCGTCGATCTCCGCGGGATGATTGGGGATCGCCTCCACGAACCAGACCGCGACGCCCTCCTGCTCCCCCGCCTCGAGCAGCCGGTAGTCGTAGCGATCCAGCGGGCGCTTGGTGAGATCCGCGTAGCTGAAGTCCGAGCCCACGAAGCTTCCGCTCTTGTCCGCGGTCGCGATGCGCTTGCTCTTCTTCAGCGCCGGGAGATACAGCCACTGGTCGTCGTCGCGGTCGGGATCGCCGAAGTCGTAGGTGAGGAAGCCCGTATCTTTGACGTCCGCCGGGGCGAGGAAGAAGAGGATGGTCTGGATGTCCTTGCCGACGTCGCGGCGCCACATGCGCAGGCGGCGGGTGCGGGTGCCGCCGTTCTGGTCGATCAGCAGCATCTCCATGTCCTGCACGGCGCGATCCCCGTCATCGCGGGCATCGACCCTTTGCATGATCTCGCGGCCCGAGGGCGGCTGCGCCCGGGCGGCGTCCCCCGCGGAGGAGACCAGCAGCGCGGCGACGGCCAGCGGGAGCAGGCGGCGGCAGGGACCCATCGGCGCGAACATGTACACGATCCGGGGCCACTATGGTGGTGGGCCGCGCCGGCCGATGAAGAGCCCTGGAGGAGGGCGCCGCGTGCTTCGACCCGCGCTCGGGCTCGCCGTCGCGATCGCGCTGGGCTGCTCCGGCATGCGCGCGATGGAAGAAGACCGCGCCTATCAGGCCGGCGTCGCCGAGGTCGCCCGCATCGACGTGCGCGAGCACCGCGAGCCGCCGGTGGCGGTCGCCGTCACCGCCTACGGCCAGCTGCCGGACGCCTGCACGCAGCTCGACCGCGTGCGGCAGGACCGGCACGGATCGGGGATCGACGTGACGCTCACGACGCGCCGCGAGTCCGGCGCGGCCTGCGCCGCGGCCCCGCAGCCCTTCATCAAGACGTTCCAGCTGATGGTCGACGGCTTCGCGCCGGGGCTCTACTTCGTGACGGTGAACGGGGTGTCGGGAAGTTTCCAGGTCTTCAACGATCCCAACGCGCCCGATCGCTTCGAGCGGGACCGGATCTGGTAGCTCAGGCGATCGCCTCCGCCGCCTCGGCGTCCAGGTGCTCGGTGGAGCCCCAGAGCAAAACCCTGTGTGGAGGCGCCGAATCGATCAACCCGAGCGCCGTGTTGGGAATCCGCAGCTCCGCCTGCCTCCCTCCCGGGAGCTCGAGGTGGCGCAGGGCGAGCGAGTAACAGACGAGCCCGTGCGTCACCACGACGAGGTTGCCGGGAGTCGCCGCCGCGGCCGCCCGCACCCGCGCCCAGGCCGCGTCGACCCGCCGGTGGAACTCCTCCCAGCTCTCGCCGCCCGGAGGCGTGAAATCGGGCGCGAAGAGATCGACCCCCAGCTCGGAGTAGGGCGTTCCGCGCACGTCGCCGAAGTTACGCTCCTGAAGCAGGGGCTCGGTCGCGAGCGTGGCCAGCGTCGCCGCCTGCACCCGCTGCGCCGTCTGGAGCGCGCGCGCGAGATCGCTGCTGAGGATGCGCGCCACCGAGAGCGAGGCCAGTCGCGCGGCGAGCTGCTCGGCCTGCCGGACGCCGCGCTCCGAGAGCGGCGTCTCGGGGGTCTGCACGACGCGCGCCGCGTTGGACGGCGTCTCGCCGTGGCGAACCAACAGGATCATCGCTGGATCTGCGCCTCGGCGTCCGCGAGGAATCGCGTGAAGATCGCGCCGACCGCGGCGCTGGCGGCGTCCACCGCCTCGGCGACGCTCGGGCCCGCGGCGGGCTTCTCCTCGCGGTAGACCTTCTGGAGGAGCACGCCGCGGTCGCTCGTGCGCGAGACCGAGAGCTCGAGCTCCACCACCGCGCGCGGCGCGCCGCCCGCTGTCTGGTGCTCGAGCTGCGCGATCCGGCCGAGCACCGTGAAGTCCGAATGCGCGCGCAGCTCGGGCGTCACCACCAGCGGCGCGGCCCGCGTCTCGCGCAGGAAATCGACCAGGCGCGTCTGCAACAGGATGGTCGGCGGGTCCGCCCACTGGTGGTAGGCGTAGGGCTCGAGCTCGCTCGAGCCCGCCGTCTGTCGCTGCACGATCCGGATCCCGCCGGTGAGGGCGTCGGCGCGGAAGCGGTCCACCTCGACCGTGCCCTTGAAGACCGGCGCCGCCAGCGGCGTCGGCGCCGGGACGGATGCCTCGATCCGGTAGAAGTGATCGCGCGGCGCCGGGCCTCCCGCGCAGGCGAGGGCGAGCGCTCCGCTGGCGAGGAGGGCCGCCGCGCGCATCAGGGCGCCACCGCCGCTTCGGGCGCGGTTTCGCGTCCGCGCACCAGCACGCCCGGGTTCTCGCGGATCTGGCGGGAGAACTCGGCGAGATTGCGCGTCGATTGCTCGAGATTGCTGCTGATGGTGTCGATGTGCCGCGCGACCGCCTCCAGCGAATCGTGGAGATCGCTGATGGCGTGGCCGATCTCGCCCTGGTTGCGATCGAGCAGGCGATTCACGGTGCGAAGCAGCTGGTCGATCTCGGCGCGGGTGCGGTTGAGTTCGCTGGCGACGCCCGCGAAATCGCTCGTCGTCGTCTCCAGGTTGGCGAGGATCCGGTCGATCTTCTGGACATTGCCCGGCGAGAGCAGCGCGTCGACTCTCTCCAGCGTCACGTTGAGCGCGCGCGTGAAGTCCTCGACGTTGGCGACGATCTCCGGCGTGCCCTTCCCGAGAGCTTCCAGCAGCGGCTTCACGCTCTTCTCGGAGAGCTCCGTCAGCTCGGTCGCGACGTCCGAGACGACCGTGAAGACGCTCGCCGCTTCGATGCCGCGCAGCTCGGCCCCCGGCTCGAGCGCGGTGGCGGAGCTCCCGCCCTGGATGTCGATCACCACCGCCGAGAGCAGCCCCGGCGCCGCCACCGCCGCCACGCTGTCGTCGGGCAGCTTCCAATCCCGCCGGATGCCGAGCTCGATGCGGAAGGCACGCTTGCCGTCGCGCTCGATCGGCTCGATGCCCGTGATCTGGCCGACCGGGAAGCCCTCGTAGAGCACCTGCGTGCCCTCCGCGAGGCCGAGCACGTTGACGTACACGACGGAGTACTCGTGCGCGGCGAAGCCGCGTCCCGAGAGCGTCGCCAGCCAGACCACTAGAGCCGCGACCATGGCGACCACGAAGGCGCCCACCAGGATGTAGCTGCGGCGGTCGTCCCTCATCGCGCCGGAGCCCCCTCGCCGGTCAGGCGCGCGAGATACGCGTCGGGGTCGAGCGTCTCCTCCTCGAAGCGCCGGTTGAGGAGGTTCTGGATGCGCGGGTTCGTGCTCCCGCGGATTTCGTCGACGGTTCCGGTCGCGAGGATCCGCCCGCGGTCGAGCACGGTGATCCGGTCCGCGATCCGGAAGGCGCTCTCGAGCTCGTGGGTGACGACGACGATCGTCATCCCCAGGGCGTCCCGCAGGCGCAGGATCAGCTCGTCGAGCGCCGCCGAGACGACCGGATCGAGCCCCGCGGAGGGCTCGTCACAAAAAAGCAAGGCGGGGTCCATGATGATGGCCCTGGCGAAGGCGGCGCGCTTGATCATTCCGCCCGAGAGCTCCGACGGCATCAGTTGCTCGAAGCCCGCGAGATTCACGATCTCGAGCTTGAGCCGCATCATGATCTGCATGGTGCCGCGGTCGAGCTTGGTGTGCTCGCGCAGCGGCAGCATCACGTTCTCTCCCACCGTCATCGAGCTGAAGAGCGCCCCGCCCTGGAAGGCGACGCCCATCTTGCGGGCCAGCGCGTAGAGCTCGAACTCGTCCATCTGGGTGATGTCGTTGCCGAGCAGGCTGATCCGGCCGGAAGTCGGCTTCTCGAGCGCGAGCAGGTGGCGCAGCAGCGTGCTCTTGCCCGAACCGCTGCCGCCCATGATCACCATGATCTCGCCCTGCCGGACGCGCAGGCTCACGGTGTCGAGGATCCGGCGCGTGCCGTAGTGCGTGACGAGATCTTCGACCTCGATCACGACCGGTCTCGGGCTGGCGGTTGCGGCTGCCGTCATCTCAGCGCGTGGTCGCAAACACGAAGAGCATGTCGGTGAAGACGATCGCGGTGATGCCGTGCACCACCGCGTTGGTGGTGACGCGCCCGACGCCCTCGGCGCCGCCCTTCACGGCCGAGCCGTCGACGATTCCGACCAGCGCGATCAGCACCGCGAAGATCGCGGTCTTGGCGAGCCCGTGTCCCAGGTCCCCTGCCGACACCGCGCGGTTCACCTCCTGGACGTAGACGCCGAAGGTGGTGCCCAGCTCGCCCGCCACGTAGACCCCGGCCGCCGCCAGCGCGACCAGCTCCGACCAGAGCACCAGGCAGGGGAGCATCACCAGCAGCGCGAGCAGGCTCGGCACCACCAGGAAGCGCACGGGGTTCACGCCCATCACGCGCAGCGCGTCGATCTCGTTGCTGATCGTCATGGTCCCCAGGCGCGCCGCCAGCGCGGATCCGGACCTCCCGGCGACCAGGATGCCGGTGATCAGCGGGGCGAACTCGCGGGTGATGCCGAGCGCGACGCCCAGCACCACCTGTTGCTCGGCGCCGAACTGTCGCAGGCTGTAGATCCCCTGGAGCGCCAGCATCAGGCCGATCGTCGCGGAGAGCAGCGTCACGATCGGGAGCGCGCGGATGCCGACCGCCATCATCTCGGAGAAGACGGGAGCGGCGTGCACCACCTGGCCATGGCTGCGGCCGCGCGCGATCCACCACACCGAATCGGAGAGCAGGGTCGCCCCGAAGCCCACGGCCGCGAGGCCCCGCGCAGAGGCCCGGCCGATTCCCTCGAGCAGCCGCGAAGCCCCGGCGGGGCCCGCCTCAGCTGCCGGCATCCAGGCCCTCCTCGACCGTCGCGAAGATGCGGAACACGCGATCGAGACGCGCGAGCTCGAGCACCCGCAGCGCCGCCGGATTGGGCGCCGCCAGCGCGAAGCCGGTGCCGGTCTTCTTGGCCTTCTGGAATGCCTCCACCAGGCTGGCGATGCCGGAGCTGTCGATGTAGTCGACCTCCGAGAGGTCGACCAGCACGCGGCGTCGGCGCCCGACCTGCTCGAGCAGGACCTCGCGCGCCTGGGGCGAGTGCTCGAGATCGACCTCGCCCGCGAAGGCGACGATCACCGAGCCCCGATCCTCCTTCACGGAGTGCTTCATGTCCCGTCCGCCCCTCTGCGCGCCAGTCGCTTGACCATTTTTAACAGATTCCCGGGGCCGGAGGGGGGTTTGCCGAGCTCGGTGTGATCCATCGCCGAACGGATCAGGTGGGTGCCGAGCCCGCCCGGGCGCAGCTCGTCGAGCGGGCGCGGCCGGATCCGGGCCGGGTCGACGGGCGGCGCGAAATCGCGCACCGCGATCTGGAGCTCGTCGCCCGCGCAGCGCACCTCCAGCTCGATGAAGCCGTCCGGCTCGCCGCGATAGGCATGGCGGATCACGTTCTGGCAGGCCTCGTCCACCGCCATCACCACGTCGGTCGCGCACTCCTCGTCGAGCCGCCACGCGCGCAGGCGCTGGCGCAGCGCGTCGCGCATCCCGCGCAGCTCGTCCGGCCGCGCCGGAAAGCGCAGCTCGAGCGGGGCGGCGCCGTCCGGCCCGGCCATCAGCGGGGGCCGTGCTCGTCCGAGACGGCGAGCAGGGTGAGATCGTCGCGCAGCTCGAGCCGTCCGACGTCCGAGGTGATCGCCGCGATCCGCGCGGAGAGCGGCTTGGCGGCGAAGCGGCGTACCAGCCGCTTGAGCCCCTCGCTGCCCAGGCGCTCGCGGCTCTCGGCGCAGGCGGCCTCGGTGAGGCCGTCCGAGCAGACGTAGAGCGTGCCGCCCTTCATCGCGACGCGGATCTCGGGGAACTCGCCCCCGACGTCGATCCCGAGCGGCGGAGCGTTCGCCGGCAGGGAGACGAACTCGTCGTCGAGTCCGTGCAGCAGCGCGGGCTCGTGCCCGGCGTTCGCGAGCGTCACTTCGCCGCGCGCGGGATCGTAGAGGCCCGCGAGCATGGTGACGAAGATGCCGCGGGTAGCCGTCTCGCTGATCTCGCGGTCGAGCGTCGCGAGCAGCGCACCGGGGCTCTCGGTGGTCTTCGCCAGGCAGCGATACAGGCTCGCGGTCTTCGCCATCAGCAGCGCGGCGTTCATGCCCTTGCCCGCGACGTCGCCGAGGCAGAAGGCGATGCGCGAGCCCGGGAGCGGGACGATGTCGTAGAAATCGCCCGAGACCGTCCGCGCCGGGATGTTCACGCCGCAAACCGGGAACGGCTCGGGCCGCGGCGAGGGCAGCAGGGTGCGCTGGATCTCGGCCGCCAGCTCGAGCTCGCGGCGCGTGCGCTCGTGCTCGACCAGCGATTCCGCCATGCGCGCGTTCGCGATCGCGAGCGCGGCGGAGGATGCCAGCACCTGCAAGAGATGGGCGTCGCTCTCGGCGAAGCGCCCGTCGCCGCCGCGCCGGTTGATCACCTCGATCGCGCCGATCGCGCGGTCCGAGAGGCGCATGGGCGCGCACAGGATCGAGCGCGTCACGAAGCCCGACTGTGCGTCCATCCTTTGCGAGAAGTGGGGGTCGGTCGCGACGTCGAGGACCCGCTGGCAGAGGTTCTCGCGCACGCTGCGGCCGACGATGCCCTCCGAGACCGGCAGGCGCAGGCCCGTGATCGGGTGCGGCCCGACGCAGGCGTGGCAGGCAATCTCACTTCCGTCGCTCTCCACCAGCCAGAGGGAGCCCGCCTCGGCGTCGAGATGCGCGGCGATCATCGCGAGCGCGCGCTCGAGCGTGGTCTCGATGTCCATCGAGATGGCGAAGTCCTGGGTCATCTTGGCGAGCAGGGCGAAGGCGCCGGCGAGGTCGCTGCGGCCCAGCGTGGAGTCCGCGGGCCCGACCGCGCCGGCCTCGGCGGCGGCGAATCCGATTTGACCCGGCGTGGCGTAGGCGGGGTCTTGTGCGAGGGGATCGGTCACGTTCGCCTCGAGGACGTCGTGGTTCGCTAGCGTACCTCCCCGGGAGGATGCTTTCATGCCGGCGCGCTTCGAGCTTCCCGAGAGCCATCCTCACGTCGCCCTCGTCACGATCGACCGGCCCGAGCAGGGAAACTCCCTGGATCCGGTCTCGCTGAGCGATCTCGCGGCCGCCTGGCGGCGGATCGCCGGCGATCCCGCGATCCGCTGCGCGGTCCTCACCGGGGCCGGCGCCCGGACCTTCTGCTCCGGCATGGACATGAAGACGACGATCCCGGCCTCGCAGCGCTTCGCGCGCGGGGAGCGCGTCCAGAACGAGGAGTTCGAGGGCCTGCGCTCGGTCTCGACGGCCCTGCTGGCGGGCTTCGACCTCGGCAAGCCGCTGGTGTGCGCGGTGAACGGACACGCGCGGGCCGGGGGCTTCGACCTGATGCTGGCGGCCGAGATCCGCTACGCGGCTCCGAACGCCACCTTCGCGCTCGAAGAGGTGGCCCTCGGCCTCTATCCCACCGGCAACGCCACCGTGCTGCTGCCGCGCCAGATCGCCTGGGTCCACGCCCAGGAGCTGCTGCTCACGGCGCATCCGATCGACGCCGCGCGCGCGGCCGAGATCGGCCTGGTGAACCGGGTGGTGCCGCAGGCCGAGCTGCTCGAGACCGCGCTCGCGACCGCCTCCGAGATCGCCGCCAACGCGCCCCTCGCGGTGCGCGAGACGCGCCGCGGCGTGCGCGAGCTCCTGCACCTCTCGCTCGACGACGCCTGGCGACGCCAGGAGGAGATCGGGCGCCCGTTGCGCGCCTCCGAGGATGCGGCGGAGGCGGCGCGGGCGTTTCTCGAGAAACGGCGCCCGGTGTGGACGGGGCGCTAGCGGGCGCGCGATTCGATCAGCTGCCGGGAGCGAGGGCATCGAGCAGGCTGCGCACGCCGCGCCCGCCCCGGTTCAGCACGTGCGTGTGGATCATCGTGGTGCGGACGTCGCGGTGGCCGAGCAGTTCCTGCACGGTGCGGATGTCGTAGCCGTTCTCGATCAGATGCGTGGCGAAGCTGTGGCGCACCGTGTGGCAGCTGGCCGGCTTCGCGATCCCGGCCGCGCGCAACGGCTCGACGAGCGCGCGCGGCAGCGTCGTCACGCGGTCCTTGCGCCCTTTGCCGTCCCGCACGCGGATCTCGAGCGGCTCGAAATCGACGTCCTTCACTCGCAGCTCGAGACACTCGAACAGGCGGAGCCCGGAGCCGTAGAGCAGGCCCGCGATCAGGCGCATCCGGCCTTCCAACCCGCGAGCACGGCTCGCACCTCGGCGGCGGTCAGCACCACGGGAAGCCGCCGCGGCTTGCGGGCCCGGATCAGATCCTCCAGCCGGGGCAGCTCCTGCTCGAGGACCCGGCGATACAGGAATACGATCGCGCTCAGCGCC
>DATBRV010000019.1:0-25340 GCA_036560145.1 Myxococcota bacterium
CTCTCGGTGGGCTCGATCATCAGGGCGCCGTGGACGATCAACGGGAAGTAGACCGTGGGAGGGTGGTAGCCGTAGTCGATCAGCCGCTTGGCGACGTCGAGGGTGGTGATGCCGGTGGCCTCGAGGTGGCGGTCCGAGAGCACGCACTCGTGCATCACCGGGCGGTCGTAGGGCACGTGGTAGACACCGCGCAGCCGCGCGAGCAGGTAGTTGGCGTTCAGCACCGCCATCTCCGCGCAGCGCCGCAGCCCATCCGGACCCAGCGACCGGATGTAGGCGAAGGCTCGCACCAGCATGCCGACGTTGCCGAAGTTCGCGTGCAGGCGTCCGATCGTGCGCGGGAAGTCGTAGTCGAGCGTGAATCCCTCTCCCTCCTGCCCGCCCAGCTTGCGAACCACGGGCACCGGAAGGAAGGGCGCCAGCGCGTTCTTCACGCCGACCGGCCCGGCGCCGGGCCCGCCGCCGCCGTGCGGTGTCGAGAAGGTCTTGTGCAGGTTGAAGTGCATCACGTCGATCCCCAGATCTCCGGGCCGCGTGATGCCGAGCAGCGCGTTCAGGTTGGCGCCGTCGCCGTAGATCAGACCGCCCCCCGCGTGGACGATCTCCGCGATCCGCGCGATGTGCTCCTCGAAGAGCCCGAGCGTGCTCGGGTTGGTGATCATCAGCGCGGCGACCTCGGGCGTCATGCGCTTGGCGATCTCCTCAGGGTGCAGCACGCCGTCCTCGCCGGACGGCACCGGGATCACCTGGTAGCCGTTGAGCGCCGCGCTGGCCGGGTTGGTGCCGTGCGCGGTGTCGGGGATCAGGACCTTGAGCCGCTTCTCGCCGCGGCTCTCGTGGTAGGCGCGGATCATCATGATTCCGGCCAGCTCGCCCTGGGCCCCGGCCGCCGGCTGGAGCGTCACGCGGTCCATCCCGCTGATCTCCGCGAGCTGGCGCTCGAGCTCCCAGGCCAGCTGGAGGAAGCCCTGCATCAGGGCCACGGGCTGCATCGGATGCGCCGCAGAAAACCCAGGCAATCTGGCGATCTTCTCGTTGATCTTCGGGTTGTACTTCATCGTGCAGGAGCCGAGCGGATAGAGGCCGAGGTCGACCGCGGCGTTCCAGGTCGAGAGGCGCGTGAAGTGCCGGATCACGTCCACCTCGGAGAGCTCCGGAAGCCCCTCGAGGTCCTCGCGCAGCGCCGCGGCCCCCAGCAGCGCCGCGGGATCGGCCTCGGGGACGTCGTTCGCGGGAAGCGAGAAGCCGACGCGGCCGGCGCGGCTGCGCTCGAAGACCAGCGGCTCCTCGTAGGAGAAGCCGTTCGCCGCGTTTCCGACGCGTAGGCGGCGGTCGGCGCCGCTCACGGGCGGCCTCCCGCCAGCGCCGCGACCAGCCGGTCGATCGCCTCCCGCGTCGCGAGCTCCGTGGCGCAGACCAGCACGGCGGACCCGATCTCGGGCGCATGCGGCGCGAGATCCAGGCCCCCCATGATGCCGGCCTCGAGCGCGCGCGCGAGCGCGGCCTGGGCGTCGCCGCGCACGCCGACCACGAACTCGTTGAAGGTCGGCGCCGTGAAGGGAAGCGTCAGCCCGGGCGTCGCGCGGACGCGCGCCTTGGCGTACTCGGCCTTGGCGAGATTGCGCTCGGCGAGCCGGCGGAGCCCGACGCGCCCCAGCAGCGAGAGGTAGACGGTCGCCATCAGCAGGCACAGGCCCTGGTTGGTGCAGATGTTCGAGGTCGCCCGCTCGCGGCGGATGTGCTGCTCGCGGGTCGAGAGCGTGAGCACGAAGCCGCGCCGCCCCTCGCCATCGACGGTCTGTCCGACCAGCCGGCCCGGAAGGTTGCGCACGAAGGACATGCGCGTGGCCATGAACCCGAGGTTGGGGCCGCCTAGCCCAATGGGGACGCCGAAGCTCTGGGCCTCGCCGCAGACGATGTCGGCGCCCAGCGATCCGGGCGGGCGCAGCAGCGCCAGCGAGAGCGCCTCGCTCACCACCACCACCAGCTTGGCGCCCTGCGCGCGCGCAGCCGCGGCCGCCGCCGCCACGTCCTCGATCGCGCCCCAAAAGTTGGGCTGTTGCAGCACCACGCAGGCGGTCTCGGCGTCCACCAGCCCGGCGAGCGGGGCGGTGCGCCCGTCCGGCGCGCGCGGCGCCGCCACGATGCGCGCGTCCAGGCCGTCGAGGTAGGTCTCGACCACCTCCCGGTAGTGCGGGTGGACGGAGTCCGCGAGCACGATCTTGTTGCGGTGCGTGATGCGCATCGCCATCAGTGCGGCTTCGGCCGTCGCCGAGGCGCCGTCGTACATGGAGGCGTTCGAGACCTCGAGCCCCGTGAGCCCGCAGATCATCGTCTGCCACTCGAAGATCGCCTGGAGCGTGCCCTGGCTGATCTCCGCCTGATACGGCGTGTAGGCGGTGTAGAACTCCGAGCGCGAGGCGATCGCGTCCACCGCCGAGGGGATGAAGTGGGCGTAGCTGCCCGCGCCCAGGAACCAGTCGTGGCTCGCGTGATGCGCGTTGCGCGCGGCGAGCGCCGACAGCTCGCCGAGCAGCTCCTGCTCGCTGGCCGCGGCGGGGACCGCGAGCGCGCGCTGAAGCCGGTGCTTCTGCGGAACGCTCGCGAACAGCGCTTCCAGGCTGCCGACGCCGACCGCTTCGAGCATCTGCTCGATCTCGGCCTCGGTGTGGGGGATGTAGCGCAGGGCTGGCTCCGCGATCCGGATCGGATCTAATCGCTGCGATCGTCGACGTGTTGCCGATAGGCGGGGACGTCCATCAGGGACTCGAGCTCGTCCTCGCTCGTGATCGCGATCGCGATCATCCAGCCATCGCCGTAGCAGTCCTCGTTGACGGCCTCCGGGTGCTCCGCGAGGTCGGTGTTGACGTCGACCACCTCGCCCGACACCGGCGCATACAGATCGGAGACCGCCTTCACGGACTCGATCACGCCGAACGGATCCCCCTTCGAGACGAGGGAGCCGACGGGCGGCAGCTCGACGTACACGATGTCGCCGAGCTGCTGTTGCGCGTAATCGGTGACGCCGACCACCAGGTTGTTCCCCTCGCGCCGCACCCACTCGTCCTCGTGGGTGAACGAGAGATCGTCCGGGATCTCGTAATCGGCCAAGACAGCGCCCTCCTGAACTCCCAGCCGCCGACGGGCGCCTAGGGTGTCGTCTTCACGAAGGGAGTTTCTACCACGCGGGCCGCGCAGGCGCGCCCCCGAATCAGGATCTCGAGCGGCGTGCCCGGGGCGGCCAGCTCGGGCGGAACGTAGGCCAGGCCGATCGATTTCCCGAGGGTGGGGGAGGGGCCGCCCGAGGTGACGCGGCCGACGGTCCGGCCGCCCTGGGCCACCGGGTACTCGGCGCGGGCGACCCCGGGGCCCAGCAGCTCGAAGCCGACCAGCTGGCGCGGGTCGCCGGCGGCATGCCGCCGCGCGATCGCCTCGGCGCCGATGAAGCCGCCGCGCGCGAGCTTGAGGTAGCGGCCCAGCCCGGCCTCGAGCGGCGAGGTGGTCTCGTCGAGCTCGTGGCCGTAGAGGGGCATCGCGGCCTCGAGGCGCAAGGTGTCGCGTGCGCCGAGCCCCACCGGCAGCAGCCCGAGCGGCCCGCCCTCGGCGAGCAGGGCCTCGAAGACGGCGACCACGTCGGCCGAAGCCGTGTAGATCTCGAAGCCGTCGGCGCCCGTATAGCCGGTCCGCGAGACCAGGGCCGGCCGGCCCGCGACCTCGAGACGCGCGAAGGCCCAGCGGGCGAGCGTCGTCGCCGCCGGCGAGGCCAGCTTGGCCAGCACCTGCGCCGCGAGCGGCCCCTGGAGCGCGAGCAGGCCCGTCTCGTCGCTGCGGTTGCGGGCGCCGGCTTCGGGCGGGGAGTGGCCCGCGATCCAGCGCCAATCCTTCTCGATGTTGGCCGCGTTCACGCAGATCAGCAGCGCCTCGGGCGCCAGCCGGTAGAAGGTGACGTCGTCGATCACGCCGCCCTCGGGATTGCAGAGCAGCGCGTAGCGGACGCGGCCGAGGGCGAGCGACGCGACGGGCCGCGTCAGCAGACGCTCGGCGGTCTCGATCGCGGCCGCGCCCTCGAGCTCGATCTGGCCCATGTGGGAGACGTCGAAGAGCCCGGCCCGCTCCCGCACCGCCGCATGCTCCTCCAGGATCGAGGTGTACTGCACCGGCATCTCGAAGCCGGCGAACTCGACCATCCGGGCGCCCAGGCGGCGGTGGGTCTCGTAGAGCGGGGTGCGGAGCAGCGGGCTCATGCGCCGCAGCGGCTCCGGTAGGCGGCCAGCGTGTTGAAGAGCAGCATGGTGATCGTGAGCGGCCCGACGCCGCGGCGGTGGGGCGTGACGAGCGACGCGACGCCCAGCACGCCCTCGGTGTCCACGTCGCCCACCAGCTCGCCGTCCACCTCGCTGACGCCGACGTCGATCACGGCGGCTCCGGGCTTGATCCAGTCGCCGCGCACCAGGCGCGGCACGCCCGTGGCGGCCACCAGCACGTCGGCCTGACGGCAGAAATCCGCCAGGCCGCGGGTGCGCGAATGGCACATGGTCACGGTGGCGTTGGCCTGCTGGAGCAGCAGCGAGACGGGCTTGCCCACGATCGCGCTGCGCCCGATCACGACGGCGTGCGCGCCGGCCAGCGGGATCTCGAAGTGCTCCAGCACCTTCAGGATCCCGAGCGGCGTGCAGGGGACGAGACAAGGCTCGCCGAGCAGCAGCTTCCCGGCGTTGAGCGGGTGCAGGCCGTCGACGTCCTTGGCGGGGTCGATCGCGGCGGCGACGCGATTCGGGCGTATGCCCTTGGGAAGCGGCAGCTGGACCAGGATTCCGTCGATGCCGTCGTCGCGACCCAGCGCCTCGACCCGCTCGATCACCGCCGCCTCGCTCAGCGCGGCGGAGAGCTTGTGCTCGACCGACCCCATGCCCACCCGATCGCAGGCTCGCCGCTTGCCCTTGATGTAGGAGGCGCTGGCCGGATCGTCGCCCACCAGCACGACGGCCAGGCAGGGCGCGCGCCGGCCGGCGGCGCGCAGGTCCGCGACCTGCTCGGTCAGCTGGGCGCGCAGCTGGTTCGCGAGGCCGAGGCCGTCGACGACGATCGTGTTGCGGGGGGACTGGCTCATGCTTCGCGCGACAGGATAGGGCAGGCGGCTACGCCGCGGCCTTCGAGCCCTTGCTCTTGCCGGGCTTGCCCTCGCGCTTCTTCTTCGGCTTGGGATCGCTGGGAGGCGTTGCGTCGGAGCTGCCCGTCGCGGGGGCCGAGGCGCCTTCGCCGGCCGAGTCCGATTTCGAGGCGGCTGCGTCGGACTTGCCTTCGCCGGAGTCCGGCTTGGCCTTCGAGGAGTAGAGATCCGCGTACCAACCGCTGCCCTTGAGCACGAACGAGGTCTGCGAGATCAGCCGCTTGAGCTTGCGCGCGCGGCAGCGGGGGCAGGTCTTGAGCGGCGGCTCCGTGATCCGCTGCTCGGCCTCGAATTCGTGGCCGCACTTGTCGCAGGCGTACTCGTAGACGGGCATCGCGTAGAGCCTAGTCAGCGGCGCCGGGCAGCGCCAATTCGCGGATGCGACGCGCCAGCGCCTCCGCATCCCCCTCCACCTGCACGCGCTTGCGGCGGCCCCTGGCATTCGGCGCCAGCCGGACCGCGGCGCGCGGGACCCCGAGCGCCCGAGCCAGCGCCCGCACGCAGGCTGCGTTCGCCTCCCCTTCGACGGGGGGTTCGACGACCGCGACCCGCAGGGCTCCACCACGGCTTCCCCCCACGCTCTCGCGGCGGGCGCGCGGCGTCACCACGATCCAGAAGGCGAGGCCGTCGCGGGTGACGGCGAGGGCGAGGTCCGGTCTCGCGGCCGTCAACTCTCCGTCTCGGCCTTCGCGGGCCGGGGCGAGCGTCCCAGGTGGGCCATCCGGCCCTCGAGCTGCGGGTCGTCCTCGCCTCCCTCGGCGAGGCCCTCGAGCAGGTCGAGGTGCATCTGGATTGCGGCGCGCACGGCGGCGGCGAGGCGCGTGCGCAGCAGTCTCATCTCGCGGATGTCCTCGGCGAGCCGCGCCGCGCGCCGGTGCGCGGCGTCCAGGATCTTCTCGGCCTTGACCTCGGCCTCGCCGACGCGGACCTCGGCCTCCTTGACCGCCGTGCGCTTGAGCTCGTCCGAGAGCCGCTGCGCGGTGGTCAGGGTCTGCTGGAGGATCTCCTCGTTGGAGGCCAGGTCCTCGACCCGCGTTTCCAGCTTCAGGACCTGGTCGCGCTGCGATTGCGCGTCGCGCAGCACCGCCTCGTAGTCTTCCGCGATCATGCGCAGGAAGGTGTCGACCTCCTCGCGATCGTAGCCGCCCATCTGCCGGGGGAAGCGGTGGTTGCGGATGTCGAGCGCGGTGATGCGCATGCAGTCCTCCCGGGGGCCTCTTGCTCCGGCAAGGGATCGACCGAACCGCGCGTTTTCTTTAGGGGGTCAGGGGGTTTTCCCGAGCTCCTTCGAGCGCCGCGTGGCCGCTTCCACGGCGGAGTCGATGGCCGCCGCGAAGCCCAGTGCCTCGAGGCGCGCGAGGCCGGCCAGCGTGGTGCCCCCGGGCGAGCTGACCTGCTTGCGCAGCTCCGCGGGTGGGCGCTCGGTTTCCAGCGCGAGCTTGGCGGCGCCGAAGACGGTCTGCACGGCGAGGCGGTCGGCCGCCGCGCGCGGGAGGCCCATCCGCTCGCCCGCGGCGCCGAGCGCCTCGAGCAGCGAGAAGACGTAGGCGGGGCCGCTTCCCGACAGGCCCGTCACCGCGTCGAGCTGCTCTTCGCGCGCCGCCACCCAGACCATCCCGACCCCCTCGAAGAGCGCCTGCGCGAGGGCGAGATCGCCCGCGCCGGCGGCGGGGTTGCCGCAGAGCGCCGTGGCGCCGGCGCGCACCAGCGCCGGCGTGTTCGGCATCGCGCGCACGATCCGGGCCCGCGCCGGGAGCGAGCGCGCGAGCCGTTCGAGCGGGACGCCCGCGGCGATCGAGATCCAGAGCGGGGCTTCGCCGGCGGCGCCCGCGGCGAATCCGGCCAGGGCGGCCTCGACCATGCCGGGCTTGACCGCGATCACCACCACGTCGCTCTCGCGCGCGACTCGCGTGTTGTCGTCCGTGACGGCGACGCCGAGCGCCGACGAGAGCCGCTGGCGCCGACCCTCCGAGACGTCGCTCGCCAGGATCGCACCGGGCGCGACTCCGGCCGCGATCAGCCCGCCGGCCAGCGCCTCCGCCATCGCACCGCCGCCGATGAAGCCGATCCGCCGGTCCGCGAGCGTCATTCCGTCTCTCCTCCTCCGCGTCGCCGCGGGCCGAAGATCGCGGTGCCGATCCGCACGCGGGTGGCGCCTTCTTCGATCGCGATCTCGAAATCGGCCGTCATCCCCATCGAGAGCTCGCGCAGCGAGCCGCCGCCGGGCTGCTCGCGCAGCGCGCGCGCGAGCTCGCGCAGGCGCGCGAAGCCGGCGCGGCTCGCCTCGGGCGTCGCCTGCGGCGCCGGGATCGCCATCAGGCCGTCGACGCGCAGGTGCTTCCAGGCGGCGCTCTCCGCGAGCAGCGCGCGCAGCGCATCGGGCGCGGCGCCGCCCTTGCTCGCCTCCGCGTCCTCGTTCACCTGCAACAGGATCCGGAGGTCGCGGCCGGCCTCGGCCGCGCGGCGCTCGAGCTCGGCGCCGAGCTCGACCCGGTCCACGCTTTCGACCACGTCGAAGTCGCGCGCGACCTCGCGAGCCTTGTTGCGCTGGAGCCGCCCGACGAAGTGCAGGCAGGGCAGCGGCAGGCCGAGCGCCTCGAGCCGGGCGCGCAGCTCGGGCAGCTTGGCGCGGGCCTCCTGGACGTAGTTCTCCGCCACGTGCTCGAGCCCGGCTTCGACCGCTTCGGCGACGCTCGCGGCCGGCGCGCCCTTCGCTACCCCGACCAGCGTCAGCTCCGCGGGGCTCCGGCCGGCACGCCGGGCCGCCGCGGCCATCCGCTCGCGCACCCCGGCCAGCCTCTCGGCGAGCGTCTCGCTCACGGGGCGCCGGGCCCGATGCCCGCCGCGCGCAGCAGCGCGAGGGTCTCTTCGAGCGGCAGCCCGATCACGTTCGTCTCGCTGCCTTCGATCTTCTCGATCAGCCGGCGCCCGCCGCCCTGCGCGGCATACGCCCCGGCCTTGTCCAAGGACTCGCCGGTGGCGATGTAGGCGCGCAGCTCGCGCTCGTCGGCGGCGCGCATGCTCACGGAGCTCTCCACCACGGCGTGTCGCTCCTCCAGCGTGTCGCTGGCGACCAGCGCCACCCCGGTGACGACCTGGTGGCGCCGGCCGACCAGGCGCCGGAGCAGGACCAGGGCATGCCCCTCGTCGTCGGGCTTGCCGAGCACCTCGCCGTCGATCACGACGATGGTGTCCGCGCCCAGCACCCAGCGGGCCGGCGACGGCCCCAGGCGGCGGGCGACGGCGCCCGCCTTCTCGGAGGCGAGCCGGCGCGCCAGCTGCGCCGGCGTCTCGTCCGGCCGCGCGTGCTCGGGGACGTTCGAGGGCGTCACCTCGAAGCGGACGCCGGCGCGCGCGAGCAGGTCGCGTCGTCGCGGCGAGGCGCTGGCGAGCACGAGCGGATGCGGGGTCGACACGCCGCGGAAGTACCCGGCCGGCGCGAGCGCGTCAAGGTACGCCGCCGAGCGCGGCGGCAGCCTGGTTGCGGTAGCTTCGCCGCCCGATGAGCCGTCTCCGGTGCTGCGTGAGCTCCGCAGGCCTGATGAACTCCGCTCGCCTGCGGCTCGCTGCGCGCTCCGCTTGCGGAGCCGCGCTAGGGCTGGCGCTGATGCTGGCCGCAGCGTGCGCGCGCGATCTGGTCGCGGAGAACGGGGGCTGGCGCAGCACACGAGATGGCTATCGGATCGGGGCCCCCGGCCAAGGCTGGGAGCGGTTCGATCTGGAGGGCGCGGCGCTCGCCTTCCGCCGGGGTGGATCGGAGACGCTGAGCCTTCAGACGCGCTGTGGACGCCCCGTTTCGACGCCCGCGATCATGGCGCGCCACCTGATGATCGGGATCCCGGAGCGCACCCTGCGGCAGGCGGGACCGGCGTCGCTGGTGGGCCTCCCCGCCTGGTCGCAGATCTTCGATGCGCGGCTCGACGGGAGGACGGTGCGGATCCAGACGCTGACGTTGGTGGCCGCGGGCTGCGCGTACGATTTCCTGGTGGTCGCGGCCGGCGATCCGGAGCCCGCCCAGCGCGACTTCGAGGCGTGGCTGGGCAGCTTCTCGCTCGCCGCGGTCGGCGCCGCCGGCCAGGCGCCGTGAAGCCCGGGGCCCAGCTGGCGCAGAGCGGGCTCGCCCGCCTCGGCGAGCTGGTGCTCGACCGGGTCGACGAGTTCGGCCGCTTCGTGCAGCTGGCCGCGGCGACCGGCCGCGCGTTGGCGCGCCGCCGCTTCCCGGCGCTCGAGACGCTGCGCCAGCTGGAGGCGATCGGGGCGCGCTCCACCACCATCGTGTTGATCACGGCGATGTTTACCGGCATGGTGCTGGCGCTCCAGACGGGCTTCGCGCTGGCGCGCTTCGGCGCCAAGCCCTACGTGGGGAGCGTGGTCGGCCTCTCGCTCGCGCGCGAGCTGGGGCCGGTGCTCACCGCCCTGATGGTCGGGGGGCGCGTGGGCGCCGGCATCACGGCCGAGCTGGGCGCCATGCAGGTGACCGAGCAGGTCGACGCGATCCGTTCGCTGGGGGCGAGCCCGGTGCAGAAGCTGGTGCTGCCCCGCGTGATCGCGGCGACCCTCGCGCTGCCCCTGCTCACGGTGCTCGCCAACCTGCTCGGGATGCTGGGCGGGCTGGTGATCTCGGCGTCGCAATTCCACATCGCGCCGAACTTCTTCGTGCAGACGGTGCTCAACATCGTCACGGTCGAGGACTTCCTCTCGGGGATCGGCAAGACCCTCGTGTTCGGCTGGATCATCGCGATGGTCGCCTGCTTCCAGGCGCTCGAGACGACCGGCGGGACGGTCGGTGTCGGGCGCGCCACCACGCGCTCGGTGGTGGTCGCCTCGATCGCGGTGCTGATCTCCGATTTCTTCCTCACCCAGGCCCTGCTCGCGCTATGACGGCCGTCGGCGGGGGCTCCCTTGCGATCGAGCTGCGCGGGCTCCAGAAGTCCTTTCGCGGCAAGTCGGTGCTGCGGGGCGTCGACCTCGCGATCCGCGAGGGCGAGACCTTCACGATCCTGGGCGGCTCGGGCAGCGGGAAGTCGGTCTGCCTCAAGCACATGATCGGCCTGCTCAAGCCCGACGCTGGCCGGGTGATCGTCTTCGGCCGCGACGTCACGGAGCTCGGCGAGGACCAGCTCGTCGACGTGCGCAAGGCGCTCTCGATGGTGTTCCAGAGCGCCGCGCTCTTCGATTCGCTCAGCGTCTACGAGAACGTGGCCTACGCGCTGCGCGAGCACCTGGACTGGCCCGAGCGCCAGATCGCGGAGCGCGTGGCGAGCTGCCTGGACGCGGTGGGTCTGCCCGGGGCCGAGGCGCTGCTGCCCGCCGAGCTCTCGGGCGGAATGCGCAAGCGGGTGGGCGTGGCGCGCGCGATCGCGCTCGAGCCGCGCGCGATCCTCTACGACGAGCCCACCACCGGGCTGGATCCCGCCAACCAAAAAAGAATCGGCGAGCTGATCCGCGCCCTTCAGGACCGCCTGCGCATCACCTCCGTGATCGTCACCCACGAGCTCGAGCTCTGCTTCGCGATCTCGAACCGGGTGGCGCTCCTGAAGGGCGGTAGAATCGTCGCCGTCGGCACCGCCGACGAGATCCGGCGCTCGGCGCACCCCGACGTCGTGGCCTTCCTCTCCGGCGCGCGCGACTCGTTCCAGGAGACTTCGGACGGCGCACCGATCGAACAGGGGGTTTCGGATGGAGCATGACCGCCGGCTCAGCCTGACCGTAGGCGCCTTCGCCCTGGTGTCGCTCGCCGCGCTCGCCTTCGCGATCGTGTCGCTCTCCACGCGCAGCGGCGTCTGGGCCCCGCGCTACCGCCTGGTCGCCTACTTCGACAACGTGCAGGGCCTGATCGCCGGAGCCCCGGTCTGGCTCGCCGGGCGGCCGGTCGGCCGGGTCGAGAGCGTCAACTTCGGCGTGCGGCCGGAGGGGCGCCCGGCGCTCCAGGTGGTGTTGCAGGTGGACCGCGAGGTGAGCGAGCGGATCCGCACCGACTCGGTGGCGACGATCGGCACGATCGGGCTGCTCGGCGACCGCTACGTCGAGGTCTCGATCGGGACGACCGCGGGTCAGCCGCTGGAGGACGGCGCGCAGCTCACCACCATCACGCGGCTCGACCTGGGATCCGTGGTGGCGAAGGGCACCCTGGCGCTCGACAGCATCGCGACCCTGGCCGCCAACCTGAACCGGGTGATCGAGGGGTTCGGCAAGGAAGGCGGAGGCGAATCGCTCGCGAGCTCCGTGGGCGCCTTCCGCGCGATCGTCTCCCAGATTCAGGACGGCCGCGGGCTGCTGCACAGCCTGATCTACGACGAGTACACCGGCGGCGGCGTCGGGAGCATCGAGCGCTCGCTGGCGCGGTTCGAGAACATCCTGCGCGAGATCGACCAGGGCGAGGGGATCCTTCATTCGCTGATCTACGACGCGCCGACGGAGCAGGACCTGGTGATCGAGGCGCTCGAAGCCGGCGCGCGGCTCAACAGCATCCTCGCCAAGATCGACCGGGGCGAGGGCACGCTGGGCATGATCGTGAACGATCCCACGCTCTACGAAGACCTCAAGCTGCTGGTCGGCGGCGCCAACCGCAGCGCGGTGGTGCGCGGCATGATCCGGTCGCTGGCGGACGACGAGAAGTAGCCGGTGGCGGCGGCTCGAAAAAGCTGGACGCTCGAGGGTGCGCGGGCCCTGCTGCCCGACGTGCGGGAGCGGACCGCCGCGGCGGTCGCCGAGGTGCAGACCCTGCTCGAGGAGCGCGACCGCGAAGGCGGCGCAGCGCCCGCCGCCGAGCGGATCGACGCCCAGGTGGCGAAGGTGACTTCGGACTGGGCGCGCGCGATGGAGGCCTTCGGCCTCGACGTGAAGGGCCTCTGGCTGGTCGACTTCGACAACGGCAACGGCTGCTACTGCTGGCGCTGGCCCGAGTCCGAGCTCGCCTACTTCCACGGCTATGACGAGGGCTTCGACGGGCGCGTCCGCATCCAATAGGGATCGCAAGCGGGCGCCAGCCCGCGCGCAGCGAGCCGAAGGCGAGCGAAGTTCACTCGGGATCGACCCGAGCGCGTTCCCGCTTCCGCGCGCTGCGCCGGCGCTTGGCGGCGCGGGCGCGCTCGCGCGAGCCGCGGGTGGGAGCGGTCGGGCGGCGCGGGGCGCGCTCGATCAGCGCGTCCCGCACCAGCTCGACGAGGCGCGCGCGGGCCTGCTCGCGGTTGCTGGCCTGGCTGCGCGAGCGCTGCGCATGGAGCACCAGCTCGCCCTCGCGGGTGAGGCGGGAGCGGAGCCGCGCGAGCAGACGCGCGCGTTGGCGCTCCGAGAGGGCGCTGGAGGCCGCGACGCTCCAGCGCAGCGTCACGCGCGAGCTGGTCTTGTTCACCTTCTGCCCGCCCGGGCCGCTGGCGCGGCTCACCTGTAGCACCAGCTCGTCCTCCGGAATCCGCAGGTCGGGCCGTACCTCGAGGCTCTCGCGCGTCATGGCTACAGGTTGTAGCCGCGTTCCCCGTGCTGCGAGAGGTCGAGCCCCTCGACCTCGGCCTGCTCGCCGACCCGGACGCCGATCCACGCGTCGATCCCCTTCACCAGGCCGTAGGAGACGGCGGCGGCCCAGGCGCCGCAGGCGGTCGCCGCGAAGAGCTGCACGCCGACCTGGCTCGCGATCGAGAGATCGGGCCGGATGCCGCCGAACTGGCTCGAGGCGAAGACCCCCGCCAGGACCGTTCCCAGGAAGCCCCCGACCCCGTGCACGCCGAAGACGTCCAGAGAGTCGTCGTAGCCCGCGCGTCGCTTGAACGACATCGACGCCCAGTAGCAGGCCGCCCCCGCGGCGATGCCGATCAACAGCCCGCCCAGCGGCCCGATGAAGCCCGAGGCCGGCGTCACCGCCGCCAGGCCCGCCACGCTCCCGGTGCAGATGCCGAGCACGCTGGCCCGCCCGTGCTGGCGCCACTCGATCAGCATCCAGGTGACCGCGGCGGCGGAGGCCGAGATCTGGGTCGCGACCAGCGCCATCGCGGCCTGGCCGGTGGCGCCCAGCGCGCTGCCGGCGTTGAATCCGAACCAGCCGACCCAGAGCATCCCGGTGCCGGTGACGGTGAGCGTGAGGTTGTGCGGCGCCATCGGCGAGTGCGGCCAGCCCAGCCGCCGGCCCAGCGCGATCGCCATCACCAGCGCGGAGACGCCGGCGGTCACGTGCACCACGATGCCGCCGGCGAAGTCGAGCACGCCCATGTCGTAGAAGAACGCGCCCGGCCCGCCCCAGACCATGTGGCAGACGGGCAGGTACACCAGCGTGAACCAACCGGCCATGAACGCCAGCATGGCGGAGAACTTCATCCGCTCGGCGAAGGCGCCCACGATCAGCGCGGGCGTGATGATCGCAAACGTCATCTGGTAGGCGAAGAAGAGCGCCTCGGGGATGGTTCCGGTGAGGGACTCCGGCGTGACGCCGCGCAGGAACGCCCTCTCGAACCCGCCGATGAACGCGTGCAGCGTGGTGACGCCCGCCTGCATCCCGCCCGTGGAGAAGGCCATGCTGTAGCCGTAGGCGAGCCAGAGCAGCGTGATCATCGCGGTGAGCGCGAAGCACTGCATCAGCACCGAGAGCGCATTCTTGGTGCGGACCAGTCCGCCGTAGAAGAGCGCGAGCCCCGGGACGGTCATGAAGAGCACCAGGGCGGTCGCGCTGAGCATCCAGGCGGTGTCGCCCCGGTCGAGCATCGGGTTTCTCCTGCGGCGGCGAGCCAGCGGCCACCCCCGCGAGCCTCGCGGGGGATCGAGCGGCGTATCACTATCAGCCGCCGTGGGCCATTTCAAGCACGAATCGACCGATTCAGGCTCGCTTCGGGAGGGCGAGCAGCGGCGCGGGATCGCGCGCCAGCGAGGCGACCAGGCTCTCGCGCACGGCGGGGGGAAGCTCCTCTTCGCGCCGGTAGTGCAGGTGACTGGCCCGCAGCCGCGCGCGCAGAGACGAACTTGCCAGGCGCCGGCGTCCCTCGGAGCCGAGGGGGAAGCGCAGGTACTGCACCGCGGAGATCCGCTCCTCCTCGAACTGACGGCGGTCGAAGTGCGCGTGAAACGATGTTTCGTCCACGCCCTCTCCGAGCACCAGCTGGATGTGGCGGTCGAGACCCACCAGGCGCTCCAGGGTGGGGCGGATCTCGGAGGCTTCCGCGATCTCGAGGAAGAGGGTCGCGGAGAGCTCGTCCTCGCCCGGCATCAGCTCGTTGTAGACGTCGAGCTCGGCCTGGATCCCGGCCGGCTCGCCGATCCGCTCCACCCAGAGCATCTCCTGCACCTGGAAGCGCAGGGTCTCGCGGTCCTCGAAGAGCAGGGTCGCCTGCTCGCCCAGCGCGACCCGACGCATTCGTTTGTAGGCGATCACGCGCTCCCGGTAGGCGTCGCGCAGCGGGCCATAGCGATCGAGGGGGACGATCTCGTCGATCCCGAGCGGTTTCACGCGAGGGCGCCGTAGGCGTGGCGCAGCAGCACGATCGGGTGCACGGGCTTGCGGCCGGTGCCCTCCTCGATCCGCAGCGCGGAGAGCGGGCAGTCGGTGGCGACGTGGTCGGCGCCGGATTCGCGGATCCGGCCGAGGAGCGGGCCGGCGACCTTCAGCGAGGCGTCGTGGAAGCGCGCCTGCATGCCCCAGGTGCCGTCCACGCCCGAGCAGGCGTCGATCAGCGTTACCTCGGCGCCCGCCAGCTGGAGCAGGTCGAGGGCCCGGAAGCCGATGTTCTGGGCGCGCAGATGGCAGGGCGCGTGGTAGGCGACGCGGCCGAGGGGATTCCGGAAGTCGCGCGCCAGTTTTTTTGCACGCGCGAGCTCGTAGAGGTGCTCCATCAGATCCCGCGTGGCGGCCGCCACCTGCCGCGACGCCGGGCTGCCCAGCAGCTTCGGGTACTCGGACTTGAGCATCAACGAACACGACGGCCCGGGCACTACGATGGTCGCGCCCGCTTCGACGTGGGGCAGCAGGTCGGCCACGTTGCGCTCGGCGTTCTCGCGCGCGGACGCCAGGTCTCCCGTGTCGGTGTAGGGCATCCCGCAGCAGCGCTCGTAGCAGAGGTCCACGCGCACGCCGCTGTGCTCGAGGACCTCGACGGCCGCGCGCCCGGTGGCGGGGTCGTTGTAGTTCACCGAGCAGGTGCTGAAGAGCACGGCCCGGCCGACGCTGCCGTCGGCGGCCGGCTTCCGCTTGCGGAACCAGCGCTCGACGGTCTCGAAGGCGTACGAAGGCTGTACCCAGTCGCGGTGGATCCCGAGCGTCTTCTCCATCACGACCCGCGAGGCGCGGTTGCGGTTCGCGAAGTTCATCAGCGCGGGCAGCAGCGAACCGACGCGACCGAGCAGGTCGGTCTGGGTCGTGATCCGGCGCGCCAGCGGGATGCCGTCGCGCTCCGCGCGCAGCGACTGGTGGCGGCGCATCAGCTGCGGGAAGTCGACGTCCCAGGCGTGCGGCGGCGTGTAGGGGCAGTGGTTGTAGCAGAGCTTGCAGTGGTAACAGAGCTCGTTGACGTCATCGAAGCCGGACATGGCGACGCCCTCGATCTCGCGATCGGTGGCGTCGATCAGCTCGAAGAGCCGGGGAAAGGAGGGGCAGAGCGGCAGGCAGCGCCGGCACTGGTGGCAGATCTCGCCCACCCGGCGCAGCTCGCGTTCGACGCTCGCCGGCTCGGACCAGGCGGGATCTTCCCAGCGCAGCTCCGACGAGGCATGCTCGGGGGGCTGGACCTTCATGCCGGGCTCCGCGCCCGCCGCAAGCCGATCAGAGCTTCTCCAGACCGTCGAGCGCCTTCTGGAAGCGCCCCGCGTGCGACTTCTCGGCCTTGGCGAGCGTCTCGAACCACTCGGCGATCGAGTCGAACTTCTCGTCGCGCGCGGCGCGCGCCATGCCCGGGTACATCTCGGTGTACTCGTAGGTCTCGCCGGCGACGGCCGCTCGCAGGTTCTTGTCGGTGGAGCCGATCGGCTTGTCGGTGGCCGGGTCGCCGGCGGGCTTCAGGAAGTCGAGGTGCCCGTGCGCATGTCCCGTCTCGGCCTCGGCCGTGTCGCGGAACAGGCCGCCCACGTCGGGATAGCCCTCGATGTCGGCCTGGCGCGCGAAATAGAGATAGCGGCGGTTCGCCTGGGACTCCCCGGCGAACGCGTCCTTCAGGTTCTTGTGGGTCTTGCTGCCCTTGAGCTCCGGCATGCTGGCTCCTCGTGCGGGGTTCCGGTCCGCTTGTGATGCTCGGATCTTGACCGACGCTCCGCCGCCGGTCAATCGCCCGCGCGCCGCGCGCTCGCCCGGGCGCGCATTCCGGAGCATCATGGGCGTGCAAGCCAGGGGGAGGTGGAGCATGCCGACCAACCCGGGTGAGGTGAGCAGAGCGGGTGAGGTGCGCATCGAGCGCGATTCGATGGGCGAGGTCGAGGTGCCCGCCGCGGCGCTCTGGGGAGCCTCGACCCAGCGCGCGATCCTGAACTTTCCGGTCAGCGGGGAAAAGATGCCCCTGCGGCTGATCCACGCCCTCGGCCTCGTCAAGGCGGCGGCTGCGGCGGCGAACCGCGAGCTGGGCGCGCTCGACGAGGCGCGCGCGCGCGCCATCGAGCAGGCCGCGCGCGAGGTCGCCGAGGGCCGTCACGACGCTCAGTTCGTGCTCGACGTGTTCCAGACCGGCTCGGGAACCTCGACCAACACGAACGCGAACGAGGTGATCGCGCGCCTGGCCGAGCGGAGCCTGGGCCCGCAGGTCGGGGGCGTCCACCCGAACGACCACGTGAACCGATCGCAATCGTCGAACGACGTGATGCCGACGGCGCTGCACGTGGCGGGGCGGCTCGCGATCCAGCAGGAGCTGCTGCCGGCGCTGCGGCGGCTGCACGCTTGCCTCGCGCGCAAGGCCGCCGCCTGCGACGACGTCGTGAAGATCGGGCGCACCCACCTGATGGACGCGACGCCGCTGCGGCTCTCGCAAGAGCTGGGCGGCTGGGCGCGGCAAGTAGAACTTGGCGTCCAGCGCGCCGAGGCCGCCGGCGAGGCGCTCGCCGAGCTCGCGCTGGGCGGCACGGCGGTGGGGACTGGGCTCAACCGCCCGGTGGGCTTTCCCGAGCGCGCGATCGCGGATCTCGAGCGCGCGACCGGCGTTCGCTTTCGGGAGGCGGCCGATCACTTCGAGGCGCAGGCCGCGCGCGACGGCGCGGTCGAGGCGAGCGGGGCGCTGCGAACCATCGCGGTGTCGCTCTTCAAGATCGCGAGCGACCTGCGCCTGCTGGCCTCCGGGCCGCGCTGCGGCCTCGGCGAGCTGCGCCTGCCCGCCCTCCAGCCGGGCTCCTCGATCATGCCGGGCAAGGTGAACCCCGTGATCTGCGAGTCCGTAACGCAGGTGGCCGCCCAGGTGATCGGCCACGACGCCGCGATCGCGGTGGCGGGGCTCTCGGGGCAGCTCCAGCTCAACGCCTTCCTGCCGCTGATCGCGCGCAACCTGCTGGAGTCCGTGCGCCTGCTCGCCAACGTCTCGAATCTGTTCGTCGAGCGTTGCCTCGAGGGGCTCGAGGTCGACCGGCAACGCGCGGGCGCCTGGGTCGAGGGCAGCCTCGCGCTGGTGACGGCGCTGGTGCCGGCGATCGGGTACGACGCGGCGGCCCGGATCGCGAAACGGTGCGCCGAGACGGGCAAGACCGTGCGCGAGGTCTGCCTCGAGCAACGCGTGCTGCCGCGGGATCAGCTCGAGCGGTTGCTGGACCCGCGCGCCCAGACGGAGCCGGGCGGGGCCTCCTAGAGGATCCGCTGCTCGCGCAGGCGGCGGCGCTCTTCGGCCGGCACGCCGAGCTCGTCGAGGATCTCGTCGTTGTGCGCACCCAGCGCGGGGGCGGCGCTGCGCACCGAGAGCGGGGTGCGGGAGAGCTTGGCGGCGGGGCCGGTGACGGGGACGGAGGCGCCGGCGGGACCGGGCGGGGTCTGGAGCATGTCCCGTGCCAGCACCGCGGGGTGGCGGGCGGCTTCCGCGTAGGTCTGCACCTTGGCGGCGGGAAGCTCGGCCGCGATCAGGGCGGCGAGCGCCTCTTCGACGCTTCGCTCGCGCGCCCAGTCCGCCACCAGCCGGTCCACCTCGCGGCGGCGCGCGATCCGGGCCGGGGCCGTCGCAAAACCTGGATCGCGGGCCAGCTCGGGGCGGCCGAGCAGCTCGGCCATGCGCACCCAGTGGGCGTCGAGCAGCACGCCGGCCATGATCCGGCCGTCCCGACACGCGTACGTGTTGGCGGGCGCGGCGATCCGGAACTCGTTCCCGAGCCGCGGCAGCTCGACGCCGAGCGCGCCGAGCGTCAGATAGCCGGTCGACTGGAAGAGCATGGCGTCGAGCAGCGCCACGTCGATCTGCTGGCCCTCGCCGGTGGCGTCGCGGTGGCGCAGCGCGGCCAGCGCGGCCAGTGCCGCATGCAGGCCGGCGAGGTCGTCGGCCAAAAAAGTGGGGGACTTGACCGGCTCGCCGTCTGGGCTGCCATTGAGCGAGAGGAATCCGCTGGCCGCCTGGGCGAGCGGGTCGTAGCCGACGCGATCCGCCCAGGGGCCCCACTGCCCGAAGCCGCTGATCGAGACGTAGATCAAATCGGGCTTGAGCGCGCGCAGGGCGGGGTAGCCGGCGCCCCAGCTCGCGAGCGTTCCGGGCCGGAAGTTCTCGATCACGACGTCGCTTCGTTTTGCGAGCGCCAGGAACAGGGCGAGGCCCTCCGGGCGGCGCAGGTCGAGCGAGAGGCTGCGCTTGTTGCGGTTGACGGTGGCGTGCATGAACGAGACCGGCGGATCCGTGCCGGGCAGCATCGGCGGCGAGCGCCGCGCGATCTCGCCGTCCGGGTGCTCGACCTTGATCACGTCGGCTCCGAAGTCGGCCAGGATGCAGCCGCACATGGGCCCGGCCCAGGTGGTGGTCGCCTCCAGCACGCGCACTCCCGCGAGCGGGCCCGGATGATCGTGGCGGGCCTCCTGGTAGAACTCGCTCTTCAGCATGGTCCTCCTCCACGGCGGCATGGTAGAACGTGGGCCGCGGCGCTGCGTCGACCGCGGGAGGCGCGATGGATTCGCTCGCAGGCTGGCTGGTCGGAACCTCGTCCGGGCTCAGCGATCTGGCCCTGTTGATCGGACGCCTCTTCATCGGCGGCTGCTTCGTGACGCACGGGCTCGGCAAGCTCGGCCTGGTCGGCACCGGAAGCATGCAGGGCTTCGTGCAGTTCCTGGAATCGCTCGGGGTTCCCTTCGCGCCGCTCCAGGCGCGCATGGCGATGCTGTCGGAGATCACCGGCGGAGCGCTGCTCACGCTCGGCCTCTTCACACGGCCGGCCAGTCTGCTGCTGGTGTTCACCATGCTGGTCGCGGGCCGGCTCGGTCACAAGGGCGCGGGCTACCTGATCACCAACGATCCGCCGGGCGCCGAGTACACCATCAACCTGGCGGTGATCTGCGCCGTCTTCGCGCTGCTGGGGCCGGGGAGCCTCTCGCTCGACCAGCTCCTGTTCGTCGGGGCCTAGCGGGGATCCGCGGCGGCGAGGCGCGCCAGCGCGCCGGCCGCCAGGCGCCGGCTCGCTTCGTCCGGGTCGCCGGACTCGAGCGCCGTCAAGCGATCGATCACCGCGGGCGGCGGCTCGTCGAGTCCGGCGAGCGCCGCGATGGCGGCGCGCCGCACGCGGAGATCCGCGTCGCGCGTGGCGGCGAGCAGCAGGCGCGCGACCTCGGGCTCGCCGGGGGCGAGCTCGCGCAGGCCGGTGAGCGCCATCCGGCGCGCGCGCGGCGAACCATCCCGCGCGAGGCCGATCAGCAGGGGCAGCACCTCGCCGTGGCCGCGGCCCATCTCGACCAGGATCCGCGTCGCGGTCCAGCGCACGTCGCCTTCCCCGGATTCCAGCGCCGCCACCAGCGCGGGGAGCGAGCGCGGCTCGGGGGGCTCGAGCCGCGCCAGCGTGAAGGCGGCCTGGATGCGGCCGCGCGGCGGGTCCGCGCGCAGCGCGTCGCGCAGCGCCTCCGTCACCACACGGTGTTGACGCCCGAGCCCCGCCAGCGCCCTGGACGCCGCGCGCGCAACGGCCCTGTCCGGATCGCCCAGGGCGGCGGCGAGCGCGGGCACCAGCAGCACCGCGGAGGGATCCTCGGCGGCCTCCAGGCAGGCCTGCCGGCGCTCCTCGGCGTCGGCGCTCGCGAGCCGGCGCAGGAGCGGATGCGTCACGCGAGCCGCCAGGCGGCCGCCATCGGCTCGCCCCCGTGGCGCGAGACGCGGCCCTCGCGCTCGAGCTTGCGCAGGTGCGAGGCCACCGACATCGCGGCGGCGCCGTGCAGGGATTCCGGATAGGCGGCGTAGATGCGCCGCACCATCTCGGGGATGCGCGAGAGGCCCTGGCCGAGGGCCTCGAGGATCTGCGCCTCGCGCTGCGCGCGGTGCGCGAGGTACTCGCGGATCTTGGCCACGCCATCCGGGATGCGGGGGCCGTGCGCCGGGTAGATCGCGCGCGGCGCCTGCGCGAGCAGGCGCTCCAGCGATCGCAGGTAGTCGAGCAGATCGCCGCCCTTCGAAGGGATCACCGTGGTCCCCACCCCCAACACGTTGTCGCCCGAGAAAAGCGATCCCTCCTCCTCGAGCACGAAGCACAGGTGATCCTGCGCGTGGCCGGGCGAGTGCACCGCGCGCAGCGTGGCGCCGGGCGTGCGCAGCAGGGCGCCGTCGCCGATCGGCGTCAGCTCGCAAGCGTAGTGCTCGTCGTTCCCGGGCCATGGGAGCTTCGAGACCCGCAGCGGTCCGAAGCGCTCCAGCACGCCGGCGACCCCGCCCATGTGGTCGGGATGCCCGTGCGTGAGCACGATCTCCTGGAGGCCGGTCACGCCGGCCCGCGCGCAGGCGCGCTCGAGCACGTCCAGGTAGGCCGGCCGACCCTCGCCGGTGTCGAGCAGGATCCGCTGCGGCCCGGTCCCGATCAGGTAGGTGTTGGTGCCCGGGCCGGTGAAGATGCCCGGGTTCTGGCCGAGCGCGACCACCACGCGCTCCGACCAGACGTCGACGTCGGGAAGCTGCATGCCGACCATCACCGGCGCCGACATTCACTCCCCCGCGAGAGTCATGCGCGCGACGCGCAAGGACGGGGAAGCGGTGCGTCCGAGCCAGACGAGGTCGCAGCCGACCGCGTCCACGTCCCGCAGCATGTCGCCGAGATTGCCCGCGATCGTGATCTCCTCCACCGGGCCGGCCAGCTCGCCGCCTTCGATCCAGAGGCCGGCCGCGCCGCGCGAGTAGTCGCCGGTGACCGGGTTGAAGCCCATCCCGATCAGCTCCGTCACCAGCAGGCCGCGCGGGGTGCCGGCGATCAGCTCCTCGAGCGTCTGCTTCCCCGGCTCGATCCACAGATTGCTGGGGCCGGCGCTCGGCGCGCTGCCGGCGCCGCGGACGGCGCTTCCGGTCGACTTCATTCCGAGCTTGCGCGCCGAGTAGGAGTCGAGCAGGTAGCTCGCCAGCCGGCCGCGCTCGAGCACGAGATTGCGGCGGGTGGGCTGCCCCTCGCCGTCGAAGGGCCGGCTGCCGAGCCCGCCCACGCGCCGACCGTCGTCGATCACGGTGAGCAGCGGGCTCGCGACGATCTCGCCCAGCTTGCCGGCCAAAAAGCTGGTCTCGCGATAGACCGAGTAGCCGTTCACGCAGGCGACGAGCTGGCCGAGCAGGCTCGGCGCCGTCACCGGGTCGAAGATCACCGGGACCTCGCAGGTGGCCACGCGCCGCCCGCCGAGCCGGCGCCGCGCGCGCTGCGCCGCCCGCCGTCCGATCGAGGCGGGATCCTCGAGATTGCACAGGCGGCGGGAGACGGAGAGCCAGTGATCGCGCTGGAGCGAGCCGTTCTCGCGCGCGATCGGCTCGCAGGCGAGCGAGTGGAGCGCGGATTCGTAGCTCGAGAGGAAGCCGTGCGTGCTCCCGTAGACGACCTCCGAGAAGCCGGAGGCGACGTGCGTCCCCTCCGAGTTCACGATGCGCGGATCGAGCGCGCGCGCCGCGGCCTCGGCGACGCGGGCCTGGTCGATGTGCGCCTCGATCCCCACGCCGCGGTCCGCGGGATCGAAAAGGGCGAGGTCGGGCGCCTCTCCGGCGAACCCGTTCTCTGGCAGGCCGGCGATCGGGTCCTCGGCCGTCGCCTTCGCCAGCGCGACCGTCTCGCGGGCCATCCGCTCGACGGCGTCCTCGGACAGGTCGCTGGTCGACGTGACCGCCGAGCGCGAGCCGCGCGCGCCCCGCACCAACGCGCGGATCCCGAGCGTGCGCTCTCGCGCCTGTTTGACGAAGTCGATCTCGCTGCCGCGGACGCGCGATTCGATCGAATCCGAGAGGAGCAGCAGCGCGTCGGCGGCGTCGGCGCCGGCGCGGCGCGCCGCCTCCAGCGCCTGCTCGACCACGCCCCGCGGCGCGCGCGCGGCGGCCGCGCTCATCCCTGCGTGCCTCCGACGGTGAGGCCGTCGATCCGCAGCGTCGGCAGGCCCACGCCGACCGGCACGCTCTGGCCTTCCTTGCCGCAGGTCCCGACGCCCTGGTCGAGCGCGAGATCGTTCCCGATCCGCCGCACGCGCATCAGCACGTCGGGTCCGTTTCCGATCAGGGTGGCGCCCTTGAGCGGCGCGCCGATCCGGCCGTCTTCGATCCGGTAGGCCTCGTTGGCCGAGAACACGAACTTTCCGCTGGTGATGTCGACCTGGCCGCCGCCGAACGACACCGCGTAGATGCCACGCGCGACCGAGCGCAGGATCTCCGCCGGATCGTCCTGGCCCGCGAGCATGAAAGTGTTAGTCATGCGCGGCATCGGCAGATGGGCGTAGCTCTCGCGCCTCCCGTTGCCGGTCGGCTGCATCCCCATCAGGCGCGCGTTCAATCGATCCTGGAGATAGCCGCAGAGCACGCCGTTCTCGATCAGCAGCGTGCGGCCGGTGGGCGTCCCCTCGTCGTCGACGTTGAGGGACCCGCGCCGGCCGGGCAGGGTGCCGTCGTCGACGACCGTGACGCCCTCGGCCGCCACCCGCTCGCCCAGGCGGCCGGAGAACGCCGAGGTCTGCTTGCGGTTGAAATCGCCCTCCAGGCCGTGGCCGATCGCCTCGTGCAGCAGGACACCGGGCCAGCCCGGGCCGAGCACCACGTCGAGGGTGCCGGCGGGGCAGGGCTCGGCCGAGAGGTTCAGGGTCGCCACCCGCACCGCCTCGGCGACCAGCGGGCGCCAGGCCGCGGGATCGAGCAGGCGCTCGAGCGCGTAGCGGCCGCCAAGTCCCTGGTAGCCGACCTCGCGGCGGGCGCCGTCGGCCGCGACCACCTGCACGTTGAGGCGCACCAGCGGCTGCACGTCCGCGCAGAGGGTTCCATCGCTGGCCGCGATCAACACCTGGCGATGTTGGGAGACCACGCTCGCCATCACCTGCTTCACGCGCGGATCCAGGGCCCGCGCGTAGACGTCGATCTCGCCCAGCAGGTCGACCTTGCGCCCGACCGGGACGTCGGTGGGCGGATGGCTCACCGGGTAGAGATCGCGCGCGGGCGCGCGGCCGCGCACCGCGACCGGGCTGCCGCTTCCGGACCCCTCGGAGATGGCGCGCGCCGTGGCGGCGGCCAGCCGCACGCTCTCGACCGTGATGTCGTCGGCGTGCGCGTAGCCCTGCTTCTCGCCGGCCAGGGCTCGCACGCCGACGCCCTGCTCGAGGTGGCGGTCGCCGCTCTTCACGATGCCTTCCTCGAGGGCGACCGAGTCCTGGGTGGTGACCTCCACGAAGACGTCGGCGTGATCCAAGCTGCGCTCGAGCGCGGCGTCGAGGCCGGCGGCGAGCCCGCGATCGTCGAGGCCGAAGCGCTCGCGGAAGAAGCGCAGCGCGTCGGGGCGTGCTTCGAGGTCGCTCATGCGGGTTCTTTCTGCTCCATCCCCATCAGGAGCGCAGGGAGACCGTCGAGGGTAGCAAGGCCGGATGCGTCGATGGCGGAGAGCCCGGCGACGCGCGCGCCTTCCAGATCGCGGGCGCGGTCGTCTCCCACGAAGACGGCGGCGGCGGGCGGGACGCCCAGGCGCGCGAGCGCGAGCGCGAAGATGCGCGGATCCGGCTTGGCCGCGCGCGCTTCGCCGGGGAGCATCACCACGGCCAGCAGCTCGGCGAGCCCGAGCCCGGCCAGGATGCCGGGCAGGCGCCCGTCGAAGTTCGAGACCACGCCGGTGGCGAGGCCCTGCGCGCGCAGACGCAGCAGCGCCTCGCGCGCGCCCGGCCGCGCGCGCCAGGCGGCGGCGCTCGCGTAGTGCCCGTAGAGGCCGGCGAAGAATCCGTCGAAATCGCGGAAGCGCGCGGTGCCGTCCGCCGCGAGAAAGGTCGAGCGGACGACGCTCCGCCACCAGCCCGCTTCGAGATCCCGGATCCGCTCCGGCGCCGCATCGGGAAACAGCAGGGGCGGCGCCTGGGCGAGGATCCGCCGGAAGGCGTCCTCGAGGCGCGCGGGGGAGAGGCTGACGCCCTGCTCGCGCGCGCGCTCGGCATACACCTCGCCGACCGGGCGCGCCGTCTCCATCAGCGTCCCGGTGGCGTCGAAGAGCACGGCCCGGAGCTTCACCGGGGAGCCGGCTCCACGCGGAAGAACCAATGCCGGATCTGCGTGCCGGGAAATCGCTCCGGGCTCGCGACGAAGCGCGCCCGCGAGGTCTCGACGAAGTGGTACTTGCGCAGCACGCTCGGGAGCAGCGGCGCGAGCGCGTCGGGGTCGCGCACCAGGACGGCGCGGGCGGAGTGCAGTCTGCCGTCGACGAGGATGGTGACACCGGCGTCTACGTCGCGAAGCCGGCGCACCCAGGGAAACTCGAGGTCCGCGGTCGCCATCGCGTAGAGCCAGAGCACGCCGTCCTGCACCACGAAGCGCGCCTGCGCGGAGGGCAGCAGGGAGGACGCGTGCGTCTCGATCTCGATCGTGTAGCGGGGTTCGAGGAAGGACCAGTCGCGCACGCTCTCGGCCGCCGGTTCGCCGCGCAGCGGCGTCCCTCCCAGCGGTCCGATCTCGCAGCCGGCGAGCAGCAGCCAGCCGAGCGCGCAGGCCGCGCGGGCTCGCGCCGTCATGGCCGCGGCTCCATCCGGAACGCGCATCCGTAGGCGCGCCCTTCGGCCTCGGGCGTGACGTCCGCGACGGGCTGGGGCCGCTCCGCTTCGATGCCCAGGTACTTGATCAACATCTGGTCG